>JAFGDQ010000027.1 GCA_016932015.1 Spirochaetota bacterium | reverse complement strand
TTTAATTAAAAAAATAAACCCCCCACGGAGGACAGTAATGAAGGATTCAAAATCTAAAATTTCATGGAGGAATATGACTTTACAGTCAAAAATATTCTTAAGTGTAATATTTACTATTCTTTGCTTTATAGGACTTGTTTTCGGCTATTTCATTCCAACTATGAAAACAAGCCTGATTGACCAGAAGAAAATCAAACTTCAAAATGTTGTTGATTCAGCAGTTAGTGTTTTCGTGAGACTTGATAATGATGTAAGAAAAGGTGTGTTAACTGTAGAAGAAGCACAGAAAGAAGCAATAAAACTGATAAAAGATATTCGTTACGGTGAAGAAGGCCAGGATTATTTATGGGTAAATGATTACCGTCCTTATATGATAATGAATCCTTTTAGCCCTCAACTGAATGGAACTGATATTTCAGGTTTAACGGATCCGACAGGAAAGAGATTCGTTCTTGAAATGGTGGATGTTTGCAAAAAATCTGGAGAAGGTTTTGTCGAATATTGGTGGAATTCGATAAAAAATAAAAATAAACTTGTTCCTAAGTTATCATATGTAAAATCCTTTAAACCCTGGAACTGGATTGTAGGAACAGGAATATATACTGAGGATGTAAACGAAGAAATCGCTGCTATCACAAAAAAAATGATTACCATCTTTATCGGCATTTCGCTTTTAATGGCATGCGTATTATTTCTTGTTTCAAGGGCAATCTCAAAGCCAGTTCAGAAAATTGTTGGATTCGCAAAGGAAATTGCAAGCGGGCATTTTGAAAAAAGGATCGATCTTAAACAGAGCGATGAATTCGGAATATTATCCGATGCTCTTAATGACGCTGCGCGTAATATAGAAGCAGTATTAAATGATATTTCAGACCTTGCCGGAAAATTCGCGAAAGGTGATTTTTCAAGCAGACTTATAATAAACAGCGATAAAGACACAGGAATGCTTGGTGAGCTTTCGGAATTTATGAATAATACTTCAGTCCTTCTGGAAAATACTATATCGGACATAGTTAACTTTTCTTTGAAATTTTCAAGAGGTGATTTTACCGAAAGGATTGATCTTAATAATAACGAGAATCTGGGTATGCTGAGTACTCTATCTCAGACATTAAACAACTCAATGGATAACATTGAAAACCTTATTAAAGATATTTTTAATTTTTCTGATCAGCTTGCTAACGGTAATTTAACTCAAAGACTGCCTGTTGGAAAACAGGAAGAAGTCGGTATGCTGGGAGATATAGCACAGTCACTGAATAATGCGGTTGATAATTTTGATAATCTGTTATCAAATACAAATATAGCCGTACATTCCCTTGTTTCAGCTGTTGAACAGATTGCGGCTGATAATCAGAATCTATCAAGCAGAACGACAGAACAGGCTTCGGCTCTGGAGGAAATTGCTTCAACTATAGAACAAAGTACAATAACAATAAAGCAAAACGCTGAAAATGCCGGACATGCAAGTACTCTTGCGGAACAGGCATCGAGCCTTGCTGAAGGAGGAGCCAATATTTCTGAAAAAGCTGTAGAATCAATTAATCAGTTCAGCAAATCAAGTAAAAAGATTAGCGAAATTATATCAATGATAAATGAAATATCCTTTCAGACCAATCTGCTCGCTCTTAATGCTGCTGTTGAAGCAGCAAGGGCAGGAACACAGGGCAAGGGATTTGCAGTTGTTGCAGGTGAAGTCCGAAATTTAGCTCAAAAATCATCAAAAGCCGCAAAAGATATCAGTGATTTAATAAATGAATCAATTGAAAAAATAAACGAGGGTACTGAACTTGTAAATACAAGCGGGGAATCTCTTAGAGAAATTACAGCTTCTGTTAAAGAAGTAAGTAAAGTTGTTTCTGAAATAGCGACAGCAAGTTTTGAGCAGAAAGCCGGAGTGGAACAGATCAATAAAGCAGTAATTGAAATGGACAATATGACTCAGCAAAATGCAGCTCTTGTGGAAGAAACCGCGTCTGCGAGTGAAGAGATGGAAGCACAGGCAAGGGAAGTACTCGCAATGATGTCAAAGTTAAAAGTTACTGAATATAATTCTGAAAATTTTCAGGAAATAAAGGAAAATTTTTAACGAATAATCATTCAGGATATTAACTAATATATAATGCAAAATTATTAAAGTGCAGTATGTAATAATTTACTGAAGATTTAAAATACAAGAGTTTATACTGAATAATAAAGATTAGAAAAAAAATAATCACATATAGAGCAGGAAGAGTTCATTATCTGTATATGTATTTTTACAGTATTATAATATCAGACTTCCTGCTCTTTATTCAATTTTTTCCCCGGGTACCTGTAAATTAAAGCCGAAACAAGTACAGTAAACGGAGCAACAGTTACAACACCGAAACTTCCTACCAGAATGTTCAGTATTTCAGCTGCAACGAACGGCGCATTTAGCAGGTTTTCAGGAGGAAGTCCTTTTGCAATAAAGATCATGAACATTGTTATATGACTTCCTGAATATGCAAGAAGCAGAGTAGTAGTCATTGTCCCTACAACAGCTCTGCTTACACGCAGTCCTGAATGCATGTGTTCAACAAGTGAGATTTTCGGATACTGATGCTTCAGTTCGTCCATTGTTGCTGCAATATCCATAGAAAGATCCATCACAGCACCTGAACATGCGATAAATACACTTGCAATAAAAATCTGTGAAAGGTTTAGATCGTAATAACCGGAATATAAAAGCATTTCAGCAAAAGGTCTTACAGCGCCATGAAGATGAAACATATGGTTAAACAAGACGGCAAGACCGCATGTAACAAAAACACCAAGCATTGAACCTGAATATGTAATCATTCCTCTATATGTCATTCCGCCTACTGAAAAACATATTACTCCGGTTAACAGCGAAACTATTCCAAGTCCTGTCCATATTGGAGAAAAATTAAATAAAAGCAGCGGAAAAAACAGCTTCCATAAAACTATTGCAGCGAATATGAAAGAAAGAGCTGCCTTTAGTCCGGTTACGCCAGCAATTGCAATGAGTAATAATGTAAAAAGACAGATCAGTATAAGCTGCAACCTTAGCCGGTAATAACCTCTTGCTATTCCATCAACAGGTTTCCCTTCGCGAACATTATATTCAACAAGTATTGTCCTGCCTGAAACATAGAATTCATCTATCTCCATCTTACCAGTTAGCATGTTAACAACCTGTATCGTGTCGCCCTTGAAAGGCCCATCCAGGAGTTTCACAGTAAGATATTGAGCATTGGTTTTAACAATAAGATTTGTTCTAACCCGGCTGTTATTCACATCTGTTATCAATCCTCTGCTTCGCGTCCCTCCGGGAGCCTCAGGAATTTTACCTATATCAAGAAAATAAAGTAAAATACTCAGGATTGCAATAACAATAGAAAAAATCAATTCACGTTTTAATTTCATATTACCTTCAAAAAATTTTATGTACAGAAAAGGCGCCGCTGCAATAACGCAGAGGCACCTGGTTTCACACAAAAATTAAATGAAAAGTTATTTTTCAACAGGAAGTTTCTGCCAGATTTTCATTACATTTGCAAGTTTCTTTGCTATGTCGGTATTGTCATAAAAGCCGCCAAAAATTCCTGCCCCTTTGCCAATTGCGTATACCGGTACCGGAACCCCCGTATGTGAATATGATGTCCAGCCAATGCTTGCTCTTTCATTCAGAATATGGGTAATTGTTACTATTATTGGCTCATAATAGCCGTAAAGAAGAGAATTTTCAGCGGAGCTGTTATCATTTGATCCGCACATTGATTTGTCGTATGCGTCTTCCAGCTTCTCTTTCTGGTAATTATTAAGGTCACTGTATATAAGTCCGAATGTATCTTCCATAAGGTTTAACATATCTGAATTTGACACAAGATTGCTTGATGATGTATAATCATAACCTGCGCTGTATGCAGCTTTATGTTCAGCCCACTGATTTTGAGAGAAATAGGTAAAACTGCATTGTTGGTCAAGAAGCTTGTCATAATAAGCACCATAAGCTGTAGTCGCGTGGCCAATTGTCATACCGCCTGTTTCATGGTCACCTGTAACTACTATCAGTGTTTCACGTGGATGTTTTTTGTAAAAAGCAAGAGCCGCACCGATTGCATCGTCAAAATCCAGCATATCGCCGATAGTAGCAACAGCGTCATTAGCATGACATGCCCAGTCAATTTTTCCGCCTTCAACCATCAGGAAAAATCCGCGGCTGTTGTCATGACGGCATTTTTTATTGTGTTTATGCCATTTTGATCTTTTACTGTTGTCAGCGTTAAGAGTAGCTATTGCGACTTCAGTCATTTCCTTAAGTGAAAGATTTGTTGTCGGACGGTCAATACTGTACGGCATTGCTGATGAGTCTTGTAGCCATGGATTTATGCATATTACCATGTCCTGTGGATTGTGTTTCAGACCAAGAATTGATTCACGGTCATTAAGTACTGTATAACCGTTATCATCAAGAATAGCCCATATGTTGTTGGATGTATCGCCGGATCTTGCCGCGCTTTCGGGAGCAACCAGCCCGCCGCCGCCGAAAAATTCGTAACCTGATTCGGCAAGCTGTGTTGCAATATTGTTCATATATCCGCGGTTTGAAATACTCGCGTAGTAAGATGCCGGCGTTGCATGATCAAGGGATACGCTGCTTATGATACCGACTTTCATTCCTTTTTCAGATGCAAGCTGCGCCACGCTTTTGTAGCTTGTAGTTTTGGTATCATTCATACCAATTACACCACTTAAAGTCTTGATCCCGCATGCGAAAGCAGTTCCTGCTGAAGCGGAATCAGTCATTAATGCGTGAGCATCATAAGTGGTTTGCATTCCCTGTACAGGCAGTTTGCTCATATTCAGCCTGTTTTCAGGTTTAAGCAGATCTGAAGCCAGAGTAGCTGATCCGCCGTTGATAGTTGTAAGATAAGCTTCAGTAGCCTGGACCTGAGAATTGGACATTCCGTCACCCAGGAAGAAAAATACATATTTTACAGCAGCATTTGCCGATGAAACTGAAAACAAAATTGCCGCTGCAATTAAAAGGATATTAAACATATTCCTGCGTTTCATAAAACCCTCCCTTAATAAATTTAATTTTTAAAACGTTCGGGTTATATGAATCGTGGAGAAGATGAAGAAAAAATTAAATTATTATATAAAAATTAAAAATTATATTTTGCTTTTACTAATTTGATTGATAATGAAAATATAAAAATTGTTAAGCTTTATTGATACTAAAATATAGAAAATTCCGGATATTATTCAGATGAATAATCATTTGTCTGATTGAAACGGATAGTTAATTTAAAAAAAACAGGATATATAAATATTTAGTTAAACTTGACAAATGTAATTTAATCATAGACTGTTGAATTGATTTATAAATTAAAAATTGTTTATATAATAAAATACGATATTATGATTCACGAAATTTTTCCTCATAACTTTAGCAATCTTTACCTGTTAAACAATAATATAGAAAAAAATGATTATATAATATATTATAAGGACAATTCATTACTTCTCAGGGCAAACGGCGATAAGCTTGAACTGCCAAGAAAAAAAGATTTTCCTGAAATAAAGAATGAAACAGAAAAGACATTTTTGTTTTCATTGAATAATATTCCCTGTTTTCTTATATGGGACAATTTAAATTCAGACAAACCGGGTTTTGTTTTTACAGACATTAATTTTTTCCGTACTACCGCTCAGCAGGAAATTGCATGGATCAGTATTACTGGTTTCCATATTATGAACTGGTATTCTGAAAATAAATATTGCGGGAAATGCGGATCTCAAACACAACAGAAGATTGATGAAAGAGCACTCGAATGTCCAGAATGCTGTCATGTTATTTATCCCAAAATTTCTCCTGCAATAATAGTGGCAATTATCAGTAACGATAAACTGCTGCTTGCCAGGAATGCAAACTTTCCTGTAAAATGGTATTCCCTGATTGCAGGATACGCTGATATTGGCGAATCTCTTGAAGAGACTGTAATTCGTGAAGTCAAAGAAGAAGTAGGGCTTGATATTAAAAATATTCGCTATTATAAAAGCCAGCCATGGCCTTTGTCCGGGTCAATGATGATTGGTTTTATAGCTGAAGCGGATGATAGTCAGCCTATAGTAATTGATAATAAGGAAATTGCAGATGCTGCGTGGTTCACAAGAGGCAGTCTTCCGGATTATCCCCCGAATTTAAGTATTGCAGGCGAGATGATTGAAAAATATGAGAAAGGTGAATTGTAACAAAACTATTGTTCCTAAAAATTAGCATAATATAGATATTCATAATCCTACTTTTTTCACCGATATTAGTAACGTAATACAATCGTAATTATGAAAATAAATCCGGGAGAAAAACCAGATGAACAAAATACACAATTCAAACATAATTCTGCTTGGAGGAATATACGGTTCCGGTAAAACAGGATTTGCTTTGAAATATTTCAAAGACAAATCCCGTTTCAGAATAAGCAGAACTGAAATCCGTAAACTTATTTTTGAAATGACCAGTTTCGGAACTTCGTGGTCAGCTGAAAAATTCACTGAGGAAGACGATGTTCTGGTTAAGCATGTTGAAAGAAAAATTCTGGAGCACTATATTCATTTAAAAAGAAATATACTTATTGTTAATACATTTCACAGCACGGAATCAAGAGCACGCTTTATCAAGCTTGCAAAAGACTCAAATAAATCAATAAGCATAGTCTTTCTTGATGCACCGCTTGAATTCTGCCTTAAACATAATAGCGGGAAAGCAACAAGCGTGCCCGATTACGTAGTTCAAAGTCTTTTTAACAAGAAAGTGCTTCCGTCAAAGAAAGAGGGTTTTGATGAAGTCATAATAATTGATAGTTATCCAAAATCAGGAGAATAGAAATACAGCTAAATCATCTAAAATAAATAGTTTATTTTAAAGTACCGCCGGTACGTGATATTCCTGGACTTCAGTGTTTGCAGTCATTCCTGACCGGTTTACTGTTGGTTTCTGCGAGTCTTTCAAGAAACCGCTTAAAACGGCTTTTCTTTTTTTTCTTACTGTCCTTCAAATCTTCTTCTCCCATAAATTTTATATTTTTATCCTTTTACACGTTTTATTTTTCTGATTATAATTTTATTAAATTATATAAAAGTCAATTTTATTTCTATTTTTATTAATTCTTTCCTGTTTCTGGTGGGCTGTCCATTGATTTAACTTTAAAAATAAATGAATTGATTATTCTTCAATAATTTTAAAAAAATGTCTATTCTACAAGTAATATAATATTTCCCGTAAAGTAATTTAAAATATTTTTCAATATAAATTATGAAAAACAATTGCTTTGATTGTTTATCATAATTCATATTTTTAGATTTTTTTAAGATGAAAAGGGGTATTCAATGATAAACGAAGTAAACATAACAGTCAATGCAGGTAAAAGTGTGATAGCCTCATTGATCTTGACTTTTTTCTTCGGTCCTTTCGGTATGCTTTACTCAACTGTATTAGGTGCTATTGCAATGCTGGTTCTTTATGTATTTATCGGCATTATTACCCTTGGTTACGGCCTTGCCGTATTGCATCCGATTACTATGATCTGGGGAGCAATAGCTGTAAGCAATTACAACAGAAGGCTCTATTCCCGTTCCCGATAATTTAAACATAATCATCAAATTAATTATCATGAAAAACGAATAAAAATAGTAAATCGACTTCATTTTAGCTTATTATTTTTGTGTACCATTTTTTTTTGTTCTCAATCTCAATGTTGATGATAATTTAGTTGAATTATTTCTGGCGGCATTTTTTTATATTTAAAATCTGTCCTTTTTATATTAAAAAAGTTTTTTAATAAGAAAAGAGTAAAATGTCGTCTACACGACATAAAATAATAACAAACACTAATATAATCTAAATAGCCTATATATAGTTGCCAGCCTACATAAAAAAACTCTAATAAAAAGAGGGTCGCGTGCTTGAATTCATTCTGCAATTTTTAGCATCGTCTCTGACAGAAGGTTGTGTTTACGCATTAATTGCATTAGGTCTAGTTATTGTTCTACGGTCTACCGATGTTCTTTTCTTCGTTCAGGGAACGTTAGCGATGGTTGGGGGGATTACACTTTATGCGCTTTTTGCCCAGCTTAATATACCATTAATTATTTCAATTCCCTTAAGTCTTATAATCTGTACTATTGTATCACTGCTGACACTGCATATTATTGTGCTGCCGCTCCTTTCCAGAGGTGCGCCTTCCATGAGCGTGTCAATAGTTACTATCGGCGTAAGCATGCTCATTGAAATGGCTGCCATGCTAATTTTTGGTAAAAATAATCTGGCTGTGCCGTCTTTTTCCGGTGATGAACCTGTTACAATCTTAGGTGCAAGTTTTGTGCCTCAGCACTTCTGGATTATAGGCTTTACTGCAGGAGCACTTCTGCTGACTCTGATATTTTTTAAGTGGACATGGATGGGGAAAGCAATGACAGGCCTTGGTGACAATCAGCTTCTCGCCAAAGCAATTGGTTTTCCTGTACGACGCCTCTTCAGATATGCTTTTATTTTTTCCGCACTTGTCGGAGGTATTGCAGGAATCGCATTTGCTCCCATTTCGTATACTGGTTTTGGAATAGGAACACGTCTTACAATCAAGGGTTTTGCCGCTGCAGCTGTGGGAGGAATAACGAATCCGGTTGGAGCTCTTTCCGGCGGTCTGATTATAGGGTTATTCGAATCTTTTACTGCCGGTTTTATATCTTCAAGGCTGAAGGATCTGATTACAATGGCCCTGCTTCTGCTTGTACTTTGGCTGCGTCCGCAGGGGTTGTTCGGCAAAAAAAATAATTAAAGAAGAAAACTTCAAACGAAAAAGAAGCAGTACTTTGTTTAATATATAGTCTGCATACAAAAGTTTACTGAGTTAATTATAAACAGAATATTTAAACGGGAACTTTTATGGAACTACCGGGAATAAATTATCTGAATTCATTGGTAAAACGCAGGTGGCCTTTTCTGATTTTTATTGCTGTAATTATTTTTTTTCCTGTTGTCATCAGCAGTTATTCTATTGTTCGTCTTGGTGTAGTACTTGCCATTTATGCCATTATTATTACAGGAATGACAGTACTGACAAGATATCTTGGTATTGTATCACTCGGGCATGCCGGCTTTTTTGCAATTGGAGCATATACATCCTCCATACTATGCGTAAAGCTTGAAATCAATCCATGGCTGGCAATGATAGGTGCGGCACTGCTGACTGTTGTTATTGCTTTTCTCTTCTGTGTACCATTTTTGAAATTAAGGCACATCTATCTTGGAATGGCAACACTCGGACTCGGGCAGGTTGTATATATCCTTAGTAAAAGCATGGATAACCTTACAGGAGGTGCTGCGGGTTTTGCGGATATTCCCTATTTACAAATAGGTTCGCTTTTATTTGATGAAGATAAATATCTCTTTTATCTTGCCGGCTTTATTCTGATCATTTTTACATTTATTGTTGATAACCTGGGGCAGATGCGGCTTGGACGCGCGTATCATGCTATTCAGAGTAATGAAAAAGCAGCAAGAGCTTCCGGCATAAATGTACAGAAGAATATGCTTCACGTATTCTGCTTCAGCGCATTTCTTGCTTCAATTGCAGGCTCAATACTTGCTCATTTCATAACTTTTATCAGCCCGGAATCATTTACCATGGATATTTCCTTTGCCTGTCTGATAATAATTCTTATAGGCGGAGCAAACATATGGTCTACACTGATTACTGCTGTAATACTTCTGGGGTTTCAGGAAGCAGTACGCGGCCTGCATGACTTCAGTACAGGTGTATACGCTCTTTTGCTTATTGTTACCTTTTTTGTATTTCCTGACGGTCTTGCTTCCGTTATTTTTCCAAGATCAAAAGCTGCAAAGAAAAAGTCAAAATTATATTCCAGAGATATACCGGAAAATCTAAAATCCAGTGAAGTAAAAAATAATACGGGTAAGATACTAGAAGTTAATGATGTTTCATTTAATTACGGCGGCACACAAGCCCTGTTAAATATTTCACTCTCTGTAGAGTATAATCAAATAATGGGAATTATAGGTCCCAACGGTGCAGGAAAGACAACTCTACTTAATATTCTTAACGGTTTTCTTATGCCTTTAAACGGGACAATAAAATATCAAAATACGGATATCACACACAAGCAGGTACATGAACTTGCAAAAATGAAAATCGCCAGAACATTTCAGCTGGTTAATCTGTTTAAAGGAATGACGGTAATTGAGAACGTAATGGTTGGCCGTCATCTAAAAGGAAAAACCGGAATATTCAGAAGCGGACTGAATCTTAAAACCTCAAGAGATGAAGAACACATTATCTGGGATGGAGCTGTTAAGAGCCTGGAATCGCTTGGATTGATGCACAGGGCCTATGACATAGTTGATAATCTTTCATTTGGCGAGCAGCGCCAGGTTGAGCTCGCGCGTGCTCTTGCTCTCGAACCTGATCTGCTATTGCTTGATGAACCCGCTGCAGGATTAAATACTGCCGAAACCGAAAAACTTGCGGATAATCTGCGCAACATACGGGATCAGGGCATAACCATTATTCTGGTTGAACATAATATGCCGTTAGTAATGTCCGTTTCAGACACAGTTTTTGTTCTAAATTTCGGTATGTCAATTGCCTGCGGTACTCCGGAGTTTGTTTGCAAAGAAGAAAAAGTTATTACAGCCTATCTTGGCAAGGAGGCTAAAAATGTTTCTTAATGTAAATGATCTCTCAGCCGGATACGGGGATTTAATAGTATTAAGGGAAATTTCATTTTCTCTGAATAGCGGTGAAACACTGGCTATAATAGGTCCAAACGGAGCTGGAAAAACTACATTATTATGGACTCTTTCAGGACTGCTTAAACCAAAAACCGGTCAAATTCTTTATAATGAAAATGATATAACCGGCCTTGATCCTTCACGTATAGTAAAGACAGGAATCGGGCATGTTATTGAAGGAATGCATGTTTTCAGTACTTTATGCGTTGAAGATAATTTAATGCTTGGGTCTTACGGCGAAAAAAACAAGAATCCTGAAAAGCTGCAGACTGTTTACAAGTATTTTCCCGTACTTAAGAATAAACGTAAACAGCAGGCAGGATCATTGAGCGGTGGAGAAAAACAGATGCTGTCAATCGGGCGGACCCTGATGAGGAATCTCAAACTGCTTCTTCTTGACGAACCTTCAGCAGGACTTGCGCCGCTTCTGGTAGACCATTTGTTTGAAATTCTTACTGAAATGAGAAGAGAAATGCAAATATCAATACTTCTTGTTGAACAGAATGCTGAGGCTGCTTTACATTTTGCCAATAGAGGCCTGATTCTTGCTCAGGGCAAAATCAAGCTTGAAGGAAATGCCAAAGATTTGTTAACCAATGAAGATGTTAAAGATATATACCTGGGAAGACGCGCAGTAAAATCCTGAATATTGTAATGTTTCGATAATTGGGCGGAGAAAAAGAATGTCACTTAGACCTCTTAAGCAGGACATGTCTGTTTTTAATAATATAGGCCTTGAACTGGAACCTGTAGGAATTAAATATGAATTTTTTAAACCTGAAGGAATAGACAAACTGGATAAAGTGCTGGCACTTTGTGAGATGGTTAAAGAGGCACAGCAAAACAGTAAATCTTTCTTTATTACAAGAGACAACGAGGATTGTGCAGGAAAATGCGCAATGGGAATGATGGAAGGACCGGAATGGGGTGATTCAGGGGAAATCGGTGAAAAAATGGAAATATTTCAGGACAGCCGTGCCAACAGGCACTGCATGACTCATTACAAAACGTTCAAACCCGGTACAATAAATTACGCAATTTTTTCTCCGCTGTCAAAATTAACATTTGAACCAGATTTAATCGTATTCGTTACAATACCGGAAAACGCAGAAAAAATACTCAGAGCAATGTCTTATTCAACAGGAGAAATGTATGAATCAAAAGGAACTCCTATTTTTCAGTGTTCATGGCTGTACACTTATCCGGTTGTAACTCAGAAAATAAATTATATTTTAACTGATATGAGTTTCGGCATGCGGGCCAGGGAAGTCTATCCTCCAGGCAACGTAATTGTATCCGTTCCCTGGACATGGATTCCAGTGATTATAGAAAACCTGAAGGAAATGAAACTGGTACTCCCGGCATGGAGATTAGGAAGAGATAAGTGGCTGCAGGAAGAGGCAAAAATTTTGCAAAGCGTTGATGAAAAGGCAAAAACAGTAACTCCGGAAAGCAGAGAATTTACTACTTTCGGCAGTGAATAAAAAAATATATTCAGTTTTAAAAATATGTTGTCTTATTCGAATATAAAGTGTTGATTTTTGATAAAATATTAATTTTAACTTTAAATTTAAAATGTAATGTTTTAATTTAATAAATATAAAGGGAAATTATTATGCCTGAAAAAGATTTGTTTGATATTACCGGCAAAGCTGCAATAGTAACAGGAGCAAGCCGCGGATTAGGAAGGGCTTTTGCAGAGGTACTTGCGGAATACGGTGCAGATGTAGCCTGTATCGGCCGTGACCAGTCCAAACTTAAAGAAACAATTGATATAATTTCTTCGTACGGACATAAAGCAGTATCGATAGCAGCAGATGTTTCAGATGCGGATGATGTCAAACGCATGGTTGATCAGGCAGTTAAAGAATTTGATAAAATTGATATATTGATTAATAATGCCGGTATTGCAGGAGTTAATTATAAAATACATGAAATGCCCATTAAATCATGGGATGATGTTATGAACGCGAATTTAAAAAGCCAGTTTCTCTGCATGAAGGAAGTTATACCTTATATGCTGAAGAATAAAGGCGGCTCGATCGTGAATATATCTTCAAATGCAGGACTTCGCGGAGACGGAAACATGATACCGCCTACTTACGGCGTATCAAAAGCCGGTATTATCAGCCTTACCGAGTATGCCGCTATGCAGTATGTTCGCGACAATATTCGTGTTAATGCAATAGCACCGGGAATGCATAAAAGCAATCTTGGGCATCCTGATGATTCCGAGCAATCAAAACAGCTTGATAAAGCTATTGAAGAATTCTGTTCTGCAAATGTGCCAATGGGAAGGCAGGCTGATGCTTCAGAGCTAAAAGGCTTAATCATTCTGCTTGCTTCAAACGCATCCAGCTTTATTACAGGACAGGTATTTGTTCAGGACGGAGGACAGATAACACAGTTGTAATAATTTAAAATATAGCTTTTAGATCATCATGGACAGGACTCTGGTATTATTTATTATAAAAAAACTATAATACAAAGGGGGGCAGTGATGGGAAAAAGTATTCGAGCTTTCTTTAAGTACTGGCTTTTCATGTGTTTTACTGTTGTTTTTATTCTTTCAATAAACAACAGTAATTCGTATGCTAAAGAGCCGATTCGTATTGGTACGATCTTCAGCATATCCGGCTGGGCTGGATTTATAGGCACACCGCAAAAAGAAATATTTAATGCTATGATCGAAGATATCAATTCAAAAGGGGGAATTAACGGCAGAAAATTAGAACTTTATTATGAAGATGACAAAAGTGTTCCTACCAATGCAGTAATAGCAGCTACAAAACTTATTAAAGATAAAAAAGTTGTAGCTATGGTTGGAACAAGTACGTCAGACGCAGGTTTGGCACTAGTACCGCTTTGTCAGAAAGAAAAGGTGCCTTTCATAAACACTGGTCCTGCTTATATTCCGTTTAAAAAATGGATAATCTGTACAGGCCCGGGGGATGTACGAGGTGCAACTCACATAATTGACTACGCAGTTAAAGACCTTGGAGCAAAACGGGTAGCGTTGCTGCATGGAACAGATGCATATGGAATGCTGGGCAAAAATGTAATTATGGAACAGATTTCAAATTATCCCGGTGCAACTATTGTATGCAATGAAAGCTTTGAGGTTACAGATACAAATATGATCCCTCAGCTTACCAAAACAAAAGCCGCAAAACCTGATGTTATTATACTTTTTACAACAGGCGGTGCAGGTGCAGTTGTTGCAAAAAATTATAAACAGTTAGGTTTAAAAACACAGGTACTGGGCAGTACTTCTCTTACGATACCTGAATTTGTTAATATTGCAGGTAAAATCGCTGAAGAAAGCCAGTGGGTATTTCTGAGCGCACCATTGCTGATTGTAGATAAAATGGACAGGAATGATCCTTTCCGAAAAAATGTTTATAATCCCACAGAAAAAATACTGCAGAAAAAATACGGAAAAGACATTAAAGTCAATATTTTTCACGCATCCTCTTATGATGCTATTGCCGGTATTGTAGAGGCAATGAAAATGGCGAAAAATATCGACCGCGCATCGATAAGAGACGCTCTTGAAAAAGTACACATTGAAGGATTCTTCGGAGAGTTCGCGCCAACGCCTGAAGACCACCAGGCTGCCAAGGTTGATCCTATGCGGCCTATGGTTCTAAAGAACGGAGAATGGTGGCCGTATACTACCAAAAAATAACCCATTCTCATTTCACACGATCTTCTCTAAAATGAAAAGAACTCGTTAACCATCAGGCTAACGAGTTCTTTTTGTGCAGCGGAACTGTCTGCTCTGCGGGACATATAATTGTAAATCCATACATAACTTTTAAATTTCATGAAATTATATTCTATTTAAATTTCAAAAATTATAACTATAAAAAAATATATAAAACCGCAAATACATGATGTTCAAATAATCACTCTTTTAATAAATTTCATGAAATTTTATTGACATCTTATCTCCCCTGTAATTATTATTTGATTCGTATTTTTACTGATCCAATACATCATTTATTATTTAATGAGAGGGGGTGTAAGAGTGACTGAAAAAAAAAAGAATCTTGAAGCTGAACTGATTGTAATAGGCGGAGGCGGAGCAGGCCTGGCAGCAGCTATTGCAGCAGCTGAGGGCGGATGCACAAGTATTATTGTACTTGAGAAAACAGGCAATGCAACGGGAAGCACAGGAATGGCACACGATATTTTCGGCGCCGAAAGCCCTGTACAGAAGCGTCTTGGTATTGATGCTTCCAGAGATAAACTTTTTAAAACAGCCATGGAATGGGCCCACTGGACAAGAATCAATCCAAGAATAGTACGTGCCTTTATTGACAAATCAGGTGATACAATAGGATGGCTTGAAAAAAAAGGACTCAGTTTTGAACTCATACAGTATTATCCAAATCAGGTTCCGCTGGTAAGGCATTCAATATTAGGCCATGGCCATGCATTGATGAAAACCCTTCGTGACAACTGCCGCGATCTCGGTGTATCAATATTTACTCATACTGCTGCTAAAAAATTACTGCGTGATGTTAACGGCAGTATCAACGGAGTAATTGCAGAATCAAAGGAAGGTAAAATAACAATCATGGCAAAAAGTGTTATTGTTGCGTCAGGCGGATATGGCAATAATAAGGAGATGCTGAAAGAGAGTTGCCCTTACTATCATGAAAATATTACGTATGACGGCCCTCCAGGCAATACAGGCGACGGAATAACAATGGCGAAGGAGATCGGGGCTTCTATCTCCGGTATGGGCGCATTTAATCTGCACGGGCCTTATATAAAAAGACGTTCCTCGGCTGATTATATGAATCTCGATACTACCGATTTGGATGGAAAGCCGCTAAGATTATCTCTCTGGTTTCTCGCGTGGGAACCTCAAACAATGTGGGTTAACAAATACGGAAGGAGATATGTAGACGAGGGATATAATCTTGCTTTTTTTGCCTTTGGAAATACAGTAGCCTTACAACCTGAGGGAATAAGTTATACACTGTTTGATAATAAAACTCTTCAAATAATTGAAAAAGAAGGCTTTATCAGACCGGGTGCGGCCTCAAAGGCTAACTGGCTGCCCATTGGAGCGGCAACACCTGTTCCCGGTCTTGAGAGAGAAGTAAAACTGAAGGAGGATACCGGATATTTGAAAATATCGGATTCATGGGATGAAATCGCTGAATGGATGGATGCGGAAAGCGCTGTTCTTAAAGCTTCGGTTAATGAATACAATACTGCCTGTGATAACAGGCATGACAGCCTTTTTGCAAAAGATGCAAAATATCTGCTGTCTCTGAAAAATCCTCCATTTTATGCAATAAGAGGGCATATTGCTCTTTGTGATGCATATGGGGGAATTACAATAAATGAAAACATGGAAGCTTTGGATATACAGGATAAGATTATTCCCGGTCTTTACGCAGCAGGTTCTACAACAGGATGCTGGGAATCAGAGAGTTACTGTTATCATCTTACAGGCCATCTGGTTGGATTTGCTTTAAATTCAGGGCGTATTGCCGGTGAAAACGCAGTTAAATATATCTCAAAAAACAATAATAAATAAATATTTTTCAGTAATACACAATAATTACAAGATTGACGCGCAGGTTTATTTTTTTTAGTTAATTAATATTGCTGGTATAATCAGTATTTGTTTAGAAAAGGAGATAGTTATAATATCTCCTTTTCTTTACTTTATGATAAATTTAAAATTCAAATGGATTTAGTTATAATATATTGGGTCATATGAAAACAGGAGAAAAATTTGGCTTCAAAAAAAAAGCAGCTTATGAGTGTAACCGTTTATCACGCTTTACGGAAAATAATTATTGGAAGAAGATTTCAACCCGGCCAACGTGTCAATGTGGAGGAATTGGCCCGGGAACTTGGTGTAAGCAGAACCCCTGTCTGGGAAGCAATAAGAAGGCTTGAACAGGAGAGAATACTTCAAAATATACCAAACAGAGGCGTGTTTATGGCCGAAAGGTCACTTGGAAAGATCAAAGATATACTCGATGTCCGTAATGCCCTGGACAGTCTGGCCGGAAAATTATGTGTAAAAAAAATCAGCCGAAGTACTTTTGAAAAACTCTCCCGCTGTCTGGACGATGAATTAAAAGCGATTGAATCAGGAGATGTTCTGAGTTTTCATCTGGCAGATGTAAAATTTCATTGCATTATCACTGAATCCACAGGAAATCAATATCTCAATGATCTTTATGAGTCGATCACAGCGCATGTATATCCGGCTCCGAATATCATCAATGAATTACCATCACTTTATCTTTCCCACAAAGAAATACTGTCTGCTCTTTCCGAAGGGAATCCCGGTTATATAGAAAGAACGATCGCTCATCATGGAGAATTATTAATGTCGTATATCCGGAGACAAATTAAACTTGAAGCAGAACAAAAAGAAATCGTAAAACGTATTAAAGAAAAATCTCTTAAAAAAAATAATTTAAAATTAAAAAGTAAAAACAAAAAGGACTGATGCGGTGTGCGCTTATTCATGTTAATCAAGTTCCTGACAGGAACTGTCTATTTATAGACGGATTCTATAGTGCCTGCAGCATTAAATTTATGCTTATTTCTGTTTGATAAACATACTCTTTCATTAAAAATAGTATATATAGTATTATTTCAGGAATTTCATGAAAAAATAATTATATAATAACTTATTACATAGAATATAAATAATACAAAGAAAGATTAATAAACCAAATTTTAAATTTCATGAAATATAATTGACAATATATTTCATATGTAATAAATTCTTACCCGTAACTAAAGCCTTTAGAAATTTTCAGGTACCATTATTTTTAGCCTGAAGCCCATCCTAATTTAATAAGGAACGATTGTACATAGCGAGAAATTCATTATTTATCAAAGTAAGATAAAATAGCCTGCATACTGAACCTGTCATTTTTTAAAATAACATAAAAAAGGGGGTTTTTTTATGATTGAAAAAAAATCAATAAAGAAACAGGGAAGGCGTAAGAAGATATGTACAGCTGTTTTTTTTAAAAAAAATCTAATCGTAAACTTATTATCGGTTCTGATTTTTATCGGAATTCCTTTTATTAAAGCGACTGCTGCAGAGCCCATTAAGGTAGGTGCCGTACTAAGTATTACGGGCTGGGGCGGCTTTATAGGAACACCTATGCAAAAGGCTATGATCGCTATTGTAGAAGATACCAACAAAAAAGGCGGCATAAACGGAAGGCCAATAGAACTTTATATTGAAGACGATAAGAGTAATCCCACAAATGCAGTTATTGCTGCAACAAAACTAGCCCGGGATATGAACGTTTCGATACTCACGGGTCCGGCTATTACTGATTCTGGCATGGCTATGATTCCTGTAGCACAGCGGGAGAAAGTGCCTTTTGCAGTTTCCGGTCCGGTCATATCATCATTTAAGAAATGGTGCTTTCATGTAACTCCGAGTGATATCATTAATGATGCGGCGGTTCTTGAATACGGTGTAAAGAGTTTCAAGGCGAAGAGGATTGCCGTAATCCATGATACTGCAAACTTTGGAATGACCGGTATGAAGGTTTTCAGGGATGAAATATCTAAGTATCCCGGATCTTCCATTATCATTGAAGAAAAATATGATACTACCGATACGAGTGTGATTCCTCAACTTATGAATATAAAAGCAGCCAATCCGGATGTCATCTTAGCTCAATCATCAGGAGCCCAGGCTGCTATTATTGCCAAAAATTATTACCAGCTTGGTATGAAAACACCGGTTGTTGCTCCGCCTGGTGCAGGCTCTCCGGAATTTCTTGATATTGCAGCGAAAGCGGCGGAAAAAAGTCCGTGGATTATTCTTGGAGGCAAAATTATGGTTGCTGAGCAACTCCCTCTAAGTGATCCGTGGCGCAAAAATATCTATGAGCCTTTTAAAGAAGTGATGAAGAATAAGTATCCTAAAGAGTCGCTTATGGTATTCCATGCGATTGGTAATGACGCAATTCAGATTGTCATCGCGGCTTTGAAGGAAGCCGGTTCGGACAATAGAAAGGCCATACGGGACGCTCTGGAAACCATTAGATGCGAAGTTACTACAGGACCATATGCATGCACAGCAAAAGACCACCGGGGTATTACTGTATACAATGGAATGCCGGTGGTTGTTCGGGACGGAGGGTTTGTTCTTTACAGACATAAGAAATAGAAATAAAGTAAACTGCAAATCATATAATTAAATAGCCCATGATCTTTGATATCATGGGCTATTGTTTTTCAAGATAATTTAATTACGCTTTTTCAAAAATAAGTAAAATCCAATTGACTTTTAGAAAATCTTCTGTTGGTATTCTTATCAATATCTGTAAATAAAAATGAGGTAGTAATATGGACGAAAAAGACATAGATATAATGCAAACCATAATGAAGAAAGGCCCTATCAGAACTGTAATCATTATTGCAGCAATTTTGATATTTTTTCTGATCATGAAGCCTTGGGTTCAAGTCGGAGCAGGTGAACGAGGGGTTGTCCTTAATTTTGGTGCTGTTCAGAAAACCGTACTCCAGGAAGGGCTGCATCTCAGAATACCCCTGATGCAGGAAATTGTCCGGGTGGACGTCAAAGTGCAGAAAGCGACTACGGACGCAGCAGCTGCGTCATCTGATCTACAGGATGTAAGCTCAACAGTGGCGATTAACTATCACATAGCTCCAGACAAAGCAAATATTGTATATCAGACTATAGGCATACACTTTAAAGAAAGGATAATTGATCCTGCCGTGCAGGAAGTAGTAAAGGCGGTTACGGCCAAATATACGGCAGAACAACTTATTACAAAAAGACCTGCTGTAAGCGATGCTATGAAATTAACCCTTACAGATAGGCTTAAAGAACATAATATATCTGTTGACGCGTTTTCCATAGTAGGCTTCAGCTTCAGCAAAATATTCATGGAAGCAATAGAGTCAAAGCAGACAGCCGATCAACTCGCACAAAAGGCTCGAAGAGATCTTGAGAGAATTAAAATAGAGGCGGAACAGAAGGTAACTGCAGCCAGAGCAGAAGCTGAGTCATTGCGTCTCCAAAGGGCGAATATTTCAAGAGATTTAATAGAGCTAAGAAAGGTAGAGGCCAATTTAAAGGCAATAGACAAATGGAATGGAATACTACCTCAGGTTACAGGCAGCGGAGCTGTTCCTTTTATTGGTGTAGGTGATTTAAATAATAAATAAAATAATTCTTTGTAATTGACTATCACCGACGCAAGCGTTGTGGAATTATTCGATTAAAGTGATGAATTTTATCTATTCCAAAACTTAAAAAATAGAAAACCCACCTGAATTTAGTGGGTTTTTTTATTAGATTTTATCTCCCCCGGAGAGATTCGAACTCCCGACAGGGTGGTTAACAGCCACCTGCTCTACCGACTGAGCTACAG
>JAFGDQ010000026.1 GCA_016932015.1 Spirochaetota bacterium | reverse complement strand
TCAAGTCATTATACTTGAAATTTATAGATTAAGTCGTAAAGAGATGTCTTGACTGAGCAGGTCTCTTTAAAAAAACGCTACCAAAAAATTGGTAATATAATAAGGTTGAAATTTTTTTTTAAAAAAATACTTGATATGTAACTTTATATAATTTTTTTAAAATTAATATAAATTTTATATAATGTGTATCAGGCAATGGGAAAGACGGTAAAAGAGAACAGCATAGACTATATGTATCTTTTCGAAAACAGTGCTGCTGTTATGCTGATTATCGATCCTGAAGACGGCAGTATCTTTGACGCAAATCCGTCTGCTTGCCATTTCTACGGCTGGTCCAGGGCAGAAATTACAAGTAAAACAATGTTTGATATTGATACTCTTCCGGCACGTGATCTCCGTATTGAAATTACCAGACTGTCTACTGAAAAAAAGAAGCATTTTCATTTTATACACCGTATTGCAGGCGGATCCTTGAAACATGTGAAAGCAAGTACGGGCCTGATAAAAATTGATGATAAAGATTATTACTTTGCTGTAATATCGGATATTACTGATTACATAAAAGCGAAAGAGGAACTTCAGGAAAACGTAAATAAAATACAGAGTATTTTTCGCGCTGCTCCAATAGGTATTGGTGTAGTCGCAGACAGAATACTGAAAGATGTAAATAATTATTTTTGTAAAATGGTGGGATATACACGTGAAGAACTGCTTGAAAAGGATGGTTCGCAGTTATATCTCGAAGACACTGAATACGAAAGTGCAGGCCGGGTTAACTGCGAACAGCTTAGCAGCGGTATAACCGGTACTCTTGAAACAAAGTTCAGGAAAAAGAATGGCGAGATTATAGACGTTCTGCTCAGCTCAAGTCCGATAGATACTAATGATCTTTCTCTGGGTGTTACATTCGCTGCCCTGGATATAACCCATTCTAAACGCAGCGGTGAAAAGATACGTTCTCTGGGGAGCCTTGCTGATCTGGCGCCTGCCAATATTATAATTGTTGATAATATGGGAAATATACTTTATGCCAATGAGCAGTGTTTCAGGACATACGGTTATTCAAAAGAAGAATTTATGAAAATCAATATATGGGATCTTGAAAAGGAAAAAAATATTGAAAACCACAGTGTTCGTGTTCGTGAATATATTGAAACAGGAAATGCAAGTTTTGAGATAACACATATATGTAAAGATGGATCTGAAAAATCCCTTCAGGTGTATGCCAGGGCAATCAGGTGGGAAGGGAAGGATGCCATGCTGAGCGTATCTACTGATCTGACTCAGGCAAAACGTACTGAAGAATATTTGAGCAGGACTCAGCGTCTTGATTCTCTTGGAGTTCTCGCCGGAGGCATTGCACATGATTTTAATAATCTTCTGGGCATTATATTCGGATACATTGACCTTGCCCTGGCATCCTGCTCAAAAAATTCAGAAATTGCAGGTTATCTTGAAAAGAGTATAAATGGTCTTAACAGGTCAAGAGACCTTACTCAGCAGCTGCTTACTTTTTCAAGAGGAGGCTCTCCTGTAAAAAAGACCGCATCGCTTGTACCGCTTCTTAAGGAAGCGGTTAAATTTTCCTTAAGCGGTTCAAATATTGAAAGTATTTTTAATATAGATGAAGACCTCTGGCTGTGTGATTTTGATGAAAATCAGATTAGCCAGGTTATTGATAATTTGACAATAAATGCCCAGCAGGCAATGCCATCAGGCGGAGTCATTACTATTACTGCAAAAAATGTTGAATTAAAGGATGATGATAATCCTGGATTATCTGAGGGAAATTATGTAAAGATTTCCTTTGTTGATACAGGAGCAGGCATTCCATCTAAAATAATACAAAGTATATTTGACCCGTTTTTTACAACCAAAGAGAAGGGAAATGGTTTGGGTCTTACAACTGCTTATTCCATTATTAAAAAACACGGAGGTGATATAAGCGTCAACTCGGGACAGGCCAAAGGTACAGCTTTCCATATATTGATTCCTGCCTCATCAAATCAGGTTACGGCTCCATTTACTGATGATACTACTTCCCATCACGGCAGCGGACGGGTTCTTGTAATGGATGATGAAGTTTTGATGCTGGATATTACCCGTATTATGCTGACAGAAATGGGGTATGAGGTGGTAACTGTGCTTGATGGAGCAAGAGCAATTGAAGCTTTTACCGATTCATTTACCGAAAATAATCAGTTTAAAGCGGTTATTCTTGATCTTACAGTTCGCGGAGGAATTGGCGGAAAGGAGGCAATTCGGGAAATACGCAATATCGACAAAAATGTAAAAGTAATTGCTTCAAGCGGCTATTCGGATGATCCGGTTATTTCAAATCCGGCAGAATATGACTTTACGGATAGTATTAAAAAGCCGTATAATAAAAACCAGATTATGGCTTTGTTCAACCGGCTTTTTCCTTCAAATACTTATGTATGAACAAAATAAAAATAGAGAACCGGCATTATTTAAGCTTTTTTGATAATTTGAAAAATGCTTGATTTAAATACTGTTTCAATCAATATTAAATAATACAAATAAAAATATTTGAATTTTTTTGATAGAGGACATATTGTCTGTATTAGTGATAAGTCCGTAAGCCGGTTTCAGCTTTGGATTTAATCCGGGAGAAAAAATGATAGAATCTGATAAATATTTAAGATTATTATATATAGTTCTTTTATTATTTATTTTTAGTCCACTTTTATCAGCCCAGGTTGTCCATGTTGATAAAGTAATTAATATCGGCCCGCCGATTAATACTGCGGACGACGATTTTGCCCCTTCGTTTACCGCGGACGGCAAAACAATGGTATTTAATTCCAAACGCGGCAGCCGGTATCAGGATATATATATAAGCTATTTTGAAGGCGATGCGTGGACAGATCCGGTCCCGTTAACGGAACTAAATTCTCCTTATACTGATGAAAGTCCTTATATTACTTCAGACGGTGCTTTCATCTTCTTCTCATCAGACAGGGATGGAAGTTTTGAAACTAGGGACCCGTCAACAGGCCGGATTAAAATTTCATTCGATATTTATGTAAGTGAGAATGTTGAGGGCAAATGGAGAAATCCGATAAAAGTTCCGGGAAAAATAAATACTGCTGCACATGAGCGTTCTCCGTCTTTCTCTTATAAGACAATGTGCCTGTATTACACAAGATTACCGTTTGGCGACTGGAATAAGGCACGAATAATGAAAGCTGATTATGTTGACGGTGATTTTATAAATCCAGTAGAACTTCCGGCTCCCGTGAATATTGGAGCAATGGATGCCGGACTGATACCTTCTCCGGATGGAAAGGGATTTTTCTTTTCTTCCGGCAGACCCGGCGGCTATGGAGGATGGGATATTTACTATGCGGATTACTATGATGGAATATTCGGCGAGCCTGTCAATCTCGGAGATAAGATAAACTCTCCCCAGAATGAAATAAATATTTCTGTAATTGAAGATTATGTTTACTTCTGTTCAAACAGGGAAGGGGGACAAGGCCGGTACGATGTATATACTTCAAAGATCGTAGTTGTAAACGATAAACTCAGAATCAGCGTACTTGACAAAAAAACCGGGAAGCCCATGCAGGTAGAGGTGGATATTTCGACTAGAATAAAGGAGGGGGAGAAACAGAATACCTATAGTGTGAAGAAAAGGACTGATGAGAACGGCAAGGCTGTGCTGAAATATCAGCCTGAGGTAAAGGACCTTGATATAGCAGTCAATGAGGAAGGGTACCTCCCGTTTTTTGAAAAGATAAATATTCTTTCGCTTAAAAATGATGCACTTATCCTGGAGCTCGTGCCAATTGAAAAGGAAGCCAGCTTCGATATTCATTCAATCTATTTCGATTTTGAATCAGCGAAGATAAAGCCTGAGTCATATCTTTACCTGAACGCTTTTGTCGGGTACATGAAAAAGCACAAAACAATGAAATTCGAGATAATAGGACATACTGATCTTCACGGCAGTGATGCATTCAACGACAAGCTCAGTCTGGACAGGGCTGTATCAGTTAAGAATTATCTGGCCGGAAAGGGAATAGACGGCACAAGGCTGTCTGTAAGAGGAGCAGGCAAGAGGAAGCCAATAATACCTCAGATCGGCTCTGAATTCGATGAGAAAAACAGGCGTACTGAATTTAAGCTTTTGGAAAAATAGTGGATGCTGAATTATAGTTTTATTTAATCGAGTATACTGCATCACTGTTATGCAGATACGGTTTTATATTTTGATTTTAACGGTATATTGACAGTAATAAAAAAAATAAAATTTATTTTTTAATTAGCAATTCTCCCCGCCCGGCGAGACTGTGAGAAAAGGGATAATTTTAACACGTAGATCACGAAGTACACGAAGAAATAATAAAGAAAAAGACGCATAATATTGCGTCTTTTTCTTTGATAAGATCATGTTGTTTAAAGCAGCTGTTTACATAGCAGAAGCCTGAGCCGCTCCTCCAAAAGGATATCTGATGCCGATGTTGAAAACCCATCCGGACATATTTATTTCAAGATCATTGTGCTTAAGCTTTGCGCCGCGGTATCCGATTTCACCGATAAATTCTATTTTTGATGACGGGCTTGGATCATATGCTATTCCTGCCATTATCTGCCATGTCAGTCCGTGAAACAATTTCGTGTCATTTTCAGCTGCCACAGATACTCCTGAAGTATTGGTGTATTCAGGCTGTGAATAATCAAGTATCATAATGGAATATCCGAGACCGAATGTAATATAGGGCAATACATTAAATTTCTCCCTAAGATTCGGCAGGCGGACCTGTGCGTCAGCAAGGCAAGGGATCATGTAGGCATTAGTATCTGCTTTAAGATCAGCTTCAACTGTCCCTGTACTTCCGACCTGTTGTCTTCCGACTTTTCTTTCCCAGCTTGCCCAGTAAATTCCAGGTTCAAATCCTATGGCGAAAAACGGGTCAAGTACAGTCAGATATGCAAAATTCAGCTGAAACCCGAATTTTTCAGGGTCTGACGCGTAACTTGTACCAAGCTTGCCGTCAAGGCTTTTGTTTTCCGCGTAAACATTCTCTGAAGTACAAACAAGAAGCATCAAACATATTATAGTTATGATATTCTTTTTTTTCATTTTCATTACTCCGTAAATAATAATTTCAGGTTAATCCAGAGCCGGCAATGCAAATAAGATTATTGTCGGAGGCAAACAACAGTACAGCTAATGCGCTATACTTAGTTACAAATGTCGGGAAATTAATATAGTTAATAAATAAAAAAAGGCAATCTTTTTTTTATTATATAGATTATTCAATATTTAAAGTTTTCTGTCTGGCCGGAACATGAAGACAATATGGTTCTTCTTCCATATAGTCTCCTGTCTGATAATAGGCTCTTGCTCTGCAGCCTGCGCAATATGTTTTATATTCGCAGATGCCGCATTTGCCTTTAAGTTTACTGAGGTCTCTGAGATTATTGAAAAGTTCTGATTTTTCCCAAATTTCTTTAAAGCTGTTTTTAATTACATTCCCGGCTGAGAGAGGAAGATAGCCGCACGGCTGTACATCTCCTGTATGAGAAATAAAACATACGCCTGTTCCAGCAAGACATCCTCTTGTTATTGCAGTCATTCCGTCTGTTTCAAAATTTATTTTACGTCCTTCCAGTTTTGCTTTCTGGCGGATTATTCTGTAATAGGGCGGAGCGCATGTAGCCTTGAATTCCATGCTGGTCTGTTTCATTCTGTCATACAGCCATGAAAGTACCTCCTCATATTTGTCAGCGGGAAGCATTTCCGTTTCCGCTATCTCAACACCGCATCCCACAGGAACCAGCATGAAAATATGAAGCGCTTTTGAATGCATTTTTTCTGCAAGTTTAATAATATCTTCAATTTCGTTAACATTTCTTCTGGTTATGGTAGTATTAAACTGAAACTCAACACCCGAGTCATAGAGGTATGAGGCAGCCTGTAATACTTTATCGTATGAACCGGGAATTCCTCTGAATGAGTCATGGGATTGGGCTGAGCTGCCGTCAATTGAGATGCTTACTCTCTGAATTCCGCTTTCGCTGATCTTTTTGGCTGTGTCCTTGTCAATCAGCGTGCCGTTTGTAGCAAGCGCCAGCCTGATGTTTTTATCAGATGCGTATCCGGATATTTCAAAGATGTCTTCTCTGTATAAAGGTTCGCCTCCGGTAAGAACAAGTATGGGATTTGTGTATGAGACAATATCGTCTATGATGCTGAATATCTGTTCAGTGCTGAGCTCGTTTTCAAATAATATGTTCTCTGCTTCAGCTCTGCAGTGAATACAATTAAGATTGCACCTTTTGGTTAATTCCCAGAAAATCAGTCTTGGTTTGTTTTGGTCTTTCATATTTTTACTTGTTTTAATATATCTGGATTTTATGATTACTGGAAGACTGATTTCACTGAAATATTCAGTGAAATCATTTTCCGAATAATTCAAGTACTACTTTGATACTTTTTTTAAGTGCTTCTTTTTGTCCGCTTCCGGACTGAAATTTTTTAAAATACATAATGGGATCATGAAGAGTTTTTTTCATGATCTGCTTTGTAAGCTGTTCAATAATTTCAAAATCCCTATCACTTAAATGTTTAAGTCTGGATTTCCGGTATCTTTCAATTTCATTTTTCCGTATATTATTGTATTTGTCTTTTACATACCTGATAGCCGGTACAATTGAAAGCCCTTCATACCATTTATGAAAATCGTCCGCATCAGATTCAATAAGCGTTTTCGCAAGCTCAACTTCTTTCAGCCTGCTTTTAAGATTTTCGTTGGCTATCTGCTGAAGGTCATCAATGTTGTAAAGAAAGATTCCGTCCAATTCTCCTATAGCAGGATCAATATTTCTTGGAACAGCAATGTCAATAATAAATAGCGGACTACTGCTTTTCGCCTTCAGAGCTTTCTTTGCCAGTTCTTTTGTGAATATATATTCAGATGAAGAAACAGAAGAAATTATAATATCAACTTTTCCTGCAGCATCTTTTAAATCATCCAGCGTTATTATTTCCGCATCTGAACCAAGCTGATCCATAATTCTCTGAGCATTATGGAAAGACCTGTTAGCGATAGTAATTTTTTTGATGTTGAATTTTGTCAGGTATTTCAGGATCAATTCCGCCATTTCACCGGCGCCTACCATTAAGGCTTTATGTCTTGAAAGGTCTTCAAAAATACTTTTAGCGAGTTCTGTTGCTATAAAAGCAACTGAGAGCGGGCTTCTTGCAATTTCAGTTTCAGTTTTAACCTTTTTTGCTGTATTGAATGCCTGATGAAACAGTTTGTTTAAAACCGGGCCAGTCTTTTTTAAAGCTGTAGCTTTTCTGTACGCTTCTTTAACCTGTCCGAGAATTTCATTTTCGCCGACAACCATTGAGTCAAGCGATGATGTAACTGTTAGAAGATGCAGAATTGCGTCCTTGTTAAACTTTTTGTAAATAACCTTTTCAAGTTCTGTACCGGAAAATGATGAAATATCCGTAAGTATAACAGTAAGCGCTTCAATTGATTTTTGAATATTATTTGAAGTGTAATATAATTCAGTTCTGTTGCAAGTTGAGATGCATACAATTTCATTGATTTCCGCCTGGCCGGCAAGTTCGGATATTTTATCTATTGAGCTGTCGTCAAGAGAAAAATTTTCCCTTATTTCAACAGAAGCTGTTTTATGACTTATGCCGATCAGGCCTATTTCCGGTGTTTTTTCAGTAGAGTTCATTATCAGATAAAGCTGTGAAAACCTTCTTTTATAAAAATATTGGTAAAAATAAACAGGAACATTATTAAAATAAATAAAATAATATTTATAATACTGATTTTACGGGACGCGATTTTTAAATCACGTCTTATACAAAAAACGCAAAATATTACAAGCCATGAAAAATAAATATGAAATTCCTTTGCACTTCCCATGAAAAATGTTTTATATGTTATAAAAGTCATTATAATTCCTGAAATGATACCGAATGAAATAAAGATCAATGATTTTGAAATTGACCATTTATTGAAATTTTTTATTGTTTCCAGACTGGGAAGCTGGTAAATAAGTTTCATTGATGTTTTTTTTCTGAGCTGCCAGTCAAGAATTAAATATAAAATTGAACCTGCAAAGCTGAAAAAGAAAAATATTTCAGCAATGATGGATACGATAATGTGTACAGGCAGTATATAGAAAAAAATACCTGCGCTTTCAGGATCAAGGATAATTTTTCTCGATGAGTTCATGAAGGGAACGGAAATAAGCATGATTGTAATTATAAACGGGGAAATAATTCCTATAAATGAATTGAAGTTGCCGCTCCATCCTTTTAAAAAAGTATAAAAAATTCCAAGCAGTAAAAGTGAGAATAAATAAAAATACCCCCAAATACTTGAAGATATTTCAATAAAGTTCATACTGAAATGTGAATAAAATCTGTAAATTCCGGAAATAATAAACAACACAACAGCAGCAATAAAAAGGTATTTTGCCGTACTGCTGCATGTATTGTTTTTCAGTACTGATGAGAATACACAAAGAAAAAAAGAAACTCCAAAAAGACAGATTGTTGTGATAAACAGGAATTCAAACATAATGATCCGTTAATAATGAAAAATATAAATTATATTAACGTCAGTATTGAAGAAGCATTATTCGATTACAATAAAATTATTAGTTTTTCAGTAAAAATACGATCTTGACTTTTCCTGATTCCAGTGCCAAAATATTTGTATAATGAAAAAAGTGATACAAATAAACACATGCGGTCTTGATTTTATCGTACTTCGGGAAGATATTTCCACCATAGTAAAAGATCGGATTATTTATCATCTTCCGCTATCCGGGAAAACAGTTTCCGGAATTTCTGAAATAGATGGCCGTGTTTTAACATTTCTTGATTTTTCAGTGAGTATCGGATTAAAGTATACTTCTGAAAGAAAAGAAAAACATTTGATCATTCTGTCAGAAACCGATATTGCCGGATTTGCTGTTTCAGGAAATATTGAGGAAGCTGCTGTTTCTGAAGATGAAATTGTTCCGGTTCATCCATTTATTAAAAATCAGATTATAGATAAAATCGTTATTAAAAACCGGAACCTGATTCCTGTAATAAATATTAAAAAGTTATATGAATATATTAAACAGAATTATCAGCCGTTTGAGTTTATTCCGGCTGCTGAATACAATTCCTGCCTGAAGGTTGACAGGTCCGACAGCCATTATATTGTTAATTCCGGTTCCGATACTTTCGCATTTTTTTCCGGGCAGTCTGATGATACTCCTGAAAGTATATCAAAGATAATTCCACTGTCAATACTTCCTTCCATTATTACGGGAGTCTCATTATTTAAAGATGATATCATCCCGTTATTCAATACCGGCATTGCTGTCGGGTCCGGCAATAGATCCAAAGCTGAATTAATGCTTCCTCTTGATCTTAACGGGAAAATCGGCTTTGCCTTTGATTCCTTAAAATATGAAAACAGTGTAAATCCGGAACAGGTATCCCTTTTACCTTTGCTGATACAGACAAAATATATGCATTATGCAGTCAGATATGACAGCAGTATCTATTGTGTTGTTGAACCGGAGAATCTGCTTGCTTGGATCTCGGAGAAATCGGAAGAGATTGATTTGAATGAAAGGTATGCTCCCGATTCTTCAAATCAATTAAAGAAGCAAAAAGAGCCGGTAAATGTAATTGAGATTCTGTTTTCTGAAGCTGTTCATTCTGTTCCTGAAATGGAAGTTGCTGATGTTTTTCCGATAACAGCCTACTTTAAAGTACCAAACTGTAAATCCATCGTTGCCGGTATTGCCGAGTATGAGGGTGAGCTTCTGCCTGTTATTGACCCGGCCGCATGCTACGGACTAAAATCCTCACCCGGGGAAGACTGGAAAATGCTTCTTGTTAAAAACGGAGATTTTCGCTGTTTACTGCTTACTGAAAGCGTTTACAGCACAAAAAAAATCCAGGTAAAGGATCAGCGTGAGCTGCCGGTAAAACTTGCTCATAATTTTGTGTATATTTGTTACCCCGATATTGAAACAGACAATATAAGGCTTGTTCTGAACATTGAGGCAATAGCTGTATATTTCAAGGATAGTATGGCTGCGGAAATATCAAAACTATTCCTGAACAGAGAATCACGTGAAGTTCCAAAAGCTTTTACTCCTGAAACAGCAGGAGACGTGAGTGCCATAATTGAAGAAAAAAAGGAAGTGGATATTCACACATATGAAGAGCTGATTTTTGATAAAACAAATACGGTTGAATCATCAGATCATTCTGACAGCGATAACCTTGAGCAGGAAGAGGTTGAAGAGGATTATGCTGAAATAATGGAACCGGAGCAGGAGGAAAGCACTGAACCTGAAGAAGCTGAATTCGATGGAGTGAATAATTTAGAAACTGATAAAACAGAATATGAAGATTCAGAGGAAGCGGATAATCAGAAATTCTTTTCGTATGATCTGGAAGAAACAAATGAAATGAGAAGTAACAGCCTTCAGGAGTATGACTTAACGGATAATGACACCGCTGAATCTGATTCTGCAGGATACGATAAAGCGGATGAAAAAAATGAAGAGACCGGAATCGAAACAGGATTTAATCCAGCTGAATATTTAAGGTCATCTGAAAACCTTGATGAAGAGGAAATTGAATTTTTACCAGTTGAAGAGGATGAAGCACCTGCATCAGTAGCAGCCAGCAGTACATTTGTTTATGATAAAGTAAATGATTTTAATAATCAATCTGAAAAAAGCGGGACATCTGATACGGAAAAAGAATCAGATGTTTGGCATAAAGAAACAGAAAATAAAGTTATTATTGATACAGTTCCCGGTAAAACTGAAGCAGAGTCCGTAAAAATAGAATTTTCAGATGATGAGAATCAGAAATCCGGTAAATCCGTAACACAAATTTTATCTTCCGGTATCAGCCGTTTTTCAGGAAAAGTTAAAGACTGTATCAGAACACAAAAAAAGCATAAGCTTATTATTGATTTAATCTTTATTGTAATTACTATACTTGTTCTGTTATTTATTATATTCAGTTCGAGCAGCAGGCTTTTTAAAAAATTTCAAAATAATATTGAAACAGAGAAATCCAGTATAGAGAGTTCCAGTAACGAAATTAGCAATGAGAATAGATTAGAGGAGCCTGTGCAACAGACTTCACCTGTAAATGTAAAAAAGGATTCCACCGAGTTTATCTATAAACTGTACAATGTGAAGAAGGGAGATACCCTGTATGAAATAACAGAGGAATTTACAGGGGACGGATTTGACTATCCTGAAGTGGCCAGGGATAATGATATACCGGATCCGGATTTAATATTTCCGAAACAGACTATTAAGATAAAAGTCCGGAAGGAAAGTCAAAAATAAACATTATCTGATAGTATTATACAGCAAAGGTAAAATTATTCTTGAATATTTTTTCTGATTATTTAGTGTTTTATTTAAGTGCTAAATCAAAAATAAAGTGTTGAAACAGGAATTTTGAAATTGAGGAAATAACTGCCGGCTATAATAACCGGCAATATATTAACTAATGAAGCAAATAATACTTTTTTCAGAAGAAGAAATTGAAATAATAAACAAGCTGCGTGAAACATTGAAACTTCAGGGCAGGATTGATGAACTTGAACAAATTGAAAACAACCTGACATCTCTTCAGCAGCTTGCCAGCTCCATTTCATTATACCCGTCTATTTTGGAAGATCAGTATCTTGGTTCTGTCAAGAGGAGCGCAGAAACACTTGTTTATTCTCTATGCAGGGAGGAACAGCTCGATCTGCGCTTTCATATGCCGACCAAAGCTCTTTTAGGGAATGCGTTTTTAATTGCCAAGATAAATTTTTTCTTCATGCTCTTTTATGTCTTGATGGAAATACCAGAGCTTAAGTTATTATACGGAAAATTAAAGGATATTATAAATAAAATTGTATTTACTCTTATGGCAGAGGAAGTCTTCCTGTCCATTATTGAAGATAAGAATTTAGATAAAGAAATAAAAATAAAGGCAGGTTATTTGCTTGCAAATATCTGGGAATACCGCCTTGATCATGGGGTAAAGGAATTCGCGCCTATTTTAATAACTATCTGGCGTGCAAGAGGCGCTCTTACACCTATTTTCGGTACTATGCTCGGTTTTTCCGAGCTTTTCAAGCTTACTGAATATATTGAACCTTCTTTTTTTGAGTTCCTCCAGAGGGATGAATTATCTGACGAAGAAGTTGAATCCATTGAAGAATTTATTTTCGGCCTCTGCTATGAAGAAACAGTAAAAATACGGGATGAAATGAGCAGGTTAAATAAATACGTTATTTCAAAAAAAGATGTTGAAAGAATTATCGGAGATAACCGTATATATCCGGAATATGACATCAGTGACCCAAGGGAATTGTACCGTTCATTTTCAGACCGGAAAAGTAATGCGAAATTCAGGGCCAAATCAAGTCTTTCCGGACCGCATAAGACAATTGAGGAATATTTAATGTGTTATCTTCTTCAGAAGATGGATCTAATCAGCACCGGGATCAATTACAGATAATTATAATATCACAACAGCAAATAAGAATTTAATAATGCAAAAAGATACATATAACAACAGCAGATACCTGACTCATAACTCGGAATATTTAAATTCCCTGGAAGATATTGAGGATGAAATTTACTACGATTTGAAAAATACCGGTAATCGTACACTTTTCAGAAAGGATTATTTTAAGAAAAACGGCCATATTATTGATATACTTTCACCGGAAGAAGTTATTCCCGGAAGCAGGTCGGTGTTAAATAATGCCGATACTGTAAGATTCATGCTTTCATTATACCCTTATGAGGATGACTTGCTGAAAATTGCGTCCGTAGTATTACAGCCAAGGCATATTGAAATTAACGGAATTGAACTGGCCGGCATTTATGTGGCAAATGAAAAAATGCTGGTTTTGTATATGCACAGCAGAATTTTGTTTCATTCTGATGACATTAAATTTGATAATTACTCAAAAATATTAACGTATGCTTTAAGTAATTATTACAACGAACATATAAACATCTACGATGAAAATGCCGGAAAATCCGGTATTCCTTCTTTATGGTATGTATTATCAACAATTTCTTTTTCAACTGAAGATAGAATTGAAAAATTTTTCATAAGAACAGATAATACACAAACCGGAAGCATATTACACAAATTGTCTGATATTTCTTTTTACTATTCAAGACTTGGTTATTAATTCTATAAGTCTGCATCATGAATACTGATTTTAATGTTTAAATTTTGTCACAATTATACAAAAATATAAACTATCAAAATGACAGATTTTAGGAAAAATGGAAACAGCGTTTTTCAGTGGAACACATTTCTGCCGCTGAATATCGGAACAGTCGGCTGCGAAGTGAATAATGTTGATTACAGCATTGAGAATCTGAACAGTATTAAACATAATGAAATCAGGCATTTAAGTAAAATTTTAAATATTGACTCCCCGAAAATATTTATTCTGGATCAGGTGCATGGAGATTCCATTATTATTATTGATGAAGTCCCGGGTAAACAATCTGATACCTTTCCGGAAGCAGACGGAATTATTACGGATATTTCCGGATTATGCCTTATTATAAGGACAGCTGACTGTGTTCCTGTATTTGCGTATGATAATGAAAGAAAGGTTATTGGAGCTGTCCATGCCGGCTGGAGAGGCTGCAGGCAGAATATTACAGGCAAAATGATAAGGGAAATGCAACGTGTTTACAGGTCTGAAAGCAGAAATATTTATGCTTTTATTCTGCCGTCCATTGGTCCCCAAAATTATAATGTCAATGCAGATGTAGCGGATTTCTTTCCAATCGATAAAGAAATTAAAAACGGGAATATTTACCTGAATTTATGGACGAATATTGAGAGATCTCTGCTTGAAGAGGGTGTTTTAGGGCAGAATATTTATAATTCTGCTGTCAGTACATTTAATAGTTATGATTTTTTTTCATACAGAAGAGGTGATTCAGGCAGAAATTTAAATTTCGGATATATAAAAAACAGTAGCCAATAAAATCACTGTTTCAGTATTCTTGTCCTTTCTTCCGCAATATGACCGGAATTCATAACCGGAATGAAAATAAGAGATTTTGTACCGGGAAATTTTATTCAAATTAATTGCTTGATATTAAACATCAGGTAATTTAAATATTCTATTAACTGTTTCATTTATATTTTCCGGGTGCTCATGAATGCTCATAAGGAATTTATATATTGAATTATGAAAACAAGAACTAAAAATCTATCAAATTTAGTTGATGCAAGAAATACGCGGGCTGTATTTTCCACTGTCAGGGAAATATTCATTTCTCATTATAACGAAAAAGATTTCAAAGAATTAAAAGATAGCTATAAAAAGATAAAAGCGCTTTTTACCGGTAAGTATACCGGATATAATGCATGTAATACAAGATACCATGACCTGTTTCACACAATGGACGTGTTACTGGCATCTGCCCGTCTTCTGGACGGATATAATTATACAGGTGCAAAAATGGATGTCGGACTTGCTTTAAATCTGTTGAGAGCGAGTCTGTTTCATGATACGGGTTATATACAGGAAAAATGGGACAGTGACGGAACCGGTGCAAAATATACTGCCAATCACATAGGCAGAAGTATTGCTTTCCTTATGAAAAATATGAATAATTTTTCAGTAAGCAGGGAAGACTTAGATGCCATTTCAAAGATGATAAGGTGTACGGAAATCAAAACCAGCCTTAATACAATACCGTTCTCCTCGGAGGAGGAAAAAACCGCTGGAATGATACTTGGATCGGCCGATATACTGGGACAAATGTCGGACAGAGAATATCTTGAAAAGCTGCTGTTTTTATACAATGAAATGAAGGAAGCCGGACTTCCGGGTTATTCAACCGAATTTGACATAATAAAAAGCACCTGGAAATTATATGAGACAATTAAAAAGAGATTGAATAACTCGTTCAGTAAAGTATATGTTTATGCAGAGTACCACTTTACAAAAAGATATGATATCTTTAATAATTTGTATATGGAATCAATCGAAAGAAATATAGCCTATATTGAAAAAATTATGAATGATACCACTACAAATTTCAGGCACAAGTTAAAACGCGGAAAAATTCTTGATGATCATAAAATATTGAGTCTTCAGACAACAGGCTGAAAATCCGGCTGATTAGTAATATATTTTTACCGCAGTACAGTACATTATTTTCAGGTAATAAAATTTTACACAATCAGGATATGCAATGGTCAAAGCAGTAATAATGGCAGGAGGCCATGGAACACGATTAAGGCCTCTTACATCCGGTCGTCCAAAACCTATGGTGCCTGTAATTAACAAGCCTCTTCTGGAACACACCATCAATCTGCTGAAAAAACACGGTATCAAAGACATCATTATGACATTGTATTATCTTCCGGAGAATGTTCAGAATTATTTCGGAGACGGATCGGAGTGGGATGTTAATATCACATATTCAGTGGAGGAGGAACCGTTAGGAACGGCCGGAGGTGTAAAATATGCTGTCGGAAATCCTGATGATACGTACATAATAACCAGCGGAGACGGATTGATTGATTTTGATTTTACAACAATATTAGGATTTCATAAACAGAAAAAATCCCTGTTAACAATTGTACTGACACGAGTTGAAAGGCCTACCGATTACGGCATAGTAATAACCTCTGAAGACGGTAAAATAGAAAAATTTCTGGAAAAACCTGACTGGAGCCAGGTATTTTCAGATACAGTAAATACCGGAACATATATTATTGAACCTAAGATTTTCAGGGAACATATACCACCGGGAATCAATTTTGACTTTTCTTTTGATATATTTCCTGAACTGCAAAAAAAGAAAGTACCTCTTTACGGCTATATTTCAGACGATTACTGGAGTGATGTCGGAAATATTGAATCCTACAGAAACACGCATATTGATGTATTAAAAGGAATAGTGAAGATTGATTTTCCGGGAAAGCGGATAAAAGAAAATGTCTGGGCAGGCCATAATGTATATATTTCAGAAGAAGCAAAGATTAATGGGCCTGTGTTTATCGGGAATTTCGTAAGAGTCAAAGCCGGTGCCGAAATATCGGATTATTCAGTTATTGGTGATAACTGTGTAATCGATTCAGGGGCCTCTGTAAGAAGAAGTTTAGTGCTTCACAGCACACATGTCGGACCCAGAAGCGAGCTGCGCGGAGCTATTGTCGGTAAACGATGCGTTCTGGAAGAGGGCGTAGCTATTTATGAGGGTTCTGTTATAAGTGATGATTGTGAAATAGGTAAAGGAGCTGAAATCCGTCCGAATGTCAGGGTCTGGCCTCACAAGATTATTGGGGAAGGAACAAAATTATCTGAAGATATTATCTGGGCGCATTCTGAACAGAAAACGCTGTTCAGCCAGGAAGGGATTACAGGCCCGTTCAATATCAAAATTACCCCTGAATTTGCCGCAAAAGTCGGATCCGCCCTGGGAGCATTTCTCGAAAAAGACAGTAAAGTTGTAATAAGCAGGGATGCCACACTTGCATCCAGGCTGATAAAGTGGTCAATTATATCCGGCCTTCTTTCCATGGGCATTAATGTATATGACATGGATATTGAAGCAATTCCGCTAAATAAGTTTTCAGTGAAATTTGTTAACGCTGACCTGGGCATATATGTTCAGAAGCTTCCTCTGGCCGGCCTTCAGTATACTCAGATTAAAATATATAATAAACTCGGTTTTCAGATATCGATAAAAGAAGAAAAGAAAATTGAAAATATATTTTTCAGAGGGGATTATCCCAGAAAAGATGCTTTTGAAGTAGGACGGATTAATTATCCGATTTATAATGTAGAAGCATATGTGCTGGGAGCAAAAAGAAGAATTAATGCTGACCTGCTTACTGATCGTGCGTGGGAAGTTATCGTAGACTGTTCAAACGGAGCTGCTTCAAAAATATTTCCGGAATTGCTTTCAGGATTCGGCTGTAATGTGATGGTTGTAAGAGGGCAGATGAAGGAATTTGCGAGTGAAGAGGAGTTAAAATCTGAAACAAGAAAAGCAGTTAATAATATAGTTAATATGTGCAAAACCAATCGCGAGATTGGAGTGATTATCGGGCCTCATGGGGAGTATCTTACAATAATAGATGAAAATGGGAATATATTAACAAGTGACGAAATAAGCGCATTACTTTGTCTTTATTATTTTAAATATAAAAATGAAAAAATTTTGAATATACCTGTTACGTCTTCAAGGATTATCGAAAAAATTGCAAAAGGATATGACGGCCGGATTATTCGCGTAAGCACCAAGATGAGAACTCCGGACGCACTGGATGATATTTTTCAGAAGAGCGCAATGGGAAGGTATCCGTATCTGGAACGTGATTATGATCCTATGATAACATTCCTGACTATTCTTGAGTTCATTACACTTGAGAACAGTACATTATACGAAGTCAGGGAAAAACTGCCGAATAGCAATCTTTATAAAATCTCAATACCGTGCAATACAAATGATAAAGCCGGAGTTATGAGAACTATTACAAGTAATATTGATAAAGATAAAATTGAAATGATCGATGGAATCAGAATTAATAAAACCGACAGCTGGATTCTGATACTTCCGGATGCTACACAGCCTTTAATTCATCTTTATGCCGAAGGAGATACAATTGAAAGCAGAACAAAAATTCTGGATGAATTTACTCTCAAAATAAAAAAATATAAATCAACAATCAAATAATATTTCAACATTTAATGTTTCAGGAGACTGTTTAATGCAGATTAATATCAACAGAGATAGATTAATAGATTACTTTATTGATCTTGTAAGGATACCTTCTCCCAGCTGGAAAGAGGAAAAGGTCATAGAATATATAATTAATGTCATAAGTAAATATAAGGATGATGTTGAGTATTATAAATATAAATGCGGGGATTCATTTAACCTGCTGATACGTTTAAAAGGAAATTTACAGACTATGCCGCTGCTTTTTTCCGGACACATGGATACTGTAATTCCATGTGAAAATGTAAAACCTGTTATTTCAGATACGAAGATAACGTCAGACGGAACCACCATTTTAGGGGCTGATGATAAGGCTGCCATAGCTGTTTTTCTTGAAGTTATAGCCTGTTTAAAAGAGAATAATGCCGTGCACGGTACTGTCGAGTTTCTGCTAACCTGTGCGGAGGAGACCGGACTGCACGGAGTTAAAGGGTTTGACGTATCCTTACTGCAGTCCAAAGCAGGATTTGTTTTTGACAGCAACGGGGGAATAGGGAGAGTTATGATAAAAGCTCCATTTCAGATAACTTATGATATTCAAATTAAAGGAAAAGCAGCACATGCAGGCATAGCTCCTGAAAAGGGAATAAGCGCAATTCGGATTGCTTCGGAAATAATAAGCAGCATACCGCATGGCAGAATCGATGAGGAGACAACGGCAAATGTCGGTATGATTTCCGGAGGGAAAGCAACCAATATAGTTGCTGAGGATACCTCAATTGCTCTTGAAGTGCGCTCAATGGATAGGCAGAAATTAAAAGCTGTTGAAAAGGAAATGGAGAATACTGCAAGAACTGTAACTAAAAAATATAAAGGTAAAATTTCTATTAATAAGCGCCTCGAATATTCTGGCTATTCCATTAAACCTGATGATAAGCTTATCAGGCTATTAAGCGACTCAATGAAAAAAATAAAAATAAAACCGGTTTATGAAGCGTCCGGAGGCGGCAGCGATACTAATGTGCTGAATAAAGCTGGAATAAAAGCTGTAAACCTGTCAATAGGAATGAGAGACGTGCATACCAGAAAAGAAAATATTATGATAAAGGATCTTATTGACGGGGCCAGGCTTGTATACGCAATAATCAGAACAGTCTGATTATTGCGTATATTGGAATTTGATTATTTTATAATTGATTGTCCGGTCATTTTCCCGAATATTCTGTTAACATAAAAGTTTATTCGGCAAAATATTTACTGTTCACTTCTCTTATTTTTTTTACAGTTTCAATTGCAAACGGGTCTTTGCTGTTACTGCAGTAAACTCCAAAGTTAATTATAGGACTTACTCTGGTTTGTCCTCTGTCGTAATAGTTTACTTTAAATGCCAGGTCAGCAGTACTATCCTGAATGTTGTACGAAAAAGAAAAAACAAGCATTTCCAGTGAACGTTCATCAGGATCGGTTCTTTTTATTCTTAATCCCTGTTTATATTTTGAAACATTTGATGACCTTTTTAAAAGCCTTTCCATTTCAGCAAGTCCAAAGCTGTTTGGTGAAACTTTGAAATTTTTGCCGCCGAGATTGACAGTTGAATTTTTAGCATTTATTATTATTTCTTTAAGTTCTTTAAATTTTTCAGCAGGGCAGAACGCTGTCGGAACAGTTTCTTTATCAATACGGTTTGAATCAATAAACCAGTGAGTTACCGCGTCCACATTCCCGTCTGCATTATTGTCCTGAATAAGAGTTATTACTCTTTCACCGACTTTAAAATTTGCAAGAACGACACTGCTCACATTATTGATAGCCTGATATAGCGCATAATCCACAGTCCCGGCCGGTATCGGCAGCCACTTAATAGTTTCAGGATTTAATATATCTTGTTCAACATAGGTCCCTTTTTCTATCTGAGATTGAATTGGTCTACCTTTCTGGCTGGCTTTTACGCTGAACTGTGCTAATACGGTTATCAAAAAAACAGATAATATGGCAATAAGTCTTCTATTCAAGGCTTCCTCCTTAAAAAATATTTATTTTTTTCAAATGCATTATTATATTTTACTGCATTTTATCTCATACGGGCTCAAATATTCAATCTTATTTTTATAAATTATAGTCCTGTAACAAGATCCAGTTTTTCAGTTTTATTCCGGCTGTACACTATCAGCTTATCATCTTTTATCTCGATTTTGCCGTTGTTTTCAATCTTTTTTTTCCAGAAAACCGGACCTTTAAGAGAAGCGCAAAATATATAATCACCTGATGCTATATAGAGTTTATCATCCTTCTTTAGAGGCGGATTAATTACCCTGCCTTCCCATAGCAGCCTGCCGTCTTTGATAAAATGTATTTCATATCTTGTAATAAGGAGCCTGCCTTCAGGTACGGGTTCTTTCTTCTCAAGCTCCACAATTTTTTTAATCTGCTGAATTATTTCCTTTGGTTTCTCTTTAACCTCAATGATCTCATTCTGTTCTTCTTTGAAATCCTCAACCTTGAATTTCCGGATTTCCTTCTTACTTACAACAACATCATCCTTAACATTTTCTATTACCCTGACAACTGCGATTTCCACATTACCTGATATTTTCTGTTCTTTATCCAGGAATTTTTTCACTATTTTTTCAGCTTTTTCAACTTCTTTTTCTGTAACTATGACTTTTTCCTTATCTGAGAGGGAAGGTGCCGCATCAAGTACTTTATCAATTTCTTCTTCAAGCTGTTTAATGCGTTTTATAACCTTTACTTTGCCGTTAAAAACTTTTATTCTGGAGGTTCTTTTCGGATCAGCTTCCACTGTGAATTTTGTTCCGCGGACACCGGCAACAGCAGTCGGTGTTTTTACCATAAATTTTTCCGACCTGGATAGTTTTTTTGCTTTGCATAATAATTTACCTACACTTAGACCAACTGTTGTCCTCTCAATATTGTCTTTTCTGCTTAATTCAGATAATTTTATTTTTGATTTTTCTTTAACCCGTATTATTGAACCGCCGATTTTAATATCGCATGATGATTTTATGCCGGTTGTAATGATATCATTTTCAAGAATAATATCGCCAATCTCAACTATCAGGGAATTTTTTTTTACATCTCCAATATAGAACATTATTTTCGAATAGTCGTCATCTTCACTCTGCTTTAAGCAGGAGAATAAGGATAATAGTATTAATATTAAAATTAAATAACCTGTTTTATTCATATTCACTCTCCTTTAGCCGGTAAATTTAAATATCTGTCTGTAAATCTGGTAAGAATAAAGTAAATTATTTTAAATGATAGAAAATAAAAATTCAATAAAAAATAATTAAAAAATCAATTTTGCCTCACCTTCAAATATTAATATATTAATCGGTAATTATAGAGAAGTTTCTGAGAAGTGCTAAATATTTTAATAAAAATATTTGACAAAGCATTATTTGGAATTGTATAATTACATGTTCAGGATATTGTTTTACAGAAAAAGCATATTTTTATTAGGCTGCAACATAATCAAGAATAAGCAGTATATAAATAAAATAGACTTGTTTTTTATGTATATATATTATATATGTTGGTTATTCAATCTGGATGGAAAAAATAAAAATATTTTTCCTACTTTAAAGGCATGGAGGCAACTGAATGCAAAAAAAGAAATATGTGTTCTTTCTTGGAATATTAATAACGTGCTTTTTTTTATCAGGCAATAATAATGTTTTTTCAACTGAAATCAATTATACACCAATTGAGGTTCTGGGTTTGACAAGGTATACTGAAGACAGAGTGGCATTTCAGCATATTCAGATTCCTGCTGCTAATGAATTTTTTGAAAATGATACCTCGTTAGCAAGTCTTTTAATAGTGAAGAATAATCAGGTTTATCTCTTCCGTGACGGCTACGATGATTCCGCTAAAATAAAAATGGAAACTTATGTTATGGAGCTTCGGAGAGAACTTCCGAAAGATTTATGGATCAATAAAGTTAATTCAAAACCGGATTATATAAAAATTACAGACAGAAAATCAGAGAAAATGCTTAATGTAAAAGAAGAATTTGTTGAGAAAAATTTCGGTGACTTTTACCGCAATGTAAGAAATTCTTTTATTCAAAAGCATGTTAAAGTATTTTATCAGCTCATGAGAAACAGAACAGAGTCAGGTTTATATCTGGACAGGCAGCCTATTTCACCTCCGGCTTTTCAGGAAGTAAAGGAGCCGGCAAAATACTCAATGGTTGTTAAAGCAAAGGCTATAAATGATTTAATATATTTCGCTGAAGATGCTGATGGTGACGGTGTGACAGAAACTTTCTATGTCAATTATGACGATGGATTCAACTGGGGATTTAAATCAGGACCCAACATTATCTTTATTTATAAAAATAAGGAAGAGGATATTAAACAATTAATTGGCAAACTGTGTTATAGTGCTTATTACGGGACAGAGCAGGAAGAAAAAAATATTCTGAAGACTTTCCCTAAGGACAGCGAAATCATTGAAGCTTTTAAATTAGAAGAAGTGGCAATACAGACAGAGAAAGAACCGGATTCTTCCACAGGTAAGAATTAGATAAATATTAGTTTTTAAATAATAAAAAACAGTGTCAATAAAAAAGGCCGGTTTATTTACCGGCCTTTTCTTTCAGCTTTTCATAGTATGAAAAGCACATCCCCTGCTGATCGCCTAGTTTAATATGCGGCTTTGCCGTTAGTCCGTGAAAGTCCGAACCTGCGGTGATCAAAAGCCCCTTCTTTTCTGCATAGTCAATGTAAAATTTAATTTGTTCATCTGAGTGATATGATGAGACTGCTTCAATACCTGCAATGCCCATTTCTTTTATGTTGTCAAGCCAGTTGTTATTTTTTACAAAACATGGATGCGCAAGAATGGGAATACCGCCAGCCTTTTTGATCGTGTTTATACCTTCTTCAGTTGAAATAGACTTAAACGGAACGTAAGCTGGTTTTCCTTCCACAAGAAAATCTCTGTAGAAACTCATAACTTTATTATCTTTTTTATTTCCATGTAAATATGGATAGAGTCTTTCATCATCAGAATTACTTTTATTATTTAGCAGTTCTATTATAATTGAAACCGCGGAAACAGGCCTGTCGCCGGCTATTTCTTTTATATTATTTTCATCAAGAATAAATCCTGTTGATTTGAGTGCTTCAATTCTTTGATGCGCAATTTCATCCCTGAAGAGCGAGATTCTATTAAGATTCTGCAGCAGTCCGGAATTATTCCCGTCAACATAGTATCCAAGAATATGCTGCTGTGAATCATCAACAGAAAAAACTGTGGTTATTTCAATTCCCGGAACGTAGTCAAAATTATAATTCGGTAATATGGACAATGCCGCGTTGATAGATTGAATTGAGTCATGATCTGTAATAGCAATTGCTGAAATAGAAGCTTTCTGTGCGGTCTCAAATATTTCATTTACTGAGAGGTCTGCATCTTCGCTGAAACTGGAATGTATATGAAGATCTATGCGTTTTTCCATAACAATAAGCACCTTATTTAGATAAGAATCAAAGAATTGTCTGGTAAATATTTTACTAATATAAATTACATTACATATAGAACTGAGAAAAAGACATCTCTATTGTGATAATTCCGGTATTAAGTACGGAAATTATTTCCAGTTTTTAAGTGTATGAATTATATGTAAATCGTTTTTTGCCGGCAGGAAATCAAGAGGATCAAGCGGTACGTCTCTGCATCTTATTTCAAAGTGAAGATGATTGCCTGTTGAGTTGCCGGTACTCCCGGCAAAAGCAATGATCTGTCCTTTTTTTACGAAATCACCTTTTCTGACAAGATTTACGCTGTTGTGGGCATATCTGGTTATATAATTATTTTTATGTTTAATAACTATCATTCTGCCGTAGCCCTCTGCATATCCATCATATATAATAAGTCCTTCCATAGATGCCAGAACAGGTTTCCCGCCCGGAACAGGAAGATCAAGACCAGGATGAAATTTTTTATTTCTGAAGCCAAGAACAGAGCTTATTTTAATCGGATCAAGAAGAGGCCATATAAATTCTTTATCTTTACATGTATTTATTTCTCTTTTTATATCCTGACTCTTTAATTTTTCAAGGTAAGCATCTGAATATGATATAAAATAGTATTTTCTGGTTATCTGATTGTTCTTGATATTATTCAGCTTATAAATCTGATCAATATCGGAAGAATATTTATTTGATAATGCGGTTAATTCCTGTTTCGAGGCTGCGGGAAGCCATATTCCAAGTGTATTTTTATATTCCTGAATTTTCTCGTTATCAATATAAACTATCTGTTGTGAATATAAACTTGTAGAGAATAAAAGTAATAAAACAATATAGTATATCTTCATTTATCTTTATTTTTTATATATATTTATTGTTGAATAAAAGACCGCAATATTCTGATCTCTGATTAACTTAATGTCAAGATAATTTTAATACTATAAATAAATTATGAGTATTATATTGCAGTGAAGAATGCGGAAAAGGATCAGAATTGAGGCAAAGAACAATAAAAGATTTGTAATTACTGTATAATATCTTCAATAAATTTCATTGAATAATTTTTTTTAATATGTCCTCTGCCGAGGCAGTAATTATCCCTGGTAATTATGTGTTTTCTGTAATCAGTAGAGAAAATTCTTTCATATCCGGCATGTCTGCACATATCAATAAGTTTTAAATTATATCTCCCGAAAGGGAATGCGAAATATTTAACTTCCTTGTCCATATACAGTTCAATAATTCTTTTTGAAAGATACAGCTCCTGAAAAAGCTTTTTCTTGATAAAATTGGAATCTTTTTCTGAAATTTCTTCAAGATCAATGTGACTGATTGAATGGGATTCTATTTCAATTCCGTTGTTTTCCATTTCCCTTAACAGTGACCAGGTAAGATTGTATTTTGCCTCGGTGAAGATATTATTTGTATAAACGAATAATGTAACCGGATAATCATATTCTTTCAGTAATGGCAGTAATTTTGTATACATTGAGAGAAAGCCATCATCAAATGAAATGACGATAACTTTATCATTAAAAGGCTTGTGGCTGGACATACGCTTAATAAGTTCGGATAATTTAATTACTCTGATGCCATTATTTTTTAACAGCTGAAAATGATTACGCAAAGTATCCTGTGAAATCGAATATACTCCTTTTCCGTCTATATCATGATAGAGCAGTATTGGAACGGATAAAAACCTGTTAATCGATTCTTTCTCTTTAATTTCCATCTGTACTTCTTTTTCTATTATTGACCCTATTCCCGGATTGTCAAAATCCAGCAGATAATAAGAGGAAAGTGAAACTAATAAAAGAAGAACAGATATTGTTATAAGCAAGTATAATTTCATAATGTTAATATAATTATCGTATTTTTATTAAGTAAAATAAATTAATACCTGAAAATTATATTCTGTTTTTTTCCCATAAATTCCTGCCGGGGATTCCTCTTTCCAGAATAGCAATTTTTTTAATGGAGGGGATGTTTTCAGTTATTGTTTTTTCAATTGATTTTATAAATATACTTTCAGATCCGTTTACGATTTTTATATCTTTATCCTGAATTGAAGGAGTAATGTCAATTATGCAGGTATCGTCATTAAACCATATTTTCCTGATGAATAGTTCTACCGGGACAGCAATGGATGTGTTCTCAATATTTGATCCATTTATTATTTTTTCAATGAGAAGCCTGACGTAGCCTTCCTTATTTTCAGGGATTGATATGCTTCTTGGTTCTTTTATTATGTTTACTCCGTCTGTATCAGGAACATAAACAAATATTTCTTTTTTATGTTCAATTAATGGAATTGACGGCAGTATCATTAGCGGATTTCTATTTGAAATGAAACAGAATAGAAAATAATCAAACAAAATTAGAAATGAAATGATAATCATTAAAAATCTGTTTTTTTCTGATGAATCAATGCTGGTTTTTATTATATATCTTTTAATTTTTTTAAGCACGCTTTTCATACTATAGTTTAACCTTTGATCGTTTAAATATTTTTATTATATTCTTTTATAAAGTTAATTATGCCTTCACCAATACCTTTTGCAATTTTTTTCTGGTAATCGTATTGTTTTAATCTGTTTGCTTCTGTTTTATTCGATATAAAACCAACCTCAACAAGCACTGCCGGCATCAATGACCCTCTAAGTACGTAGAAATCGGCTTTTTTTACACCTTTTGATTTTGATTTGCTGATATTCCTGTCCATATTTTTCTGTATGAAATCAGCTAACATTGAGCTTTCTTTAAGGATCTGCGTATTCAGCATAATGGCTTCTACATGTTCAACATCATTGTAATTTTTGTTTTTTCTTTTATTCTTTTCAAGAATAATAACATTGTTTTCCAGAGCTGCAGTTGTCCTTGCTTCTTCGTTAGATGGATTCTGGGAAAGAAAATAAGTCTCAAATCCGGATATTTTTGAAAGAATTGAAGCATTTACATGAATACTTATAAATAATCCATTTTCATTTTTCTTCAGTATTCTGTTCGCTATCTTTGTTCTTTCTTCAAGCTCAATAAACTTGTCCGTGTTTCTTGTCAGCTTTATTTTTACATTTTTCAGCCTTGGGCTAAGATATTTTTCAACATGTTTTGAAATCTGCAATGTAATCCATTTTTCTTTAAGGCCACCTTTGCCTATTGCGCCGGGATCCTTACCTCCGTGTCCCGGATCAATAATAATGAAGCTGATTCTGTCTTTTGTTGACGAAGGAATGCTGCTGCCCTTCGGGTAATCAGTTTTATCATTAATATCCGGTTTATCCGGTGAAATTTTTTTCCTTATAAAAAATGAGCCCTGCTTTTCACTTATTTCATATCCGGGATAAAATTCATTTATTATTTTTCTGATAAATAAGTCAGGTAACAGGAGCTCACCTTTTTTTCTGATAACGGGGTAGTCCGATTTTATCAGCTTTCCGTTGACAAGCATTACTGAAAATCCGGTCTGATATACTGCAACTGCTCCTCTGAAAAACAGTTTCCCTCTTCCAGTAATAATGTCAAAAGAATTATGAATATCAAGTATATACGTTAAATCATACATTGAAATATATTTATTTTTATCATATATAATTACATTTATACTGCTTTCAGGAACCGGTGATAATGAAATAACCTGTATAATTAGAAATAAAAAAATGAATTTTTGGATTTTATTAAATAATTGCATTATATATTGTTTGTCGTTTTATAACCGCTGAAAATCGATTAATAATCAGCCTTTATCAAATGTCAGTCAAGATAATTTGGAGCAGACATAAAAATATCCCAGTATTTCCATATTTTAAACAGAAGCAGATAATGATGGACAGAAATGATGAGAATTAACAAGTAATGGTAAATTAATAGCTGCTTTCAAAAGATTGTTGACCTGGTATTTGGAATTTATTATTCAATCTTATTTATATTGTGTATTTATAATGCAGAAGTACTGTTTATTTTAATTTTAGTTTAAAAATTGAGGACTGCATGCCTGTTAAAGTAAAAACTGATTATGTAAAAATAAATTATATTTTTATACCGGTGTTTTTGTTATTTTTGTTTTTTTCATTCCTGAATTGTGAAAACGAAGCTGCTGAAGAGATTGACCGGAATGCAGTGGAGAGAACTACCGGTGAGATTGGTATAATTCTTACTGAAAATACTGTTATGAGGCTTGATCCGATGATTTATTCTGCAGTTGTAACTTACCTGTCCAAAGGGGAAAAAGTAAAAATAATAAAAAAATCCAGCACAAAGTCGTGGATTGGAAATGACAGCGACTACTGGTATATGACACGTTATTCAAAAGGGTTTCTTGGATGGATATACGGTAGAAATATGAAAATATTTGCAGAAGACGAAACTGGCAAAATTAAAAAATATCTGTCAAAATTCTGGCAAAAGGAAATGGCTAAAACCAGATCAATGTTGAAAGGATTATGGAAAAGTATCAGAATTGACAGCAGCGATCCTGAGCAAAATCTTATTGTTTATGATGACGGAAATTACATTTCATATCTTTCAGATGAAAAAATAATAAAAGGACAATACAGGCTTAACTATAAGGAGTCTGAAATTGTTTTTTCAAATGGAACATACTTCGGTAAAAAGATAAAGTATACGACAAGAGAAAGACGTTTGTATCTGATTGTTAAAAACGGAAACAAAGATTTACAATTTAAAAAATTAACCCGGAAGATCGAAAATCTGGATCCTGAAAAGAAAACAGAAGACCAGACAGCAGATCAATCTGAAAATCAATCAGAAGATAATTGAAAATATGGCTGGATTTTTTCTCTTTAAAAAGGGAAAATTTATATCCGGAAAGAATTAACTTCCGGAAATAGCTGAAATAATAGTAACTGCTCAGCTATTTGGAATTTTTATGTAAAAACCGCTCCACTATAGCTGAATAGTTACAAATAATGAAAGAATGAATAATAAAATCAGAATTAATAAATTTTTATCTTTATGCGGATCAGGCTCCCGGAGAAAAGTTGAGGCTTTCATACAAAACAAGCAGGTGAAAATAAACGGAAAAGTAATTCATTCTTTCTCTGAATTTGTTGACATAGATAACGATATTGTAGAATTAAATAATAAAGTATTAAGAACAATTGATGATAAGCATTATATTCTGTTAAACAAACCCAGGGGGTACATTACCACTGTTAATGATGAGCGGGGCCGGCCTACTGTTATGGACTTGATTCCTGAAATCTATAAAAAGGTAAGAGTAAATCCGGTAGGCAGACTTGATCTGGATTCTGAGGGCTTATTATTATTAACAAACGACGGTGATCTTGCGTATAAACTTACACATCCGAAATTTGAAATAACAAAGGAGTATATTGTTAAATTGAATTTGCCTCTGGCAAAAGATGACAGAATAAAGATTGAGAACGGAATAATATTATATGGTGTAAAAGCTAATCCTTCCAGAATAGTATTTCTCGACAAGGAAAAGAAAACAATTAAAATAACATTAACAGAAGGTAAAAAAAGGCATATACGGGTTACATTCAGTAAATTTTCCTACAAAGTTAAGAACCTTAAAAGGGTTTCCTATGGCCCGCTTCGGCTTTCCAATTTAAAAACAGGCTTCTTTCGTAAATTAACAAAAACAGAAATTGAAAAATTACAAAATTTATTTAAATAGAAAGTAACAAATTCCTTTCTTTACTGTCAGCTCCCTGAATTATTTAGCTAATCCTATTTCTGAAATATGTCGAAATATACAGTATTAAATTAAATACGCTCAGAGAAATTATTATGCAGAATTATGATTTTTATTCAGGAAAAATGACAAGAGAACTTCCTCCTCAGTTCAGCAGGGAGGATCCTGAATATTTTGCCAGAATTGCGAATGTCAGCTCAAAGGAAGAAAGTAAAAAAATCAAAAGGGCCAGCAGAATATTATCCCTGATAATTGCTTTATGTATAGTATCATTTACAACAGGTCTGATCGTAGGTATTAAATTCGCGGCAGGATCAAATAAGGAAATAATGGACAGACAGACAAAAGATGCTGTCAATGATATCGGACATAAGGTGAAAGAGCTGATTAACGAAAGAAATGACAGCAGTATTACATCTTCTGTTAATGATAAAAAAATGTTCTCAAAAGAAGAATATCCTTATGTTATTAAAATTGGAAAGGAATACACAAAAGTCAAGTCTCAGGAAATAGCCAATATAATCAGTAATAACGGTCATACTGTAATTCTTTCAAAAAATGATTCAGCGTATAAAGTTTTTGTAGGCCCGTACAGGAATCAGACTGATGCCAGGAATGCATTAAAGGAAATAAGCTCATATAGAATTAATGGGGATGCTCTGATATTAAAAAGATAATGAAAATTTTATTTTTATTGTCTCCCTCCGGATTTCATGCCAAAAATAGTGTTTTCAGAATAATAATTGTTAATATTATATTACTAATTTATAAATATAATTGCTAAAAAAATTGCTGATTCTAAAATCTGTTTTTTTCTAACAAAAATCATAATAATAAATTTTATTTAATACCTAATATGAAATATAATATCAGAAAAGCGCAACTCCGGGATATTGAAGCTATTCTGGATTTACTTGAGCCTTATTCAAAAACCGGTGTAATTCTTGAGAGAAAGAGAGAAGATATTGAGAACAATATTGATAGTTTTTTTATTGCTGAAAGTGAAAATACTATTGCAGGGGTGGTATCTTTTTATAAATATAGTGATGCTCTGATTGAAATCAGGTCTCTGGCTGTAAATGAAAATCAGTATAAAGTGGGTATCGGGTCAGGTCTTTTAAATACACTGGTAGAATCCTTATTATTCGATTATCCGGGTGCAAAAATATTTGCACTTACTTATCATCCGTTATTTTTTAAAAAATATAATTTTACAGTTGTACCGAAGGATTCCCTGCCGGAAAAGATCTGGAAAGACTGTAAAAATTGTATAAATCTGGAAAATTGTAATGAAACAGCTCTGATTTTTAATAAGCAGAAAGGTTTTAACAATGATGAGAAATAATCCGGATAAGCGGCATTATAACAGGCTGAAAACAAACAGCTATCAGATTCAGTACAAAATCAATGATAATAATACTGTTTTTAATGCTGAAGTAATCAATATAAGTGCAGGAGGTATCTGTTTTCTGAGAACATCAATTATTGAAAAAGGCGATATCCTTCAGATAAAGTTTGACTTTACTTCAAAAAAAATAGTATTAAAAGGGGAAGTCAGCAGAATTGAGGGGAGAGAAGTTGGAGTAAGGTTTATAGATAAGGATTATCAAATTGAAAGGTTTGTTGAATATTTTAATGATGAATTTTCAGCTTCAAAATCAAAGACGATAATTTCGAAAACAACAGAAACCGCTGCTGAAAATAATACTGATAATGAAGATAATATTTTTAATATTGATCAGGAACAGTAATAATAATGGACTTCTATAAATACCACGCACTTGGCAATGACTATATAATAATTGATCCTCAGAAAAATAAAATAAAACTCAATGAAGACAATATAAGGTTGATTTGTCATAGAAACTTCGGTTTAGGATCAGACGGGATTCTTTACGGCCCTGAATTTTCAGATGAGAAGCTAATGCTGAGGATATATAATCCGGACGGAAGCGAAGCAGAGAAAAGCGGAAACGGCCTGAGGATGTTTTCCAAATTTCTGATTGATATGAAATATGTATCATCACCTGAGTTTTCAATTTACACTCCGAGCGGAGAGTCAAAAGTTGAAGTATTGAAAGAAAAGCCCTTATTGATAAAAATTGATATGGGAATTCCGACATTTGTAAGCAATAAAATTCCGGTAAGCGGTGCGGTTCGTGAAGTTGTAAATGAAGAGTTGATAATAAACGGATCAGGATACAATATTACATGTGTCTCTGTAGGCAATCCACATTGCGTTATTCCTTTAAATGAAATTTCCAGTGAACTTGTAAAGGAAATAGGTCCTTTAGTTGAGAAAAATGAATTGTTCCCGAACAGAATAAATCTGCAGATTTTGAAAGTCAGAGACAGGGCCAATATCGAAATAGAAATATGGGAAAGAGGCGCCGGATACACGCTGGCTTCAGGCAGCAGCAGTTCTGCTGCTGCCTGCGCTGCATATAAGTTAGGCCTTGTTGGAAGAAAAATCAAAGTTCATATGCCGGGCGGTGTTCTTGATATTGAAACAGGTGATGATGGGCGAGTGCAGATGACCGGAACAGCATCAAGTGTTGCCTGCGGGAATTTTACTGAAGAAATGCTGTCAAATTTTGTTTAATTAATTTTAAAATTATTTATTATTTCAATAATCGATTTATTTCTCTTTTTAAAAAGAGCACTGCTCGTTATTAGTTTTAAATAATATCCGGTGTTGCCTTTTTTATAAAATCCCTCAATTCCCGAATATTTGTCTGAATCTGTATCATTGAATTTATATGTTATCTTGTCTTTAGTAATATTTACAATTTTCCGTTTCAGAAGATCATATCCAAGTCTTCTTCTCCAGTGATTTTCAATGTCCTTTACTGTTTTTACAGGATTCGGGAACTTTTCGGAATCAACAGCCATTAAAATATCATAACTGTAATATTTGTTTTTTTTATTTTCTGTATTTCTATTAAGGGGGGAACTGTCTTTAGTCTCCATAAATTTCAAGCCAAGCAAAAGGCCGTAATATTTATATTTTATTCTTTCACGAATCCTTTTTGAAGCAATATCTACAGAAATTTCTTCCGGGAATTTTATAGTATATTTCATTTCATCATTAACTAATGTAATATGCTTATTTTCTTTAAAAAGCAATATTGATGCTTTTTTATTAAGTTCTTCAAACCGGTTTCCTTCATTTCTCAGAAGTCTGTTGATCTCTTCTGACGCTTTTACCTGCGCATCATAAACAGTTCCTTTGTCTGCCGGCATTGCTATTATTGATTTTAAAAGAGTCAGGCCTTCAGTTTTGTGATGCATTTTTATCAATTCAATTCCCTGGTGAAGGTAATAATCAAGTCCGTTTGCTGATACAGGTTTATAATCAAAATCAGGTTTACCCGATGTCCAGATTTTACCATTGTTATCGATGTAGTATCTGTTTTCGTCTTTATCCTGAAATAATATCCAGTCCGGCATTTGCGAATATGATGTATATTCAAATAGAAGGAATATAAATAATGGAAATAACAGGTATTTTTTTAAATGAATAAACATTATAGCTAACTGTTTTAATCAGGAGTTATCAATTAACTGATATTTTTATTAAGGAAAGTTATAATAAAATGACTGGAAAAGATATAACTTTATTTTTTTATAGAAGAATAAAAATTAAAAACATTATAATAAATAAAAGCCCTATAATCATTACGATATATAGAATCATTTTATTGTCTGACTTTGTTTTTTCAGACTTTGTTGATTTTTGAACTTTTGGTACAGAATCTGTTTCTATTTTGATGTTCTCTTCTTCGGTTATTCTTACTAATACATTTTTTGCAGCAAGTCCGTAAATATAGTAACCGGTTTTTTCCATCGGGAATTTTTCAACAATACGGATATTAATCGGAAGTATTTCATTTTCTTCTGTAAGGGCGTTAAGTGATTTTGCAACCTTAAAGGAAATTTGATCTTCTCCTGTTAACAGGATTTTAATTTTTTCTCCTGTCTTAATATCGTTAATATATTTGCCTTTAATAGGAGAAATGATTACCCTTCCGTTTATAACATAATCGGCTTTCGATTCTATGTCTTTAATTTTTGATGAGTAATCTCCATCGAGTCTTGCCGCGTCCTGGTTGTCCACCATCTTTCTAGGTTCTTCAACAGGGATACCGGTCGTTTCAAGTGATAGAGAGCTGCTGCTGTCAATATTGATTTTACAGTTTAATCTGGCAAGACCATAAAATTTACAGATGATATCAGTAATAATTTCCGTTAAATTTTCCAGATTTTCTCCTTCAAGAGATGAAAAAATATCATAATTCTGAAGTGATTCGGATACATGTTTATTGAAGTCATAGGAAGGTAAAGCGTTGTCTGCCTCGTTTTTGGTGAACTCTGCAAGGTCGGCATAAAAAGCTTTCCAGCTGTCAAAAATGCTTGCTTTTGCAATAACATTTTCTGACGGAAGTATTAAAGCGGCAATATTCATTATATACGTATTCGGTATGTTCACAAAAACAAGAAAAATTCCGAAAATTCTTTCTTTCTCATTATCAAATTTTCCTTTGATGATTTTAACATCATTATACTGATTTGAAACCATCAGTTTTGCTCTTTCTATGTCACCGTTCGTATATTTAAGAGCTATATCCAGCAATCTGGATTTTTCACTAAAAGTATCATTAGGGGAGGTCATATCAGACATGGTTTCTTCCTTTACAAATCTTCAGATAATGATTTTTCAATTATTTCATATTTCTTTTTGGGAGTAAATTCTATGATTTTATTAATAAGATTTATAAACTCCTGTAGGAAACTGCTGTTAGCCTCAATTGAGTAATATCCTTCTGAATCAAGATAATTCAGTATAGTTATATCATCATCAGACAGTTTTGCACCTAACAGGGGACCAAGCTGACTGATAAGATGTTCCGGAGAAAGATATTTTACAGAAAGTTTTATAAGGCCGACTTCTGATCGTTTCAGCAGTTTATATCCTTTATATTGTCCTTCTCCTATTATCGGCCATTTTCCTGGATTGTCTGTAATTTGAAGTGCTATATGATCATTGTCCGGATTGATTAAAATTCTAAAATAGGTATTATAAATTTTGTACATTGAAAGAAGACCATAAAGAGTATCGTCCTCAGTTTTAATATTATCTTTTTTTTCTTTTTGAGGTGATTTCATTTATTAATGCTTATGTTATAGGAAAATTTTATAATAATATTA
>JAFGDQ010000025.1 GCA_016932015.1 Spirochaetota bacterium | reverse complement strand
GTAAGAAACATTTTCATTTGTGATTTTGTAGTATTCTGTCCTTCATCAAGAATAATAAAAGCATTATTTAATGTTCTTCCCCTCATATAGGCAAGAGGCGCTATTTCAATATTTCCGGATTCGATCAGCCTGGAAGTCTTTTCATAAGGCAGCAGGTCAAACAAAGCGTCATACAGCGGCCTGAGATAAGGGTTTATTTTCTGTATAAAATCACCCGGAAGATAACCGAGACTTTCACCTGCTTCAACAGCCGGACGTGTGAGTATGATTTTTTCGACTTTACGGTTGCCGAATGAATTTAATGCTGCTGCAACAGCCAGATAGGTTTTACCTGTACCTGCGGGGCCTATGGAAAATGTAACAGGCTTTTTCTGAATCATGGAGATATATCTGGCCTGATTAACTGTTTTAGGCAGTATTGTTTTATTGGAATCAGGTATTGATACACGCAGTCTGTTAAATTCATTGGCGTCCAGATCTTCACCGGATGCTATTGCTTTTGCAAGATATTTGAGATCTGTCTCACTGAATTCATAATCATTATTATTAATATGAAGATAATCACCCATTAAATGAATCAGCTTAACCGCTTTTTCAGTATTCTTCTCATCTGAATTGATGATTAAAGTATTTCCTCTGGGAATTATTTCTATTTTCAGAATATCTTCTATTATTTTAATGTTTCTGTCTTTATAGCCGCAGAGCTTTTTATAAAGTGAAACATTATCAATTTCTATTTTGTGATCAGTCATAAAGTTTTATTTAATTTTAATTGATAATTCATCCAGCTGCTGTGATGATACCGGAGACGGCGCTTCGCTCATCAGGCACTGTCCTCTGGTTGTTTTCGGGAATGGAATTACATCTCTTATTGAATTTTTGTTCAGAAGTATCATCATAATCCGGTCAAGTCCAAATGCGATTCCTCCATGAGGCGGAGCCCCGTATTTAAGCGCTTCAAGGAGAAATGAAAATTTTTCTTTTGCTTCCTCTTCGGAAATTCCAAGCAGGGTAAAAATTTTATTCTGCAGCTTTGTATCGCTGATTCTGATGGACCCGCCTCCAATTTCAACTCCATTGAGTACAATATCGTATGCCTGAGCTTTTATTTGCCCGGCGTTTTCAGGATTAATATTATCAAGCAGTGTAAGATCTTCTGTCCTGGGCATAGTAAAAGGATGATGCATTGAGTAATATCTTTTTTCTTCAGGATCATATTCGAATAAAGGAAAATCAAGTACCCATACAAAGTTAAAATCATTCCTGATCAGACCAAAGTCCTGTGCGAGCTTCAGTCTAAGGCTTCCGAGAGCATCATTTACGATATTTTCAGAATCACTGCCGAAAAATACTATTTCATTATCTTTTAAATCAAGTCTGGCAATAAGCTGTTTCTGCTGCTCTTCAGTTATAAATTTAGTGATGCCGGCATCCAGTTTTCCATCCCTGAACTTTACAAAGGGAAGGCCCTTTGCCTTGTATATTTTTACAAATTCAGCTAATTCATCTGTAATTTTTCTTGATATTTTATTTCCATCTTCAAAAACGACTGCCTTGATTATACCGCCGTTTTCCAAAGCTGTCGAAAATACCTTGAATTCGGACTGCTGAAAAATATCTGTGCAGTCAGTAAGTTCCATACCGAATCTCATATCAGGAGCATCTTTTCCAAACCTGTTCATTGCTTCGTCATAACTTATTCTGTTAAAAGGAAGGACTATTTCTGTGCCTGTTATTTTTTTAATAATTTCTTTTACCAGGCCCTCCATAATGTCAATAAGCATATCAATGGTAAGAAATGACATCTCAATGTCGATCTGAGTAAATTCAGGCTGTCTGTCATTACGCAAATCTTCATCTCTGAAGCATTTTGCTATCTGGAAGTATCTGTCGAATCCTGAAACCATAAGAATCTGCTTAAAGAGCTGGGGCGACTGGGGCAGAGCATAGAACATATTTTTATTCATTCTGCTTGGGACAAGAAAATCACGGGCGCCTTCAGGAGTTGATTTATTCAGGATCGGGGTTTCGATTTCAAGAAATCGGTTTTCAGACAGATATTTTCTTGTGGTCTGCATTACTTTATGCCGTGCAATAATCGCATCTTTCATATCCTGTCTTCGTAAATCTATAAATCTGTATTTCAGCCTCAGATCTTCATTTACAGTATTATCAGATTCAACAGGAATAGGAGGCAAAACGGACGAATTCAATATTTGAATTTTTTCCGCAAATATTTCTATTTCGCCGGTCTGCATATTCGTGTTAACTGCATCATCTGCTCTCTTTCTAACTGTTCCTGAAATAAACAGACAATATTCACTTTTTATGTTGTCCATGAGTTCAGCCATCTCTGCTGATTCTTTTGTGTCACATACTATTTGTACTATGCCGGATATATCCCTGAATTCAACAAAGATGATTCCTCCAAGGTCTCTTTTTCTTTGAACCCAGCCGGATAAAATAACCTGTTTCCCCTCATCAGAGGCGTTTAATTCTCCGCAATAATTTCTTTTTTCAAACATTAAAAATTCCTGATTATAAATAGTTTAATAAATGTACCTGCTTATAGGTCAAAATAAATAATATTCAACAACACAAAAATTAATTGGTAATCATTTACGGGGGATAATGTATTAAAAGTCTACATTTTTTTATAAAGAATGAAAATATGTTAAGCTGGAGTTTTTTGCCGGATTATAAAGAAGCAGTTGTCGTAATCATTTTTTAAAATAATATTCTGGAAAAATTTCTTAGCGGAGGAGGGACTCGAACCCCCCACACCACGGATATGAGCCGTGTGCTCTAACCGACTGAGCTACTCCGCCTTTCTTAGCGCGGGCAGGATTCGAACCTGCGACCTTTGGGTTATGAGCCCAACGAGCTACCAGCTGCTCCACCGCGCGATCATGACTGAAATAAATTAAAATGAGCTGCAGGTGTCAACTGTTTTTGTACCAAAATGTTATAATTTTTGTAGAAAAATAAAAAAATGTATATTTTTTGCCATAATTTATAAAAAATATTGTTATTTCAGATATTTTCAATAAAAATTTGCTGATTATAGAATTAAATAAACCGGAATGTTTAAATAAAAAAGCCCCGCTTTTATTAGCGGGGCATTGTCAGAATAAATGAGAAATATCGTATCAGATTTTATTGGAATCGAATATCTGGTTAGTTAGGAAGCAGTTTTAAAAGATTTTTTACATATTCTGCAATTACCGGATCTTTGGAGTTCCTGCAGTAAACAGAATGGGAAATCGGCGGATGAATTATGGTTTTATATAATCTATAATAATTGGTTTTAAATACAAGATCGTATCGTTCATCTTTAAGCCTGAAAAAAAACTTACTCATTGTGGATTTGGCCTTTTCTTCGTCATATTTGATTGCAACCCAGCCTGCTTCGGTATTATATATGGATGATCCTTCATTTAGCAGATATTTCAGGAAAGCAAGGCTTTTCATATCATATGAATAACTATTTTTGTAAATTGTTCCTTCTATTATTTCTTTTTTTAATGCCTCAATATTTGTTGTATATTTTTCTGAAGTGAAATTCTTCTTTTTTCTGTATTCGTTGGATTCGGGATAATATTCTATTACTCTATCAACGGTATTATCCGAATTGTTATCAATTATTAAAGTAATAACTTTAACTGCTCTGACAAAATCACCTATAAGGATCACTGTCGTATCATCAATAGATTGCAGAAAGAAATAATTTCTGAAGTCAGCCGGAGGCTTTATAAAATGCAGAGTGTCAAGTGTGATTAAGGTTGTTTCATCAAAAAAGTTTCCAGCAAACAATCTTTCACGATGAGGGCTTAAAACGCAGATACATATGAATAGAATGACTGCTGCAATATGTAATTTGTTTTTCATTTTTTAATCTCACTTATTTTTTATTTAAAATTTAATACTAGTTATTATAAGGCATTAATTTAATTATTTCAAGATAAAAAAATTAATTTATAATCATTCGTAATTATTTTTATCATGTATAAATTATTAAGAAATAAAATTCATTTGACTATACTGAATTTTATGATAGAATAAATAAATTAAAATTAAATTATATGATGAGGTAAAAATGAATAAAAGAAGAATAATTCTGATCGATAAAAAATATCAGTTAAAAACAGCTTTCAGCATTGTAGGAATAACCACAATCCTGGCAGTAGTAATTCTATTAGCTATCTCATCAATACTTATTTATAATAATCAGCGTGTGCATGGAATAATGAAGGTCGAGGATAATATTTTCCAGGCAATGTCCGTTATTGGTTCACAAGGCCGTTCAAATAGTGAAGCCATTTCTGAAATGTCACGGGACCACATAAATAACTTCAATATTACGGACGATATTATTAAGTATAATAATATTTTATTAATCTCCCTTCTTGTATTTATTATTATTCAGGGTGTAATTATTTATTTATTAATGATTAAAAAAACTCATAGAATTTCCGGCCCGATTTATGTTATATCAAACTATTTTAAAGATTTAATTGCCGGCAAATATCCTGACCCAAGACCGCTGAGGAAGAATGATGAGCTGGGTGATTTTTACGAACTGTTTATACAGCTTGTTTCAGCTCTTAAAGAAAGAGATAAAAATAAAAAGTAAAATTATCCAGTATAGAAGTCTATTGTTTTCATTACTTCTGCAAAAATACATTGACAGAAGGATAATGCCTTTGTTTATTATTTTGGTATTATTTTAATCTGATTATTCTTTGATAATTGCGGATTGTAATATCAAAATAATATAACCGGGTATTAGAAGACTTGTTTATTCAATATGTACTGAGTAATTTATCCCTTGTTGTAAGAGAGATAATTAAGATTGCTCCCAAGACTTTTATATCAAGTTTCGGAATTATTTTTCTTATTGCATGTGCTGCTATTTCCCTTTCAATAAAAAATTCAGCATCTGATTATCTAAAAAAAAGAGTATTCGGTGAACTTAAGATAAATCAGATTAAAATCACTCCCAAAAGCCCAAAATCAATTTCGAATTTTTCATCCGTCGGTATCGCCATTGATGAAAAGAAAATCAAAAAAATCTCAGGGATAAAAGATATCACTGATCTGCATAAAGTTATCAGGCTTAATGCCCCAGCTTCCCTGAAAGCCGGTATGCTCGGGATGTATCTAAAAACCGATATGCTTATAAGCGGAGTCGATAAATCATTTTTTAAGGATTCCATCCCCAACTGGAAACAATTTAAGCATAATGGTTATGTCCCGGTTATAATTCCGGTCTTTATACTTGACATATATAATAATTTTGCAGCTACCAGCGGCCTGCCGGCATTAGGGCCCAAAGCTTTAAACCTGCTTTCAATTGAAATGATAATCGGTTCATCCTCTTTTACCGGAAATAAGGAAAATAGCCGGAAATTCAGAACAAAGGTATTCGGTTTTACGGAAACAATTACTACTGCCGGAATTATTGTTCCTGATGATTTTATCATGGAATTCTGCAGATGTAATTCTGCGGATATTCATCTTGCAGGCAGCTGCTATTCATGTATAATGCTTATTGGTAATGTTAGTGATATAAGTAAAATTCCATTAATCACAAAAAAAGTTCGATCGATGGGATTGAATATTGAATCCCAGGCAGATATTGCGAAAAAAACTGATAAAGCTCTTTTTGTTTTAAACTTTATCCTTTTTGGAATAACGGCTGTTATTTTTTTTCTTACTGTAATTTCTATTTTTAATTCATATCTGGCTGTTGTTTATAATCGCAGTTATATACTATCAGTTCAGAGGATGCTGGGTGCTTCAAAAATACGGATTATTTTTATGTTCATGCTTGAAGCCGGAATGATTGGTGCTCTTTACGGAGTTTTGGGTTATTTTACAGGATATTATATACTTGTTTATATGAATAATCACCTGCATGAATGGATTCCTGTTGTACAGGGCCTTAGTTTAACTCTTAAACCTTTTCAGTATTTTTCTCAATTATTTATGGCATCTATTGCTCTTTCCATTATTTCTGCTTTTATACCTTCCATATTTGCTTCCAGTCTGAATCTCTTTAAAGCTGTTAAAAGATAATATTTTTTTTAAAAACTTCTGAACAGATAAAATTTTTTTCTATTATTTTTTTTTATTGCAGATATTAAACAATATGTTATTCACCTATGTCACGGAGAAATTTCCTGGTTTGCTTTAGCTTACATTAACTGAGCTGTTAATTAATACCAGAAAATATATTTTAAATTAATTTTACGGATATGACAGAAAAAGAAAAAGTTATAAACAGATATAGAGAACTTATTAAGTTAATAGAAAAATATAATTATCATTATTATAATTTAGATAAGCCGCTGGTTGATGATTCAAAGTATGATTCCATTATCCATGAACTTATTGATATTGAAAGGAAATACCCGGATATTAAAGCCGCGGATTCTCCAACAGAAAAAGTAGGCGGCTTTGCATCGGAATTGTTTTCCGAAGCACCGCATGACCCTCCGATGCTGAGCCTGGGAAATGCATTCATTGAAAAAGAACTAATTGATTTTGATGAGAGATGCAAAAAGAAGCTGGAAAACGGATATGCTATTTCATACTTTGGAGAACTGAAATTCGACGGCCTTGCGGTTGAAGTGATTTATGAAAACGGCCGTTTCTCAAGAGGATCTACAAGAGGCAACGGGTATACCGGAGAGGATATCAGTGCCAATATTGCTACTATTAAAGACCTTCCTCTGTCTTTGAATATTGAAAATCCTCCGGCTTTTCTTTCAGTACGCGGCGAAGTTTTTATGACTCATGATGAATTCGAACGTCTGAATATAATAAAGGAATCAATTGATGAAGCTCCTTTTGCCAATCCGAGGAATGCGGCAGCAGGATCTCTCAGACAATTGAATGCCGGAATAACAGCTGAAAGGGATTTGAAAATAATTCTATATGCTCTTGGAAAGATTGAAGGGGGAATTGAAATTTCAAATCAAAAACAAATGTTTGAATATTTTAAGAATATAGGGCTTCCTGTTTCAGATAAAACCGTATTCGGCAGCATCGATGAAACGAAGGAATTCTATAATTACTGGAATCAGAACAGACATACTCTTAACTTTGATATTGATGGAGTCGTCATAAAGGTCAATGAATTCGGGCTAAGAGATAGTCTTGGAAGTACGAGCAAGAGTCCAAGGTGGGCAATAGCCTGGAAATTTCCAGCAAAAACAGCGATTACTGTACTTAACTCCGTGGACTTTCAGGTCGGCCGGACAGGAATAATAACACCGGTTGCAAATCTTGATCCGATCAATATTGGCGGCGTACTTGTAAAAAGAGCCACTCTGCATAATTTTCAGGAAATTGAACGGCTTGATATTAAAATTGGTGATAGTGTACTCGTAAAAAGAGCCGGTGACGTTATTCCTAAAGTTGTAGAAACACTGCATGATAAACGCCCCGCAAATGCCGGGAAAATAGTTCCGCCGGAAAAATGTCCCTCCTGCAGTCGTGAACTGAGCAGAGAGGATATTTACATCCGCTGTATTAATCCCGAATGCGAAGCGAAAAAAATCGAAGGGTTGAAATTTTTTGTTTCAAAAAGCGGTATGGACATTGAGTCTTTCGGGCCGGAACTGATCATTCGTCTGTATAATGCTGGCATTATAAAATCCATATCAGATATATTTAATTTAACGAAAGATGATCTGCTTAAAGTCGAAAGAATGGGCGATAAGCTGGCAGAGAAAATTCTTAAATCTATTAATAGCAGAAAAAGAATACCGCTTTCACTTCTATTAAGAAGTCTGGGTATAAGAAACACAGGCGATCATGTTGCTAAGTTAGTGGCCCGTCATGTTAAAAACTTAAAAAATCTTTATAAAATAACAAGGGAAGAACTAAACCGGATAGACGAAGTAGGGCCTGAAATCGCGGATTCAGTATTCAGTTTTTTTAATAATAAAGATTCTGTAAAAATTATAGATTCAATGATTAAATCCGGGCTTATAGTAGAAGAAGAACAGGCGGTAAAGGATGTGGCAGCTTCTGTAGCAGGGAAAACATTTGTTTTTACAGGGACAATGAACAGCTTTTCAAGAAAAGAAGCTGAAGATATGGTCGAGGGAATGGGGGGCAGGGCTTCCGGTTCTGTGAGTAAAAAAACCGACTATCTTGTTGCAGGTGAATCTCATGGCTCAAAGTACGATAAAGCCGTGCAACTGGGAGTGACAATTTTGACAGAAGATGAGTTTCTATCGCTAATAGGAGAATAATAACGGTATAAGATGAAAAACAAGGTTATTGAAATTTTAAAGAATCATTATTATCTGCTCAGCGGGATATTTATTTTTTTATCGTTTCCAACTTATAATTTTATTTTATTTAAAGGCTTTGTCTTTTTTGCGTGGATATCTCTTGTACCGTTATTTATTTTTATTAAAGGAAGAAGTTATAAACAGATACTTCTTTCCTCGTTTATTTCCGGATTCATAGGTATATCTCTTACTCTGAACTGGATCGGGAATTTCGGTGCGGCAGTTCCGGGTGGCTATTACGTAGTTCTGGCTTTCCTTATTCCAAGTCTGGCAATATTTTTCACAACAAGAATTGTAGCAGCAGAGTATTTTTCCAGAAAATTTCCTGCTTTGAGATTCCTGATATATCCCGCAATCTGGATAATCGCAGACTGGATTCAGTCAATCGGATTCATGGCTTTTCCCTGGACATACTGGGGATATTCCCAGTTTCAGTTCACGCCCTTTATACAGTTGGCTTCCTTTACCGGTATTATGGGAGTAACATTTTTTGTTATTCTTGCAAACAAAGTTCTGTCTGATTTTATTTATCTATGTATAACAAAAAAAGATAATAAAATCGATTTATTGAAAACTCAGGAGTTCATAAGAATAATAATATGTGGCTGCCTGTTGCTATTTGTTACCGGATTTGGTTTCTATAAATTGAACAGAAATCTCACAGGAGAAAGTAAAATTATAAATTTGTCGATCGTTCAGACCTGTATATCTCCGTGGGAAAACTGGAGACAGAATCGGTTTCAATATCTCGAATATCTTAAATATTATACTGATAAGTCATTAAAAGACAATCCTGATCTTATTATCTGGTCTGAATCAGCTACCCTTGAAAATATCTCATATCACTACGGGAATGGCCGTCTTAATACTTTTGAAAGAAACGTTCTTGGTATTGCACGGGAGTCACAGGCTTATCTGCTTACAGGTGAAATTGGAGTGGTTAAGGATGTATCTGCCAACAGGTTCTATCCTCAGAATAATGCTGTATTAATTGATAATTCAGGAAATGTCGTTGATTCATATGCGAAAATACATCTTGTTCCTTTTGGTGAATGGTTTCCATACGGTAAATGGTTTCCTTTTATAAAAGAGCTGCTGGAAAAATTCGGCGGGTCAAACTTTGTACCAGGCAAGGAGCCTCTGCTTTTTAAAATGCCTGACACAAAATTCGGTGTATTAATCTGTTATGAAGGAATTTTTTATCGCTTATGCCGTGAATATAAAAAGAACGGGGCAGAATTTTTGATCAATATTACAAATGACGGATGGACGAATTCATATGCGGGACACATTCAGCATTTTGCAGCGGCAAAATTTCGTGCAATAGAAAATGGCGTATGGTTTGTAAGAGCCGGAAATACCGGGCTGACTGCTACAATAAATCCTTATGGCCAAATAACCAATTCCATTCCAATACTTGAAAAAGGTTACTTGACAGCCAGTATTAATTTTAACAAAAATTATAATACATTTTTTTTAGAGTACGGTGATTTATTTTTATATTTATGCATGACATTTATTTTGATTTTATATATAGTAATCTTTTATAGATATAACATATTAAAACAAATCTAACTTCATTCTGTAAAAAGGAGCGTTTCATGTTCGGGAGCATTTTAAAATATTTCATACGGGTTTGCTTTTTATTGATTATTCTTGCAGCCTGTCCGTTTTTATATGCTGAATCAGATGATAATATCGTAAAACCTGAAAACAAAATTGCAGATGATGTTATAAAAAATAATTTTTTTGTAAAAATTGAAAAGAATATAAAAAAGGAAAAATTCATTACTGCTGAAAAATTGCTTAATGAATTTTATGCGAGTTTTCCTGACACAAATGATCGAAAATATTATTATTTCAGAGCAGTAATAAATGAATCCAGAGGGGAGCTGATAAATGCAGTTAAAAATTATAAAAGAGCTATTGAACTGAATCCGGAATATTCTCAGGCAAGGAACAGCCTCGGATTATTATACTTTTCATTAGGAAAATATGATAATGCGGAAGATCAGTTTTTAAATGCAGTAAAAGTCAATCCTTACAGCCCGTTTATAAATTTTAATCTTGGTGATTTATACCTTGCTATGGGAAAACTGAATGAAGCTGAAAAATTTTTAATAAAAGCATGTAATTATAAAGCTAATTTTGGCGAAGCTTATTTCAACCTGGGATTGGTCAAATATAATAAAGAAGCCTATGCTGATGCATTGAATAATTTTTCAAATGCAATCGAACTTAATTATTATTCCCATGAAATATATTATTACCTTGGATCGGCCTACAATAAATTAGGAAATACAGAGCTTGCAATTTCCAATCTGATAAAAGCAATAGATATAAAAGATAATTTTACAGTTCCAATGATTGAACTTGGGAGAATCTATAATGAGCATAAAAATTATCATGATGCTTTGAAATATTATCACAAGGCTGAATCAATAGATTTTGAAGATCTAAATATACGGCTTGCTATTGCTGAATGCTATTTCGGGATGAAAAGGTATGACGATGCTATTGATATTATAGAAGGTCTTGTTGAACTGAGAACCGACAATGAGAATTTAAAAAAATTGCTCACAAAAATTAAAGAGAAAAAATCTTTTGATAATTAATAGTTAATTGATTCGGATAGATTTAGTTAAGATTAAATTATTGAATTATAATTTGTTTTTAATTTGTTTGTAGTAAATTTTTCTGATATTATAAAAGAATTCCAGATACTCCTGCTTTAAATAATCCGGATAAGTCCATTCCCATGCCTCGTATCTTTTGTTAACAAATTTCAATTCATTTTCAACATAGACACCCTTTTTTAAATATATTCTATGAAAATAATCTTTGCATGAGGCCAGGAATACATTAGATAAAGTCAGATAACCCGGATCTATATTTATTTTTCGCTTATTGTTACCCGATATTTTATTTTCCAGTTTATTGGTAAAGAGTTTAATTTCAGCAATATTCTCTCTTTTTATTAATTTTTTAAAAGAGAGAATGACTTTAAATAGTTCATTTCCAATTGCATTATAGTATTTAGTGTGAATAAACGGTATATTTGTTGTTTTATAATCAACAGCTCCGAATTTTTTTATTATATATTTTTCAGCCAACCACAGATTGTCTTCGGAAGCTGTTAGAATACCAATAAATAATTTGGATTTGACAGGTATTGTCGGTTGAGACATGTTTTAATAACCCGGTTAGTTTTATAGATATATATCTGCATTGTTATAAATGTATAAGCAAAAGATTTATTAATAAAAGTAATTATCAGATATTATTAAATAACATTATGGTTCAGCATTTAAGAAATTAATCTATTTAATAGCAATAAAAAAATGATAATATTATTTTCTATCCCAAATAAAAAAATTTATTTTTTTGAGTTTTTTTTATTTATGTGTTGACATATTTTTATGCCATGGTAAATATGTATTCAACAACAGAGAAAATTTTTCCTGGTGATTATAGAGAGAGGGCAACACCTGTTCCCATTCCGAACACAGAAGTTAAGACTCTTATCGCCGATGGTACTGCATTGGAAACGATGTGGGAGAGTAGGAAGTTGCCGGGATTGGTATTATAAATAAAGCCCATGCGGTTCGCATGGGCTTTTATTTTTGTCTCATTTAATTCTTCATTTTTTCTTTAAAATCATTCAAATTGTAGTTTTCCTGAGTTTGTTGAAGGGAATTTCAATGGGTATTATGCGTTACATCCGTTGAAGTTTCTTTCATATTCACTTTCTGCTTAATGAGCACTTGAGATTTCATCATTTCAATAAAATATAAAAGTGAAAGAAGCCGGTTCAATCATAAAGTGTTAAAGTTAAAAGTTTATAAGAGGGCAGGGTGGTCAACGGATAATAAAATAGCCGCAGGCTTTTACCTGCGGCTATTATTTAATTCAATAACAGTTGAATCTATATATAAATTATTGAGTGACTTCAGCGCCACCTTCAACTTCTTTTCTAAGGTTTTTCTTTTCTACTTGATAAACAATTTCACAGTTATCGTCGTCATCATAGGTAGATTTAACAATCGTTCCACCTTTAACAAGTCCGCCGAATTCTTTGGAAACAGCGATTCCTGTTGAAGCATAGTCTGCAGCACCTGCTGCACCTTCAAGTCTTGCACCTACAAATTTTTCAATAACTCTCTTCTGAGCCATTATTAGAGCAGCTTCTTTTGCTGTTCCTCTTCTCTGAACTTTATTTTTCAGACCCGGCTTTGGCACTCCGGTTGATGTTACTCTGAAAATATCCGGACTTACCCAACCTTCAGTAACGAAGCTTTCTCCTTCAACCTGACCGCCCATTCCTGATCCGCCGCCGCATGCTGTGAATAACAAAGCTACAGATAAGAGTAAGAATAAGCTAAAGATACTTCTCATAAAGAAATCCTCCTTATTTTTTTGGGGAATGCCCCCATAAATTTTCAAATCCGGGTATTATCCGAATTCTTAAAACCCGTCAGTGCTATAATAATAACATCCGAGCGTCAATATACTTCAGTATTCAAATACCTTAGCTTTAAAACTAATACTTAATCTAATAATAACAATTAATGGCAAAGTCAAGCCTAAAAAACAAATTTTTTTAAAAATGAATAAATGAGTCTGTAGGAAAATACCGACGGAATATTTAAAAATGTATATAAATAATTTACTTTATGTGAACTTTGTTTTTAATAATTTTTAATTTACCATCACAGAAAAGTTTTACAGTCTCAGGAAAAATCTTGTGTTCCTCTTCCAGTATCCTGGAGGATAGTGATTCCAGAGTATCATTTTCTTTTACTTCAACTGTGGCCTGCATTATTATCGGTCCGGTGTCGGTACCATCATCAATAAAATGTGTAGTACAGCCGGCAATCTTAACGCCTTTATCAAAGGCCTGTTTCTGGCCATTGGTACCCGGGAAGGAGGGTAATAGTGCCGGATGAATATTGATAATTTTGTTTTTATATTTTTTTACGAAATAAGGAGTAAGTACACGCATATAACCTGCAGTAATTATCAGGTCACTGTCAGCTTTTTTTAAAAGTTTAATCATTGCTTTCTCGTGTTCTTCTCTTGAAATATATAATCCGGGGTCTACGAAGAAAGAATCCATTCCGTAAGACCCGGCAATATCAAGAGCTTTTGCATCCTTTTTGTCTGATATTAAAATACCCAGTCCTGCGTTAATATACCCCTGAACAATTTTATCTGCAATTGCCTTGAAATTGGAGCCTCTTCCTGAGACCAGAAATGAAACAATTGGTTTACTCATTGTTAATCCTTTCCCGTTTACAAAGATTATGGAATTTCATCATGATTTATTAATTGTATATTTACTTTTTCCCCGGCTGTAACTTTTGTAATGTTTTGAGGAATTATAATGAGACAGTTTGCATTACTCATGGAGCGGAGTATGCCTGATCCCTGGGGGCCTGTTGTTGCTACATAAAAATTATTATTTCTGATTGTAAAAATACCGCGAATTAGATGAAGCCTGTCCGGTTTTTTCTTAATATCTTCTTCAAGAATTGCTTCCACTACCGGTTTGTTAATTTTATTCGCGCCCATTAATTTTAATATTGCCGGTCTTACAAACTGAATGAAGGATGTCAGTGTGGATACGGGATTCCCGGGAAGGCCGAATAAAAGTTTGTTTCCTTTTTGGCCGAACATGCAAGGCCTGCCGGGTTTTACTCTGACCCATTCGAATTTAATGTCAACATCAAGATTGAGATATGCTTCTTTTACAAAGTCATATTTTCCCATTGATACACCACCGGTAGAAATAACAATGTCGTATTCCAGAGATTTTTTAAGTATGTTTATTGTTTCTTCGATATTATCTCTGGCAATACCAATGATATGCGGGATGGCATTGTATTTTTTCACTTCCGAGTATAATGTATATGAATTGCTGTTTCTGATTTGTCCGGGTATTATTTCAGCGTTAATATCAACAATTTCGTTTCCGGTTGATATAATAGCAACTTCCGGACGTTTATATACTTTTACGCGGCTGTTGTTCAGTGATGCTATAAGTCCTATGTCAGCCGGATTAAGAATATCTCCTTTTTTAAGGGCAATATCTCCCTTCCTGATATCTTCTCCTGCAAATCTGATGTTGTCATTTTTGTTTATTTCAGTAAAAATTTTTGTTGCACTGTTATCGTCTTCTGAGTCTTCAAAAGGAACCACCGCGTCAGCTCCTTCAGGTAAAGGGGCTCCTGTCATTATTCTCATGCAGGTACCCTTTGAAATTTTTGATTTTGAAAAATTACCAGCCTGTATTTCGCCGCATAATTTCAGAATTCTGGGATTTTTTTCAGATGCGCCCTTCGTATCCTCTGCCATTACTGCATATCCGTCCATAGCTGAATTATCTAAAGGAGGAATCATAATTTCAGATTTAATATCTGAATATAATATTCTGTTCTGTGCATCAAGAATTGAAATCTCTTCAGGTTCAAGAGGTGTTATGGATGATAATATAATTTTTCTGGCTTCTTTGACAGATACTGTTAAACCATTTCTATCCATTATTAACAAATCCGGTATTATATATTCTGTTTTGCTCGAAGTAAACGGCTGCTTTTTACTTTTTTATAAAAGGTAAATCAATTTATGATACTATTGAAAATGTATTTGTATGAGTCAATATTATTATATTAAAAAAGTCTACATATTTTGATAAAATGTAAATTTTTTTCAAAGATATATATAAAATTAAATCGATAAAAAATATAGTTGATATTATTTTTCAAAGTGTTTAAACATTGAAAAGAATAAAATGCTATAATAGTAAATTACATGAAATTACGTTATTATTATTTAATTCGCCAGGAATAAATTCCGGATGATTTGTATAAAATGTATTAAACCTGATTTTAATATTATATCAATTTTGAGTCACAATTTCCAGGAGGAAAAAATGAAAATATTTTTTAATATCTGTTTAGGTACTGTTCTTATGTTTGCAGCAAATATTCTAACCTCACTAACAGTTTCGGCTCAGGAAGTTAAGAGCAGTAAAACAGTCTTGACGTCCAGTGAACTGGAAACAGAAGGCAATGAAATGGATAAGGAAATTGATCAAATATATAAAAAAATTAATGAAATAATTGTTAACTATAAATTACTAGAGGTGAAAGATATAAAAATACTCCCTTATCGTACCACTTATAATGTTGGGGAGAATTTTATTGAAATAGAAAAATATGAGTTATTACGCGATACTTATGTTGACGATAAAATACTTGGGATCAATAAAAAAATAATAAAAGTGGGTTTCAGCGGTAATTCAGTTTCCAGACTTGAAACTCAGGTTATTGAACAGTATCTTGATACAGGATCAACGAATATGGTAATAATAGATGATCCTTCTCCGTCATCTTCCGGAACAGATGATATTACATTCACTCAAATAAGAAGAAATAGAAAGATAACGAATTCTAAAAAGTTAAGTGATATAAAGAATAACAGGGTATCACCTTTAAGAAATAATATTAAAAAAGAGTTTATTATTCCTCATTTGAATTATTTATATAATACACTTCTTGATATTGCTGAAACATATTATAAAGGGCTTAAGGATTCTGACAGCATGCTGACCGATTTTTTAAGAAAATCCACAAAATATTAAAGCTTATTTTTTATATAACTTTAATTAAAGATTATTTTGAAGATACCACTATGTACAAACGTCCATGAATCTGATTTCTTTACAGGGAGTAGGTTTATCATTCAAAAAATATAATATTTTTAATGATGTAAATATGGATATTGGTGAATATCCAATTGTATCTATTACCGGCAAAACCGGGTCAGGCAAGACCAGCCTTTTAAGCATCATGTCCGGTCTGCTCAAGCCTGATTCGGGTAAAGTCTTTTTCAAAAATAAAAATATATATTCATGGACGGATTATAAAAGATCAGCATACAGGAATAGAAAGATAGGATTTGTTTATCAGTCTTTTAATCTGCTTCCGGATTTTACGGTTTATCAGAATATTGTATATCCAGCAGTACTTAATCCATTTGCAGTTAACGTTAAAAAACATGCTGATTATTTAATAGAATACCTGAATATCAGTAATATTAAAAATAATTACCCTTCGGAAATTTCCGGAGGGGAAAAACAAAGAGCTGCGATTGCAAGAGCAATTATAAACAAACCGGAAATTATTCTTGCTGATGAACCTACAGGTAATCTTGACAATGCTGCCGTGAAATCTATTTTCCGGCTGTTCAGGGAAATACAGATACAATATAATGTGGTGTTTATCATTGCTACTCATGATTTAAACATTATCCGGAAATCGGATATTCACTATGCTATTAAAGATTCCGGCATAATCAGGAAAAGTAAATAAAAAGGAGTGTTCCGTATAATTAGACGGCAGAATTATTGAATTTGTGTTTGAATTAAAAAAAATAATAAGTGTATTTATTACTATACCCGGTTTTTTTATAGCCTTTCTTGTAATAACCGGGCTTTACGGCTTTTTAAAAAAAATAAATATCTTAAAATTCAATCTGCTTATTGGAATCATTCTATACTGTATTTCCATTTCCTTTTTCAGTAACAGAATAATCGGTTTAATCGAGAAAGATAGTATTTATTACGGCAAGCCTGAAGTGGATGTGATTGTGCTGTTAGGCGGTGGAATGTCTGAAGGTGTTTCCGATATCTCGGGAACCGGCTTTCCGTCATATGATATGGGTGTAAGAACAATGGATGCTTTCAGGCTGTATAAATTATACCATCTTCCGATTATTGTAACAGGAGGAAGTATTTCTGAACAGAAAGAGGCTTTTGTCGTTAGAAGAATTCTTATTGATTTTGGCGTTAAACCGGACAGAATTGTTATTGAGGATAAAAGCAGGGATACTGTTGAAAATGCTCTTTACGTGAAAAGAATTTTTCGGGACAAGGGTTATAAAAAAGGGCTGCTTCTTACATCCGGTTATCATTTGAGAAGGTCGGAATTTATTTTCAGGTCCGTTGGGCTTGACTTTTATTCTCATTCAAGCGGGCTGCTTTCGGAAAAGAAGAAAATTTTTTTTCTGTACGATTTTCTACCTGATATTGCGCATTTAAAAAAATCTGCGCTCTTTCTTAAAGAAGCAGCAGGACTTGTATTTTATTTTGTTAAATACAGAATATTCAGAGTAGATGAAAATTAAAAATATTCGGGAGGATATTTATTAAAACTAAAAAAAGAATACTGGTAACCGGCGGAGCCGGTTTTATCGGATCACATTTATGCGAGTATCTATTAAAGCGCGGAGATGATGTAATTTGCGTTGATAATTTTTTTACGGGAATTAAAGATAATATTAATCATTTATTTGAATATGATTATTTTGAATTTATAAGGCATGATATTGTTTTTCCTTTATTTCTTGAGGTTGATGAAATATACAATTTAGCATGTCCGGCCTCTCCGATTCATTATCAGTATAATCCTGTTAAAACTGTAAAAACAAATGTAATGGGATCAATTAATATGCTCGGTCTTGCCAAACGTGTAAAAGCTAAAATACTGCAGGCTTCTACAAGTGAGGTTTACGGAGATCCGGTGGTTCACCCGCAGGATGAAAAATACTGGGGAAATGTTAATCCTATTGGCATGAGAGCGTGCTATGATGAAGGTAAGAGATGCGCAGAGACGCTGTTTTTTGACTATCACAGGCAGAATAATGTTAATATTCGTGTTGTCCGTATTTTTAATACGTACGGTCCCAGAATGAAAGCAAATGACGGCAGGGTTGTCAGCAATTTCATTGTTCAGGCATTAAAGAATGAAGATATCACCATATTCGGCGACGGCAGTCAGACCCGTTCTTTCTGTTATGTTGATGATATGGTTAAAGGTATTGTAAATACAATGGATATGGCTGATTTTCCCGGACCAATAAATCTGGGGAATCCGCAGGAATTTACTATAAAGGAACTTGCAGAAAAAATAATTAAATTGACAAATTCAGTATCTAAACTGCAATTCAGTCGGCTGCCAGAAGATGATCCGGCAAGAAGAAAGCCTGACATTTCTCTTGCGAAGGAAAAATTATCATGGGAACCTGCTATTGGTGTAGATGATGGATTGAAAAAAACAATAGAATTTTTTAAAAAAATTATTGATGAATGAAAAATTTGTGTTAATGTTAAAAATATCACATATTCTTCACTTTATAGAAACAAAAAATTTTAATTTATAATTTGTATTAAGGAATTATATAAGAATTATTTGAATTAAGCTTAAGAAGACAAGTATATAGTTCCTGGAGGATAAAAATGGATGACGGCACGGTGCCGCAACAGATACAATTTTTAGTGAAATATCTCTGGCAGAAGATTATAGAAAGTAACGAATTATTGTTAAACCGCGATATCATTCATAAGATTTATTAATTATTTTATTTTCTGCCTTTTGAATTTCTGAAATTATTTGGAGGCAGAAGATGAAGAATCCTATCCTAGTTCCTGAGCTCAGGGACCTCCTCAATAAAAAAAAATATAAAATCATCAAATCATTCCTGGATGAAAATCATGAAAAGGAGATCGCAGAATACCTGGGGCTACTTTCTCCTAATGAAATCTGGAAAATTCTGGAACTAGTTGAAATATACAGAAGAACCACTATTTTTTCTTTTCTGGATATGGATGTTCAGGTCGCGATGGTTTCAGGGGATCAGCGGAAAAACATTGCCGAACTGCTGATACAAATGTCACATGATGACAGGGCTGACCTTTTCCAGCATCTGGAAAAAGAAATAGCCGACAAGCTTCTTCTTTTACTGCCGACTAAGGAAAGAGCTGATGTTATTAAATTATCTTCCTATAAGGAAAGTACAGCCGGTGCGATTATGACCACTGACTATGCTGTACTTAATGAGGAGGATACTGCTGAAAAGTCCTTAAAATCTATTCGTAAAGTCGCGCCTTCCAAAGAGACTATTTACTATATGTATGTAACAGACAGTCAGTCAAAACTTGTCGGATTTGTATCCTTACGAAGGCTTATTCTGGCCAGACCGAAACAGAAGATAAAAGATATAATGAAGACTGAGATGATTTTTGCGCATGTCGATGATGATCAGGAACAGGCGGTAAGACAGATTGAGGAGTATGACCTGATTGCTTTGCCTATTATTGATGATAACAACAGGCTTTCGGGTATTATTACTCATGACGATGCTATTGATGTTATCAGGCAGGAAGAAGCTGAAGACTTTGAAAAACTCATGGCTATCAGTGGTGGAGTTGAGGAAAAACCATATCTCGAAATTCCTACGTATGTGCATTTTAAAAAAAGGGTTTTCTGGGTAATTATACTGGGAATAATGGGAATTTTTACAGGATTCATTATTCAGAGTTTCCAGGGTATTCTGGATAAGCTCATTATACTTTCATTTTATATGCCTTTGCTGAATTCAGCAGGCGGTAATACCGGATCCCAGTCAGCTTCTGTTGTAATCAGGTCTCTTGCTTTGAATGAATTGTATCCTAAGGATTTTTTCAAGGTAATCCGGAAGGAATTTGTTATAAGTGCCATGCTGTGTATAAGTCTCGGACTTATTACATATTTCAGAGTTGTCTTTTTTTCCGGAGATATCTCTCCGGAATTCAATATCAATACAATTGCCACACTGATCGCTTCGGCTTTGTGTATACAGGTTATCTGGTCAACAGTTTTCGGGGCCATGATTCCGATAATTGTTACCAAGTTAAAACTTGACCCTGCGGTAATATCAAGCCCTCTTCTTTCAACATGTGTTGATATGGGAGGTATTACAATTTATTTTACAGTTGCCAAGCTTGTACTTGGATTTTGATTGTAGCTTTAAGGCAACAGTTTGAAGAAATTTTTATTGTACTGCTGACAGAATATCCAGGGCTTTTTTTCTATACGTGCCAGTAGTGTCATCATTTATGACTTTTTGCAAATTTTCTCTGAATTTCTGATCGTCTCCAAGATGGTAATATGAAACTGCTGTATTAAGTAAAGCCGCAAACTTCAGATAATTATATTTTGCTAAATCATAATTATTAACTATTGTAAACTGGGTTATTGCTTCTTCGTATTTGCCGATAAAAAATAAATTTTTACCTATATAATATTCTGCTATTCCCATAACCATTTTATTTGAATTGTTTGTCATTATACATTCACGGAAGGTTTCAATAGAAAGATCGTTTAATCTGTCTTTATAAGCTATATAGCTGGCATATAAAAGGTTTTTATTCTTTACCGATTTTTCACTTAACAGCAAATCCCAGAACGATTTGTTTTCTTCTGTTACTGAGATGTTTTTCTTTTCTGTATTTGAATAAACATAAACAGAAAAAAAAACTGAAAAGATCAAAAAAAAGAAAATAATTTTTTTCATGAATGACCTTGAAAATGTATTTTTTATAATTTAAATTTTAATTTTAATAAATATTTTAGTCAATAAGAAATTGGCCGGATGTCGTATGCAGGTCTTATTTGATAGAATAATGTGTTTATAAGCTGTATTTCTGTTCAAAAAGACAGATTATTCTCCAATTATTTTTACAAGCACTCTTTTCGGCCGTCTTCCGTCAAATTCACCGTAGAAAATTTGTTCCCAGGGCCCAAAATCAAGTTTTCCGTTTGTAATAGCAACAACAACTTCACGGCCCATTATGCTTCTTTTAATATGAGCATCACCGTTATCTTCCCCGGTTCTGTTATGTCTGTAATTGGTAAGCGGCTCATGTGGTGCAAGATTTTCCAGAAAATCATCAAAGTCATCAATCAAGCCTCTTTCATTATCATTGATAAATACAGATGCAGTTATGTGCATTGCATTGACCAGGCAAAGGCCTTCTTTTACTTTGCTTTTTCTGACAATTTCTTCAATTTTATTCGTAATATTTATGTAATTCCTTCTCGATTCAGTAGTATAAGTTAAGTATTCAGTATACGATTTCATCTGCTTTGCCTTCTTTTTTATATATATATTCATTACATCGTATTCGTTTCCTGATTAAATTAAAAGAAAAAAATGTAATTCTGATAAATATATTGACTATATAATAATTATTTTTATAATTTCTTGCTGATGATATAATCAGGATTGATTAAATTATCATACATATAATAACCCGGAATGAATCAGTATGCTTAACAATGAAATTTTTGTATCTCTGCTGCCAATTATTATTTTTAATTTAATCTTTCTTATAACATTAATGATTTTTGCTATTCTCTATCCCGGAAGGAAAAGAGATGAAACTGTACCGCAGTATACGCATAAATCTTTTATTGGCCCTTTTGCCCGCGAATACGGTTACTGGTTCACATATCCGATTTTACAAATATTCATTAAGCTGAAATTAACTCCAAATAATTTAACAGCCTTTTCTCCTGTAATTGCAATTATATCCGCTTATTTCTATTATAAAGGCAATTTTGCTGTAGCCGGATGGATATGCTGGTGCAGCGGCATACTTGATTTCCTTGACGGAAGACTTGCAAGAGCTACCGGTAAAATTTCAAAAGAAGGTGCTTTTTTTGATTCAACTCTTGACCGGTATTCTGATGGAATCGTATTTAGCGGTATAGCGTTATATTTTCACAATAATTTATTTATGCTTATTATTTTACTTATCACAATTCTTGGTACAGAAATTACAAGCTATGCTAAGGCGAGGGGGGAAGTAAATGGAATTGAAACCAGGATAGGCCTTATGCAGAGAGGAGAAAGGTTTGTTCTGTTATTATTAGTCTCGATTTTTCATCCTTTCTTCATGATTATTTTAAACAGATTTGGAATTACTACAGAGTATCCAATTATTATTGTAATGGTTTTAATGGCTGTACTGACTAACTATACTGCAATAATAAGAATTGTTTATATATTCAGGAAAATTCGCAATAGCTCCTCTGTATAAATAAATATCAATATTTTAAGCATCGTTTGAGATGGAACCTGAAAATCCTTCAGTTGTTGCAGATATATCCGGCTTTTACAATCAAGTTGCGAATAATATTCATAGTATGACTAAAACATTTTCAATTAAAACGCTGGGATGCAAATTAAACCAGTACGAATCCTCTTTGATTGCCGGACAGTTTCTGGATAACGGCTGGATTTCAAAACCTTTCGGAGAGCCGGTTGATGTTGTAATAATAAATACCTGCACTGTTACCAATAAAAGCGATAAAAAATGCAGAAATTATATCAGGCAGAGTTCTAAATTTTTAAAATCCGGAAAGATTATTGTTACCGGCTGTCTTGCAGAAAGGGACGGGGAGTCATTAAAAAAAATACCCGGTGTTTTCGCTGTAACCGGAAATTCGGGAAAGCATAAAATTTATGATTTGATCTCCGGTTTTTTAAATGATCGTGAAAACAGTGATGCTGTTTTAAAAGATAAACATTCTATAATAAGAAAAAAAGCAGAATATCCGGTCCCTTTTTACAGAACCAGGGGCCTTATAAAAATACAGGACGGGTGTGACGGAGAATGTTCCTACTGTATTGTTCCGAAGGTGAGAGGAATTCCTGTCAGCAGGGATTATGACGAGATATTAAATCATGCAAAGATGCTTGTGGCAGAGGGTACTCCTGAGCTGATACTTACCGGTATTACAATTGGAAAGTTCAATTCCAGCAATAGATCTCTGGCTGATCTGATAAATGATATTTGCAGGATTGAAGGAAAATTCAGAATTAGAATTTCTTCGATTGAACCGAAACATGCTACGAATGAATTTCTTGACGCAGTAAGTTCAGAAAAAGTCTGCAGTCATCTTCATCTACCGCTTCAGTCAGGTTCGGATAGGATTTTAAGACTCATGAAAAGGCCTTACGCTAAAGATGAATTTATAAAATTAGTACATGATATTAAAGTCAGAGATGATAAGTTGGCTATAGGAACTGACCTCATTATCGGCTTTCCCGGTGAGACAAATGAAGACTTTGAAGAAAGTTTGAAAATGATTCAGGAATGTGAATTCTCTTATGTACATCAGTTCACTTTTTCTCCCCGCTCCGGTACTCCGGCTGCAGATATGATCTTTTCCGATTCAAAAGAAATATCTGAAAGGTCGTTAAAAATGAAAGAGGTTGCTTCGCAGGCAGGGCTTAAGTACAGAGAAAGGTTTGTCGGACTGGAATTGCCCTCAATAATTGAAAAGAACAAGAAGAGTGAGTTATTTACTGCAGTAAGTGATAATTATATTAAAATAATTATTAGCGATAATATTGACGAAGAATTTCTTGGAAAAATAATCAATATTCGTCTGGATACCGCCGGAACAGATAAAAATACCGGCAGCGTTATTCTTTAATTATATATTTAAAAATGGAATCATTTATGATTTCTGCGGCAAAGCTATTTTTTTCCTGCGTTTCACCTTCCACTATATAAATATAAAAAATGTTATTGAAATAAATATTTTATTATTTTAATGTGACATAATTTTAAACAAAATTTATACTTTTCGTTAAAAATACCGAATAATATTAATAATTTGGTTAATATTTCTTCTTTATCATTTTAATGATAATTTACTTTTTTATTTTTGTAGATTTTAATTTTGTTTACAAAAAAAAATTACCGCTTAGTATTGGCTGCTTATTGGGGATAGAACAGTCTTAGGAGGACTTGTTTTAAATGGTCAGCACCATTGCACATACAGAAACAGATAAAAATCAAAAACCTTCAGTCTGCGGTTATGATGAAAATAAAGCTTGGGCACTATATTCAAGTGTTGATATTCATAATTGTCATCCGGATTATATAAGGGATGAAGATATAATCCGGAGTTATGTTTCCCGTTTAAGTGAACTTCTAAATATGAAATGCATGGGAGATACTCGTATTATTAAAATAGGGTCTGATGTAAAATGTGAAGGATTTTCGATGGTGCAGTTTATCGAATCTTCAATGATTTCCGGCCATTTTGCTCATAAAAATAATAATGCTTATATAGATATTTTCAGCTGTAAATATTATGATCCGGAAATAGTTTCTCATTTTTCACTGTCTTTTTTTAAAGGGCGTGATTATACTCTTAATGTTACAGTAAGAAAATAGGGTACAGCCTGGATTTCTTATCTGGTCCTTACCGTTTAATAATATTAACAAATCAATTTTTTTCCCTGCAGGTTATACTATAATCACATCAATACCGGCTTCCCTGATCATTTCCATTGCAAGTTGATCATCATACGGGTCACTGTAAACGAATTTTTTAATTCCGCTGTTTATAAGCATTTTTGTACAGATTGAGCACGGCTGGTTAGTAATATAAATGATAGCGTTATTGATTGAAACACCATGTAAGGCCGCCTGAATAATAGCGTTTTGTTCTGCATGAAGACCTCTGCAAAGCTCATGTCTTTGTCCGGACGGGATATTGTTAATTGTTCTGAGGCATGTTTCTTTTGTACAATGAGATATTCCGGCCGGGGCGCCATTATAGCCGGTTGATAATATTCTTTTATCCTTTACGATTACTGCTCCGACTTTTCTTCTGATGCATGTTGCTCTTGTGGCAACATCGTGTGCAATTTTCATAAAGTATTCATCCCATGAAGGTCTTTCATTCATTTTATTCTACCATGTAATTGAAATTCAGCTTTGCTGAAGTTTTTTCACCTGTGTTAATTGTAATTATACATTCAAGCGGAACATATTTTTTCACCGGGATCAGTGTCTTCCTTTCCGGTTTGATGGCTTCATTATGTTCACGGCTGAAATTTTTCACTGTTGTATAATCAATTTTATGTAAAAAGGTTTTTACTTCTTCAGGTAAAAGTATTATTTGTTCGGTTCCTGAACCTAATGTAAAATCATAAACATAATTCTCATTATATTTGATATTAATTTTAGCAAGATGTGCAGTATATGTAATAATTTTTTTCATATTTGATTCGGACTTTACTGTCAATAAGAAAAGATATGATCCTGTTTCCTCCTCTCTGGTAATTGAGGCTCTGTATCCTATTTCATTGATCGATAAAGAAGTAGTGTAATATGCCGGTACCCGGGACTCCTGTCTGAATATAATGAGAATAACTACTATAATGATTATGTCTATAAGAAGAATAATTCTTGAAAGACGCCGTTTTCTCAAGGTTTCCGGTGTTTTTTCACCTGAGGTAATTTTTTTCAATGTGTTTCTTATAAAGTCGTTTTTTTGCATTATTTTATTATAGTGAAATCCTGAATTAAGTGATTATGATATTTATTTCTGTCCCGCTATATTATTGATCTTATCAATTTGTTGTTATTTTCGTCAATATATTTAGAAATAAGCTGTTTTTTTCCTTTCAAAACGGAAGTACTGTTTCGATGATTAATGGTTTTTTAAAAAAATGGTTGAAAAAAACAGCAGTGTTTCTTTAAAAAGAAACAATTCACGTAAACCATTACAAAACAAAGACGGAGTAAAATATTGCCAGAAATATACACTGAAAAGAACGAATTCATTCAATTAACGAATGAATATAATCTGATTCCTTTATACACTGAACTGCGGGCGGATCTTTATACTACTGTTTCGCTTTTTCTGAGATTAAAAAAAGACAGGTATCAGTATCTGCTTGAGAGCGCTGTAAGCGGTGAATTTTTCGGCAGGTATTCTTTTATGGGAACTTCAGACAGGGCTATAGTCTGTAAGAATAATAAAGTATCAATATCAAGTAACAACGGAATAGCTGAATGCGGACATTATGACAATCCCCTTGAATTCGTCCGGGAGTATTTTCAGAAAATTGTTCCTTACAAAAATTCAAAATTACCTCCTTTTACAAACGGAGTTATCGGTTATCTGGGTTATGACACTGTTAGATACTTTGAGGATATTCCGCTTCCGGTGAAAGATGAATTAAACGCTCCGGATTTTGAATTTATTATAGCTGATAAGGTAATAATATATGATCATCTGATTCATAAATTATACCTTGTTTATTCATGCGTTGTTAATGAAAATGATAATCCGGCGGAGGTATATGATAAAGGTGTTGCCGAGATTCAAAAAATGGCTGTCGAAATTGAGGGGCCGGGCAAGCAACCTGAACCTTTTAAAATTAAAACTGATAACGGGAAGCTTGCTTTCAGATCTAATTTTTCCAAGCAGAGATTTGAAGAGGCAGTTGAAAAAGCCAGAGAATATATATATGATGGAGATATTTTTCAGGTTGTTTTATCTCAGAAACTGAAAGTTCCTGTATCAGGGGATGCCTTTAACCTGTACAGAAGTCTGCGTGTAGTGAATCCTTCGCCGTATATGTTTTATCTGAAATGCAATGACATAGAAATAATAGGGTCATCGCCTGAAGTACTTGTACAGCTGAATGAAGGGCAGGTTACTATAAGGCCAATTGCCGGAACAAAGCCGCGGGGTAAAAATCCTGAAGAGGATATTCAGCTTAAAAATGAACTGCTTGCTGATGAAAAGGAACTTGCTGAACATGTTATGCTAGTTGATCTAGGCAGAAATGATATAGGCAGAGTTGCTCAGGGCGGTACTGTCAAAGTTGACCAGTTCAAAGTAATCGAGTACTATTCGCATGTTATGCATATTGTATCAAATGTAGTTGGAAAATTATCCGGAGAATATGATGTCTTTGATGTTATTAAAGCTGCTTTTCCGGCAGGCACTCTGTCCGGCGCCCCTAAGATCAGAGCCATGGAGATAATCAGCGAACTTGAACCTGAGAGGAGAGGCATTTACGGCGGTATGGTCGGGTATCTTACTTTTGATCAGAATCTTGACAGCTGTATTACAATAAGAACTTTTGTTATTAAAGACAATATAGCATACCTTCAGGCAGGAGCAGGCCTTGTAGCCGATTCTAATCCTGAACGAGAGTACTATGAAACAATACATAAAATGAAAGCTTTGATTAAAGCAATGGAATTTGTGGAGAACTGATATGATATTATTGATAGATAATTTTGACTCATTTACATATAATTTGAAACAGTATCTTATGGAGCTGAATCAGAAGGTTGCAGTCTACAGAAATAATGAAATCACTATAGAAGAAATCCAGAATCTGAATCCTTCGCATATAGTAATTTCTCCCGGGCCGGGCAGGCCTGAAAAAGCGGGAATCAGTGTAGATGTAATAAAGGCATTTACAGGAAAAATTCCTATATTGGGAGTCTGTCTCGGCCATCAGGCTATTGGCTATGCTTTCGGCGGTGATATTATTTCTGCAAAGAAGCTTATGCACGGTAAGACAAGCAGAATTTCTCATGACAGCAAGGGGATCTTTTCGGATATACCCGATCATTTTGAAGCTACCAGATACCATTCTCTTGTCATCGACAGAAAAACCATACCGGATATTCTGGAAATTTCATCTGAAAGTGATGATGGTGATATAATGGGTGTTAGGCATAAAAACTATCTTACCGAAGGAATTCAGGTGCATCCTGAGTCAATATTGACTGAACATGGAAAGCAGGTTCTGAAAAATTTTCTGGAATTCAAATATATGAAAAAAGCAGATGGTATTTTAATAAAAGACGCAATAAATACTGTTATTGAAAGAAAAGATTTACCGGAAGATATTGCTATTCCGGCTATGGAGGAAATAATGGATGGGGGAGCAACCGACGCTCAGATTGCTTCCTTTATTACCGCTTTACGATTGAAAGGCGAAACTATTGAAGAAATTACTGCTTTTGCGAAAGTGATGCGCGAAAAGGCTCTGAGAATTCTTCCTGAATCACAAAACCTTGTTGATACTTGTGGAACAGGCGGTGATGCATCAGGCAGTTTTAATATTTCAACATGTGCTGCTTTTATAGCTGCAGGCGCCGGAGCAAAAGTAGCAAAACACGGCAACCGAAGCGTTTCCAGCAGGGCGGGAAGTGCGGATGTGCTGGAAGCACTGAATGTCAATATAGACCTGGGACCTGATGATGTAGCCAGGTGTATTGATGAAGTAGGTATTGGATTTCTGTTCGCGCCTAAGCTTCATCCTGCAATGAAATACGCAATTGGCCCCAGAAAGGAAATTGGTGTTCGTACTGTTTTTAATATTCTCGGACCTCTCACAAATCCTGCAGATGCTGTTTTTCAGATTATGGGTGTTTATGATAAAAATCTGGTTGAAAAGCTTGCTACTGTATTAAAAAAGCTTGGAATTGAAAGAGGATTTGTTGTTTCTTCTGAAGACGGACTTGATGAAATATCAATTTCCGCAAAAACTGTTGTTGCCCATATTAATAAAAAAGGCGTAAGTGTTAAAAAATTCAGTCCCGGAGAAGTCGGATACAGAATGGCTTCAAAGGATACTATTCTGGGTGGCAGTGCTGCAGATAATGCGAATATAATTAAAAACATACTTAATGGAGCAAAGGGCCCTCAGCGCGATATTACCTGTCTTAATGCAGGATTCGCAATTGCTGCTTTTTATGATATAAATATTAAAGAGGGTGTCAGAACAGCTGAGGATTCCATAGATTCAGGAAATGCACTTAAGGCGCTTGAAAGTATAATTGAATTTACAAACAGTATATAGAAAATTACTGATTTTCAATTCTTATATTCATCATTTCTTCTGCTTTGCCTGAAATATCAAGGGCGTCGTTTAGATTTTTACCTTTTGTAATAATCACTCCTATTCTATCGTGATTATTTACAGGTTTTCTAATTGCAGATCCGATATCCTTGAATATCTTTGAATATATTATTCCGCTCGACTTATTTGGTAAAGGATTGAAGGAGAGGAGATTACCTTTTGTTCCGGTTATATATTTTACTACGACAGCATTTTTATTTTTTTTAAATGCAGGCGGATTAAAGTTATTATTTGTTACAGCTTTAATAGTTTCTCTTATAAAGTTGTATCCCGTACTTTCAGGAATAAGAATATCCGCAAGGAATTCTCCTCCGAATTCCGGAGCTATTTCTATAACAGATATTTTATCGTTTTCATCGATTATTAATTCCATAAGAAGCGGTGAAGTCTCAATTTCGAAACTGTCAGCAATATTCTGCCCGATTTCTTCAATTTGATTTCTGAGATGCAAATATTTGGAAGGAGAGGTATGCATTATATCAACGAAATAGGGTAGAGGTGTTTTTTTCTTATCTGTTATTTCAACCGGATAAAACTTTTTATTATGAACAATGCCCATTACGATTATTTCATCGCCATTAATGTATTTTTCAATCAGAACAGCATTTTTTTTTTCGGAAGTATTATTGATATATATATTAAATTTTGACTGATCTTTTATCATTTCCACATCATTTTTTGCGTGTCCTGTTACAGGTTTTACAATTATTGGAAAAAGTTTGCTGAGTTTTTTATCCTTCTGGTTTTTTTTGGAATAAACAAAAAATTCGGGAGAGTGTATTCCGTTTTCTTTGAATACAGCTTTCATTCTGTCTTTTTTTATAAAATCGTCTACTCTGCTATGAGGCAGAAGAGGAATGTTCAGCTGGTTTGAAATATAGCTGGTAGTTTTTATTGCGGGGCCGAATGATTTTGTCAGAACACCCGTAATTTCACCGTCCACAAGCAGTTCTTTAAGTTTTGTATAAATGTGATTATAGTTTTCAATCGATTCCTGAATTCTGATGTCACATAGAGGAATACCCGCTGCAGTAATATTTTTATCTACACCTATCACCTGAAGCCCTAAATTTTTAGCTTCTTTTATTAGAGGAATCTGATTAATCCCTCCGCCAATTGATACAAACAAATTGTTTTGTTTGATTTTATTTTTTTTCCAGAGCATAAATTTTTAAATAT
>JAFGDQ010000024.1 GCA_016932015.1 Spirochaetota bacterium | reverse complement strand
TCTTTCAAATATTTCAATTGATCCCTCTCCATATCCTATTCCTGTTTTATCTGTGTTTAAAGCTTCTATTTTTATTATCCATCTGCCCAAAGACATATTTCGAATTTCTATCTCATCCAAAGCTGTAAGAAGACTGAAGGTGCTGCCATCTGAGCATGAACCTGATATTTTAAATGTATCGGTTGTCATGTCTATATCAGGCAGAGATGTTCTGAGTGAAAAGTTATTATTATATGATGTTTTATTTTTGTTTAGTTCATTATATATTTTTAATTTCAGACTTCCTTTGGGACCTGTTGAATCGTTATCTAATTGAATGATATTATCAGTGTTATCAGCAGCATCAGCCTGTGATGAGCTATCATCTGATGAACAACTGAATAATAAAATTGAAAAAGTAATTGTTAATAAAATCGCGTTTCTTCTCATTTTAGGCCTCATTTGTTATTATTAGCAAAATAATCCAAAATTTATTCACATTAAATGTTAATAGTTTACAGCAGTATTACGATGAACAGTTTTAAATACAAACAATATAGATATTTTTTTTTCATAAAAGTCATGTTTATTAAACGGTTACTGTGCTTCTGATGCACCAATATCCCATGAACCGGATCTACTATTACCTGCGATATCATCATTGAATAAAATATTAGCATCTGAACTTAAATCAATACCGAAATCTTTTGCAGCAGTATCAGTTGAACTAAGGATATAGTTCTCATTTACCGAATCAATAAAAGTAAAGGTTTGATTAATGCGATCATTTGTATAGCCAGTGCTTGTTGCATCGTCTGAAGCATTGAAATCAGAATTTAAATTGAATCCACTGATACTGTTAAAATTATATTCCGAACATCCAGATACTAAATTATTTATTGCAGTACATGTTCCTGTACCATAAGAGAGGATACCTCTTATACAATCAGCAATAGAATTATTATATAGAAATGCAGAATTTGATGAATAATCAAAAATACCACAATTCTCAGCACCAGAATTAAATCCATATATCAGGTTATTCCAAATTTTAGCATTAATTGTATTTTCCCCCAGTTGAATGCCTGAATGAAAATCCAATGTTGTACTGTGAGTTCCTTTTATTATGTTATAGCAAATCTCTATAAGATTATCAGCTGTCTGGTCACAAATTTGAAACGCAATATGCCCCCAATCGGTAGCATTATTTAAAACCTGAAGTCCTTCAATACGAACATAATCTGACTGAATCTCAAATGAATCATCACCTGAAACTTCAAGTCGGTACCTGGTATTATCCCATACACCGCTGTGCCTTGCCTGAGGAGTAGTTCGAACTATGATCCTGTGATCATAATCTGTAATAAAATATCCTGTTGGATAAAAATGAACAGCGCTTGTATCAGGATTACTCCAGCCATTTCCATTAATAATTTCACAAATCTCAGTCTCATCAGCAGTTACAAGATTACGAGCCCTTCCCGAAAACCAGGCTATTAAAGTATCATACACATTACTCCCGTATTTAATTTGTTCTTCAGCAGTTAGTGTGTAACCTGAAGGACGCACACAGCTATAAGTAATAGAATATTCTTCAGATGCTCCAATATTCCACGTGCCTGTTCTCGTATTTCCAGCTGTATCATCATTGAAAAATATGTTGGCATCAGATCTTAAATCTGCTCCGCAGTCTGTTGCTCCTTTATCAGAATGAGCAAGCCTGTAATCTTCAGACGCCGGATCGATAAAGGTGAATGTCTGGTTGGTCCTGTCATGAGTTCCACCTGCATTTGTATTGTCGTCTGAAGCATTATAATCAGATTCTGATGAGAATGACCATGAGAAATTAGTCGAACAGTTTGATACAAGATTATTAATTGAAGTACATGTACCATCATTTGAACTATATATTCCAGCTGAACAATTAATTACAGTATTATTAAAAATATATGCAGTATTATAATAATGCGGCCAGATTCCTATATTGCCGGTTCCACCGGAATCATAACCATAAATAATATTATTCCATATTTTGGCATTGATAGTGCTTTCAATTAATTCAATTCCTGAATGATAGTCCATAACGCCACTGTGTAATCCTTTTACAATATTATTACATAATTCTATCAGATTATCCGAAGACTGATCCTCGACTTGCAAAGCAATATGCTGCCACCCAGTAGCTTCGTTAGAAATTTGCAATCCTTCAATACGAACATAATCAGCTCTAATTCGAATTGAATCACATCCAGAAGTAGCAAGTCTATATTTTGTATCATCCCAGACACCATTATGCCTTGATTCAGGAGTTGTTCTGATTATTATTCTATGATCAGTATCAGTAACAAACGTTGAATAAAGATTAACTCCTGACGTATCGGAATTTGTCCATCCGTTTCCATGAATGATTTCGCATATTTCACTTTCATCTGCTGCTACAAGGTCACGTGCACGTGCTGAATTCCATGCACTAAGACTATCATACACATTACTGCCATATTTTGCCTGTTCCGCAGTGCTAAGAGAATAGCCTGACGGCCGGATGCAACTGAACACACAATTATTATTATTGGCAGTATTAAATAAATCTGTTACTTCAGTATCTGATAAAGCATGGTTATATATTCGAAGGTCACTAATTGAGATATCGCTGTTACTCCCCCATGAACCGCCACCGAGCACTAAATTGGAATCACTTAATCCTGTATACAAATCTCCTGTTAATTCACCGGAATTATCCTCAATTCCATTTATAAACAATTTTGTATATCCATTACCATAATTAACAGTGACATGATACCACTCTCCTATATTGAGATGTTCATTACCATAGAAATAATGAGTATCATCTGTTCTGACTATCCATCGAATAATATTATCTGAAGAAGAATAACGTGAAATTATAAAGGGATAAGCATATTCCCCTCTTCGCAAGATACTTGAAGCAGATGTACTGTCAAGGCGTAGCCAGAAGGCAACGGTAAACTCATTTGTTTCTTCTATTGCAAAGGTATCCAGGCCAAAATCAACATAACTTGAATCTGTAGAACTTAATTTTATTGCAGTATTGGGTAATCCCTTTACTCCTTCTGTATACGCAGGCAGAACATCTCCATTCCGAGTACCATCATTCTCACCCTCAACATCCAGGACATTACCTTCAAAAGGCCAGCGGCTTTTTAATTCACCTTCTGTACCAGCTGATTGTGTTGTTGCCGAAACCTCATTGGAATCCTGTGTATAATTAAATCCATAATATGCCCTGACTACATAATAGTAAGTCGTTTCGCTATCAACAGTTAAATCTGTATGTGTTCCTGTAGTTTCACCTGATGTTATTACTGTAAGCGGTGATGTATAATCATAATCTCCCTGTGTTGTGCTTCTGTACACTTCATAGCCGGATATATTCGGATAATTATATGTCCAGCTTAGTGTTATCAGATCTTCGCCGGTTTCTGTAACGGAAAGTGCCGGTATCACTATATTAACTGTTATAGTCAGATCATAGCTTGTTGAGCCTCCGTAATTCTCTGCATATACTGTATGAACTGTTTCTGTCTGAGCTGCTAAAGGCGTTCCTGATATTAGACCTGTATTTTCATCTAATGTTAAGCCCTGAGGAAGATCAGGAAACACGCTGAAGGTACAGCCTTCTCCTGTTACTGTTGCAATGTTATCTGTTATCGGGATTCCTACTGTATAAACTGCCGGATTCTCGCTGTAAGAAAGGTTTGACGGTGCTTCAGGTAAGACCTGAAAATGATAGTTCACTGATCCTGCCCTGTCTCCTGAATCATTAAACGCTGTTACATCAAGTCTGTAAGGTCCTGCAGGTAAAGTACTTCTGGTTGTATATGAACTGTCATCATTAGCCGGATCATCAATATAATCTGTTTGTACAAGCTCTCCGTTTAAGTACCATGTATATGTTACAGGACTACTTTCTCCTGAAGATGAAGCCATTACAGTCATTGTACTGCCTATATTGTAGCTTGCTACCTGTCCTCTTAGTGCAATATCAATAGGATCTTTCATATCCACATCAATGCCTATTTCAATGTCTCCGTAGCCGTATTCGCTGTTTGCGTTTATGTAAAACACGCCAGGTGTAATTTCATCTTTCACTATTCTTACTACTTCTACTGCTCCTCCTACATACGGATGCACTTCCCCTTCTACATCATACAGGTTTACACTTAACAGATAATATCCTGCTGCTCCTGTTATTTCTGCTGTTGCAGTGTTACCGATTATTTCGAACTGAAGGTCAAAGATTGTTGAATTGCTTCGCGCTATACTGCCTTCAATTGAAGGATTGTCAATCTCGGCTTCCCATTCTACTGTAATCTGTATTATTCCGAACCCGTTATGCGGTAATACAGCTATTAATAATTCCGACTTCTCACTTTCCCTGATTTCCACCCATCCTTCGCCGTATCCGATTCCTGTTTTATCTGTGTTTAGAGATTCTATTTTTATAATCCATCTTCCAACAGACATGTTTCTGATTTCTATATTATTTAAAGAGGTTAAAAGGCTGAAGCTGCTGCCGTCTGAGCAAGTGCCTGATATTTTGAATGAATCTATTGTCATGTCTATATCCGGCAGCGTGGTTTTATTTGCAAAATCAATGTTATATGGTATGCTTTGCTTGCTTTCTTCTTCGTAAATATTCAGCTTAAGTATTCCTTTCGGGCCTGTTGTATTATTATCAAGCTGAATAGTGCTTACCGAATTATCCGGTGAATCAGCCTGTGACGAGCTGTCGTCTGATGAACAATTTGATAATATCAATACAGAAAATACAGTAGCCAGAAGAAGAGCTTTTTTAAACATGGTCAGCCTCTTATTATATTTTTTATTACTGATTATTCTATTAACTAAAATTCCAGGGTTGAAGGTTGAAAGTCCAACATATAGAATAAGACTTATTTATAAATTATGCTTATTAATGCGGGTCTTTCGAGTTTGAACTTTTTAAACTCATTGCACTCATCCCTCGTCATATAAACAATAATGAACTTCTATTTTCCTTAGGGAATATCTCCTGCAGGAAAAGGAGGGATGTAATAGTGCTAATTTATATCTTTTTTATATTTTTATTTTGTTTTATGACTGACTCTTTTATCTATATTTAGCTGATCAGCAGGAATCTGCGTTTTTAAAATAACTTATTTCTTATTATTATCCTTAAAACCAATTTCTCTTACTGGTCTTATTTCCGGATTTAGTAATTCCTCAATTGCTTTAAATAATACATTCAGTTTAAAGTCATGATTTTTAAATTTGATCTTTAATATATCGATCTCTTTCTGTATAGTATTAGCTGAGATCAATGTTTTTCTTAGTTCTATAAATGCTCTTATTATTTGAATATTTACCTGAATCGCTCAGTCACTTTTCAGAACAGATGACAGCATGGCAACTCCCTGCTCTGTAACTACCATTGGTTTATATCGAGTTCCGCCCCAATTAGAGGTCACAATTTGTGACCTCAAGTCTGAGAACTCACCTTGTGACATTTCAAACATAAAGTCTTCAGGGAATACATACAGCTGATTATTTTTTGTTTATATCTTTAGTAAAAGTATTGCCTTAAAGAGTTAAATCTGTTAAATTAATATCGAAATTACATACAGGAATAATAAAAATGCCTCAACTAACCGCTGAACAAATTCTGAAAGAAATTGATTCACTTCCACCGCAGGAAAAAGATAACTTATATCTTCTTTTAGATCAAAAGGAACAGGACGAATTATCTAAAAGAATGTCAATATCCCGCAGCGACGATTTGGACGAAAACGAATTATTTAATCATTAAATTATGTATAAGATCAAAGCTGTTGCTCCCGTTAAAAAAGATCTGAAAAAGATCCATCCAAAAGTCATTCGGCTAATTCAGGATCATCATCTGAAACTGATTAAAGAAGATCCGTATCAGGCTGAAAATCTTTCAGGAAAATTTTCCTCTTTAAAATCTTATCATTTCAAATATCTTGGTATTGATTACAGAATAATCTATCAGATATTCGAAGATGAAAGAATTGTACGTCTTCTTATGATTGGTGCCAGAGAAAATCTTTATAAAAGATTAAAACTACGGCTAAAATGATTATTGCTAATCTGTTTTCAAAGAACGAACTACTTTACTCCCTGTAACATCTTTATAACTACATCCAGATTCCTTCGAATATCTTCATTACTAAATCGTATTAAATTTATTCCCAATGACCTTATAAACTCGTCTCGATTTTTATCGTACTCCTTTGCTGATCCGCAATCATGTACTCCGCCGTCTATTTCAATCGCGAGTTTAATTGACGAACAGTAAAAGTCTACGACGTATGGTCCTATGCTGCATTGTCTTCTGAACCTGCATCCATTTAACTTTTTGTTTCTAAGTTGCTCCCAGAAAATTTTCTCTTCAACTGTAAGGTTTGCTCTTAGCGTACGTCTTTTTTTGAGTTCGGATGTTCTGTTGAAGATGCGCTGCATTGGTTTTCTCTGTTTTTCTTTGTCTTTACTGCTATATTTGCTACCAACGCTTATCATAATTTGCTGCGTTTAGCGGGGATGGTTGTCTGTGCTTTTTACCCCCTCGCCCTACGGGCACTCCCCCTTGACAGGGGGAGCAATGGTTGCTGCTATGTACACCATTATTAAATCGTCTGATCCAGCCCCCTTCGCTTTTGCTGACAGTCAACAACTCATCGTCCTGTATGCACCCAAAATCCCCTGCTTACAGATTGCTCCCCCTGCAAAGGGGGAGATGTCGCGAAGCGGCAGAGGGGGTCTCTTTAAATCACGCCGAGTTGGAAATCTTCTCCTTCGAGTTTACTGCTTTATCTTTATTATATTTTCCCCGATCTCGGTGCCTTACTATTCATATACAAAAATTTCGTCCCCATTAATGGGGATAGCTATTCTTACATGGAAATGCCTTCTCCAAACTAAGGGATGTCTTCCCCATACCGTGAAATTCATTCCATATAATGGGGAATGTTTTCCCTAACCTTAGGGATTGTTTCCCTAAATTCGCAGCATGTTTCACCGCTTAGATGAATTATAAAACTGAACACGTAAGAGGACGCAAACTGCATAATCAATAATTCAGACAAAAAAAGACGCCTCATCGTCATCTACTATAATTATTACTTATTTTTTTTAGTATTCTTAAAGAATCTAATAATTGACTGCGCTCTATCACAATTAGACACTTCCTCACATCTTTTCCAATAAGATCCGTGATATCGGTGTATTTCTTTATTAAGAATCTTACGAAAAAAAATATTCGCAGGTTTTGAATAAGAATCATCTTTATCAGTATAAGATTTTGAACTTGTATATATTCTGATATCGCCAATTGACTCCCAATTTGATAATTTATCTTTTATAAGTATACAACTATTATTCTCTCCAGGATAGTAAAACCCTTGTACATCTTCAATCCACTCCTTTTCCCACTTAGTATTGTATTCAATTCTTATCATTATTTTATTATTTTCTATTTTCCACTTACCCATTGAACCACTATATAAATATTTTACATTATTTCCTGATTCATCTAAATAATAAAAAAATCCATCTGAATCAAATACATATCCATATTCCAAACCTGAAGCTGTATATAAAGTAGCCCAAAATCCTATAATTTTTTTTGAATCCTCAGTATCTTCAGCAAATAAAATATTAGTTAAAATAATAATAATCGTTATTATTTTTAATTTCATTTCACCCTCCAAATATTATAGTATAATTTATCTCATAGGTAAGGCAACATATATCACTGCCCTACCGCTATTAAATGATTGACTCGCACCTCTAACACCTGGATTACTTCCAGCTTGTCCAATAAGTGGCCCACCCACCAAAGAACTAACCGTTATACCACCATTAGGGACGACTACTCCGACATGACCATGTCCTAATCCTCCAGTTGAAGAACGAGGTCCTTGTTGAATAGCCAAAACGACTTTACCTTCATTTGCAAGTTGTTGCGCATTCTCTGGCGTAGTTAAATAAACACCAGTATCTGCTGAGTCATGAGCAGCATCTTGAGCATTATTAAACATACTATTTGCATTAGTCCATGCAATATCAGGAAGTCCTGTATTAGGATTTATATTTAATATAGACGAAGTATCAGCTCCTGCATCATTTGCAGCTATGTCTGCAGCAAGATTGCACCAGGTTCCTGGATTTCCGTGTGCATCTGGTTCACCTGGTTGAACAAAAGGTAGATCAATTGCAGCTTCAACGACAGTTGTTAGGTTATCAGCAGAATGTACTGCATCAGTAATCGCATCACTTGGATTCAGTAAAGCTATCAGCATCGCCATTGGATCACCAGATGTATTATTAGTTACATGCATCTTACCGAATACATCAGCAGTAAGATATCCATATTGTCCGTAGGGATTAGCCCCAGGCATAGCAGCGGCAGCACCAGCAGTAGCAGCTGCAACAGCTGCTGCATTACCTCCATTCATAGCAGCAGCAAAAGCAGCACCATTAGCAGCATAGCCACCCAAAGCAGGACCCGGGGCCGCTGCAGCACCCTCATGCCCAGTCGGATCTTTATACATAATCGGATTATTCTTGCAATAAGAATACCTGTTCCATCCCTGAGTATCCAGCTCCCCATCTATGACAGTGTCAGCAGTAACAAAGCGTCCGATTTCTGCATTATATTGCCGCGAATTATAATAATACAATCCGGTTTCCTTATCAAGCTCCTGGGAATTGTACTTGGGAGAATCACTCTCATTACCTTCTACAAACCACGTTTCTCCAAATGGCAGATATTCCATACGCGTAACAGCATCCCCGTTGTCATCAACCACAACCTTGACGCTGTCAACCTGGTCAGTCAAATAATATCTGGCGCTTCCTGAAGGGATAACAGCTGCAATTCGTACTCCGTTAAGATAAATGTTGTTAACCGAGTAGCTGGTATCCGCAATTTCACTTCCTGAAGTTGTTCTGTGCTTTTCCATACCAAAGTACATGGAAGGATAGAGCGTTTCAACATCCCTTATCTGTTCATTAATTTCTCTTCGAGATATTTTACGCACCCTGAATCCCTGATCATCATACCAGTACAATCCTTTAAGTTCATTGCTCTGATCAGGATTGGAAACCTGCACTAATCTGTTATATGAGTCATACACCATTGTTTTTGAAGTAAATGTTTCTCCACTCTGCCATGGAAGCTTGGCTGTGTCAGATGCAGAAGACGCAACAGAGTATGTTGTCATATTACCTACAGCATCATACTGCATCTGAAAAACAGGCTGATCGCCTTCAGATGCGGACAGTACTGATGTAGTGGCATGATTACCGTCATTATATACGTAAGTTCTGGAATCAATAATCATGTGTGTAGACGGATCAAGTGTATGCTTTGCTGCCATGTTGCCGTTGTCAGCATATTCAAAGCCCTGTTCAAATGTATTCACAACATCCTGGCTGGTTCCGTTTAAGGCAGAAGCTTTCATATACTGGCCCTCTGCTCTTTTAAGCCTGTTAAGCCCGTCATAAGTGTAATCATATCTGACTGTATTCGGGTATGCACCAATATTATCCAGATCAGGAGAATTCACAATTGAAGCAATGCTGTTGTCAATATTAAAGGTATATGATACATCCTGCAGTTTCTTCTCAGTGCTGTTTGTTTCTGTAAATGTAACAAGATTCGAAAGTCTTCCTTTAATATCATATTCATAATGCGTAGATGTACCGTTGCCCCTGTCAATTTCCATCATTTGTCCGAATTCATTGTACAGTACATTATTAATGATTCCCTTTCTTCCCGCATTGTTGTAAACATCAACTCCGGTAACACCTGCTTCGGAATATGAATATACAGCGCTTATTCCTATACCGGTATTAGGATCTGAAGGATAATCAATTTTTCTTTTTCTGTTTAAAAAGTCATAATTAAATGTTGTAACAAAAGTACCTGTAGTAACAGCCCCTGAAAAACCTGCCGTAGCATCTGCAGGCGCTTTAATAGTACGCGTTTCCTTATTTATTCTGCCCAGCATATCATAGCTGAATACCTTTGTCTGTGAAGGATCATCAATTCGCACGACTTTTCCAATGCAGTTAACGCTTCCTGCATTTACATCGTATTCATAAAATACTGTACCTTCATCGCCTGGCAGCTCTTTTTCAGTAAGTCTTCCAAGCCTGTCATAACTCATTTGAATGATTCTGTCCAGACCGTCCCTCTTTTGGCTGACTTCCCCGAAATTGTTGTACTGGTACTCAATATATCCCATATCAGGATCACTCGATTCAGCCACTCTTCCGAAACCGTCATATCTCCACTGACAAATATTGCTTCCCGATGATTCCTTTACTCCGACATTAAACTGACCTGAATCAATTGTAATATCCATACCAAAGTCCCCCCCGGGAGGATTTAGGGGGCCGGTCAGATCCATCTTCTTAATTCGATTCCCTGCAATATCATAAGCAAAACCCATTGCAGCATTTACTGTTTCACCTTCATCTCCAATACCTGAATCCTCTACATAAAGCACAAGCCCCCTGGCATTCTTTATTATTCTTTTGCTTCTGCCAATGCTGTGCTCTGTAATTGTCTCCCACGGATCATTATATGTATAGGATACAGATGTTTCAGGTTCTTCCGGAAATGCCTTTGGTTCTGTTACTTTCGTCACTCTGTTCGAAGCATCAAATTTATACATTCTCGGATTCTTCTCAGTTCCGTTAGGTACAAATTTATCAATCTCATCATTTCCGGCCCAGTGAGTCTGGCTCTTTCTTATTGCCCGTCCTACAGCATCGTAAACAATGAGTCCGGTTTTTGTATAAAGCCTGTCCTGATTATTGGGGCCTGCGCTTTTAATGGTATGAATGCCTCTTCCCATACCGTCAGCAAACACGCGTATTTGTATATCCGGGTCTGTTGTACCTGTGTACTGAATTACCTTAACTGAAAGCGGGTCAGGCAGATTTGCTGAATAATAATATTCATCAAGTACACGCTTCATTCCGGAATCAGTATCAGCCATCTGGCGGAAAAGCCTGCCGCATGCGTCAAAGTCAAAATATGTGCTGTTCCCGTTAGGATCAGTAATTTGCGATATCTTTCCAAAACCGGAACCGTAATTAATTGTATATCCGGTTGCTATGTATATGCTTCCTGTATAACTTTTTTTCTCTGTAACAAACTGGTGAAGGCCTGCGGCATCGTCATATGATGTCTCAATAATTCTGGCAGGAGATCCGCTTATATTTCTTGTGAGTATTTTGTTTCCGTAATCGTCATATTCATATTCAAAAACAGTATTGTCAGGAACCCTTAATCCAGTTCCGGTGTATGACGTGGTTTCTCCTGTCAGGTTTCCTTTATAATCATACTCATATTCCGATGTTGTTTCATTCGGGGTATTTATATAATTTCTCTTAAGTACAAGCCTTGTCTCATTCGTGTCAGCCAGATTTTCATATTCATTGTAACCTGAAACAGTAGTCTCTGCATGAACTGCGTCTGAATAGTGGTCTGTTACACTCTCGGTTTTGCTCTCCATTTCATACTTATATGGAGTAAGCACAATATTCGATTTTCTTGTTTCTGACAGAACATTGCTTACATATTTGCGCACTTCAACAGGCTCAATAAGATAACTTACCGGATCTTCCCCGTTTAACGGATTTACGGGAGCACCCGGAGTATTTATTTCATGAAGCTTGTATTCATACTCTGTGCGCGAATATTCTTTACCGTCACTTCCGACAAACCTGCTTTCCTTTATCGCTCCTGCAAGGGCCCTGTTCCTTCTGAAGTCATCATATGGAACATTATAATAAGTATTTATTGTTTTTCCGCCCAGCGCATCAATTACCTTGAATTCACTGAAACCGAAATAATCGGTTTCCTTAAAACCGTTTATAAATACTGAATGCGCGTAACCGCCTGCATATTCATAATTTGTAACTATGCTGTCGCCTCTTCCATCCTCAACTGTCAGTTTGGTGCAGACCTTATAATTTACAGGCAGGTCGGAAACACTATCATCACCGGTATTATCAAGAGATGATGAATTAGCGTATTCCATTTTATAAGTACCACCAATGCCGTTTTTAACTTCATTTATAAGGTCCGGAACAGTACCTGTTGTGTTTGCAAAATACCATTTACGCTCTCCAAGATGAAATATTCCAATGTCTGTTTTGCCGTCTCCGTTATAATCGCCCTGAATCCACTCATATGGATAATAATTATCAATAAGATCGTTTCTTCCCAGTACGGTACCGGTAATATAATCGCTGCTGCTTAAATCAGGGTCAAGGTCCTTCAACCGCCGCGTTGTTAAGTCATAATATTTCCATTCGGATTCGCTTTTAAGTACCGGGTTATTCAGACTGTCAAAAATACCTTCAAACTTTAATCCGGCTTCAAGTGAGGAATATGAAACAAGTTCAATCTCATTATATTCATTTATAAATATTTCATGAAACCTTGGCCTGTCATTTGTCTCGGTTCCGTAAATAATTCTGTTTCCTGCGGATTTGTACAGACCTGTATAACCGTTTTTCTGGAAGATTGTTGAGTTTGAAGCACTTGGAGATAATTCTGTAAATACAACCTTTCTGTTATCTATATCTATTGTTCCCGCATACCATTTCTGATCCTGTGTTCGGCTGTCAACTGCAAGGATCTGATGCTGAACGCCTTCAATAATAAAATTTCCTGTAAAAAAGAATACGCTGTTCCTGATGTTCCCATAATTCAGGAACATTTCCCTGAAATCATAAGGAGCACTTAAAAAATCATCCTCAAAGAAACCTGCTTTAAATATAATATCCAGATTGTATCTATCAGTTTCATAACTGTCTGCCAGTAAACTGGCTTCACTTCCCTGAATATCGCTAACTATTACCGAAATATTATTATCAATAAAATTGCCTGTTAAACACAAATCCTCTGTATATGAAAAATCAGTATCATTGAAATCACCTATCGTATCATTCTGCCAGATACTGTTATGATGCATAAATTGAAAGTGCTTGTCTGATTCATTATAATACAGAATTCCATCACTGTTTCCTGATCTGAACGGACGTCCGTTATTCATGATCAGAATGTCTTCTGATTCAGGATTAAAATCAAAAACGGATTGATTCATGTACTCTGCCTGATCATCCCCTGATTCCGTATAATACCATCCATCCTCAAGTCCATCAATCGCATTCTTTCTGTAAAGGAGCAAACCCGGTTCTTCGGTATAAATACCCGGGAACAGCAGTTCTCCGTTTCCGAAATTGTAATTCGCATCAAAACTGAACTGCATTACTGTTGTTTCTTCCGCATCAGCAACAGCAGCAGATCCGATTTCTATCTTCACTTCATCCTTTGGAAGAGGAGTTTTTAATACTTCATCCGGATCAGGCCCGTATTGCAGATTATTGTATATTCTGTACCTGAATCCGTCATAATCGGCTTCTCCTATCCAGAAATTATTATCAGTTATGGAATAAAAACCTATATCAGTCCGCCCGTCACCGTTAAAATCTCCCTGCAGCCAGCGGGTAATTTCCCTGAACTGCGGTGCCTGTGAAAAAATCTTTAACTGAAGGGTACTTTCACCTGTCTCTCCAAGAATCCAGTTACCTGTGCTTCTGTCAAAGAGAAGCAGATCTGACAGTCCGTCACCGTTAAAGTCTCCGCAAAAATTATCATTTGAAAATAATACCTGTTCAGGTACTGTAAATTCCTTATAAAGTTTCCATTCAAGACGGAATCCAATCTGGTCATCCCTGTAGTTTTCAGCTACCCAGAACCTGCCGCTGCGGGAATCATAAATTGAAATGTCTGTTCTGCCGTCCCCGTTAAAATCACCTGAAAGAAATTTTATTTTATCCCTATCCATGCCGAAATCCGAATTATCCGATGTAGATGTACTGTCCATGTTCGAATTCGGAGAATAATCGTCCCTGAAAAGATTCTGAAAATGCTTTGAAAATAAAATAAAGGAGAATGAACCGCCTTTATTTGACATCAGCCACCAGTTTCCGGTTTCCTCATCAAAAAGAACAGTATCGGAAAGGCCGTTTCCGTCATAATCACCTGTGAACCATGCGCATTTAAATATATCAAGCCCTGTTACGCTCAGCCTGCCGTAATTTCTGAAATTGAAGTTTCTACCTGTATGCTCGGCTACAATGAAATCCCTTGTTTCCGGAAGATAGAATGCAATATCAGCCCTGCCGTCCCCGTTATAATCGCCTGTAGCATTTTCCAGAAAAAATTGTATTTTCTTTTCGCTGTCATATCCCCTGTATCTCGAACCATATGTCGGAAAATTATATCCTCCGTTTATACTGCTTTCTGCAGCTTTCCATAATCCTGTATCAGGATTAAAAAATACCATATCCGACTTACCGTCACCGTTGAAATCTCCCTGGAAATATTTTATTTTTGACGGATCAATACCGGAATTATAATCCGGATTATTTACAACATTCCATACAAGGCTGTGTTCAGCATCCTGGTATTTAAATTCAGGCTTTGTCGTATTTCTGCTGGATTCAACAGTTTTAAGAAGAGGCCTTCCGCTGTCTTCAGATGTTTCATAGACCATTTTATAATCCCAGAGAACTGTTTCTGTGCCGGAATTCAGAGGGTCATCCCACCCTACTTTAATTTTATCAAGAAGCCTTGTCATCTTCATTATAAAGCCGGAAGAGGTTGAAACATACGGCTTTTCTCTGTCCTTATACGTAAAGCGTACCCATTGCCTTGCAGGTGTAGCAGTGTTTGTATTGCCTGTGTATCTTATCTCTTTTAAATATTTAAAGCTGTTAAGTTCAAAATCACTTTCATCATAAACTGCCTGCGCATAATTGCCGTTCAGGTCATAGCTTCTCGAAAAATTCCATATATATGTTTTAGTTTCATCATCCGGATTGTAAATCCTGTCCGATTGATTCTCGCCGAAGACAGTTATTGTTCCGGCTTTGTTATATACATGCCAGACTCCCCCTTCGTCTGTGCCTGTCAGTTCAAAGCGCATGAAGCCGCTCTCTATCTCCATTCTGTAAGTGCCGGTTTCGCTGTTTTCAGGACCCTGAACTTTTACGAGCCGTTTTCCGTTATACATGAAAACATCTCTCTCGTCATAGTAAAGCTCACCATAACGCGATGTTCTTGAAATAACTCCCAATCCTGTGCTCATGCTCCAGCCCATTCCGGCAAGTCCGTCAGTACCGGAAGACGAATACGAAAGCCCAATCGCTGGCTGCATTCCTGCTCTGCCTGCTGGCACTTCAACAGGATAACTAAGATTCATATATCCGTAATTTCCTATCTGAGGCAAATTTACATAAGCGGCACCTGCAAGCGGATTAAGTTCAGGAGATGTGAGTCCCTCCTTGCCGCTGTGATTAGTGGAAGCTGATATAGCATCGCTTCCTTCCGGTGCGCCTGGCGAAGGAAATTCAGGATCATCAGGATTTGCAGAACCCGGATCTGTTCCGGAAGCAGCCCATGTTATTTCAATTGTTTCACTTGTTATCTGCGCCTGAGCTATTCTTACTACTTCAACAGCTCCTCCAACATACGGATCAACAGAATTCGTTTCATCATACAAGGAAATTCTCAGTGTGTAATATCCTGCTTCTGCCTGAGTATATACTTCAGCCCTGTTCAGTATTTCATTAAGCTCATAACCCAGCTCAACAGGGTCATAGCCTTTACGTTCAAGAGTTATTTCAAAGGAAGGATTTTCAACATCGTCAGGATATTCAATGGCAATGTCTAAAGTACCGAGTCCTGTAAACGGTTCTACAAGTATATCGCATGTTGCTGTTTCACCTGTATGTACAGTTACAAAAGTCTCCCCGCCTGCGATGGATACATTATTGCTGTTAAGGGCTTCCACAAAAATTATCCAGTCGCCGAATACAAGCCCCTGTATTTCAGCTGAATCTTCCTCTATCAATGTTCGTGAAAACGTACTGTTATTTGGACCCTGGCCTGTGATTACATAGGAATGAGGGATCATATCCTCGTCAGTAAGAATAAGACGGCTTGTTGTAGAAGAAACATTGACAACAAGGGAACCAGTATTCTGTTCCAGAGAAACACCGCTCTTCCCGCTGCTTCCGCCGCCATCTTTACAGGACGGGAATAGTGCAATAGCTGCTGCGAGAAATATGTATATCAGTTTGCGGTACATTGAATTTATTATGATCTCCTTCTATTATTCAGACATCTACGTATATCTTGTTTCATTACTTCCGTCTCTAATCATTCCCTCTGCCTCTGGTCTTAGAACCTGTCATCTCCTGTCTGAACCGCGGATTAAAAAGATTAAAATGATTACACTGATTACACGTTTTTTTCAAACATCTGCTTTTTCTAATCAGATTGCATATTGCATTATTGCCAAAGAAAAACGTACAAACTGTTGCTTCCTTCAAAAAGCGCATGTTAGCAATAAAATCAAACCAATCAGCAAAACCTTTAAAAAACCGAACCGCGAATCATACTAATCATTTTAATCTTTTTAATCCGCGGTTCAGACGTCTTTACCATTGCGGTATGTAAAAACATCCTATACCGCCGGCAGGAGTTGCTGATGAATCCAATGCAGGCTTGTATCCATATAGCGGTCCATATATCGGATGAAGAGCATATCTATAATCATCACCACCATTACTTTCATAATCGAAAATCCAGTCTGGTGTTGGAGAAACTACTGAATCCCAGAGTTTAAAGGCTTGTGAAGCACTTACCGTTTCACCATAAGGAGGACTAATAGGGAAACATCCAAGTGCATATATACTCTCAATTATATTATTTTCAGATAATACAGATGAAATATCATTAGTACCAGATGCTACAGGATTATTGTCAATAAATACTTCCCAGGTTTTACCATCACCAATATCCTGACCATCCTTATCCCATATTATATAAACATGATTATTAGTACCTCCAGGAATATCTGATGATAGATAAACAGTTGAATTGAGAACTCTTACTTGTATTCTGGTGTAATAAAAATAAGTAGCTAATGCTGAATCTTTTAATACTCTAATAACATTCGATGAGCCAATAGATACATATCCTCTTTGAGAGTCGCCTCCTTGCAAAATAAAGGCTGAAGTAGAATAAATCCAAGTAGAGATAGTACCCTTATCTGGCCATGAACTTTTATGATTTATAGTTGCCTGCTCACTACTTGCACTATCGGAATGTACTGAAAATGAAGATTCAAATAAAAGTCCCCATCCCGTATAAGCAGCTATCCAAGAACCACTATATGACTCAACACTTCCAATTATTGGATTTACTGCATCAGCAGCGGAAAGTCTCATATAACTGGGTCTTGGCAAAACGAACGCCCTTCTTTCCGGATCAATATAAGCTGTTGGCCTCCATACATTGTCATTTTCATCCCAAATAGGAGCAGGAGTTACATTTATATCTTCTAATTCTTTTGCCAATGGTATTATTCCCATATCTAATGGACTTGTAATATTATATCCCGCATGAACTATCCGCAGATATTTTCCGCTCATAAAAGATCCGCTTGGTTCAGTATCCCAGATACCCGCACCGTTTCCATAAATCCCGTATTGATCTCCATCAAGTGGCATATTGTATTGATAATCAATACCTGCCTGTAACGGGATTCCTGCTGATGTTGAGAGATAACCTGAATCAGTGAAGTAACCAGCACCATGAGCATAATTGTATGGACTTTCTAAAGGAATACCGATGTAATTTGTAGCTGTACGGATTAATCTATAAGCGAGTTGGCTTGCAGTTCCATTTGAATTCGCAATAACGCAAAGTGTATAACACTTATATCTGGAAAGTCCACTAATAGTACATGTATTTTCTGTTGTAATTACAGGATCTCCCCATGTATCCAAGCTTTCTCCGACATGATCATCTTCTATACAGTAGATTCTGAAAAAATTTACTTCCTGAGGATAATCCAGTTCACTTATAACTATTGAAGAATCAGTTCCCACTGCATTGAATGTCGGTTTTGCAAGTCCGGTTGAAGGATCAACAACCATTTGATCTTCAATGGAAGACTTTATACTGTACTTTTTAAATACAGCCGGTGAAAAGAAATATTCAGTATTATCATTCTGAACAATGCCGAAATTGCCGTCCGAAACTGTAGAAAGATAATTGAAAGTATATTGTTTATCCTCTACCAGATCTTCAAAATTGGAAGAATCTGTTTCCTCATTTTCCATCCAGTACTGTACCACATCGCCATTAGGGAGTAAACCCAGAGACTCTACATTTGTGTAAATATACCTGTCTGCATCTTCAATGCTATTACATGCTGAATTGCTGTTTTTCTTCGGCCATACTGTATATCTGTATTCCGGTTTTGCCACTGTACGTAAATATATATCAACTTCATCACGGCCTCCGCTGAATACATTGTACGGGCAATAGTCATCGCCTTCAGGGGGCTGAAAATATATATGAAATTTCTGTTGATTATATACCATGTAGTTAGTGGAAAGGCAATTAATAGTTCTTCCGTCCTCTCCTGCTTCTCCTGACGAAAGCTTCAACCGGTACCAGCCTGACCCGTCATTGAAGTTCACTTCCAGGTCAAGAGCCCGCTGGTCAAAATAATCTGTGGATAATTTCGGTATTTCAGTTTTCTGATCACTGTAGCGTTCGTAATTTACGAGTATAAATTGACCGCTGCCTGCTTCAGTACGCGAAACCGATGTTTCATCACCATTTATAATTGAATAAACGTGCACCTCGTAAACACCGGGATCTACAGGATCGTCAGAAGGATTACTAAGTTCAATCACGTTATAACCTGCATGAATCTTTTCAGAAGTAACAGAAGTAATACCGTAATTCTGCGGACCTGTGTATTCTACAAGAAAATATTCAGCGTTATCAGCATCGCTGATCTGAAAAGTCAGCATATTTGTTCTGGAAGAAACAGTATAGGTAAATTCTCCGGCAACTGTATCAGTTGGATTATTAACAGTAACAGAGACATCATCTCCCTCAACCGTTGTATCGCCGTCGTGATTGTTCGAACTTGGTTTTGTAACCGGCACACCGTAAACAGTGCCTCTTGCAGTTACATCAACATAATATGTACCTTCAGGTATGGCATCAACCAGATCACCGGAAGAATCAACAGTATGCCTGTTTACAGCAATTATACCGCCGTTCTTTTCAAGATCTGTATACGATTTTCTTATGGTTTTATCATATGTTGTACCATCCGGAGAGTATATTCTGATGTCATAATCAGCAGCGTTTTCCGATTCTTCAATTTCCACTAATATTGAATTTGTTCTGCCGTTTGCACTATGATTAAAATCCAGTGGAATGCCTTCTTTGACTTCTTCGGTGTCATCAGTAGTATAGTCAAAATTAAACCATGCAAATCCATTGTCCAGATCCTCATACTCATCAGAATCAGTAAACTCCTGGTAAACCTCACCAAACCCTAATCCTGCTTCAAAAGCAGCAGGATCAAAAAGCATGCGGTTATTTGAAAGATTAAGTTCAAGATGAATCGCATCACCTCGTACTGCCTTCCCAAGATAGACTGATCTTGCAAACTGGCCTTCATTTGAAACTTCATTCCACAATGTAGTTACTTCTATTGTCTCTTGGGACTGAAGTGGAGTATAAGAGAATGTTTCAAAATGTGTATTAAAATCTTCCATATCCATACATATTATCTCGTATCGTTCCCCTGCCCATATCGGGTCGTTTATATCCCCGTCATAATATCTGCCATTATGATAAACAACCCAGTATTTCATCTTGAAAAATTCATCTTTTGTGAGCAGCTCATTTGCATCATACATTGTATTATCTTTTTTACTAAACGGGTTATATGAACTAAGGTCGCCTATGCGCTTTATTGTTTCAATTTTATGTTCAACATCATATTCATCTAAATATGTTTTCACGTAAGTTTCAAAATAGGACCATGAGTTACCGGTTGTATTGTCGGAATATGTATGATTATCCGAATCAGGTGCACCGGGCATCCATTTAAGGTTTTCGTCATATACAGTGAGTTCCTTATTACCCTCATCGCTAGTCCATGTCTCTACATCGCCTACCCTGTCCTTGAATATTTGAAAAAGTGCCTTTTTCAGAGACACTCCCGGGCTTATACTGCCTGTACCGTCGCTTGCTTCCTCAACGTTAAAAGCCGGGACCCTGTACATTTCCCTGATTCCTTCGCCTGTTATTTTAATAAGCGCGGTACGACCTTTGGCTGTTTCCTCAACGATTTTCAGATTATTAACACCCGGATTATAATTGGAATCATCTACCTTTTCAAGGTCATAGCTTATCACGTGTATCTGGGGCATGTAGCCGTTTTTAAGAGCCGTTTTAACTTCATTTGTATTAAGATTCTCTATCTCGATAGTAAAAGGACCGAACTCTTCATTTCCGTAAACATCCTGCTCATATTCAGACCAGTCTTCATTGCGCAATTTGAAAGTCTTAACCGGAAGAAATTCACCTGCAGGTGTTTTAAATGTAAGAGTACAGTATATGTTTGATACTCTTACTGGAATATTTACTGTTGCGTTCTTTATGTACAGGGAAGCCCTTACAACACCGTCATTAGGCCCTGTTTCAAATGTACTGCTTGAAACAGTACTTGTTTTGTAATTCTTTGACATACTCTGAACTGTATCCTGATTTATGCTCGAACCGCTGCGGTCCAGATTATCTATGTAATTTACATTCTGAAAGTCGGTGCGTTCCGAAGAAGATGACTCAGAGAATTCCTCAGCAGCTGCACTACTTATATCAATTTCTGTCCCTTCTCCAATTTCAATACCGAATTCTTCATCTGTATATCCCAGATGCCATTTCTTATTTTTTTTATTTTGTTTTACAATGCAACCAAGCGAATATTCGGAAGCTTCGCTCTCGGATGAGGAACTGCTTTCTTTTACAACTACAGGCGTCGTTTTTTTATTTGCCTGCGTATAATGATTTTCATCCATGCTCTTCTCAACCGTATTCGTAATGTCTTCCTCTTCTAACGTTTCGCTGTAATTCTCGCTGCTTATTGTTTCGCTTACGCGAATCTCCATAGTTATAGGAGCTGATATGCGTGTTACTATACGCGGATAGTCTGCAACATAAGGGTTAGATGTGATCTCTTCATTGTTTGGAAGTCCGTCTCCGTCATAGTCGCTGCATACATCCTGACCTGTAGGGTCAGGGTCGATTATACCAAGGCTGCTGGACGATATCTTAGTTCCAAGTTTGCCGCTGAATATCGCATGAAGTTCCCCGTTCGAAGTGTCAGGCAAATCCTGACCATCATCTCCACTACCGCTGTCATCTCCTGTTCCTCCCGGAATATCTGCCGGATCTACTTCCTCTACTGCTAATGGCGTTCCTGACTGTCTGCTAGCACTGCCGCCACAGCTTGTTAAAACTGCTATACTTGCTACAAATGACAACATTATAATTACGCTTGAAATTCTACATAGTTTCATAAAGGGGCTCCTTTAAAATGATTTTAAACATTAAAACATACAGAATAAATAAAAATATATCTTTTTTTATAATAAATTATTTATATTTAGATATTTTTGATTCACAGACATACCTCAATTGCCCGTAAATATATTACAGTTTTCAAAAAAATCAGTTAATTTGCAAAATGATAGCTAACGACTTAAGTTATAATAATTAACTTAAGTTAATTATTATAACTTAAGTCTTATTAATTTTTGATTTTGATTCAATATTTAAATTTGGTTGGAAAGGGCTCCCCCCCTTTTCTTAACTTTGCCCATGCGGGAAAAAACATTTATATAGAAAAAATGAAGCTTATGTAAATATGAACGTTATTTTTTATATTTATATATTTACAGCAGATCTTTAGTAAATTTTTTTACCGACCTGTTGTCAAGAAAAAAAGTTTCAAATATTATAAATTCTTACAAAAAATTTAATTTTTAAATTTTTCTATTGAAAAATTTAATATATATTTTTAATTGTTCTGCACTAAAACAATATATTTTTAAATATTAAAGAATATGAAAAAAATAATTATAATATTAATATCAATATTGTTCCTGCATACAGAATCTTATTATCGTTCAATACTTTTTGCTAAAATATCTGATACAAATGAAAATATTCAATCTGAAAACAAATTAAGCGAATCAGAAAAAAAGGATCTGAATCAAAATACAGAGTTACAGCTAAAGTCAGACGAAACAACTCAGACTAAAAAAAATATTGAGCCACTGCGTGCGCCGGAAATTATTGCTACAAAAGGAATATTAAACGATAGAATAGAAATTAAATGGAACAACATTCCTGAAGCGGATAAATACTTCATCTACAAATCCATTACAAATAATAAAGAAGATTTTACTGAATTATCTCAAACACAGTCCTTTTCTTTTACTGATACCAATGTCGAACCCGGAAAGGTTTATAATTACAAAATAAAAGCATGGTCTGAAAAAAGAAACTTCAGTGAATTCAGCAATACTGATACAGGATATCTAAAGCTTTTATCACCTCAAATCAAAGTATCTGCCTTATCAACTGCAACAGTTGAAATTAGCTGGCAGCAGGTTCCAGGAGCACAGTTGTATTATATTTACAGGTCAGATTCAGAGACTGAGGAGTTTACTGAAATAGGGAAAACCGAAAAACTATCCTTTAATGATAATTCAGCAGTACCAGGTAAAATTTATCATTACAAAGCAGCTTCATGGACAGAAACAATCGGCTACAGTGATTACAGTACATCAGAACAAGGCATAAAAAAACTGAAAACACCTCAAATATCACTGTCAGGCAGTCAGTTCGAAAAAATAACAATAACATGGAACAGCATCGAAGGAGCAGAAAAATATATAATCTATGCTTCTGAATCTCAATCCGGCCAATTCATCGAGATTATTTCAGTAACAGCAACATCTTACGAAACTACTTCTAAAAATGAAATTTCATACAAAGTAAGAGCATTTGCGAACAATACCTATAGTGAGTTCAGCAATATCTCCTCAACCAGCGGCACAAAATCATATACAGGTCTGTACCTGAGAGGGATAGTTCCGGGATTGGGGCAGTACTACAGAGGCGACAAAGAAAACGCCATGCTGTACGGAGGAGGATTTGCAATTTCAGCCTTGTTACTGATAGGATCAATCCAGCTGCAAAGATATACCTGGAACCAGTACGACAGCCTTGAATACGGCTCATCAGAATCCGATTTCGATAATAAATACAACGCATACAAGTTTGCCACCTACAGCGTATGGTTCACAGCAGGCCTGACAATCGCAGCCTACGCATTAAACTGGCTGGACATATTATATTTCAATAAGAGCAGCACCCCAAAATCAGCAATATCAAACACAAAACACAACAAAACCGGAAATTACAATTTCACATTCGATATAAACAACGACCCAAAATCAGGAAAAACCATATACGCAGCATACAATTTAAGATTTTAATAAAAAATCAGCCGTCGTACGGGCGGGATCCCCCCGCCCTTCTTTTAGATAAAAATAAAATAATTTGTAAAATTAGAAATAAATAAAAAAACAATGCCCCAAAACCAAAAATACAACCCAAAAATTCACCACCGCAAATCAATACGCCTGATAAATTATGATTATTCAGATCCCGGTGCGTATTTTGTTACAATATGCACACAAAATCGTGTATGCATATTCGGAAACATTGATAACTGCCAAATGAAATTAAATGAATACGGAAGAATCGTTCATGAATGTGTAAAGAATACATGTAATCATTTTCCGCAAATAAATTTGGATTGTTTTGTAATTATGCCGAATCATTTCCACAGTATCATTGTGATCAACGATATATGCATTAGGGCGGGGGAACCCCGCCCCGACAATAATGATCAGCATGATCAATCATTGCAAATAATCAACATAGCATCACATAAAAATCATGCGAAATACACAAACAAAATCATTCATGCAAACATCACAGAATTGCACAATCCCGTAAGGGCGGGGTCTCCCCGCCCCCAAAACAACACCGGCAATTCTGCACAATCCCTCGGCCAAATCATCGCATATTTCAAATACCAATCCACAAAACAAATCAATTCGATTCATAAAACAGACATCAAAAAAACATGGCAGCGAAATTATTACGAACACATTATTAGAAATAATATTGCACTAAATCGAATACAACAATACATTTCCAACAATCCAAGCAGTTGGAAATCAGATAAATTTCATAAAAATAATAATCTGGTACTATCATGAAGAAATACATAAAACTAATAATCACATTATCAGCATTAATATTACTATCGCTATCCTGCATGAACGACAGAGATAATCCTCATGACCCGGGCGCCGGCAGCAACTACTATGACGGCATTCCGGAAATTTCAATTAAACAGGATATAACAATAATCCCGGACAACGGACTATTTGAAACTGATGACACTATTGTTGAAGAATATATAGATGTTGATTTTCAGATAGAGAATACAGGTACAGGCTATCTTTTCATGGAGAATATGCAGATAACACAATCAAATATGTTTGCAATAATTAAAATGCCTAATACGCCAATAGACCCGGGCAGGACATCAGAATTTACAGTACGTTTTGCTCCAACATCAGAAGGCAAACACAGTATTATTATCATAGTCAATTATTTTAATGCAGATGACGAGCTGGCGGAATTTTCATTCACCATCACAGGAACAGGCATAAATTAAATCAGTCGCCTATCCTTCCCAGTACCTGTCAGCCTCATCATAATACACATAAAGTTTCCTCTCAAGAGAAAGCCTTTCCTTATCAAAGCTTTCCCTGTCATGATAATAGGGGACATTAACCGGCTGTTCAAATCTGATGATTATCCTCGAGAACGGTTTTGGAATGATAAACCTGTCCCAGCTTGAGAACATCCATTTTTTTTCAGCTGAAATTATGACAGGCAGTACAGGCATGCCCAGCTTACCTGCAAGCATCATGAGTCCGGGTTTGATCACTCCGAACGGGCCTCTGGGGCCGTCCACAATATGCCCCAGAGAATAACTTTTTTTAGCGAGCTCTTTTATCTCTCTGTATGCTTTAGAGCCTCCTCTGGATGAGGAGCCACGTATTGCTGACCATCCGAAACGTTCAACAATTTTCGATATCAGGTCGCCGTCTTTACTCGGACTTACTATAATGGCAATCGGCTTTCTTTTTGAAAGAAACATAATACCCGGAAAGAATCTCTGATGCCACGATACATAAATCGGCTTGCAGCTTTTGCCGAGGATACCGGATTCAAAATTTTCATTAATGATCTTTATCCGGTATGTCAGGTATAACAGTCTTACAAAACAGGAAGCAGCATAAGACAGCATATATTTATAAACAAAACGCTTCATGTAAGTTAAAGATTAGAGATACTTCCTTTTTAATAAATACCCAAGCACATAATCCCGCACAGCTTCTTCAAGAGACATGAATTCAAGCGGGTATCCCGCCTGCTTCAGTTTTTCCATTTCAGCCTGAGTAAAATACTGATACTTCTCTCGTAAATTTTGAGGCATATCAATAAAATCAACTTTCGGGTCAATACCCATGCCTGAAAAAATGGCTTTAACCAGGTCAGCCCATTTACGCGCCTTGCCTGTTCCAAGATTGTATATACCGTTTACATCTTTATTCTGCATAAACCAGTATATCACATTAACTACATCTTTCACATAAATAAAATCCCGCATCTGCTCTCCGTGTTTATAGTCATCAAGATATGACTTAAAAAGAGTTACCTTTCCTGAATCAATAATCTGATGGAATGCTTTGTAAACAACGCTTACCATGTCTTCTTTATGATACTCATTAGGTCCGAAAACATTGAAAAATTTAAGTCCCGCAACCTTGTCGGAAATTTTATTTTTAATAGCCCATATATCGAAAAGGTGTTTCGAATAGCCGTAAACATTTAAAGGCTTGAGATCAGAAATCGTATCTTCATTATCGGAAAAGCCCTGTGAGCCGTCCCCGTATGTTGCCGCACTTGACGCGTAAACAAATCTTGCGTTTTTCATAACCGCCCATCTGGCAAGCTCTTTAGTGTACCTGTAATTATTCTGCATCATATAATCAGCATCTGTCTCTGTTGTTGATGTACATGCGCCCATATGAATGACAGCCTCAACGTCGGAATAGCTGCTGTCGCTTAAATTATTGAGAAATTCATCCTTGTTTACATAATCTACAAATTTTCTGCCGATCAGATTTTTCCACTTCTCGGATTTACCAAGTTCATCAACAATTAATATATCATCAATACCTTCATTATTCAGTTTCCATACAAAAGCGCTGCCTATAAAACCTGCTCCACCTGTTACAATTATCAAATTATGCCTCCTTAAAATACCGCCTTAAAATATCAAACAAATAATTATTGATTTATTAAGAACAGTCAACCAGAATAAGTATTAAATTTTTGTTAAACAATTTAGACTCCTTTTTTATGAAGTTTTAAAATTTATCATTTCCGCGATAGGGAACAAAATATATTTTTATGCAATGATGTTTAAAATTATTTTATCCTAATTTAATTTATCATATTATTTTATGAATGCGATAAAATCAATAAATAAAGCACTGGCAGGATTAACAGAAAGTCACAGGAACCCAGCCGGTTCAATATTCCTGAATGCAGTTAAAAATGAATTTATCAGATTTAACGCCGAGATACAGATACCCGGAATTCCTGTAAAAGAGCTCTATTACGACCTTGCATTTAATATAATTAAAGAGATTATTAAATATATTCCTGAATTTCTTCAGGGCCATACTCTGCTTGAGAAAAGAAAACCTGCATCGGAACAGCATAGTCTTCATTTTATTAAGCATTTAAAAGGTACGCTGCTGGATTTCATTCATATTCTTAAAATCGACCTGAAGTTTAGCGGCGATTCAGACAATATTACCGAAAAGGGTGATTCAAACAATTATCCTGCGTATAAAACAGACCGTTTTTACTATAAATCAAGGCTTATTCCAGTAATATCAATAAAGAAAAACAGGTATATAGAAGATTTCTCCTCTGCGAAATTGTTTGATATAACATATATTGAATCTGATAAACGCTTTTTTACTTCAGTAATTTTTGATGACATTGATACAGGCAGAATATCAGGGGAAATAAAAACAAAAATTGATCCCGGTATCTTCAGGATTTCCCAGGATTTATACCCGTTTATTGTTTATGATTATAACACAGCATGCCTTAATATTCTGTATCCGGAAAAAAATGAAATTGAAAAATCAGTATTACTTTTTGAACCGGTATTTTTAAGTTTATACAGTAAATACAAGGATATAAACGAACTTATAAAAATCAGTAATATTTTAAATACATTTGATGATTCTTTAAAAGGGAATAAAACACTGAACTTAAAAAAGCCGCATATTGAAAAATTAAGCAAATATTTCAGCAGATTTTCAACACACAGGGACGATGATCTTATGCTTAAATCATGGTGGAAAATAAATATTGAGAAATAATAATAAATTCCTTTTACAGAAAGACATTGTTTCCGGCCTTCCGGAAACAATGTCTTTTTTAAATTACTTTTCTTACCGATTATGTTATTATATCCGGTTACAATTAAAATGATACGTGAAAATCAGAAAAAGATAGAAAAAAAAGCAAGAGCCATGCTTTTAAACAAGGAGATTCCGTCTGACAAAATGGAAATCGTCCGCTCCCTGCTTCATAACAACAGCCTCTCATCTGAAGAAAAATTCAGTGCTGTTATTGATATCATAAAGTTATGCCCTGATAAAGGAATACTCAGGCCTGAAAATAAATTAAATGACATAAATAAAGTTGAAAAGGAGAATCCCCCAGTTAATAACTATTTCGCTCCCGAAGAATCCGGGGATTACATAAATATCCTGTATTACAAATACAAGCTGACAAAATTATTTAAAAAAAGATATTTAATCCATGTTAATAACCGTCTAGGAATTGGAATAAAAAAAAGACTTATTCCGGGTAAAAAACTTCTTAAAGCTTTCAGAGACATAATTTCTTTTCAGGAAAAAATATATACGAGACTTCCTGACATCCTTATGGAAATTCTTAAGGATGAATCCATTGAAAACCCTATGCACTTTAATTATCTGCGCATCTTCAGGCGCTGGATGATGGATACACCTCTGATCAAGTACAATATGTATGAAATTAAATGGATGCATCCGTCACATATAGAAGCTGAATTACAGAGTTATTTGACCAATTTTTTCGGATTTTTCAAACTCGATATTGAAACGAAAGAACAGCTGCTTCTGATCATTGAAAACAAACTGCGCTTAATGGATGACCTGAAAAAAGAAGAGCCAAATCCTTCGGATCCGTCCGGCGTTAAAAAAAATAAGGAAAAAGCCAATCTTAAAAAAGAAAAAATTATTTATGATTACCTGATAACCGTAAGAGCTTTTCTTCAGCCGGGCATTAATAGGAATGATATATTATCCGAATATCTGAAAGCGAATTACGGGATCAATTCATTTTCCGATTTTATGCTGATAATCTTTGAAGCTCTTGTTTTCCGGAAAGAGATTGAACTGAACAATATACTCTCATACTACAAAATCCAGCCACACTCAGTCAGTTCAGAAAACTGGGATTACAGCATAGATTTTCTTAAAGAAATCGGCAAGGATCCCGCTTCAAGGAAAAAAAGGCAGCTGCAGAAGCTTGAAAATGAATTAATACCTTACAATGAACTCTACTCATATCTGAAACTGAGAATCGACGGTCAGCTTGTATTAGAGAATGCAGTGGAAAGTCAGTGGAAGTACGCGGATAAAAAGCTGAAAGATTTCACTTATTTATACAACGAGGATTTCCTTACATTCATTGATGTATGTATTAACTATTTTAATAATACATATGTACCTTTACTGAATGGAAGCCCTGTTACTTTTCAGGACAATGAAAAAGTATTCATGGACGGGAGTATCTTCAGTTCAGCATTTTTTGCGAATGAACTGGGAAGTCTTTCCGAACTGGTGAGCGAACTGCATATATTCAAGACATCAAATCCGAGAATGGTTGTATCTCACGAGGAAGCCATAAAAATAATGCAGGGAAAAATCCGGTCAATGTTTGAAATTGAACGCTTCATCAATTTAGCAGGCGACCTGTTCAATCAAATAGCCGAAAAACTGCATGCATTATATGACAGTCACAGAATATGGATACTTAACGGGAAAAAGCCTGATGATTATCAACAGATATTTACACCTGTCAGGAATATTCCCGAGAACGAGAAAGGAGCGCCGCTGCCTTATTACAACTGTTCAATAATTGATTTTAAAGATAACAGGCTGCTTACTGATAAACTTAAAGGAAAGTATATACTAACAGAATCAACAAGAAGCGGGCTTCTTATCAATGTTACAGCCCTTGCCTATCAGCTGGCATATGAATGTTTAAACGATAATATTCAGACAAGGTTAGAAAGAAGAAAAGATATACTAAAAGAGATTAAAAATTTAAACATATAATACCTGATGAGAACCTACTTTATATTATTGATATCCTGCGTGTTCTTTCTGTTTCCTTACATGCTCTATTCCGCCGATGAAAAACAAAAAGATATTGCAGTTGTTAAAGCCGCATATGATCAGATTGAAAACCTTCTGGATAAATATAAAATCCAGTATAATTTATATGATCTGAATGAACTTGAAGACAGGAAAATTTTCGACAGCCACAGAGCAATTTTTTTCCCCTGCGGCCTGGACAAGCCAATTGAAACAAATATAGATATTCTTTCAAGAGGAACAAAAATTCATTCCGTATCTTTAAAAAAAGACTATATAAACATCAAAAAAGATTTAATTCATGAAAACATAAGATCATTTCTTGACAACGGCGGAAGCGCATATTTCTCAGGATACTCATTTAACCTGCTTAACGGCGCATTTAATTCAATGGACTTTTATGACAATTTCCCAAATCTCGGCAAACAGGGCAAAATAGAACTCAATCTTACAGACGAATTGAAGTTCTTCTGCAAAGTACACAATAAAAAAATATATATGCCGCACCCGGGCTGGATTGTAACAAAATCAATCAGGGATTCGCAGGTACTTGCCGAATCCGAATTTGAAACAGTCAGAGGCATAAAAAAAAGTCCGATAATATCATATTTAAAAACCGGCGACGGGCATGCAATTTACACAAGCTATCATAAAACGACAGGCTATGATGAGCTGATCAGATTCATTATTTACAGAACGGCATTTAATAATCTCAGGGAAAAGCTTCTGGATGAAATATCCGCATGGGAGCAGCAGGTAATTTCCACAGTAGTTGACTCGGTAAGAGAATGGGAAACTTACAGATCATATATTATACCGGTTGTTGAAGGTCATAATACACTTTATTTTTATGCAGACAAAGGCCCTTTTCAGCTTGATATTATGGATAAAGATAAAAATTTGCTCGTTTCTCTCGATTCACGAAACAATGAATTTCATATTGATTTACAGTCAAATTCAGATAATTATTATATTGCGAAAGTATATCCGGGAAACCCGGATTTATACGGCAATTACGCAATAGCTTCAGCTTCGGGTAAGAAAATATTTCCATATTATAAAAAAATAATTTATTTTACCGTTTTCTTTATAATTTTATTCATAATTTACCTGATAAACAGGATTTTCGGCCCCAAAAAATTCTCAGGAAGATAAAAAAAGAATCCATTCATTTTCACTATAACCCGGTTTAAATAAAAATAATTGTTGCACTCTTTATAAAAAATATGGAACTTTGCTTTAAGCCATTCAACGGGTTTTTACTGTGTGACGCGGATTTTACCGGATCATCACTCGCACTATCCCGGAAGTGTATATGATAATTTAAGGGGCATATATGGGAAAAATTATTTCAGTTTCTAACCAAAAAGGCGGAGTCGGGAAAACTACAACCACCATAAACCTGTCGGCATTTCTGGCTGAAAAAGGCAAACGTGTACTTATTATTGATATTGATCCTCAGGGAAATGCAGGCTACGGCCTGGGAATAAATGCCGAGGAAATAAAAACAACAATATACGAAGCACTGGTAAGGGATATCCCTATTAAAGATTCGATTTTCGAATCAGATATTGAGAATCTTTACATTATTCCGTCCAACATACATCTCTCCGGTGCTCAGGTAGAACTGCTTTCACATGAAAGAAGAGAATTCATTTTGAAGGATATGCTGAATACGATAAGAGATAATTTTGATTTTATATTCATTGACTGCCCGCCTTCACTCGGAATTCTGACACTTAACAGCCTGGTTACAGCCGACTCGGTTTTAATTCCTCTGCAATGCGAGTATTATGCCCTTGAAGGGCTTAACCAGCTTTTAAGAGTAATCAATATGGTTCAGGAGAACCTGAATAAAAAACTAAAAGTGGAAGGTGTTGTACTGACCATGTACGACCCTAGAACAAACCTGAGCAACCAGGTCGTTTCAGATGTAAGAGAATACTTTAAAGATAAAGTATTTCAAACAATTGTTCCGAGAAATATTAAACTTTCGGAAGCACCGTCTTTCGGCAAACCGATAAATCTTTACGACCGGAACTGTGCGGGTTTTGAAACCTACGAAAAACTCTCTCAAGAGGTATTGGAGAATGTCTAAGAAAGCATTAGGGAAAGGACTAAGCGCAATTATTTCAACAGTTCAGGCGCAGGATGACGATCTGGAGCTTGGAGTTGAATTAAAAGGTGAGGATGTTTCCGGAAAAATAATGGAGCTTGATGTTGATAAAATACTGCCGAATCCTGATCAGCCCAGAACCCATTTTGATGAAGAAAAAATCAATGAACTCGCTGACTCCATAAAAGCAGCAGGACTGATACAGCCAATTACAGTCAGGAAAGAAAGCGGCAGCTATTTCCTTGTAGCCGGAGAAAGAAGGCTCAGAGCAACAATGACCGCCGGAATAAAAAAAATAAAAGCCATTGTAATTGAAACTGACAAAGAAAATAATTTAACGATCGCCCTGATAGAAAACCTTCAGCGCGAAAACCTTGACCCTGTAGAAGAAGCAAAGGCATATAAAATATTATCAACACGATTCAAACTGAAACAGCAGGATATAGCGGAAAAAGTTGGAAAAGACAGGGCAACAGTAGCAAACTCATTAAGACTGCTCAATCTGGATGATAAAATTCAACAGGCGCTTTCAGAAGGAAAAATCAGCGTCGGACATGCAAAAGTACTGTTAGGAGCTCCTCAGGCAAAACAGTATGAAATTTACAAAGAAATAGTCAAAGGCGGACTCTCCGTACGCGAAGCTGAAAAGCTGGCAGATACAAATAAAGTAAACGCAAAAGATTCCAAAAGATCCAAATCAAAAGACGCTCATATTCACAAGATGGAGGAAAAGCTTATTTCAATGCTTGGAACTAAAGTTGAAATAAAGCATTCGGGAAAAAGCGGAAGAATTGAAATTCATTATTATTCAATTGATGATTTTGACAGAATTATGGAAATGCTGGCAAAAAAATAACAAAAAAAGAAGATAAAGCATCTGAGCACAGACAATATCATTAAAATAAAAGCTGATATTCCCGGTATTTCAACTTAAAAAGCCAGGTCTATTTTTTCTACCTCATCCTTATCTGTATCCAGAATCGCAACCGAACGATCTGTTGTTCCATATAAAGAACCCGGATTAACTATCCGGGTATTATTGCGTATATAATTTTCAAAATGGTGAGTATGGCCCTTGATGATATAGTCATACTTGCCTGAGGCGACAGCCTCCCTGAATGCATGGACCACATTTCCGTGCATAACAAGTATTCTTTTGCCTTCAACGGTAATTTCACAAATTTCCTCAAGACATTCAAATCCCATTTTTCTGCATTCATCATTTAAAAGATCAATATCAATATCAGTATTTCCAATAACGAACCTGCATTTAAAACCTTTAAAGAGTTCAATAATCCGGGGTGATGACAAATCACCTGCGTGTATTAGGAAATCGATATTATTTGACCTGAAGACTTCTAACGCATGCTTAGTAGACTCAAGATCGTTATGAGTATCTGATATTATTCCAATCTTCATTTTATAGCTGAATAATTTTCCAAATGAATCTGTTTTTCAGTTAATCCTGAAAACCAAATGACAAGCGCATAAAATATATTATCTTAATCAGAAAAATAACAGTGGTTTTTTCAAAAAACACGCTTTATAAATTAACCGAGTTTAGCGCCTACCGGTATATCTTCATTAACTTCAACAAGATGAAGTTTGTCGGAACCCTTCTCCCTTGCAGCCAGAAGCATTCCATTAGATTTACGTTTAAAAATTGTCGCAGGCTTCAAATTAGCCACAAGCAGTATTTTCTTATTTATAAGATAATCAGGTTTATAGTGCAAAGCAATACCGGCAATGATTGTTCTTATATCCAGCCCCGAATCAATTTCCAGCTCCAGCAGTTTATCAGATCCTTCCACGATTTCAGCTTTTAAAATCTGTGCAACTCTGATATCAATCTTTCCGAAATCACTGATATCCACAAGGCCGGCATTCTCTTCATTATTCTTTTTGGGTTCAGCCTGTTTATTCTTTGATTTTCTCTCATCTTTGATTTGAGTCTTGTCTTTGTCTTTATCTTTCTCAATACGGGGGAACAGAATACCTATATCGGAAAGTTTTCCCCCTGTATCAAGAATATCAAACTTATAAAGATCATCAATCTGCCTTGATTTACCTTCTGCATTCAATGCTGATATAATTTTGTCTGACTTTTCTATAAATATTGGGGACAGTAAAACAGAAATACTGTATATGGACTCAAGCAGATTTCTCATAATTGAAGACAGCTTTTCAGTATTATTTTCCTTAGCTTCCTGCCACGGTTTATTCTCATCAATATATTTATTTAAGTATCTTATAAACTCCCACAGCTTTTCAATCCCTATACTTGACTGGAAATTGCTGCAGTGCTTAATATATTCATCAGCGGATTTTTTCAGCAGAGATGTAACATTTTCCCTGTCTGCCGGCTGTCCGGAATTGAATTCCGGGATATTCCCATTGAAGTACTTTTCCACCATATTGAATGTTCTCTTTACAAGGTTCCCCAGGTCATTGGCGAGATCGTAATTGATTCTGTCAATAATTACATCCTCACTGAATTTAGCATCCAGTCCGAATGTCATTTCTCTCAGGAAAAAATAACGAACCTCATCATTTCCGAATTTCCCTGTCAGTTCAAGAGGAGTAACAACATTACCAAGGCTTTTAGACATCTTTGTCTCATCCATATTCCAGTAGCCGTGTACGTTCAAATGCTGATACGGCTCAATCTCCGCAGAACGAAGCATTGTGGGCCAGAAAATACCGTGCGGCTTTAAGATATCCTTAGCAATAATATGCTCTGCAGCAGGCCAGTATTTATTAAATTTTTCATTATCAGGATATCCGATTCCGCTTATATAGTTTATTAATGCATCAAACCATACATATGTTACGTAGTTCTCATCAAAGGGAAGAGTAATTCCCCATTCAAGTCTTGATTTCGGCCTTGAAATACATAAATCTTCAAGAGCATCATTTTTTAAAAGAGATATTACTTCATTCTTATATCTTTCAGGTCTTATAAATTCAGGATTCTTATTAATATGATCCAGCAACCAGTCCTGATACTTTCCCATTTTAAAGAAATAATTCTTTTCTTCAATATATTCCGGTTCTTTATTGTGTTCAGGACATTTATTATCTACAATTTCCTTTTCAGTTAAAAACCTTTCGCAGCCGACACAGTAATAACCTCCGTAACTGCCGAAATAAATATCACCCTTATCATACACCTTTTGCAATATTTCCTGAACAACCTTTATATGGCGTTTCTCCGATGTTCTGATAAAATCGCTGTTCGCGATTTTCATATCCTTCCATGTCTGATTAAATTTACGGCTAATCCTGTCAGTATATTCCTGAGGGCTGGTGTTATTCGCATGCGCGGCAACTGCTATCTTATCTCCATGCTCATCTGTACCTGTTTGAAAATATGAATCGTATCCGAGCATTGTATAAAATCTGAAAACAAAATCAGCGAGTATGGTTGAATATGCATGGCCTATATGAGGTTCAGCATTTACATAATAGATTGGTGTAGTTACATAAAAATTTTTACTCATTTATTTCCTCAAAATAATATCAAATTTCTGTGTTTTAATGAATTTCCAACAATATAATATCCGGCGAAGTTTGAATTTTTACCTTACCAGCTGCAAAACCGGATTAATGAATTATAATGATAATAATTTATATTACAGGGTGAAAAAACAATCAAAGCAAAACCGGTTTTATTATATGGGACGGACTATTGACTGCTGACAACTTCCTGAATCTCAAGACTTTCATGGTTGTCTTTAGAATAAGGCTCAGTAAGTTTCTGAATGACTTCTTCCGCAATGAAAAATCTATTATCTTTCCTCTGAAGATCGGAACTTGAAACTTCCACAATCAGAGAATCATGCTTTAATCTTATTTTACCTTTAAGAGTATCAATGGAAATGACTTTATAAAATTTATCTCCTGCTTTAATTTCCGAATCAATTAACGGAAGCTCTTTATTCAGGTCTTTATATGTATCATACTCATAACCTAAACAGCAAAGAAGGCGGCCGCACATACCGGATATCTTTAATGAATTGAGATTAAGATTCTGCTCTTTAGCCATTTTAATTGAAACAGGTTCAAAACCATCGTTCAGAAAGCCGCAGCATAACTGCCTGCCGCACAGGCCGAAACCGCCTATCATTTTAGTTTCATCCCTTACACCGATTTGCCTCATTTCAATTCTTGTCCTGAAAACAGCAGCAAGATCTCTTACGAGTTCCCTGAAATCAATCCTGTTCTCGGCAACAAAATAAAAAATAATCTTGGTCTTGTCAAAATATGACTTTACGGATACAAGCTTCATCTCCAGTTTTTTTTCGATTATTTTTTTCCTGCAGACCTTGAATGCCTTATTCTCAAGAGCTATGATATCCGGCAGCTTATTCAGGTCATCTTCAGTCGCAGCACGCAGTATTTTTCCGGTTTTCTCAATTTCGCTTTCATTTAAATATTTTAAATATCCGCATGTATTGCCAATATCAATGCCCTGTTCTGTTTCAATTATATAAGCAGTATTCGGCTCAACCTGTGCATCATTTACATCTACGTAGCAGGTCTGGCTGCAGTTTCTTAACTTTATATATATAATTTTCATATTATCACCATTGGAAATGCGATATAATTAGCGGATTCTTTCGCTAAAACCAGGCATCTGCTTTTTCCGGCAATCAGGCAATCAATCCTGGAATAAAAAGAAATGTTCAAAAAAATAACCTGCTCTATCGTATATAATTCGAAAAATTATAAGATAATGAATTATTTTTCCTTATCTCTGAATTATATAACATTCCTTTAATCGCATATTTTATATTTATATTGTGTAATCCGTTTCCTTTCAGATACAGTAATATTTTTAATAAATCAGATACGTCATCAGCACTATTTAAAAAGATATTTTCTATTTCTGAATGGATCACAGTCTCGTTTTTAAGTAAGCTGATAAAATTCAACCTATATATATTAATAATAATATCAAGTAATAATTCAGTTTTAATGTTTTTTACTGCGATTCTGCCGGATTCAATAATACCATTTTCCTTTAAATAGTCTGATATTATTTTACAAATCTCAATTATCTCATCAAAATTTTCCCTGTCTGAAAGAATATCAACAATTTCAATTGAGCCGCCCGAAAGTTTAATAAATAAATCAAGCTCCCTGACAGGAATATCTTTTTTTGTCAGTATTTCCCGAAGCTCCGCTTCACTTAAAGGCAGAAACCTGACCTCAAGGCATCTTGATAAAATAGTAGAAAGCAGATTATTCCGGTTGGAGCATATCAGCAGAAAACATGATCCGGAACCGGGCTCCTCAATAGTCTTTAAAAGTGCATTCTGTCCCTCTTCCGTTATTCTGTCAACTCCATCTATGATAACACCGTATCTTCCGCTAATTGATTTGCTTGAAGATCTCTGAATCAGCCATCTGACGGTTCCCCTTTCATGATTATTTTCACTGCCAATCGGAATGATTCCTTTTTCATTAGGGGATATCTCGACAAAATCAGGAAAAGCTTCTCCGGCAAACTGTCTGCATACGGAACAAGCAAGACAGGGAGGGTTTTCACTTTTGCAGAAAAGAGCGTTAATAAACCTTTTTGCAATAAGGCTTTTGCCTATTCCGCCGATTCCTGTAAAAAGAATGGTCTGGGGAATATTTTCGCTCTTAAGAAGAAACTCAAGATTTTTAATTTGCCTCTGATGCCCGATAATTCCTTCCGTATTCATAATTCAGCAGCTCTTTAAAATCACTATTTAAAATGTTTTTAAATTAATTCAAAATTTAATGGCAGGGAAAAATATCACGATATAAAAATATACTTATGTATTTATAGTGAAAATCAGTATAACAGATCAAAAACCATTCCTCTTATTTCTTCAATCGCTTTTAGTAAATTAAACGCCTTATTGCCTCTGCCGGTAATTTCTCTTGAAATATCAAGCAGCTTTGAATTGATCTTATCCACAATAACAAAATCAGCTCTGTCTTTTCTCAGACGCTTAAGCTTCTGAGTCTCAAAACCTTTATCAACAATAATTTTTAATATTTTTTCAACAATCGATTTGTATCTGCTGAGATGATAATAAGTCTGTTTTTCAAGAAAAGATTTCTCTTCTTCTTTCAAATCATTCAGCAATTCATCAATAGCACCTGCAAATTCAAAAGAGATCTTCTCACTGAGTACCCGGCCAAAAGAATCCTTAGATTTAACATGGCCGGTCTTGCTTCCGGATTTTACTTTCGAATTCTCTTCCTTCTTTGCATTTGTGGAATTAACAATTATCAATCTTCTGCCCTTTTATTGATAGTACAATTGCCTTCAAAAATTACTCCATCTTCCATAATCAATCCCGGAGTAATTATGTTTCCTTCAACATGTCCGGTTGAAAGCATAATAACTCTTTCTGTAGCGAAAATGTTGCCTTTTACTTTTCCACCTACTACAACAACATTTGCTTTAATATCCGTAATAGCTTCTCCGGTTTGCCCGATCAAAACCTTACCTTCCGTGTCAATAGTACCTTTAAATTTCCCGTCAATTCTTAAAAGGCCATTTATTGTGAACTCTCCTTTAAATTCAGATCCTTCACCTATTATGCTATTAACAATTTTATCTTCAATTTGTTTAACTGACCTGACCATATTCCTCCGGAGTTTATATTAACAGCTGTACATAGCTTCTTTATAATCAAATCTTTTTACAGATATATTCAATAATGCTGAAAAGTTATGCGTCATAATTAAACACAATTTTGGATTTGCAAGCAAGTTTTTGTATAACAATGGATCAATAAGATATGAAAATAAGGGGTGTAATATAAAGCACTGTATTTCAGCGTTTACATTTAAAAAGTCTAAATGCAAAAAAATTTTTTTAGTGATAAAAAAATGTTGACAAACGTCTAATAAGAGGTAAAATGCCAGATAAGGGAAATATATCTTTACAAGGAGGTGCGCCATGCGCATGATGAAAACTTCTATTTACAGACTTCTTGACTATGGATGGCCTGACAGAGTTATAGCCAGCTACTTAATGATCAAACCAACAATCGTCAAATACTACCGTAAAAAAAGTGGTATTTCAAAAGACGAATACCAAGGATTCTATTAAAAACAAACCAATAGTGATGCATATAGAAAAAAGTGTCAACAATTTTTTATTTTTTCAAAAAAAGTTCATAAAAAAACAAAAATATTAACATAATTTAAAAAAATAATATTTAATAC
>JAFGDQ010000023.1 GCA_016932015.1 Spirochaetota bacterium | reverse complement strand
TACTGACATAATTATTATATTTATATTATAATAAAGAGATGAAAGGAATAGACCTGAAAAATCCAAGGGAAAGCTTTAAATTCCTTGATGAAAAAACTGCAAATGAACCCCATGTATTTGAGGTTTTAAATGAGATATTATTGTACCAGATGAGTTCACTTCCTTCCGGAGATAAACCTCTGGCAAATATGGACGTACTGAAGAAATCAAGTAAGATTAAAATTCCTTTCACCACAACCAGAGACAGAACTATTGAATACCTGATGGATATACTGACCAGACGCTATGCACATTTCGTCAGGCCGATAATATCTTTTGAATTCAGGGTTGAGGAAAATACCAAAAAGATTGATATTATTGAAACAACCGAGTACACAGTACTTTTAAACAATAAAGACTTTGAAGACCTTCTTGCAACAAGAGACAGAAAAACAATAGATAATCTGCTTGATCTTCTGAAGAAATACCGTTTCTTTAATCTCTCCAAACTTATTAAAAAAGCACAGGAAAAAGCCGAGCTTTCCAGAATAATAAAGCAGGAGCTGGGCAGAAAAATTTTTACTTTCAAGAACTATAATATTGATGACAATAAAATCGAGTGGGCTGAAGACTTCTGCTTTCACATTGATAATTATGAATCTGTCAGGGACTCTCTGAACTTAAATACATTAAAAGAAATAATTACATTATACTCTGATTCAGTAAGGAGAGGACTGAATAAATTCGGAATAATCAATCCGGATTTCAGCGATTACAGGGATTCCAAACTTGCCTATATATTCAGCGTACTTACTGATGACATGGCTTCTACAATTGCCGAAAAAGACCTTGTAGATATAAAAAATCTTCATTCTCTGGTTTCCTGTCTCAATAAAGTCGATAAAGTTGTCGATCCCATACTTATCGTAAATGAAGACATTATAAAATTTATCAGGGACCATAAAATTACAACAGAAGCTGAAATAATCGGTTCCATGCCGGAACTGAATAACGAAACATTAAGAAAATGGGCATCACAGGAAAACCTAAAACAGAATAAAATAGTTCTTTTTAACAGCCCTGAGGGGGAAAGATTCTTCATTGACGGCCTGTCTTTTTTTGATATGATCTCCGAATATAATCAGCTGATCCTGTATCAGCCTGAAAAAATGAATGCACTGTCCCATACTGAAAAGCGTAAAGTTAATTCAAAGATGGAAGTTCTTGCATCAGCATCAATAAACATGTTTAAATCCGGCGAGAAGATACAGGAATATATCAGAATAAATAATGAGAAGCTCCAGACTTTAAAAAAAATACTTAATGAATATGACAAATACAATAAGAAGATAGTATCAGGCAAAGAGCAGGTGCAGACTCAGACTCTTGCACCTGAGACCAGAAAAAAGAGGTCTTTTTTCGGCTCTCTTCTGAATTTTTTTAAATCTCTTTTCAGGTTCTATGCCAGAGGAAACATTGAGGACAGCAAAAGTGAGAAAAATAGAGAGAAGATACTTAAGAAAAAAGAACTCTCGCATGAAACAACAAAAATCTACAGAAAAACAATTGACCGCAATGCACCTGTAATTCCAATTTCCGATTTCGTAGAGCTTTCCGCGGAAAATGACTATCTTGTGGACAGAATTATAAAGGAAATGAGAGATAACAATCTCAAGATTGTTATTCCTATATATAATGCCAGGAAAAATCTTTACCCGAAAAGAAGCCAGAAGCTTCTGATACCGGATGTTGAATATCTTCTTGTTTCACCTGAAAGGATCAAATCACCTGACACAATCCGGGAATTTACCGATTCACTGGTAGGGTACAAAATAAAGGATGAACTGATTCCTGCTACAGGAATTATTGCAATTGAGAAATATCTTTTAACACTTTACAGACAACACAAAACCGTCAGATAATAATATCTGACGGGTAAAATCTTCTCTATTAACTCGCAGATGCTGTTGATTCAGTCGGACTGCTTGTTTTGGCATCAGCAGAAGATGAGCTGTCGGATTTATCATTACCGGAAGTATTTTTTGATGCGCCCGGACTGTTGGCTGCAGCGCTGCTTTTTTTATAGTCATTTACGTAAAATCCTGACCCTTTAAAAATAATACCTGCTCCTGCTCCGATCAGTTTTCTTACTTTTCCTCCGCATTTTTTACATACTGTAATAGGTTCATCAGTCATTGACTGGAAAGCTTCAAAACGGTCTTTACATTCCGTACATTCATAATCATAAGTTGGCATTGTCAATCTCCGTATTTTATAGAAAAGATAATAATTTTATTCTGAATCATGATATCAAGTAACTATAATATTATAATTTATAAAAAATAATTTATCGTGCCAATTATTTTTATTAATTGTTATGAGTCAATTGAAAAAATCAATTAATATTGCCAGCTAAAGGTTGTTCTGAATTATAATATGCTGTATTATATGCTGCTCCAGTATTAAGTATTGACACAGAAATATTTAAAATAAACTGTAAATCCAATATTTACTTAGCCAGAACAGGACGAAAAATTGAGAAAAAAATTTCATATTGAAACATTCGGCTGCCAGATGAATAAGAGCGACTCCGAGCTGATGGTTCTTTCGCTTTCAAGAAGCGGATTTGATAAGACAGATATTGAGGCTGAAGCGGACATTCATATATTCAATACATGTTCTGTACGCCAGCATGCCGAAGACCGTGTTATATCAAGAATTGAAAATATGAGAGCTGGCATAAAGCCGGAAAGTATAATTGTAATTACAGGATGTATGGCGCAGAACCGAAAAGACAAACTGACAAATGGAATCGCGGATATAATAATAGGCCCGTATCAGGGGCCTAAAATCGGAGAAATCCTGGATAATTATTTTAAAGACAAAACCGGGAATAATTTCCTTTCACAATCATATAATGACTTCAGCCCCAGGATTGATTTCGGCCTGACAGACTGTAAAGATGATATCGCGTGGCATAAATGGATAACGATCACACACGGCTGTGAAAATTTCTGCTCATATTGTATAGTACCGTATGTAAGAGGACCATTGATTTCGTTTCCATCGGACACAATAATCAAATATGCTGGAGAACTCGCGGCAAAAGGCATAACTGAAGTCACCCTGCTCGGGCAGAATGTCAACCAGTACGGCATGGACTCGGATATTCCGTTTTACAGGCTGCTGGAAAAAATAGCCGGAATCAGGGAATTTAGAAAAGTCGGTTTTCTGACATCTCATCCCAAAGACTTTGATGATAATATAATTTACGTTATCAGGGATAATGAAAATATTTCAAAAGCCGTTCACCTGCCTTTTCAGAGCGGATCAAACACCATTCTTAAACAAATGAACAGGCAGTATACCAGAGAGCGATATCTTGAAATTATGGAAAAAATAGATAAAACGTTAGAAGAATATTCAGTTTCAACAGACATAATTGTAGGGTTCCCTGGAGAAACAGAGGAGGATTTTAACGCAACTCTTGATGTAGTAAGAAAAGTAAGATTCGATGAAGCTTTCACATATGCCTATTCTCCAAGAGAGGGAACAGCTTCGTATCACTTTGAAGAGAAACTAACAAGAGAGGAAAAGATAGAACGCCTGAATACATTGATCGATGTTCACAGAAGCATAGTGAAAGAAAAACTTACGGCACGCATCGGCAGGCACGAAAACATGACAGTGGAAAATGTCAGCAAAAGATCAGAAGAAGAAGTCATTGGCAGGACATCCCTGAATCACCCGGTTGTTATATCAGGCGGGGAAGAGGACATAGGGAAAAGACTGGAAATAAAAATAGGCGGACTAAGGGGAGCTACTTTACTCGCGGAAAGAATTAACTGAATCCGGCTTTATTATAAGAGCATAATATTTTTACATAAAATATTCTGAATATTATAAAGAGGCACAAAATAATGAAATGGGTATTACTGCTTTTCGGAATTCTTGCAGAACTGTGCGGATCAACCTGTATGAAAATGTCAGAAGGATTTACAAGAGTTTATCCGTCAATTCTGACATTTGTTTTCTGGGCGATCGGGCTCACTGTTTTTCTTTTCGCGTTAAGAAAATTTGACTTAAGTTTTGCATACGCGATCTGGGCCGGACTGGGAATCATGGGTGTATCTATAATAGGAATACTCTTTTTCAAAGAGCCGTCCAGCCTGCTTAAAATAACTTCTATTATAATAATAGTAATAGGGGTTATCCTGCTTAATATAAGCGATTTATTGATACGTAAATAATCAGCTGCTGTCAGCAGCGTCTTTATGATTATTTGATCATCATTCTCGAATCTACTACACAATAGCCGCTGCCCTGAGGAAGAACCTTCACAGGATTCAGATCCATTTCAGCAATTTGCGGAATGTCCTCCACCATAGCTGAAACCCTGAGCAGCAGGTCTTCAAGTGATCCGGTATCAAGAGGTTCTGATCCTCTGTATCCTTTTAACAATTTTGACATCTTTACCGAATCAATCAATTCCCTGACATCCGTATCCGTCAGCGGATGCAGCCTCAGAGCGGAATCATTGATCAGCTCCGCATAAATTCCTCCAAGTCCGAACATAATCACATGACCAAGTGTGGAATTTTCATTGAGTCCGATTATAACCTCAGAGCCTTCCGTAACCATCTTCTGTACCATAACTCCCTGCATTTCATTTTCACGGCCTATTTTTTTCAGATTATCCCTGATTGTGCTGAATGCTTTTTTTACTTCATCCGGAGTTTTTACATTAAGGACAATACCGCCTACATCACTTTTATGTGAAATTGTCGATGACTCAAGCTTTACTACAACCGGATAGCCCATCTGATCTGCTGCCGAAACCGCATCATCTTCACTTAACGCAATCTTCATGTCAGCTGCTTTTATTCCATAGCATTTAAAGACTTCGTCTATCACTACCGGAGGAACCCAGAGAGGCCTTTCAGAATTTCCGGTTAGAACATCCTTGATCAGCTGTTTGGCTTTCTTCCTGTCAACATCCTGAAATTCAGGGATAGAGCCGTTTTCCTTTCTTTGAATCTCTCCATATCTGACTGCATGGGCAAGAGCCAGAACAGCATCTTCAGGAAACATGTAATACGGAACAAAATGATCATCAGTCATATCCCTGCCTTTTATACCGGTTTGCCCGACAAAGCAGGCGACTATCGGTTTCTCATATTGTGTCAGAACAGGGATGGAATTTTTAATTGCCTCTTCAATGTCATCAATATTTTCTCCTGCAGGAGGTATATAAATTGTTACAATAGAATCAAAGTCCGGGTCTTCCACAAGAATTTTCAACGCATTCTCAAATTCCACGGCGCTTATGCCGGCTGTAAGATCAAACGGATTACTTATACCAATATCCCTTTTCATTACTGCGCGCAGTTTTTTAAGAGTCTCATCAGATATATCCGGAAGGATAAGTCCGTGCTGAGCACAGGCATCAGCAGCAAGAGTACCGGGGCCGCCGCCGTTTGTCAGAATCGCAACGTTTCTTCCTTTGGGAACCGGCTGATTTGCCAGCAGCATTGCAGAATGAAAAATATCTTCAATATTCCTGATCCTTAATATTCCTGCTTGATGGAACAATGCATCAGATACTACTGCAGGAGTAGCCATAGCTCCGGTATGCGATGACGCGGCTTTTGATCCTTCGGCCGTGTTCCCGCCCTTGATCGCGAGTATCGGTTTTTTGGCTGATATTCTTCTTGATATACGGCTGAAAATATCAGGATTGTCAAAGGATTCAAGGTACAGCAGAATTACCTTTGTAGCAGGGTCCTTCTCCCAGTACTGAAGCATATCTGTTGATGCTATATCAGTTCGGTTCCCAACACTAATGTAGCTTGAGAATCCTATATCAAGACTCTTTGCATACTGCAGTATTCCCAGTCCGAGAGCGCCGCTTTGAGTAATAAAGGCAATATTGCCGGGATCGGGCTGAATAAGCGCAAAAGTGGCATTCAGATTTACTTTCGGATCAGTATTTATAAGGCCCATACAGTTCGGGCCTATGATACGCATACCATAGCCGAAGGCTGTTTCCCTGAGTTCGTTTTCAAGAGCGGCTCCTTCTTCTCCTCTCTCCTTAAAGCCGTCAGATATTACAATAATTCCTTTTACCTTTTTTCTTCCGCATTCATCGGTTACATTTAAAACCTGAGAAGCAGGAACAACAATTATTGCAAGATCAATTTCATCAGGTATATCAAGTACTGAATAATAACTTTTTACTGCCATGACTGAACTTGATCTGCTGGAAACCGGATACACAACGCCCGTGAAACCGCTCTGTATCATTGACTGGAACACAAGCTGTCCTATTGCACCCGGCCTGTTCGAAGCCCCGATAACGGCAACAGATCTCGGATTCATAATATGTTTAAGCGAATTGATCGTTGCAGCAAGAGCCCTCTCCTCTTTCTTTTTAATTACTTCAGGGGTCTTGGTAAGAGGGAATGTAATCTGATATGCGTTTCCTTTAATTTCACGTTTCATATGAAATCCGTATCCCTGGAATACTGACAGCATGCCGGTATTCTCAGTTAAAACCAGAGCTTCAAATGTATCAATATCATTATTTCTGGCTACAATCGCGAGCCATTCAATTAACTTGGTACCGATACCGCGCTCCTGATATTCATCCTCAATAACAAAAGCAATTTCAGCTGTACTTCCGGAGGGCATACGGCTGTATCTTCCGACTGCCACTATACGTGTTTCACGGTCTTCTTTCGCCTCTGCAATAAAAGCGAATGTATTTGTATAATCTACTGTACAATAACGAAGGGCTCCTTCTTTATCCATTTCTTTCGGAACATACTGCATTCGAAGATACTTTGTTCTTTCACTCAAGCTTTCGTAGAATTCAAGCCATTTGTCAGCATCTTCAACCTTAATAGGCCTGAATTGAATAACGGAGCCGTCTTTCAGAATAATCCTGCTTTCATACTGTTTGGGATATACTGCTGAATCTGAAGTAGACATGCGGTGGGACCTCCTGACTAATTGCATAATATTATTTCTTGTCCCGATCATAATAATACAATCCCGACAAGTCAGGGTATTGTTACCCTGAGCACACAATTAAACCATTCTGTTACATATCCCCTGAATACTCATTTCCGGTCCATTATTTACTGAAAAATCCCGAGAAACGAGAGCCTGCTGAAACCAATAACGAGTATATGTACTGTTCAATATCCTCCCTCAGTGCAAATATGGTCAAGCATTTCTTTTCTTTAAAGAATACTTTAATCTGAATTTAGTATTAAATTTGAGCTTAAAATTCTGAATATAGGAATATTTAAAAGACTTTTATTTCCTGCCTGTTTATATTATTTTTGTTAATATTTGATCATAATAATTTTTTTAATTGCATTAGCCTTCAAAATTCAATATATCAATGCTATACTTAACTAATAATAAAAGGAATCAGGAAAACCTTTACAGATAAATCCTGCATCATACCTGACTTATTCATTTAAAGAAAGTAAGGAGATGAATTATGAGAAATAATATTTTGCCTCTCCATAAAACCGGCAATCTGATTTTAATATTAAAAGTAATTTCTGTTATTATAATCAGTTTCAGCTTAATTTCCTGCTCTTCCCGAAACAGCATCATGAAGAAAACAGTTAATACAAGAAAAGAAATCTCAACCGGCTTACAAAAGGGTAAAACTATTTATTTTTTATGTGAGTATATACTGTCACAACCGGGTACGACGATTCTTCCGATGTATTTACATTCACCCGGAGCTGTTTATTATGACAAAGTATTTCTTTATTCATTTGAAATATTAAAAAACAAACTCACTCAAATAGCAGAGATGAAGCCGACTTCTTCATACGCAGGCAGGGGATCTGTTGATTATGCGAAATGGGCCGATGTGAATTCCAGGATTTATTTTTTATATTCTACCGGCTGGGATAAAAAAATAAAAAAATATATAAAGGATATTTTCAGCTATGACCTTAAATCCGGAAAAGCAGCAGAACATATCAATAGTGATAATGTAAAAATATTAAATTCATATTTCTCTTCAAAAAAAATAAAAAACATCATCCCTATGACAGAGATTATGTATTATACAGGAGGCATTCCTGAAGATAAATGGCAATTACCTTCTCCTCTGGAATTCAGTACAATAAGCATAAATGATTATGACAGAATTATAATCGAACAAATCGGCGACCGTTTGTTTAAGGAAGCGGTTTTCCAGATAATCAGACAAAACATAACAGAAATAGATGCAGCCGAAATTATCACCTTTATGGAGGAATGGAAAAAAGAATTACCGGGCGATAAGCAGATGGTTTACGCTCCGTACATGGAAAGATGGTCCGCTAAACTATCCATAGCTGCAAAAATCAATGCAAAGAAATCTCATAGAGATAAACAATTCGCAGGCAGCACTGAGCTTATGCTGGCTGCTTTTACTGATAATACCCGGAAGCTTATTGAGCTGCTAAAAACAACGGATATAAATTCAGCTGACAAGAACGGATGCACTGCCTTGATGTATTCTATTTTCGGCAGAGCTCCTCACTGCATGGAGTTTCTAATGAACCACGGAGCTGATCTGATGCAGGAAACTAATTCAGGATATAACGCATGGATGTTTGTAAGTAATACAAGCCTGCGGAGACAATACCTTAAGCTTAAAAAACAGCAATGAACATATAGTATTTCCGGCTTCCCGGACCAAGATAAAACAGTTTAATTATTGACAGTTGAGATTCATAATTTTTATAATTTTATTTTTAGTTTTGGAGTTTACTTTTTATAGATTTAAAAGTTTATGACTCCGGCTAATAACAAACATGGAGTCATATAGTGAAACACTTACTCTTTATTGCTTTAGGCGGCGGGCTTGGAGCCGTGAGCAGATATTTGGTTTCAAAGAATATTCAGCAGCTTACAAACCAGATAATACCGTTCGGAACACTATTTGTTAATGCCGCCGGATCTTTTATTATTGGTTTCTTCTTCTACTTTTTTGATAACATAACAGTATCGCGGGATATCCGCTCACTGATAACTATTGGATTTCTTGGTGCTTTTACAACTTTTTCAACTTATTCTCTTGAAACGATTAATCTTCTCAGAAATGGAGAGATTAAACTGGGGATTACAAATTTTTTATTAAATAATATAATCTGTTTTATTATGGTAGTACTGGGTATTTTAACATCCAGATTTATAATTAAAATTATAAAATAAGGTAAACCATGAAACTTCCTGAACAAGCTTATATGCTGAGAATATTTATTGGTGAGAATGATCATTACAAGAATAAACCTTTATATGAACAGATTGTCCTGAAAGCCCGTGAACTGAACCTTGCAGGCGCCACTGTTCTCAGAGGCATACTGGGATTTGGTGCAAGCAGCAAAATTCATTCTTCAAAAATACTTACAATCTCCGAAGACATGCCTGTTGTTATTGAAATTGTAGATACAGAAGAAAACATAAATAGGTTAATGCCTTTTATTGATGAAACAGTGGAAGAAGGACTTGTAACAATGGAAAAGATGAAAATAATCAAATACAGGCATAGAGTGAAATAAACGATCTGTTAACAGTCAAAAATATTGAACCCTTAACTAACCTTCGGTACAAATGTTTAAGCTGATAAAGCCGGCTCACGAAAAAAATATCAGAGACCTCATAAAGATTATGAAGGATTCCGACCTGCAGGCAACATCCGGAAATATGTACTATATTATAAACAGCATTCATTCTGAAATTCCGGAAAAAAAAAGAATCTCCTGCGGCCGGTACAGTATTGCCAAAGAGGTGGGACTGTACATGTATCCGCTGTTCCGGAAAACTGAAGCTGACATTTTAAAAACGGCAAAAGAGATATTCAATAATACTGATAATGATCAGTTTGTAAGAAGCCTTTGCACACAGCTTCTTTCCCTGTACGGCGAAGAAACGGGAAGACTTGAAACAGTCCTGCCTGTTTTTGAAAAAGCCGCTATTGATGACAACTGGATTTTAAGAGAATGCGCTGCAGGCTTTATCAGAAAACTGATAAAAAAATATCCGGATGAAATGCATCAATGGTATGTAATGATGGTTACATCGGATAATCCCTTAAAAAAACGATTTGCCGCGGAATCATTGCGCCCAGTTGCAGACAATCAATGGATAAAAAAAAATCCCGACTTTGCTTTCTCCATACTTGAGCATCTTTTCAGAGAACCGGAAAGCTATCCACGAACTTCTGCGGGCAATAATCTAAGCGACTGGATGAGAATTGACAGGGAGAGAACGCTGGAAATAGTCAGACAACTTGCAGCTAACGGCGATAAAAATTCATACTGGATCGCGTACAGGGCATGCCGCAATCTGGTAAAGAAAGAACCTCTGCTGGCAATGGATATTCTGAAAACAGATAAATATATTTACAAAGACAGAAAATTCTTCCGGGAAAATCTTAAATAAATGATAAAAGAAATTACCGCCAAATCCATACTCCGACGATATAAAAAAATAGATTCATGGTTTATCAGTTCATACTCGATAAATCTTTACAGAGGATGCACGCATAACTGCGTTTACTGTGACGGCAGGAACGAGAAATATCAGGTTGAAGGAGAATACGGACGCGACATTGAAATAAAAATTAACGCGCTGGAACTGCTTGAAAAAGAGCTCGATCCGGCAAGGAAGCGCAAGCCTTTCGGAAATGGATTTATGGTTGTATGCGGGGGGGTCAGCGACTCATATCAGCCGTTTGAAGAAAAGTACATGATGTCCCGCAGAACTCTTGAGCTGATTTATAAATATAATCATCCTGTACATATACTTACAAAATCAACTCTGGTTGAAAGAGATATTGATCTTTTTAAAAAAATAAATGAGCAGAATAAAGCAATAGTGAGTTTCAGCTTTTCATCTGTTAATGATGAAATCAGCAGACTTCTGGAGCCCGGAGTTCCCTCTCCTTCCCAAAGACTGAATACCATCAAAAGATTTAAAGATGCAGGACTGACATGCGGTATGTATCTGATGCCTGTTGTACCGTTTATTACAGATTCCTCTGAAATGATTGAACAGAGTGTTACTAAAGCAAAAGAGACCGGGATTGATTTCATCATTTTCGGGGGTATGACCCTGAAAGAAGGACGGCAGAAAGATTACTTTATGAATTTTCTGAATAAACATTTTCCGCAGCACACGTCTGCATATGAAAAGATATATTCAGGGAACACTACATGGGGAGCGCCAAACCCTGAATATGTTTTTCCCGCTCAGGAAGTATTTGATACTGCTGCAACCCGGTTTAAAGTCCCCAAACGAATTCCTTCATCTGTTTTTAAATCTCTTGTTTCTACTGATGAACTTGTTATACTTATTCTGGAACAGCTGGATTATCTTTCCAAGCTGAAAAATAAAAACAGCCCCTATGGTTATGCTGCTTATTCATTATCAAGGATTGATAAACCGATTGAGTCTCTTCCCATTGCGGAGCTTCAGGAAATAAAAGGAATAGGTCCGGTTACAGCAAAAATCGTCCGTGAAATAATCGAAACAGGCAAATGCGGATATTATGAAAATTTACTTTAATAACAGGTTCATGGAATAATACATACTTCCATCCGAAAAACCCGGCATTAAAAACTGAATTCAGTTTCCGGAATAATTGAGGCCGGAATTCATATCAAAAATGCGACAATCCGGAAAATCCGGTTATTCTGAATTTTTACAGGAAGCCACTTATATCAGATTTGATCAATTTGTTTTTGCCTGTACCGTAATAAAGCTATAATTATAGTAATTCCGGATATCAGAATAACCGACCTGATCACGGGATATAGTAATTCAGAGACTTCCTCCGATTGAATAAGCACATCATAGCAAGCGCCAACACCCCAGAAGAAAGGATAAATCAATAATGCGCTGTTGCCTGTTCTGAAAACAACCGCATACATTATTCCTACAAACAATAACTTTCCGAACTCCGGCTGAAAGCCTGCATGATGAAAAGAATAAAAGACTGCAGCCAGCAGTACTCCCGGAATAATTCCAAATGAACGTTCTATTGCTGTTCTTATATATGAATAAAACACGATTGTCTCAAAAACTCCTGCGAGCATTATGTATAGTATTCTCCACAGTTTGTCACTGTTGAAAACAAAATTATCCGGAACAGGAACTTCATTTATAAACATCAACAAGAGAAGTCCTCCAAGAATCAAATTAACAGGCAGAAAGATATACCATTTATTTAAGTGAAGCCCGTACTCTTTATAACTCTGTTTTTTGTTTATTATAAAAAGAGGAATTCCGATTCCGAATAATAATATCATGAGAATGTCTCTGAGAATAACTGATAAAATATAATATTCGCCGGTACAGGTCATTAATATTGAAAGTACTACGATTATTATTCCAACTCCGGCCGCATTAAATGCGTCTTTCTCCGGATTCCATTTGAATAATTTTTTTATCATAACTCTGCCTTTCCTGTTTCTTAAGATTAATTATAGAATAGAACTCCTGATAATCTCTATTACCAACTGCCGTCCTGCAAATACAAATAACGTATTTTACGCTCCGGTCTTTATAGACTTCAACTGCTGTTCAATAAACCCCCTTGTAAGCTCCGGTATTTTCGGATCAGTAAACCTTCCATGACCTTCTCCCTCTGCCCGGTAAAAAATTACCGGCACACCGGCATTCTCAAGAGCATCCTTAAGCAATATGCTTTGATGAAAAGGAACAAGAGGATCACAGTCTCCGTGAACGATCAGAAAAGGCGGAGCTTCCGAAGAAACATATGCAACAGGATTGGCTTTTGCTGCTTTTTCCAGATTCTCCTGAATCGGTCCGCCAATCAGCTCTGACTCCGGAGAATCAGCTGTATCATGAAACATTCCCTCCGGAAGACGCTGACTGTCCATCTGCAGGAAATCCGTTGGCCCGAAATAATCAATGACAAGCTGTACTCTGCTTGAGACATCCGGATATTCACCGACATCAAACACTGACGTATTTCCGGTTGTTCCGAGCATTGCTGCCAGATGACCTCCTGCTGATTCACCCCATGCCGCAAAGCAGTCAGGATCAAGAGTGTATTTCGCAGCATTTGCCCTGAGCCAGCGAACAGCTGATTTAACATCCTCAATCTGCGCAGGGAAAAGAGCATGCTGACTCAGACGGTAGTTTATGCTCGCGACAGCATACCCTTCCTCCAGGTATTCAAGAGGAACATTATCCGTTTTGCTGCCCAGACGAAAAGCTCCGCCGTGTATCCAGATAATAAGCGGAAAATTTTCTCCTGAATCAGAGACATACAGGTCGAGTTTCTGCCGTTCATGCCCATCGGTTACATATACAAGATCATTATAAGTCGGCATAAATTTGATTTATCCTTTTAGTATTTACAAAGACTTTAACCGCTGCCATGGTAAAATATATTAATGCCTTATCTTAAATACAGACAGTCTCAAAGTCTATATAAGGTTTCAGTATCATTGTACCTCCGCCTTCTGATACAATTTTAAGGACTGCAGAAACATCGCGTACCCTGGACCCTCCCAAATGGGTAACGGGTGTTCCTTTAAAAACTTCAGGGCACATAAAAGTTGAAGGACCGAGAATTATTACAGCCCGCGGACTTCCAAGTGAAGCGAGTAGTCCATCCGTAGTTCCATTAATTATGGATGTAGCTGTTATTATAGCTACAGTACACTCAGACAAAACTTTTTTACCTTCCTCCGGAGAAATTGTATCCGGTTTACTGCTGTCAAGTTCAACGATATCAAACCTGCATCCTGTTTTTCGTATTCCCTGAATAAGCGGTCCGAAGAACCCGACCATTACAACCTTGTCTGAAGACTGAATATTGACAAGTTCAAGAGAATCGGCTGTACTGTTTTTCGGTGACGGAAGCTCTGCGGAAAGTGCATTGGCCGTTGCAAGGCCCAGCGCTCTTGAAAGCGAATTATCCGGGCTCGCGAGCATATCAAGAAGCATTGAGGCGGGACTGCCTGCCAGAGTTCCGGCCTGCTGCTGATGAGTGCAGCTTCCCGAATTATCATGAGGAGTCCATGCCAGGCCAGCATTACCATTATCAAGCCTTACGCATGTATAACCCAGCCCAATGCGAACATCCGCTGCTGAAATGCCTTCTGACGAAGGATTCAGGAAAGAAATAATTTTTTGTTGAATTGTCTCATTCATATAAGATACCCTTCTTTTATTGTTTTATTGAATGACAAATTGAATAATACGGCAGCTGCGTCTGCGGACACTCCGCATTTTTCGGCTTAGCAAATAAAAAAATAAACACTGACATCCGGATTTAACTGGAATAATGAAATAAATCATTTATATTTTTCTGTTTTAATTAAAAATTTTATTTTTTGGCAGATTTGTCAACATGAAAAAACGTCAATTTTTGTCGTCATTCTGCAGAAAAAATTTTATAAACTGTTTCAATTTGATTTTTTTTAATTTGAAGAGAGGACGTCCCTGATTTTGTCAGCCAGCTCTTTTCTTGTAAAAGGTTTTTGAATAAAATGTATTCCCTCTTCAAGAACACCCTGATGAGCAATTACATCCGCAGTATAGCCGGACATAAAAATGCATTTAAGACCGGGATATCTCTCCAATAACTTTTCCGAAAGTTCACGCCCGTTAATCTCAGGCATAATTACATCGGTAATTAACAGATCAATTTTATTATGCTCATCGGAAGCTTCTATGGCCTTTAACGGGCTGTTTGCGGTAATTACCGAATACCCCAGCTCAAGCAGCATCTGTTCCCCCAGGGTTAACAGCAGTTTCTCGTCTTCTACCAGAAGTACGGTTTCGCCTTTTCCCATTGATACCCCGGCATCAACTACCCTGAGTAAATCAGGCTCACCGGCATAAACCGGAAGATATATCCTGATTGTTGTTCCCCGCCCCTGCTCGCTGTAAACATTTATGCTTCCGTTATTCTGTTTTACTATACCGTATACTGTGGCAAGGCCGAGTCCGGTGCCTTTTTCTTTTTCCTTTGTTGTATAAAAAGGCTCAAAAACGTGGTCTTTAACCTCAGGACTCATTCCGCATCCGTCATCACTAACCGATATCATTACATAATTGCCGGGGCTGCCTTCAAGCTGATTCGCAAAAAAGGATTCATCAAGCACTGCATTCCGCGTTTCAATGGTAATGTTCCCTTTCCCTGAAATAGCATCTTTCGCATTAATACATAAATTTGCAAGAACCTGATCAATCTGCCCCGGATCTATTTTTACAGATGAGACTTTATATCCCGGAACCCATTCAAGCCGGATCTCCTCTCCAAGAAGCCTTTGAAGCATTTTGATCATACTTGAAACAGTATCATTCAGATTCAGTACTTTAGGGGAAGCCGCCTGCTTCCGCGCGAACGCAAGAAGCTGACGCGTCAGATCCGCCGAACGTTCAGCCGCATTCCGGATTTCCTGAATTTTGTCAACATTAGGGTCATCTTCCGGAAGGTCTTTTAAAATTAACTCGGAATACCCCATAATTATTCCAAGCATATTATTAAAGTCATGGGCAATACCCCCGGCAAGACGTCCGACAGACTCCATCTTCTGAGACTGTATTAGCTGCAGTTTCAGCCTTTCGTGTTCTTCTTCAGCCTTTTTTTGCTGAGTTATATTCTGTACCATTCCTTCAATAAACAACAAGTCCCCATTTTCGCCATATACCAGCTGAGAGTTGATGGATACCTGTATTGTTTCACCGGATTTAGTGTAAAGATCCGTCTGGAAATTAACAAGATCACCTTTTTCTTTCAAAAGTCCGGGCAAACGTTCCCTTGATTCCGGATTTACATAGACCAGAGTACTTATATCATCTGTAAAATCGATAAGCTCATCAGGTGAACTATAGCCAAGCATATCAGCAAGTGCCGGGTTAGCGCTGATAAAGCGGCCTTCCAGTGTTGTCTGGAAGATTCCTTCAACAGCATTTTCAAAAATGCCTCTGTACTTTTTTTCAGCTTCATTAACTTCGTGCATCCTTGCATTAAGTTTATCCCGCAAGTCTCCGAGTATTTTTATCAGCGGCTGGAATTCAACATACTGCATTTCATTTGACGGAGTGCCATAATTTTCAGAAGCATATTGATCAGCGATCATATCGGTCTGATAGAAAAGTCTGTTCAAAAGGAGGCGTATAGTCATTGCTGTTGCAACAGAAAGGACAATTATTGTCAGAAGCAGCAATATAAAGCCGTAGTACAGGATCTGAAGGTTCTGTTTTTCATAAAGTTCCGTAGTCAGGGCCATTTCAAAACGGCCGATTATCCTGCCGTTATGAGAGACTTCTCCTGATCTTTCGACAACTGAAGAGGCTGTTCTCCTGTTAAAAAAATAATAATCATTACCACCTGCGCTGTCAGTTATTCTGAGTTTTTCAAACAGCTCATTATGGGTGAAGGCTTCCCCGATTTTTTCAATATTATTAAAATCCAGATTCCAGAGAGGCATTTCGAGAGTTCCTTTTAAAGCATTTTTAAACTCATCAGCTTTCTGTTCAAGCTGGCTGTATCCTTTCTGTGAAAGTACTGTATAAATAATGGAGAAGACAATAATTGAAGAAATTACTACTGCAAGAGTTAATGTTATAGTCAGGATCCTGACAATCGATTTTTTTCTGCCCCTGTTCCTTTTTCGAAATTGAAATATGTTATTTAATAATTCCATCAAATTCAGGGCCTGATCTCCTTCCTGAATACTAAAATCTTTACATTCCGATTATATACTGCAATTCAGAGTTCAGTCAATATATTTATAATTATGTGAATATAACCGGATGAAAGCCGATTGATTAAAATTTATTGATAATTATTTATCGGATAATATTTTTACCTGAATTTTTACTTGAAAAATCAGTTATATTATTCAATTATTTGCATTATGTCGTATATAATAAAAAAACCGGATACCTATGAAAAGCTTGATATCCTGTCACGCGATTCCCAGTATGACCTTGCCTGCGCGTGCGGGACAATGAACAAGGAAGATCACAGGAAAAGATCCGAGGATAACCGGTGGATATATCCTGTCACAATGCAGGACGGGAGAAGGACTTTCCTGTTTAAGACCCTTGTTTCCAATGCATGCAGAAACGACTGCAAATACTGCCCTTTACGGTCAGGAAACGACACTGCAAAAAGATGTTCTCTTTCGGTTGAAGAAACAGTACGCTCGTTTTTACAATATTATAACGCAGGGTTAGTATCGGGAATTTTTCTTACAAGCGGAGTGGAAAAAAACCCTGACAGTACGATGGACAAACTTAACGGTATTGCCTCTGTTCTAAGATATAAAAATAACTTCAGGGGATACATGCACCTGAAAGTCATCCCCGGAGCATCCGATGCCGCGGTAGAGGAAGCGGTGAGCCTGGCCAATGCGGTTTCCGTAAACATTGAAACCCCGGGGGAGGATAATTTCGGAAAGCTGTGCAATGACAAAAACTATCTTGATGACATCATCAGGCCGATGAAACTGATAAGCAGAATTACAAACGCGCAGGCATACCGCAAAAAAGTTAAACAGACAACCCAGTTCATAGTGGGAGCATCGGATGAAACCGACAGAGAGATAGTAAAATACACATGGGCTCTTTACGAAAGGCTTAATCTCGGCAGAGTATATTTCAGCGCTTATCAGAGAGGCCTTGGAGAAAAAGACCTTCCGGGTGAAATATCGAATGTAAGTAATGAAGATCTTCTCAGAAGAGAGCACCGGCTTTATCAGATGGATTTCCTTTTCAGAAAATACGGATTTAACGCAGATGAAATTCCCTATGATAAAAACGGCAACCTTTTTCTTGATGTTGACCCCAAAGAGGCATGGGCAAAACAGCATCCGGATTTTTTTCCGCTGAACCTTAACACAGCCGGCAGATCGGAACTTTTACGTGTGCCGGGCCTTGGCCATGTTACTGTTGATTTTATATTAAAAGCTCGCAGAGAATCCAGATTGCGCTCAATTGAAGATATAGGCAGTACCGGCAGAAGGCTTTTGAAAGCAGGACAATATATTATGTTCTAAAATCCGAAACAGCACTAATCGTCTTTTTTCAACATTATTAAATAATTTTAAAGGCATCACAATCCTTACCTTAAAAATACAACCATCTTTAAATTTAATAACAGTCAAATTTCATTCCTGTAATTGTGTCCTGTAAAATTAAAACCAATTAACAATTAAAGAGATATTAAACCGAATATGAATGACGCCAGAAAACAATACGAAGAAAGACTCAACCGTATAGAAACTGCAATCCGGCTTGAAACACCGGACAGAATTCCAGTTCTCGCGAGTTTCAGATATTTTCCTGCGAGATATACAGGCATGACCTGTAAGGATGTATACTATAAACCGGCAGAATGGATTGAAGCGAATAAAAAAGCAATACTTGATTTCGAACCTGACATGTATTACCCGCCTATAACAGAATCAGGCAAGGCCAATGAATTACTGGGCCCGAAACAGATGAAATGGCCGGGATGCGGCATTCCGGATGACGTGACGCATCAGTTTGTAGAGGATGAATATTTAATGCCTGATGAATACGACAGTTTTCTGACAAATACTTCTGATCATCTATTAAGGACGTTTATACCGCGGATCTATGAGTCACTGAAACCGCTGGCAGAGCTTCCTCCGCTGGATTCACTTGTATTCGGAAATATTGCAATGTTTGCTGAATCCTTTATCAGGCCTGAAATTGAAGAAGCAATCAAAATTCTTCAGGAAGCCGGACGGGAAATAAAAAAAACACGTGAAGCAGTAAGCGGATTCAGCCGGGAAATGACAGATCTCGGTTTCCCTTCATTAGGAGGAATAGCTGTAACCGCGTTTGATGTTATATCCGACTATCACAGGGGCATGAGAGGATCAATGCTTGATATGTACCGCAATCCTGATAAGCTGATGCAGGCTGTCGGGAAACTTGAACCTATGCTGATTGAAGGCGCGATAGCAGGCGCGAAATTCAGCGGCAATACCAGGATACACATTCCGCTTCACAGAGGGGCTGACGGCTTCATGTCTGATAAACAGTTCAGAACATTTTACTGGCCAGGACTGAAACGGCTTCTGCTTGCTTTAATTGATGCAGGCCTTACTCCCTGCCCGTTCTTTGAAGGCAATTTTGACTCAAGGCTTGAATACCTGAGGGAGCTGCCTCCAGGCAAAGCCCTCGCAAGATTCGACTCAACGGACATTTTCAAGGCAAGGGAAATACTGAAAGACGTTGTCTGCATCTGCGGAAACATCCCTGTTACGATTCTTCAGGTCGGCACTGAAAATGAAGTAAAGGATTACTGCAGGAAAATGATAGACGGCGCCGGACGCGACGGAGGCTTTGTAATGTGCACAAGAAGTGTGCTTGATGATGCCAAACCTGAAAACGTAAAAATCTGGATCGACTATACAAGAGAATATTCAGCATAATCATGAAATCACAATGCAAGCAGGAAAGCAGAAGGACCCGAGACAGAATTTTGAGGAGATCGGCAGTTCACCTGCCTGTCACTGCGGCAAATACCTTGCTTACTGTCCCATAGGGCCCAAAGACTGGAGCAAAACGGTTTCCAGTCTGGACATTAAAGAACTTGAAACGAACAGTATGGACTGACAAATAAAAGGTATCCACACCGTTTCAAAGACGTTTTACAACGTTATTAATATATATACGTACCAGGATTTTGGTTTAATATTATTGATTATAAACAATCATTAAAAAAAATACGAAAGCATTTAAATTTCGACTGGGTAACGTTATACGAATTTCCGGATAATAAGTCGAAATTAAGTAAAATATACACTTATTCAATGCCTTCAGTGCCCTCCCCTCCTGTTTCCACTATACAGAAAGATACTGCCGGCCTTATTGAAGAAGTGAAAAAAGGAAAAATATTATATACACCCAATGTACCGGATGATCCTTTACTGCAGGCTAACAGGGAATTTCAGCAGCGGGAAAAAAAATTCTGCCACAGTCAGGGCATTAAAACAACACTGACAATGCCTTTAATAACTGATAAAACTGTATTGGGAGCTCTGTATTTTTCTTCAATCCGGGAAAAAGTCATGATTAATGAAAATTTAATATACAGGCTGGCCTGCTTTACAAAAATTCTGGCCAACATCATTAATCAAAAGTCAGGCAAAAGAACATTTGCAAATTATATCAGCAGCCCGAAATCGTTTAAGACAAATTCAGTTCAGCAACAGAAAAAGGCAAAATCAGAATGCCTCTTGCCTCTCTGGCAGTTACTGCATTTGTACTTTTCTGCATCCACCCGATAATAAACATCAAAGAAGCTGTATTCTTTATGGAGGAAAATATCGGCGATGCCGCATTTGCAGGCAAATGCGGCGCGGTAATGATCGTAGTGTCATATTCGGAGTGCTTTTCAAAAAGATATACGGCCTTTTTAAAAAGTACACCCTTGCTATTTCAGTCTTTCTAAGCGCTCTTGCCTACTTTATTTTATCGTCATCCAATGGAAAAGTATCATCAGTACTGGCTATGTTTATTTACGGTATAGCAGTAAGCATAATTTTCCCGTTCCTTGTAATATCAGCAACTGATATTGCGGGTAACGCCAGGAAATCGCAGACTTTTATTATTTCAATTGTAACAAGCTCAACCTACCTGGGGCAGTTTTGTTCGGTTTTCTATATTTCAATCATAGCTGGAATTGCAAATACTGAATTATCACGCGCATTGTTTAATATCACTGCATATGTTCTGGCTGCACTGTGTATCGTTTTAATAGTAATTTCATTTTTTTATAAAAAAGAAATTAGTAATTCAACCGGTACTATTCCGGAGACGGAATTTAAAAATGTTTAAATTAAGCATAAACTGCCAAGAAGGAACAACAATTATAATTTTACAGATAAAGGAGAATTTAAAATGAAGAGAGAAAAGGAATATAATCATCTGATCAAACACCTTACTGTAAAGCCCGCGCCTGAAGGGCTTTACAGGGAAAAACGCATCTGGATGGAAGGAAAAAACATGGAAGGACTGGAACTGAACTTTTCATGGGGTTTTTACAGCAGTCCCGGAAAATGGCATCGCGGAGGTGAGGCGCATACACATCCGGAAGAAGAGATACTTGTATTTGTGGGTCTTGATCCGGATAATATTGAAGATATGGGAGCAGAGGTCGAAATCGGATTAGGGAAAAATGACGAGCGTTACTTTTCAAATAAGCCTTTTCTGGCAGTATGCGCTGGCGGTTTTCCTCACTGCCCTGTTATTACCAGATGGGTGGATAAGCCGTACTCGTTTTTTGTAATCTGTTTATCGGGCAGCAATGCTTCCCCTTGGGAAGAGTAATATTTACCATATATTTAATTTTTTCCTGTAAGGGCGGCAGCAGATCAGTAATTAATGCCCCCTTGCAGGTTTAAAAGACTAAACTCCTTCCTGAATTTATAAGAAAACAATGTAACTGCTCAGCTATTGGAAATTTACAGGCAAAAACCGCTCCTCAAGAAGGAATAATTATTATTTGTCCTTCTTGCTCCGCTATAGCTGAATAGTTACGAAAGGATTAAATAAAGAAAAGATTATTTCAATACGGGAATTCTGGTTGAAATTTATTATCAATAAATATTAAAATGCAGGTAAATAGATAACTGCACCTACCATCGCTAACCAATCTAAAATATCAGCCGTCCAAAAATATAATTATTTGCAAATACAAAATATTAACAGGAGGAAACACAGATGGCAAAAATTGACGAGGTAAAAGCACAGGTCGAGGCCGGTAAAACCAAACTTGTACCTGGACTCGTACAGGAAGCACTGGATGAAAAAAGTGCTCCAAACGACATCTTACAGGCAATGATTAATGGCATGAAAGTTGTCGGCGACAGATTTTCAGCAGGAGAAATTTTTGTTCCTGAAATGCTGATAGCCGCAAAAGCTATGGCAAAAGGAGTGGAAGTTTTGAAGCCGCATCTGGCAGGGGATGCCGCGACTTCACTGGGAGCATGTATTATCGGAACAGTCGAGGGAGACCTGCATGACATTGGAAAGAATCTTGTTTCAATGATGATCGGAAGCGCGGGATTCGAAATGGTTGACCTTGGTGTTGATGTCCCCGCGGAAAAATTCGTGGAAGCAATCAAGGAAACTCCAAACGTAAGCCTTGTAGCCTGTTCCGCACTTCTCACAACTACGATGCCTTCACTGAAAAATACAGTTAAAGTCATTAAAGACAGCGGGTTGTCAGGCTTTAAAGTAATCGTTGGCGGTGCTCCGATCACTCAGGAATTCGCTAATGAGATAGGCGCAGACGCATACGCAGCTGATGCCGGAGCTGCAGCTGAAACTGCAAAGGCAATGGTGAACTGATAAGCAGCAGCATGTTGTAAAATATCACACAAATAAAAACAAAGGAGATATTTAATATGTTAACCAGGAGACAGAATTTACTTGAAACAATAAGGGGAGGTAACCCCGACAGATTTGTAAATCAATATGAGGCTTTTGAATGCGCACCTGATGTACCAATGTTTAAAATGCTGTTTTTTGATCCATATACAATGTCTAATCCGTTCCCGGCGGGCCCCGGAGCGCCTGATGTTGTAAACTCATGGGGAGTTACAATAAGCTGGCCTGCAAACGTACCCGGTCCATTCCCTCTTCATCATGATGGACTCAAGGTTCTGAAAGATATTACAAAATGGAAAGAAGTCGTAAAAGCTCCGAATCTTGATTTCCCGCAGGAAGAATGGGACAAATACAAGCCCATAGCAGGAGCAGTTGACCGTAATGAGTATTTTGCAACTTACGTGGTTGCACCGGGTGTATTCGAACAACTGCATTATCTGATGGGTATGGATGACTGTCTCCTCGCTTTTTATGAAGAACCTGAAGCACTTAAAGAACTAATAGAGTATATATCCGACTGGGAAGTTCGATACGCAAAATTAATATGCGAAAATTATCATCCTGATGCGATTTTCCATCATGATGACTGGGGCAGCTATAAATCATCTTTCCTCTCACCCGAAATGTTCGCCGAATTTATAGTTCCTGCATTTAAAAAAATATACGGTTTTTATAAAGCAAACGGTGTGGAACTTATCATTCATCACAGCGACTCTTATGCTGCTAATCTGGTACCTTTCATGATTGATCTTGGAATCGATATTTTCCAGGGATGCTCAACTACAAACAATGTTCCTGAACTGATTAAAAAATACGGCGGGAAAATATCCTTCATGGGAGATATTGACAACGGTGTTGTGGACAAGGAAGACTGGACAAAAGAACTCATTGAACGCGAAGTCAGAAGAGCCTGCGAAACAAACGGCAAATTATACTTTATTCCGAATACTACAATGGGCGGACCGATGAGTTCCTACCCCGGCGTCTATGAAGCAGTTAGCGAAGCGATCGACAAGATGAGTAAAGAAATGTTCTGATTTTTTATCCGGGATAAAAAAGGCCATTCTTTACAAATGGCCTTTTTTATTGTTCCCGTTTTTGGGAAAAGCACTCCATAAAATTATATATCCATATTTAAATCCCGGATATAACTTAAGGAGCATTTATTCAGAATATAAAGAGGCCTGAATGAAATATCGGAAATTCGGAAAACTGGACTGGGAAGTATCTGCTGTCGGATTTGGAATCATGAACCTCCTGAAAACCGGACCGGATATTGACGATATTAAATCAGCAGAAATAATCCGCAATGCTATTGACAAAGGCGTTAATATAATTGACGCAGGCTGCTGGCTTTCGGCACCCGATTATCAAAAGGCTGCGGAAACAATCAGGAATGCACTCAAGGAAGGACGCTGCGATAAAGTGCGTATATCAGCCGGAGTTCAGGTTTCAGACCTGTTTTCTGCTAATGATTTTTTCCAGTGTCTCAATGAAGACCTTGAAAGACTTAATACTGACAAAATTGATTTCTATTATCTTCGCGGCCTTGACAGAACAACATGGCCTATTGCTCAGGAAATGAAGCTGCCTGAATGCCTTGACACCGCCCTGTCAGACGGACGCATAGGCAATGCAGGATTTTATTTCCATGACCATTTCCGTTTTTTAAAGAACGTCGTTGAAAGCTATGACAGATGGTCATTCTGCAGATTCCGCTACAGCTTTATGGATGCGGATCATCATCCGGGAACAGCAGGTGTTAAATACGCAGCTGACAAAGGACTTGCAGTTATTACTGAGGAGCCGCTTCTTTCAGGCAGGCTTGTCAGGAATGTCCCTGAATCAGCTGCAAAAATACTGGATGAGTCAAACACAGATCATAAGAGCAGCCCCGCCGGATCAGGACTATTATGGATACTGAATCAGTCTGAAGTATCCACTGTAATAATCAACACGAATTCCCCGGAAGAGATTGATGAATATTTTTCAATGACAGAGAATGCCGAACCCGGATGTCTGTCTGTACAGGAGCTTCTGGTTGTTAACAGGATTATTGATGCTTATAAGGAATTGAAAGCTGTACCATGCACCACATGCAGAGCGTGCATGCCGTGCCCTGTAAATATTGATGTTCCGCGAATTTTCGAGCTTTATAATGAGGCTGCGATGTATGGAAATATCGAGATTCCCGCATCTGCTTACAGGCTGGAAGGGCATTCAATTGAAGCATGCAGTTCGTGCGGAAAATGTCTAAAAACCTGCGGGCGTAAAATTCCTATCCCGGAAAAGCTGAAAGAAGCAAATGATCTTTTTACCGGCCGGGATTGCATTAAAAGCGCATAAATCAGTCCCGTTTCAGGAGAAAGAAAAAAGGCTGTTCAACTCCTTTAAGATCCATCAGTCCTAACAGATTATCATTATCAATCTTTCTGAAAATATCAAAAATTGGCAGATCATCATATATCATTGTCGCGCTTGACTTGCCGCGATGCTCGAGCATGCGCAGCCTTGCTTTGGGCTTTTCTGTAGAAAGATAGAATTTCATGAAATGAAACAGCAAAATAACAAATTTATTTTTTGGAACCGTTATTTTAACAGCAAGACCCATAGGCATTTTTTTAGGGTCGACTTTAAAGAGATTCTTTTTACGATCAGTAAACAGGAGAGGATGGACATTATCCGCATCAATGAACTCCTTGCCGTACCAGCTGAAAGCTTCAAGCAGGCCGTCCATGGGATGGTTAGTTAGGAAACCTGAGCCTTTCCATCGGCCTTTCATATCTTCGATATTTACCGTATCCAGACTGTCAAACATATGTAAAGCTTCTTCTGTCGTTGCTTTTCCCTGTTTTATCAATTCATGATATTTATACATAATTATATTCCTGTCTCTGTATAATTAAATCAATAAATAGTATTTTAACCGATAATAAATTTCAACAATATTTATACAATTTATTCTTATATGATTAAACTCCCGTTTATAATTTAAAAATCAATAATTCATCCCCTTTCGGCAGCATAAGGCTGAACTGAAAATCTGAAATTATCATTTAAACCGTTCTTCCAGAAACTTTCGTAATTCAATATAATCTTTAATAACCGGAAGATCAGAATGGTCATCAATAACATTCTGAGGCGGACAGAATAACGCAGCCTGATCAGCTTCCCTCAGCATGCTTATATCGTTGTAGGAATCTCCGAAAGCGATTACTTCATAATTAAGGCTCTTCAGAGCTTTTACTGTTTTCCGTTTCGCGTCTTTCTGCCTTAAATTATATCCTGTTACCATCCCGTCTTTGTTTACTTCTAGAGAATGGCAGAAAAGAGTAGGACGGTTCAGCTGTTCCATTAACGGATCAGCGAACTCCACAAAAGTATCCGATACCAGAATAAATCTGGTAACTTTTTTAAGCCACTCAACCATTTCAGAAGCGCCGTCCATAGGCTTTATAGTGGAGATTACTTTCTGTATATCAGCTAATGTCAGATTTTTCTCATCCAGAACTTTTAAACGATGCCGCATGAGTTCATCGTAATCCTTAAAATCGCGCGTAGTAAAACGAAGCTCGGGAATTCCTGTTTTCTCCGCGACATTGATCCATACTTCAGGCACCCATACTCCTTCAAGGTCCGAACAAACTGCGTGTAATTTTTTCATAGGCGTATTTAATTGATCTGATCACAAAATATTTATTATTAAAAGCTCTAATTTTCAAAAAACCGTATTCTGGTCAATTGTTATTTTCATTTAATTATGCAACTATTCAGCTATAGCTCCGCAGGAAGGAATAATTATCAATTTGAATATTTTTTATGCTAACATCATCGCTAAAGTAATCAGATTTTTATCAATTAGTATAGTTATGCGAAAAATAATTTCTATTAATTGTATCAGAAAATATGCATTAATAAGAAAATTGACTTTTTATATATAAACTGATAAAATTTTTCCCGTTTAAAATTCATAGTAATCTGATCCGGCTTTTAAGTAAAAATTTATCATCTTAATTTTTAATCTGATTTCTTACAAAAAAAATTTAGCAAATTTTTATGGACTCTGAAAAAATGACCAGTAAACAATTGATTGAAGAACTGGAAGACTTACGTGCTCAGAATGAAAAGTACAGGAATCTTCTTGAAAACAGCAGAGACATGCTGTATCGTATATCTTTACCTGAAGGCATATATGAATATGTAAATCCGGCATCAATAGAAATTACCGGATATTCCCCTGAAGAACTTTATCACTCGCCGCTGCTTATTAAGAATATCATTCATCCTGACTGGCAGGATTATTTCGCTACACAGTGGAGATTGCTGCTTTCAGGAGCCCCTCCACCTTACTATGAATACCAGATCATTGACAAATCCGGAAATGAAAAATGGATTTATCAGAAGAATGCTCTTATCAGAAACAGTGAAGGAAAAGCTGTCGCGTTAGAGGGGATTGTATCAGACATCACCGGATATAAAAGAATTGAAGCCGCGTTAAGGGAAAGTGAATCAAGGCTTCTTGAAGCCCAGCAGATGGCGCATATCGGGAACTGGTACTGGGACGTAAAGACAGGAAAAGTTGAATGGTCAAAAGAAGTTTATAATATCTTCGGCCTTGATCCTGAAAAGTTCAAACCTGAGATCAATTCAATATTGTCTTTATCTCCCTGGCCTGAGGAGAACCGCCGGGACAAAGAGCTTATAAACAAAGTAATTGAAAACCATGAAACAGGATCATATGAACAGAAATTTCTTTTCCCGGATGGAAGTATCGGATATTATTTTTCTAATTTTATGGGTATATATGATGACAATGGCGAGCTGTCCGCGATTAAAGGAACCGTGCAGGACATAACGGAGAGAAAAAGATCGGAAGAATCATTGAAAAACAGCGAAGCGCGGTTTCGCGATCTTGCGGAAATGCTTCCGGAGGGCGTATTTGAAACAGACGCGGATTTTAACATTATCTACGCGAACAACCGCGCATTTGAATTATTCGGATATGCAAGAGAGGATATGTACAACGGAATAAAAATTTTTAATATGATCACACCCGAAGACCGGAATAATGCGAAAGAAAATATTGCAAAAAGGTTAAACGGGCAGAACCATGGAGGTGTTGAATATAATGCAATTAGAAAAAACGGTACTGTATTTCCAATATTATTACACGCAGTTCCTGTTAAGAAAGATAATAAATTAAAAGGTTTCAGAGGTATTATTGTAGACATTGCAGACAGAAAACTTGAGGAAAAAGAAAAAGAAAAGCTTGAAGAGCAATACCGTCAGGCCCAGAAAGTTGAGTCTATCGGCAGGCTCGCCGGCGGCGTAGCTCATGATCTGAACAATCTGCTCAGCCCGATTCTCGGATATGCCGAATTGCTGATTCATGATTTAACTTCCGGTGGAATAAAAAAAGAACCTCTGGAAGAAATCGTACGCGCCGCATTACGGGCCAGGGAACTTGTGGGGCAACTGCTTGCCTTCGGCCGCAAGCAGACCCTTGAATACAAAACTCTTGATATGAATCAGATAGTCAGTGGACTTGAAAAACTTCTCAGACGTACAATAAGGGAGAATATAAATATCAGAATAAATACTTCTGACAGGACTTTAACCGCAAGAGCTGACGCGGGGCAGATTGAACAGGTTATTCTGAACCTTGCGATTAATGCGCAGGATGCAATGCAGGCAGGAGGAATTCTTTCTATTGAAACAGATATTGCAGAGCATGATAAAGAATATATTGATAATCATTTTGGCGCGAAACCCGGAAAATTTGTAATGCTGGCAATAAGCGATACAGGTTCGGGAATGGATGATGAAGTACGCGAACAGATATTTGAACCTTTTTTTTCCACCAAGGGGGAAATGGGTACCGGTCTGGGCCTGGCTACGGTGTACGGCATAATAAAACAGCATGGGGGTAATATTTACGTCTACAGCGAACCCGGGAGGGGAACAATTTTTAAAATATACCTTCCATGTTCCGAAGATTCGGACGCGGAAAATTATACGCACAAAAATAATCCGGCAGAACTTCCGGGCTCTGAAACAATTCTTCTTGCTGAAGACAATGAACAGGTTCGCAGACTTTCCAGACTTATTCTCCAGAAGTACGGTTACACTGTAATTGAGGCGGAAAACGGCAAAGAGGCCTTATCCGCGCTTGATTCACATGACGGACCGGTGCATCTGCTTCTTACAGATGTGATTATGCCAGGGATGACAGGAAACGACCTTTTTTCAGAAGCCGTAATAAAGCATCCGGATTTGAAAGTACTTTATATGTCAGGTTATACGAACAATGTGATAGCCAGTCATGGCATACTTCATGAAGGAATAGAATTTATCCAGAAACCTTTCTTGTCTGAAACGCTGGTTTCCAGGATACGCGAAATACTTGATGATGATTAAATAATGTCTATTACTTATACTTCTTTTTCAGCTTAAAGCAGTCATTTATATGCACAATCTGATGACGTGTCACCGGCATTGTCAGTAATCCTGATACCGTCTTTTTACCCCAGAAATCCAGCAACCATATTGAATCCTTTTCTCCGGTTAAAACGCCCTCAGCAACAATTCTATCTAACTGCTCCTTACCCGGTTTTATTTTTCTGCCTTCAGCCGTAAGTTTTTTCAGAATCTTCTGTGTATTTTTTCCGACAGCTTTTCTGTATTTTAATAATTCCGCTATATTTATCTCTGAATCAAATCTATCAACATCACCTTTACTAAATGCATTACCTGTATCATTTATTTTGATATTTAATTTATTCATCCAGGTGGCATTTAATACCTGATCCGAATTATTTATCAGAATATTTGAAACCGCATCTTCAATTCTGGTTATATGCCACAAATTCCACGCAATAGAAGCAAAATTATTTTCAGGCCGGAATTTGATTATTTCAGATGTTAAGCCGTTAATCAGCTGCTGATATATTGTCGGTTTATTTTCCTTTTCCATATCATGTACCTGATTGTGCATTTCAAGGCATAGATAAATACCTTCAATAAAACTCTCCGATTTTGATAATAATAAAGCGAGCTTCTTTTGTTTCGGATTCCAGTCTTTTGTTACAGAAATCATATTTAATATCCTGATCAGCGTCTCAAAAATATCTCAGCTATGCTGAGTTAAAAGCAGCTATACATTAAAGAGGAAGAATAATTTAAAACAAATCATGCATTCTGATAACCGCCTTCCAGCTTTTTATTTCGTAAATATAATAATATATCAATCAGAACCATTATTCCGTTGGCAATATACAGAATTATAACCTTGTCCGGATTATAAAATATCTTGTGAATTACTCCGCTGATATAGCCGGCAAAGATAACCAGCAGAAAGATAATGCTCTTTCCGGACGTCTTTCTGCTTGTCCATGATCTCATTATTGAAAAAGGCCATGCGGCCCCGAAACATATCAGCATAACTATTTCAAAAATACTCATTTTTTATAATATCCTGTATTGATATATTCTCTGATTAGTTTAGATTTATTTAATTTATCTTTCTGTCAATTAAATTCGCATGTGACTATATCCCTCAGGCTGTCTCTTAAATTGCCGTTGTAATCCAGAGCGTTTGGAGTAAATTCGCCTGCGTCTATAACAGGACTGCTCTCCTGCGATTTGCAAAAATCTGCATTATTGTAATCTGCACTTCCGTATAAAAAATTATTATCTGATTTAATTTCTCTTTTATTTCATTCAACTTAACTCTTTTCTGAAAAGAACTTTGGGATCATTCTCCCGAAGGAAATTCGAAGAAACAGGAATACCATCAATAAGCATATCTCCCGGCTCTATCTCAAATCCCATATGCCGGTGAAAATTAATTGATAATTTATTAATCGGGGAAGTACACGATTTTACAATTATCCTGCCATTCGCACCGCACGCATCAAAAAATGTCTGATACAGAATTCTTCCTACTCCGGCTTTTCTGAACCCTGGATGAACACCCACAAAATGAATATACCCTGTCTTTTCCTCTGTCTGTGAGAAGAAGCCTACGAGGAAACCGGCAAGCTCCCCGTTTATTTCAGCAATATATGAGGTATTGTTGAAATGTATGAAAAAGACCTTTAACACTGAAGACGACAGATCGCGTCCTCCCCACCATTCGGGCATGACAGATACAATATTCTGATGATCAGACGGCCGTGCGTTTCTTATACTTACTTTATTCATAATTTTAGGCTATGAATTAATTAATGTTTTTACAAATTTATATACACGTGTTGCTAAATAATTTGGCCAACGATGACTTGGAAATCTATCTAATTCAATTGCTCTATCAATTGCAACATTAGTGTGCTGAATTATTTTGCTAATATCGATATTTGACTTATTGTAACTTCCAAGTATTGAAATTATTTCTTTTTCAATGGTAGTGCGTGTCGCTGATACTTTACGATTTAATAATAATCTTTCTTTTTCACTTTTAGAAAGAGAGTAAACATCTTTGAGGTGTAATAAAATCCATAATTCAAAACAAGGATTGCTCAATGCCATATTGTAATTTTTCTGTTTACATTGACGAGCAATATTTGGCAAAGTTTTTGCTGGCCATCTATCGCGATCAATTACCAACCATAATTCATCATTTTCTCCTAAGTCATATTCATTATAAAAATCATTAAGTTGTTTCATTACATGATCAGGCGAGCTCTTATCTTGTATATTACTGATGACAATTATGTGAACCTTATCAGTATAAAAATTATCTTTAGATGTTAAATCATTAAAATATTTTTTTTCCGTATTTCTTCCTTCAGTAGCAATTATAATAAGATTTGAATTAAGTTTATCATCAGGCCGTTTAAGTTCTCTTTTTATTCTACCCATATTTAGTTACCATTCTGGATTTAAATCTTTTTTCACAAATGGTATTGATCCAAAACGTCCTAATAAGTAGCCCTTTCTTATTTCAAGATCTGAACGTGGTTTAAATTGCTCTAAAGAATTAATTTTCGATGAACCATCCTTATCTTTATAAATGAACCATATTTCATCTTTCCTAACAAATTTTAAATCTAATAGACAAGTTTCATGGCTGGCTAATATAATTTGACTGTTTATATTAGCTGATAATTTGTAAAATAAATCTAATAATTTATGAGTCAATAATGGATGTAGGCTCCTATCAATTTCATCAATAACAAATACTTTCGGATTCTTTGCAATATCAATTAATGTTGGAATAAAATCTATTAATCTCTGTGTACCATCAGATTCCTCATTGATTTCAAAATATATATCATCATTTTTATCATTTTTATGCTTTGCCATTAACTTAAATATCTTTAATTGCGAATCTTTATCTTTAAAAATAGCATAACGAATGTTATTCCCACCTGCAATTATTGCCCTATCTCCAGCTTCAAGATTTTCAATTAATTTATTTTTTATCTTCACAGGGATATCATTAGGTAAGTTATCAAAATCAGTTTCAATTGATTTAATTCCTTTGATTCCAGTATCAAATACTTCTAAGAAAGTTTGAAATATATTTGAAAAATTTTTATCTTCACTCAGATAAAATTCAAGTCCACCAAATTTTGACTCTGGAAGAATTACTGTTAAAACTTTTGAAAACCAATTATAGCTATCAAAGATTGGCTTTGCCTTAAGAATATTTTTTATATTTCTTTTATTTGTTACCGTCAGAAACAACTGATTTGGTAAAGTGTCTGCCGCAATAAACTCTAATCTTTTTCTCTCTTCAAGATTGTTAAAGATTTTTTTATTGAATACAATTTCAATTTGAGTTGAGGATTTAGTCGTTCTTTCAAAAATTGGTTTCTCAGTTTTTTTCCCAATTTCGAATAACCATTCTTCCAATATATTATTGCTATTGCAAGTGAATCCATAAGAATATAGTTTATTTTCAATTTTATACTCAAATTCAAATTTGGAAGGTTTTTTATAGCATTCTTCACAGAGCTTAAATGGAGTAACGGGAATTGTCTGACCTGATTTGAATTCCGTTTGAATTGTTTTTTGAGCAAATTGAATTGCTTTAATTAAATTTGATTTTCCAGATGCATTAGCACCATAAATAATTGCAGATTTTAATATATCAATGTCATTATCATTTTGTCTTTTAATTAAATGATTCTCAAATTGCCTGCCTTGACCAGCAATCATAGATAATTCAACTTCATCTTTGAATGAGAGAAAATTTGATGTAAAAAATCTTACTAACATTTAGATACCTCACAACCAAAATATAACGAAATTTTCGTTAATATAATACAAATATCGCTATAAATTGTCAATATAATTATAAATATGAGATATTTTCGTCAATTTTATTATAAAAATAAAAAAATTCTACCTGCTATTTTTGACAAAAATCATACTTTACGTTTTATTAAATACAAGTGTAGAAGACGGTTCTTTATTAGTGTACCTAATAACACCCTAACAATACTGATTAGCTGAACTAACTATTTATCTTACCTGATTCTTTCTAAGATGCTATATATTTCCTCATATCCGGAGATAATAATATAACCTTTTCAGCTTCTTCCGATCCCTGATTCATAAGAGTGAAATCAGCAAAGTCAAATCCAGGCGCAACAGAGCATCCCACGAGAACCTTGTCTGAGACCGGCTCAGCTGCCTGCCATACTCCTGCGGGAATTACGTGGCAGAAGCAGTTGTTTTCCGCGGACAGTGTTACTGAATACGGCTTTGTATTTCTACCGTCCCATATATGTAATTTAACGCCTTCACCCTGATACAGGTTCCATACTTCATCAGAAGATACTTTATGAAAATTACTGACCTCTCCCGGATTCAGGGAAAAATAAATATGCGTCATGGCCGGTCTTTCGGTCCCGTCCTGTTTAGATACTATCGTTCCAGACCTGAAGACTTCAAGAAACCTGCCCCCTTCCAGATGATCTTCAAGATCAACCGGACACATTAAATCTTTCATAGAATATCCCCCTGAATTTATTCTTTAATCTCAAGAATCATTTCAATCTCAATTAGTATATTCATTTTCAAGCTTTACACTACATTTCTCCGCTCTCAAACTCCTTTGCTGCACATGAAAACTACTTTTCCGGAGATGTACATTACTTTTCGCTTCGCACAAACTGCTTCGCACGGCACAAAAATCTCTTTTCCATAGCCGTACATTTCATTTCTCCGCCCTCAAAGTCCTTTACTTCACAGCAAAAAAACGTTTCTTCAAATCTATACTACTTTGCAGTATATGAAAATCACTTTTCTTTCTTACCCTGATGAGATTTCAGGCAGGAGTAGTTAATTTACGGGCAATTATGAATAAAAGATATCAAAAATAACTTTTTTATTGACTTCAATGATCCAAATATTTACCAATCGAGTCTATATATTTATTTTAATACTTTTATTTTTTAAAATTGATTAAATAATATATTCATTTCCAGGCCTTGTATTTTTTAAAAGGAGCTGAATCATGTCAGCCGAAAACAAATTCACATCCAATATATGGAAATCATATCTCATACGTATGTTTTTCTGGATGCATTTTGTGGCAGCTGTTATGGTGCCTTTTTATATGGAATGGGGGCATATCCGTTTCTCTCAGATACTTTTCCTTAATGCATGGTTTATGCTGTGGATGTTTATTTTCGAAGTACCTACAGGAACAATAGCCGATGTATTCGGACGCAAAAAATCAATGCTCGCAGGAACCATAACAGCGATTTGCGGAGTTGTGCTTTATGTTAGTTTCCCGAACTTCTACAATTTTGTGCTCGCTGAATTTATACTTGCAGCCGCCTATACCATGATGTCAGGAGCTGAAGAGGCACTCGCATACGATTCCCTGATTATGATAAACCGACAGGCCGAATCAAAAAAAATCTTTGCGCGTATGGAGTCCTTTAAACTTACAGGCATTATCATAGGAGCGCTTGCGGGCGGAGTAATTGCGAAATACTGGGGCCTGCGAATGCCTCTTTTGCTTCATGCAGTACCGCAGTCAATTTGCGCGATACTTGTGTTAAGTCTTAAAGAACCGGTTCATCATGATCTAAAGGAAAAGCCCGGATACAGGACATTACTGAAAGCAGGCCTGCAGCAGCTCAAAAAAGACAAGATTATTCGCGTTCTTATACTGGACATGGTAAGTATAGGCGCTTTCACCTGGCTCATCATCTGGTTCTATCAGAAACTGCTGGAACACGCAGGTGTGGATATCATCTGGTTCGGGCTTGTGCACACTTTAATGTGCATAGGCCAGATTGCTGTTCTGGAAAGTGTGGGATTACTTGAAAGGCTGTTAAAAGGAAAGCGCAGGCTGCTTATGCTCACTGCTATATTATCAGCAGTATGCTTTATTCTTTTAGGCATTATTTCCAGTGCATGGATAGTAACTGCCCTGATCGTAATCTGCGCTTCCTTCGGACTCGCACGCGGGCCTCTGTTCACTAATTATTTAAACAAATATTTCTCTTCAGATAAACGCGCAATAATGCTTTCCCTGGTTTCAATGCTGCGTACTTTCATGATTGTACTTGTGAACATAATAGCCGGACTGCTAGCTGATGTCTCCATTTCGCTTACTCTGATATTAATCGGCGGAGCAATACTTGTTTTACTTTTTGTATCCCGAATAAAAGAAGTTCATTTGCAGGATTAAATATCCTTATTGGTTAGAAATCCTCAATTTTGTTTCTTCATAGGATTATCTCTTTTAACTCATTCAGATTACAATAAATCCGTATAATAATTGTTAAAATAATCAATACAGATTTTTGTTGACCTCTTTACTGCTCAGGCTATTTTTATCTTTATTACCAGCCTGTAATGTGTTATTATTACTGCCGGAAATATCCTCCAGTATGGACTCCAGGGATAATGGAATGAAAAAAAAACCTTATGTTATAGCATGCTCGGTTCTTGCACTCGATTTAAAGCACAGCGCAGAGAAGGAAGGCCTTGACCTGAATTATGAATTTCTCGAAGCAGGACTGCATAATAATCCTGAGCTTCTAAGGGAAAAGGTTCAGGCAGCTGTTGACAAAGCCTCCTGTTCGGAATTATACGACAGAATCATTATAGGCTACGGCATATGCGGCAAAGGCACTGTCGGCATACAGGCCGGGAATGTACCGCTTGTAATACCAAAAGTTCATGACTGCATTTCTCTTTTTCTGGGAGGAGACCGGGAATACAAAGCGCAGTTTAAAAAGTATCCGGGCACCATTTACCTGTCCGCAGGCTGGTGTGAAGGAACGATGGAATCCGATCCGCAGGGGGAACAATACGCCTACTTTGGTGACCAGAAACTGAAATTCGACGACCTTGCTGAAAAATACGGAAAAAATACAGCAAAACTGACTTTTAACTTTTTAAACACATGGCAAAAAAATTATCAGCGCGCGGCATTTATAGAAACAGATTCAAAATCATCTGCAAAATACGAGGCCATGGCAAAGAATATGGCTGAAGCTTTTAACTGGAAATACGAAAAGATCAAAGGCAGCCATTCACTGATCAACAAGCTGATTACAGCCAAAGAAACCACTAAAGAAATTCTTTTTGTACCGCCGCATAATGTAATCGGTTTTGATCCTGCTCAGGAAAGTCTGTCCGTCAACCCTGTTGTTAAGCAGACTTCAGCTGAAGACCAGTCAGTCTCATATGTGAAAATTGAATTTGACGACGACAGCAATCAGGACTATATAAAAATAGGCCTGGGAGTCGATGCCGGAGGGACTTACACTGATGCAGTAATCTACGATCTCGAAAGCAACGTTACAATCTGCAAGGCAAAGTCCCTTACCACAAAATGGGATTTCACAATCGGCATAAGCAAAGCAATGGAACAGCTGGATCAGAATTTACTGAATAAAATCGAACTTATCTCTTTATCCACAACGCTCGCTACCAATGCAATTGTGGAAAATGAAGGACAGAAAGTCGGCCTGCTTCTGATGCCCCCATACGGAATGGATATAATGCAGGACATACCTCATCAGCCGAAATCCATTATACAGGGACAGATGGAAATAACCGGGAAAGAGATTCTCCCCGTAAATCCTGATGAAATTAAATCAACTGTATATCAGATGATGGAAAATCATCTTGTTACAGCCTTCGCGGTTTCCGGTTTCGCGAGTTTTGTTAATCCGGAACATGAACTGCACGTAAAAAAAGTTATTCAGGAGGAAACAGGTCTTTTTGTTTCCTGCGGACATGAACTTTCCGACAACCTCAATTATCAGACCCGGGCTGTTACAGCCATGCTGAACGCGAAAATTATCCCGAGACTTGCCAATCTTCTGCTTGACCTTGAAAAGGTGATGAACAGATACGGCATAAAATCGCCTGTAGTTGTAGTGAAAGGCGACGGCACTCTTATGAGTTCCGAAATGGCAAAGAAACGTCCTGTGGAGACAATTCTCTCCGGGCCCGCGGCAAGCGTTGCGGGCGCCAGGCATCTCACGGGAATCGATGACGCGCTTGTTGTTGATGTGGGAGGTACCACAACTGATACTGCTGCTCTAACAGCAGGCCTTGTAAGGCTTAATGTGCATGGATCAACTGTAGGAGGCCACAGAACCCATGTCAAGGCGCTCGATATCCGCACAACAGGCCTTGGCGGCGACAGCCTTATTCTTTATGAAAGCGGAAAATTTGTTATTGGACCCAAAAGAGTAGCACCGGTTTCCTGGCTTGGAGAAATCATGCCCGGCATTGAAACTGCCATGGAATACATCAGCCGTCACATGAGGCATCACGCAGGATCAACCAGAGAAATGCAGCTTCTAGCCAAAACCGGAGAAATTAAGTCCATACAGCTTACACCGCTTGAAAAGGAAGTATTAACCCTGCTGGAATTAAGGCCGTATTCAATACATGAAATGGTACAGACAACAGGTGTTTTATGCGAAGGCAGTCTTCCTCTGGAAAGGCTTGAGGAAAATTTTATAATCCAGAAATGCGGCCTCACATTAACAGACATGCTTCATATAAGCGGCAGATTCCTAAAGTGGAACACAAAGACAGCGGAACAATATGCGGAATTTTATTCATATTTAGCGCGCATGCCTCTGCAGGAACTGAGTGAATACCTTCTGGAGCTGGGCATTAAACAGCTCAGCAGAGAACTTCTCAAACACCGCCTGAATGACGACACTGATTCAGATATGCTGGATAACTGTTCAGTATGCAGAACCCTGGTAGACCATCTTCTGAATGAACAGCATCCGAATTATGAAGTGGCGATTAATTTTACTCACCCTGTAATCGGGATCGGTGCGCCTGTCAGCTTCTTTCTGCCTGAAGCCGTACTTCCTTTCAGGACAAAAGCTGTTCTTCCGGAAGACGCGGATGTAGCGAACGCGATAGGCGCGATTACCAGCCATGTGTATATACAAAAGCAGCTCTGGATAGTGCCGGATGAAGACGGAGGTTTTACTGTAGAAGGCATTTCCGGAACCCGTCACTTTGAAGAACTTGATGAAGCAGATAAATTTGCAAGGCAGATATTGATGGAAATGGTTCAGGAACAGGCTGCTGAAGCAGGAACAAGCTGCAGGACCATTGATTTTGAAATTAAAGACAGTATGCCCACAACGCCTAAAGGTGAAACTGTCTTTCTGGAAAGAAGAATAAGCGCAAGTCTGAAAGGGCGTCCTGATCTGGTGATCAGAAAAAGTTCAAACAAATAAATACTTCCCGAAGCAGAGTTGCGGAGAATCGGGATCATGAAAAATCAATAAAATGTGTTGCACGATTTATTATAAGATCAGGGCTGTTTCTCTTTGATATATTTAGTACAGAATTTCCGGAAAAGCGATACCGGATACGGAAATTCTGCATACACAAATGATAACCGGTATGCTTTCCCCGAAAAACCGAACTCAATTATTTTTCAGCTGTAAATTACTACTCGGCACGCTCGAACTGATAGCGGACAGCCATGTCTCCATAACCCATTTTTCCGTCTTTCGGTCCGACCTTCATTCCTTCGGAAATCATCTTGTCGTACTGAGGCCGCAGTATAAGAGTATTATCTCCTTCCATTTCCAGTCCGAAGGTCATTGACCCTCCCTGCATCATATTAGGGATCATGGCCACCTCAATATTGAATTTAAGATTCTCTCCGTCAAATTCATATGTTCCGGCATCTGCCATAAATCCTCCCATAATTGAACCGAACATTTCTTCAGGAGTGGTTGTCTCGCCCCATGATTTGCGAGGCTCCTCGGAAAAATCACGGATGGCACTGAAATATTTGTTCATTATGCAGATCATAAAAGCCTGGGGAACCCTGGTTCTCTGATTCTCACCCATGCCTACATCCATTTCCTTGATTTTCCAGACTCCTTTAATTTTTTCACTGTTTACACTCATTTATATTTTCTCCTTATGTGCCATTATTAATTACTTGTTACATATTACTCTTTTTTGCTTTTTTTTCTTTTTTCTCATTGCGCTTTTCTTTCAGCGTTTTTTCCGATTTTTTCTTAACAGATTTTTGAGAATCTTTTCCCTTTGCCATAAATTCCTCCTTTATTTTCAGTTAATTATAATTATGCTTAGAAACATATTACAAGCATTAATCCAAATAAAATAATCAATTAATAACTCTATTGTTCTGTAAATCAGAATAGGTTAATCTGATATAATTACTATGATTAATGAGGTAAGTGTTTGGCAGCATTTTTAATGCTGCCTTTACAGAGGCGTTTTAAAAATATTTTATATTTTAAAATACTATTCACATTTCACGTCACTCTTTTGCACTTCCATATATATCTGTATAGCGTGATGTAGCTCCCCAGTTCATAAAACGGGTATAGCCTTTCTTTTCAAGCTTTTTGGCCACAAACTGTGCCCTTCCGCCTGTCTCTCAGGTAAGAATAAGATACTGCGTCAGAGGAAGTTCATCAAGGCGTTCCATTATCTCGCCTGAAGGAAAATTTTTAGCTGTAGGAATATGCCCTTTTTTATAAGAGCTTGCAGGCCTTACGTCAATAATCCAGATATCTTCACGGGGATTGTCCACAAGCGCCTTTAAAGCCTCAGGCTTTAAATACTGTTTGAGTACAGCTCCGTCCTTTCCAATATATCCCTCATTACATCCTGCCAGAAAAAACAGCAAGCCTGCGGCCAACAGAATTAAAGAAACTCTTTTCATATTATTTCTCCTGTAAAAAGAATAACACCAAAGATAACATTAATCAATAATTTTGTAAAGAATGAATATTATGGAGGATTTATAATTTTTCATAATAATCATGGAAATGCCGGCTCCTATTAATTCAAATCTGCACGTTCCCGGAAAGATTGAATTAAAATTTTGATTTTTTGAAAGGCAAAAGTATTCTTTCAAGCCCATTTGTCTTTATCTCCAGCATCATGGACATGAATTCACCCAGTTTACCTTTCGGAAATCCTTTATTCCTGTACCAGATATAATATTCTTCCGGTATTTCCAGTAATAGCTTATTAGCAAATCTCCCGTACGGCATACGATAGTTCGCGAGCTCAATTAAAATTCTCTCATTAGATAAATAATTGCCGTCTGTCATAAAATATCATTTTTTTCTGTAAATTTTTATTGAAGCATTTTACTGAATAACCTGAATATACTGATCCTGTAAACAAAGAGCCGGATACAGGCATTCATATTTCATTGCTATTTTTGAAAGAGTTCCTGAACCTTTATTTCCGGATGATGATAACGTCCCCAGGATGACGTTTTATCTCCGAACTGTATGGCCTCTTCAGGACACCACTGCATGCACGCAAGACACAGTTCGCATTTACCCTGCCATTCGGGTTTTCCGTCACTGTTCATTTCAATATTTCCCACAGGACACACCTTTTCACAAATACCGCATGAATTGCATTTTTCGTCAAAATGAAAATTTTTCTCCATATCACGGGGATTAAAATCATGCGGCCTTGAAGGTACTGCGGAATTCTCTTTATAGTTAACAGCGCGATTATTTATTATGGAAGCTATTTCAGGCATCATTCCCTTCTGTGACCTGAAGCATCTTTCCTGCTGTTCCGGAGATCCGGGAGGAAACATTATTTGAGTATTGTCCGGCATACGTATTTCAAACGCAGCTGAGAGCCTGCTGCCTCTTGCTCTGAGAAGGCTGTCCAGCTGGGCAAGAGATATTCCGGCTGACCCTCCGAAATTCGAAACTGCAAACATGTATGTGTTTTCACTTATGTCCAGACAGTTTACGAATTCTTCAACAATTACCGGAATTCCGCTGACATAAACAGGGAATATTATTCCTGTCCTGTCAGCTGATATTAATTTACCGGATTCCATAAGCCGGCTGTTTATCTGAATGATCTGCGCGTTTTCCAGCTGTTCCGCAAGATCCTTTGCTATTTGAAGTGAATTGCCTGTACCCGTAAAATAATATATTTCAGTATCCATAACCTGTTCCTGTCTTATAATGGTATTTAAAATTTATTACAAAATCAGCAATATTGATAAAACGTCAAGCCGGATTTTCAGAACACCCTTAATACAATGTTATCAGGCAGATTGTTCAGCCGGTAAAATGTATTTATTCACTATTACACCTTAACTTGAAAACAATTGCCGAAGATACAGGCTTACAGCTGAATTATAAGATTAATAAAAATAAATTATATAGTATATATTTATTAACCATAGAGCAGGAGCAAATATTATTTCTGATATGCTTTTTTTAAAAGGCCGGTAATTTAGTTTGACTTTTGAGAGAACAAGTCTATTGTCATTTGTAAAGGGAACATTTAAATTATAATATTACTTGGGAGGGTAGCATTATGATTGAAATTGTCAGAGACAGGGTAAATGAATTAACAGATAAATACGATAACAAACGGGAAAATTTGCTCTGCATACTTGAAGAATTAGGTCAGGAGTACGGCTTTCTTGACGAAACGATTGTTAATGAAGTTGCACGTGCCTTTAACATTTCACAGACAGAAGTTTTTTCCGTAGCATCATTTTATCATTTCTTAAACACAAAGCCCATTGGCAAGTATGTAATACGTTTATGCCGGACTATTACATGTGACCTTGCCGGAAAAGACAAAATACTCTCAGCACTGGAAAGCGAGCTGGACATTAAAATGGGAGAAACAACTCACGATAAGAAATATACTCTGGACTATGCGAACTGTATGGGAATGTGTGACAAAGGCTCTGCGATGATGGTGAATGACGATATTTACGATCAGCTTACACCGTCAAGAGCTGTAGAAATAATCAAAAGTTATAAATAGGAGGAAATTCTATGGCTAAAAAAATTGATGTGGTTTTTTCTGATTTTACACCGGGGTCCGCGCTGAAAAAAATTTACGACATGTCGCCGAAAGAAGTGATTGATTTAGTTACACAGTCAAGATTACGCGGAAGAGGCGGAGCAGGTTTTCCTACAGGACTGAAATGGCAGCTGGCGGCAGAGACAGGAATAAGGCCGAAATACTTTGTGTGTAATGCCGATGAAGGTGAACCCGGAACATTTAAAGACAAAATGATTCTTGAAAAACAGGCAGCTAAAGTGATTGAGGGAATGTTGATAGGCGCCTATGCAATTGACGCGTCCCGGGGATTTATTTACCTGCGCGGTGAATACAAATATCTTCTTAGTAGTCTTCTGGCAAAAATAAACGAACTGCGCAGGCAGAATTTGCTTGGCGACGATATTTGCCAGAGAAAGGGTTTTTGTTTTGACCTTGAAGTACGTTTAGGAGCCGGAGCCTATGTATGCGGTGAGGAATCAGCGCTTCTTTCCTCTCTTGAGGGACGAAGGGGAGAAGCCAGAAACAAGCCGCCCTACCCTGCAGAAAAAGGATATATGGGCTATCCCACGGTTGTAAACAATGTGGAAACCCTGTCATTTGTACCTCATATCATACTCAATGGCCCCAGATGGTTTCATAATTACGGTACTGAAAAATCGGCAGGTTCTAAACTTTTTTCTGTATCCGGTGACTGCAAAAAACCCGGAATATATGAATTTGAATTCGGCATAAAAATTAAAGATCTGTTAAAAGAAGTTGAGGCAGGAGAAGACACAAAGGCTGTACAGATTGGAGGTGCTTCAGGATTCTGCGCTTCAAAAGATGACTTTAATGAAAACATCTGCTTTGAAGGCATACCTACAGGCGGATCAATAATTATTTTCAATGAATCAAGAGATATGTTTCATGTGCTGAAAAATTTCGTTGAATTTTTTCAGCAGGAATCATGCGGGCAATGTACTCCATGCCGGGAAGGCTGTTCAAGAATGCTGGAAGGTCTGCTAAAATTTGAAAGTGGAAAAGGTTCATCAAAAACGATCGATGATTTGCTTGACCTCTCCGAGACCATGAGTCTCGCGTCAAAATGCGGATTCGGTCAGTCAGTACCGAATTCATTCAGGACAATTGTTTCAAAATTCAAGGACGAAATTATCGCAAGATAAAGGAGTATATCATGCTAAATGTTAAAATTAATAATCAAAAATACAGCGTTTCAGAAGGAATGACTGTTCTTGATGTGTGTAAGCGTGAGAATATATACATCCCGACATTGTGCCATCATCCAGATCTGGAGACAAAAGGCATTTGCAGAGTCTGTGTTGTTGAAGTTAAAAATTCAAAAACACTTCAGGCGGCATGCAGTACTCCCGTATATGACGGGATGGAAATATTTACAGGTACGGAAAAGGTACGAAGGGTCAGAAAGACAATAATCGAGCTTCTGCTTGCCAATCACTACACTGACTGTACTGTTTGCGCTAAAAACCTCAACTGCGAACTTCAGGATCTTGCCAATCAATATTCATTAACCGGTCTGCGCTGGAAGGAGAGAAGGGAAAGAACCCTGCCCCTTGACGATTCCTCACCAGTATTTGTCAGGGATAACAATAAATGTGTTCTGTGCAAACGTTGTGTAAGAGCCTGTGATGAGATACAGGGAGTATACGCTATCGCGAATCTTAACAAAGGAGATTCAACGATTGTAGGTTCAGAGTTTAACAAACCTGTTTCGGAAGTAGTCTGTATAAACTGCGGACAGTGTATTACGCATTGTCCTACGGGAGCTCTTTATGAGAAGTCCTTTATTGATGATGTATGGAAGGCCATTGACGATCCGGAAAAAGTTGTAGTTGTTCAGACAGCTCCGGCAATAAGGGCCGCGCTTGGCGAGGAATTTGACTATCCTCCGGGAACAAGAGTCACAGGCAAGATGGTCACAGCTCTGAAGATGATCGGATTTGACTATGTGTTTGACACTCAGTTTTCAGCTGACCTGACAATCATGGAGGAAGGCACTGAGCTTTTAGCCAGACTGAAAAAGGCTATTGTGGATAAAGAGGACGTCGCTCTGCCTATGACAACCTCATGCTCCCCGGGCTGGATCAAATTCCAGGAACATTTTTTTCCGGAACTCATCCCCAATATTTCCACATGCAAATCACCGCAGCAAATGATGGGCGCGGTTTTAAAAACCTACTGGGCCGAAAAAACAGGTATTGATCCTGAAAAAATTGTCAGTGTCTCCATAATGCCCTGTACTGCAAAAAAATTCGAAGCCATGCGTCCTGAAATGGCAGACAGCGGATATCAGGATGTTGATTATGTATTAACAACCAGAGAACTCGCCCGAATGATCAAACAGGATGCTATTCATTTAAAATCTCTTTCCAACAGTGACTTTGACGACCCGCTGGGAAGATCAACAGGAGCTGCTACTATATTCGGAGCAACCGGCGGAGTTATGGAGGCAGCTATCAGAACAGCTTATGAGACAGTAACAGGCAGGGAGGTTCCGTTTGACAGCTTGAACGTTACACCTGTCCGGGGACTTGAAGGCATTCGCGAAGCGAATATAAAGATAGAAGGCACAAAGGATGAATGGAATTTTCTGGAAGGTGTAACGCTTAATGTCGCAGTCGCGCATGGTACTGCCAACGCCAAGAAGATCATGACCCGTGTTGCCAGCGGTGAGATGAATTATCATTTTATTGAGATCATGACCTGTCCGGGCGGATGCCTTGCAGGAGGAGGCCAGCCTATACCTGTTACAGAGGAGATCAGGGAACTGCGGGCAAAAGCTGTGTATGAAGAGGACATGGATATGAAGCTAAGAAAGTCACATGAGAATCCGGCTGTAACTGAAATATATAAAGATTACCTTGGGGAGCCCAACAGCCATAAAGCTCATGAACTTCTTCATACTCACTACACCAGGCGCGGAAGATACTGATTCTTCCGCGATTGCTTTCTGTAAAATTTGTGCTTAGTAATACAAACAAGATTCTGCATTTATCAGGCAGTCTCTTGTTTTGAATTTATTTTTTAGAGGATTTAAGCCGCGGATTATATACGGAATAGGTGTTTTTCCCTTTCTGCTTTGCTTTGTATAATGCCGTATCAGCACTTTCAATAAGTGTTTTTCTGTCTTCTCCATGTTTGCCGTATATTGCAATTCCAATTGATGTGGAAAGATTTATCTTTTCATTTTTTAAAGATAATTTCGTGTTTGATAATTCCAGCAATATTCTGGCCGCTGTACATTTTGCTCCCTTCAATGTACATTTACGCAATATTAAACAAAATTCGTCTCCGCCGTATCTTCCAAGAAGGTCATTGTTTCTGGTAACTTTTCTGATCATTTCAACAAAAAATAATATTGCCTTATCACCTGCCGGATGGCCGTAAGTGTCATTTATTTTTTTAAAATCATCTATATCAAGCATCAAAATACAGAATGTTTCATTATATCTTTTTTCATAAAGGATATATTCATCCAGAGCTTTATTGAAGTATGTCATCGCGAAACAATCCGTAAGAGTATCACGAATGGCCCATTCGTACAGATAAATATTAGAAAAAAGTGAAGAGCAAAAATTAAGCAGTATTTTTAAAAATTTCTGATCAAGCTCGTTAAATTTATTCTTTTTATTTTCCCGGACTATTTCAATTAATCCGACAAAATCATCCTGAAAGTAAACAGGGTAAAAAATCATATGAGCTGAATTAATATTTAAAATATTATCAATTTCCCTGGACAGAAATTTATTCCTTGCTGCATTATTCAATACATACATTCTTCTGTCTTTCTGGAACAGAGATCTGAAATCGTTATCAAGGTAAATTTCCAGACACTTCAGTTTATCCTCATGATCCTCCACTAATAGAGATCCGTTTTTATATTGAATTGTTTTTCTATTACGAAGAACATTATCATTTTTTTCATATTTAAGGAATGAAGCTCTTGAACCTTTTAAGATATCAAGAGCAGAACTTAGCATCAGAAAAAGAACATAATCAAGCTGACTAAAATCTACAGCCAGTATATTTTCAGAAAAGCTGTATAACGCAGATACTATTTTCTTATACTGTTTTAATTGAAGTTCAGGTGTCATTGTTTTTCAATTTTGAATAATTTATCAAAGGCTCCTAATTTTAATACTTCATATACTTCCGGAGAAGCAGAAGTCAAATGCAGCATTTTTTGCCGAGAATGAAGAAATCGATTAATGTAAATTAACATACCTATACCGGATGAATCCAGAAACGAAACATTCTTCATATCAATATATACTTTCTGATAGCCGGAACTTTTCTGAAGGGTATCAATGATATCCTTTTTAATTATTTCTCCATTTTTTAGAGTAATTTCACCTTCCGGAATAAAAATAATATTATTATCTTCTGTTTTTGTTTTCAAATTTTTCCCGTGTTAAATAAATTTTAGATCATTATATCATTGGGTAACAAAAAATTCCAGAGCATTTTTTATTTTTATAAAATAAGTAACTATTCAGCAATAGTTTCTCAGGAAGGAATAATTACTAATTTTAAAAAATCTGAAAACCGGTTAATTTTAAAATATTATTCCCGGTTTCATTCAACGCTTTATACAAACAATACGGCGCCTTAAGCGCCGTATTGTTAATCAATAATCAGCTAAAAATATTAAGATGAATAGTTTTTTCTGCCTGTAAAAGTGAATGTTCAGGTTTCAATCATGCTAAATCAAAACGGTCCAGGTTCATGACCTTGTTCCATACCGCAACAAAATCATTTACAAACTTCTCCTTTGCGTCATCACTGGCGTAAACCTCAGCCAGGGCCCTTAGCTGTGAGTTTGAACCGAAAATAAGATCAACCCGCGTACCGGTCCATTTAAGTTTTCCTGTTTCGCGATCATGACCCTCAAAAATATTTTCATCATTAGTCGCTTTCCACTCTGTGCTCATATCGAGAAGATTTACAAAGAAATCATTTGTGAGTGTTTCAGGCTTTTTTGTAAAAACTCCGTGCTTAGAGTTGCCGAAATTCGCGTTCAGCACACGCATCCCTCCAATCATAACTGTCATTTCAGGAGCTGTCAGTGTCAAAAGCTGAGCCTGATCAATCAGCAGCTCTTCTGCTGTTACGGCAAACTTTGTTTTTAGATAGTTACGGAATCCGTCAGCAACCGGCTCAAGGACGGAAAAGGAATCAATATCTGTTTGCTCCTGAGTCGAATCAGTACGGCCCGGAGTAAAAGGAACAGTCACTTTATGGCCTGCGCTTTTAGCAGCCTGCTCTAATCCCGCGCATCCGCCCAGAACAATCATGTCAGCCATGGAAATTCTTTTGCCGCCTGATTGTTTTCCGTTAAACTCCTCACGGATTTTATCAAGCGATGACAATACGCTCTTTAACTGATCAGGCTGATTAACTTCCCACCCTTTCTGAGGCTCAAGACGGATACGCGCACCGTTTGCCCCGCCTCGCTTGTCCGATCCGCGGAAAGTACAGGCTGATGCCCACGCCGTTGAAACCAGCTGCGGAACAGAAAGTCCTGAATCAAGAATATCACTTTTAAGTATTTTAACATCCTTTTCATCAACAAGCTTATGATCAGCTGCAGGCACAGGGTCCTGCCAGATCAGCTCCTCTTTCGGAACTTCCGGACCGAGATAGCGTGTTCGGGGGCCCATGTCGCGGTGTGTCAGCTTGAACCACGCGCGGGCAAACGCGTCAGCAAACTGATCCGGATTTTCATAGAAACGCCTGGAAATTTTTTCATACGCAGGATCAAAGCGCAGCGAAAGATCCGTAGTCAGCATATTCGGCGTACGGCGTTTTGACGGGTCATGCGGATCAGGCGCAGTATCCCTGCCTGCGTCACCCTTCGGCTTCCACTGGTACGCGCCTGCCGGACTTTTCGTCAATTCCCATTCAAAACTGAATAAAATGCGAAAAAAATTATTGCTCCACTGTGTTGGAGTATTTGTCCAGATTACTTCCGGGCCGCCTGATATAGTGTCATTGCCTTTGCCGGTACCAAAGCCACTTTTCCAGCCAAGCCCCTGTTCCTCAATGGGAGCGGCTTCAGGTTCAGGTCCGACCATGGATTTATCTCCGGCTCCGTGAGTCTTGCCGAATGCGTGACCGCCTGCGATAAGTGCCACAGTCTCTTCATCATTCATGGCCATGCGCGCGAAAGCCTCTCGAATATCTTTGGCTGCGGCAACCGGGTCAGGATTACCGTTTGGGCCTTCGGGGTTTACGTATATCAACCCCATCTGGGTAGCGGCAAGAGGATTCTCCAGCTCCCGGTCGCCCATGTAGCGTTTGTCTCCCAGCCACTCGCTCTCTGAGCCCCAGTAGATATCCTTTTCCGGCTCCCAGATATCCTCACGCCCGCCGGCAAAACCAAAGGTCTTAAAACCCATTGATTCCAGGGCAACGTTACCTGCGAGAATTAAAAGATCTGCCCAGGAAATTTTCCTGCCGTATTTCCGCTTGACCGGCCAGAGCAGCCGTCTTGCCTTGTCCAGGTTCTGATTGTCCGGCCAGCTGTTAAGCGGGGCAAAGCGCTGGCTGCCGTTACCCGCACCTCCGCGTCCGTCACCAATCCGGTAGGTTCCGGCGCTATGCCACGCCATACGGATAAACAAAGGCCCGTAATGGCCGAAATCCGCAGGCCACCACTCCTGGGAGTCCGTCATTACTTTTTGAAGATCTTTTTTTAAAGCTTTAAAGTCAAGGCTGTTGAATTCCCGGGCGTAATTAAAATCTTCACCCAACGGATTTGATTTGGAAGAGCGCTGGTGCAGAATATCAAGATTCAACTGGTTCGGCCACCAGTCGCGGTTTGTCATGCCGCCTAATACTGCATTCCTGTTTGATTCATTCATTTTCTTTTCTCCTTTTCATTGTTGTTTCTAACGCGAAAACACCGTGAAAAAAGTGCCTCAGCACATATATTTTAGATTAAAACCGGTTATATGAACCTCTTGCGGATATACTTTTATAGAATATCAAAAGAATCAGATGTCTTTATTATCCCGGGGCAGAAACAGATCATATAACAGAATTTCCATGAAAAACTTTCCTGAAACTGAAAATTGATTAAAACACTGCGACTACCGGCTCGCAGCATGCTCATTTTATATTTTTATATTTGAAAAAAATCAAGTGAAAAAACTTCATTTTTGTAATTATTACAATTTTATAGGCAATTCATAGCAATCTTAAATTTATCCTTATCTTTATTATTCAGAGAAACAATTATTAAAGATAGAGCCTGTTACATTATAACTGATCAGGAAAATAAACTGTAATAATGGCAAAAAATGTGCGGATACAGGGAATGGAACATCAGATCAGTCTCAAGCAGATTTAGGTTTCGTTTTTGCCTGGTCATATGATCCTGACTTTTTTTCAAATAAACACGGATTGTCAGAATAGTTAAGTATTTATTCTAAAAAATCAACAAAAAACCGGATATAGCAAAAAAATAAACATAAATCATCAATTCTCCTGAAATATAATTGCTTATAATCAATTATATCATATTTTTCGTAACTGCTCGGCAATTTGGAATTTTTATGTAAAATCCGCTCCGCAAGAAAAAATAATTACCATTTTTCTATTGAAAAAATAACGGTTTATGCCTGAATCTCAAAAAAAAAATATACGATTTGTCCGCCCGGAGCATTTCAGGCAAAGACAAAAATAACGTTGTATGATATATGTAATCGGAGAGGGAAATGGACTGGATTACCAGAATGAACAAAGCAGTTGATTATATGGAATCAAACCTGCTGAAAAAAATAAATTTTAACAAAATTTCAAAGGAGGCTGACTCAACCCCCTATCATTTTCAAAGAATGTTCCATATGATTACGGGAATAACCGTAGGAGAATATATACGGAGAAGAAGGCTTACACGTGCGGCGCAGGAAATAGCGACCAGTAGTGAGAACATCATAAACATTGCGCTTAAATACGGATATGAATCTCATGCATCATTTACCAGGGCCTTTACAAAACTTCACGGTTTTTCTCCTGTGATGGCAAGAAAAACCGGCATTAAAATAAAAGCATATCCTCCGCTCTCTTTTCATTTATCAGTAAAAGGTGAAGCCAGTATTGATTATAAGATCAGAGAATTAAAACAGTTCAGATTTGCAGGAAGAATGCTGAAAGTGGCAACAGATCCTGAAATAAACCGGGAGATAATACCGGAGTTTATTAACAAATGTTACGAAGACGGCTCCATGGACATAATTCTGGAAAATGCTGTTACTCCCGGAATTTTTAACGGAGCAGTTGCAGGCGCGTTTATTGAATACCAGGACAATTATGAAAATTTTATTTTTATGGTTGGAACAGAAAGTTATATTGATCCGGTCCCGGAGGGAATGGAGGCGCGGATAATTAAACCGCAAACCTATGCCATATTTGAAGATACCGGGCCTTTGCCTGTGACTCTTCATAAACTCCGGGAGAGAATTTATTCGGAATGGTTTCCGGCGACACAGTATATCCATGTTGAGGGGCCTAATTTTGAGATGGGTTATTCCGTAACTCCGGGGATGAATATGTTTCGCAGCGAGCTGTGGATACCGGTCATGCAGGAAAAATGACATCTGAGATTTTTTTAAGTATTTGAAAAATATAATTACTACAAACAGGATAAAACAATGGGATCAAAGTATAAGCATGTATTCGCACCAATAAGAATCAGAGGAGTAGATTTCAGGAACAGGATTGAAATGGCGCCTCCGTCTCCGAATCTCGCGGACCCGGACGGCAGAGTGACACACGAGTTTGTTGAATGCTTCAGGCCTGTAGCAAAAGGCGGAGCCGCGATTATTGTAATCGGTAATTCCATGGTTGACCTGACGGAAGCGCGTGATGAGGCCAGGCAGCTCGACCTGGGAAGGGATGATTTTATACTGCCTCTTACCCGTTTTGTTGAAATGTGCAAAGGTTACGGAACGCACGCCTCAATGGAAATAAATCACATTGGTATGGATTCCCCTTATGATAAGCTCGGGAGAAGAGCCTTGGCTCCTTCATCATTTATTACACCGGCAGAAAGGGAGGCGGCAGCACAGCGCGGGAGAGAACCCGTTCCTACGGAAGAAATGAGTATAGAGAAGATAAAGGAGACTGTGGAGAAATATGCCATGGCAGCTTTTCGCTGTAAAAGAGCAGGATGCCAGACAAGCATGGTTCACGGCGCTCACGCGAACCTTATAGGCCAGTTCACAAGCCCCATGTACAACAAACGAAAAGATGCATACGGCGGTTCGCTTGAAAACAGGGTACGTTTTGCAATTGAGATACTTGACAGAACACGCGAACTTTGCGGAGAGGATTTCGTTATTGAATACCGCATATCAGCAGATGAGATACATCCCGATGGTATGCATTTTGAAGAAACACTTAAATATATTGATATGATCAGGGATAAGGTGGACATTCTTCATGTTTCAGCCGGAATTCACTCAGACAGGCCGTATATGAGAGAATGGTGGCAGAATTCGATGATGCCGAGAAACTACAATGTTCATTTTGCCGCTGATATCAAAAACGCTTTTCCCGACATGCTGATATGCACAGTAGGATCAATCATGAACATAAAGGACGCGGACGAGATCATAGCATCAGGCAAGGCGGATTTTGTGGCAATGTGCAGGCCCCTGCTGGCAGATCCCGAAATGCCTAGAAAATACGCTCTTGGCATGGAAGAGGACCATCGACCTTGCCTGCGATGCCAGTACTGCGGCGGGCGTCTTATTGTACCGGCAGTCATAAACTGTTCTGTAAACCCGTATCTCGGTAACGAAGTAGAATTTCCGGGCAATAAAGTCCAGAAAGCGGAAAAGAAACGAAAGGTTGCTGTAATCGGCGGAGGCCCGGCAGGAATACAGGCCATGCTTACTCTATGTGAGCGCGGCCATGATGTTACACTCTATGAAAAAGAAGAGCAACTTGGCGGGACTCTGATTCCCGGAACCAACCATACGTTCAAGCAGGATCTAAAGGATTATCTGAAATATCTTCTGTGCCAGGCAGGGAAAGCACCCGCGAAAATTCTTCTGAATACGGAAGCAACAAAAGAAATACTCGACGCTGAAAACTATGAGGCGCTGATAATTGCAGTAGGAGCAAGGCCAGTAATACCGAAGCTTCCGGGTATTGACAAATCCCATGTTCACTGGGCTCCCGATCTTGACAGAAAAAATATCAAGCCCGGCAGTAAAACAGTAATAATTGGCGCCGGTTCCGTAGGACTTGAATGCGCGCTTGATATAAAAAAAGAAGGAAAGGACATCACAGTTATTGAAATGGCTCCTGACCATTCGGATTTATTCCGGTCTTCAGGCGCTGTAGCCATGGAGTTAGTGAAGCTAACAGCAGAGCATGAAATCCCGGTTCATTTTAACTGCAGGTTAGAAGAAGTAACCGATTCTCATGTCATCTGCAGAGATACCCGGACTTCGGAAAAACAAAAATTCGAGGCAGACTATGTTCTTCTCGCGCTTGGTTCGGTTTCAAAGCATGATATTGTTGATTTGCTCAGACGAAGTGCTCCCGAGACAGAAGTATATATTGCGGGAGACGCCGTAAAACCCGGCAATGTAGGGCCTGCGGTAATGTCCGCGTTCAAGGCTGCTGCATACATCTAATGGTTTCAATAGTCGCCTGATTATTTATCGGCGATTCAATATAAAACAGGGGGCTTTGTTTAAAGTATTAAAACGAAGCTCCCTGCCTTAAAAAATCAATATATTATCCACTGCTGCAGTTATATAAATTATTCAACAGGAGATTCAAATGAAAGATCTGGAGGGGAAAACAGCTTTTATTACAGGCGGAGGTTCAGGTGTAGGACTTGGTCAGGCTAAAGTACTGGCTGAAGAGGAAAAAATGAATGTGGTCATAGCAGACATCAGGCAGGACCATCTGGACCAGGCAATGGAATATTTTAAGAGTAAAAAAGATGTTTCTGTTCATGCTGTAAGGCTTGACGTTACAGACCGTGAAGCTTTTCAGGAAGCACGCAAAGAATCCGAAAAATTTTTCAGACAGCCCGTACAGGTTTTATTCAATACATGCGGAGTGAGTCAGTTCGGGGAGCTCACAAAAGCCACATATGACGACTGGGACTGGCAGCTTGACGTAAACATTAAAGGAGTAATAAACGGGGTGCATACCTTTCTTCCTGAAATGATCGAATACGGAAAAGGCGGACACATTTTAAACACAGCTTCAATGTCAAGTTTTGTGGCACTCGAAGGATGCGCCATTTATACCACAAGCAAATTCGCGATCAGAGGATACAGCGAAAGCCTGAGGCTTGAGCTTGAAAAATATAACATTGGAGTATCTATTTTATGCCCCGGAGGTGTAAACACAAACATACATGAATCAGTAATGTCGCGGCAGGGGAAATACGCAAACACCGGATATTATGACTCGAAAGCAGATCCTGCAGTATTTGAAAATTTAAAAAAAGCAGTTGAGAACGGATTTGACCCTGTTGACCTCGGCCGTATTGTGCGCAATGCTGTAAAGCGCGGTGATTTCTGGATACTTCCCTACCCTGAATTTATTCCGCTTATTGAAAAAAGAAATAAGGAAATTATTGATGCTTTAGGTTTCTATAAAGACGATCCTGACTACAAACGCAGGATGGAGACAGGACTGGACGGGCCTATTCAGAAAATGAAATAAAAAATATACACCCCTAAAATTTGCCAATTAAAGATATTAAAACCTTAAGAATCAATAGCGCCCGATGTCCCTTGCTATGTAGCAGGCCTCCTGATTAGCCTTGAGAATATTCCGTGGGCTGACACAGTCTCCGATACGGCAGAACTCTTTTGCTGCCTGTCTGAGCTCATCAGCCCTTTCCCATTCCGGCTTCATCCCTGCAGCATAAATAACCGTGTCAGCTTCAAAAAATTTTCTGCCTCCGCTTTCATCCTCTCCCAGAACCCCTTTTTCATTTATCTCAACCGCTCTGGTTGAAAGCATTACATCAATGCCGTACTCGGGAATTTTAAGATCAAGAAAAGCACCGTGAACACCGGATGCTCCCCAGTTAAGACTATGCAGCATTTCAAGAACTGTTACCTTCCTGCCGTTCATTGAAAGATAAATTGCCAGTTCCACACCTGCCAGGCCGCCGCCGATTACTGCGACGTTCTTTCCTGCAAGCTCAATATTTTTATATATATCCACAGCTCCGAAAACATTATCGCTGTTAATACCCGGAATATCCGGTTTTACCGGTGCCGCGCCCATTGCTGCTATAATTGCATCAGGAGCGGTTTTTTCCGCAAATTCTTTTGTAGCCTCTGTATTCAGCATAACTTTAATTCCTGAACGGCCAATCATTCTCTTCTGCTTTTCAATATAGCCTTTCAGTTTCTTCTTGAATGGGACATCGTGCTCGCACAGGAGTATTCCGCCCAGCTGATCCGTTTTCTCGCATAGAATTACTTCGTGCCCTCTTTCCGCGCAGGTGAGTGCGGCCTGCATTCCGCCAATACCGCCGCCGGCCACAAGCACTTTTTTTCTGATCTTCGGCAGAATATCAAATTTGCTTTCGTATTCATTCCCGATAACAGGATTAATCGCACAATTAAAATGACAGGTGGCGTCGCATTCTGCAAAGCAGGCATAACAGCGCATACACTGGTTGATCTCATCATCCCTTCCTGTACGCGCTTTTATCGGCAGATCCGGATCTGCAAGCAGTTCGCGGCCAAGCTCAACAACATCCGCCTGCCCTGAAGCAATGATCTCCTCCATCATTGCCACGTCAGACAAGGCTCCAACAGTTGCTACCGGAGTTTTGACATACTTTTTAATCTCAGCAGCGTATTTAACATTGCATCCGTCCTCGTGAAACATTGAAGGATGCGTAATAAAGAAAGCCTCAAATACCTCATGATTGCCTGCTGAAACATGAATAAGGTCGACTTTTCCATCCAGCATTTTCGCGAACTGCACGCCAGTATCAATATCATATCCCTCAGGATTGCATTCGGACCCGCTCATCCTGAACTCAATCGGAAAGTCCCTGCCGCATTTTCTGCGTATATCCTCAATAATTGCAAGAGGAAACCTCATTCTGTTTTCAAGCGATCCTCCCCAGCGGTCTTTTCTTTTATTGACTCTGTCAGACATAAACTGAGAAATCAGCCAGCCGTGCCCTCCGTGCAGCATGATCATGCCGAATCCACGCTGCTTAGCGAACAATGCCGCGTCACTGAAACGGGAAATAGTATACTCAATCATTTCCTCCGGCATTTCCTTTACTTCTATCATGCTGCCGTCGGATTTCACCTGCGGATTCCCGCCCGGACGGAAAGGAATCATCATTCCTGTTGGGCCCCAGAGATAACCCAGCTGTTCTCCGGATGTACGTGCGTACATCCCTCCGTGCTGGAGCTGTAGCGAGGCTACTGCCCCGTGCCGCGTTATTGCCTTGCACAGAGAAGCAAGCGGCCCCTTCTGATTCTGGTCATCAAGCGGAAACTGGACCTTTGTAGTGCGTCCGTTTATACTGTCAACAAGGCAGTCGCCCATTGTAACTGATGCAGCACCGCCGAGCGCTTTCATCTCGTAATAGGCAATCAGTTCCTTTCCCGGAAGATTAAGGTGATCGCCGTTCTGAAAACCTGTAGGCGATGAAAAAATCCTGTTCCGGAACATAGTCTTGCCCAGTACAACCGGTTCAAAAAGACGGGGATACTTGAGTACTGCCATTATTCGGCTCCTCCTTATTTTTCCTCTTTAAAAAAAGTATACTGATAAAAGCCATCAGGGGATATATGATTATTACACTTAATTTATAAGGCTTCTCCATTGACAGCAATGATTTTACGGAAATAATATTAAAAACAGGCTGAAATTATTAATTCCCGTATTAAACCTCTGATTTGCTGTTTTTACTCCGGGCGGTCAATAAAAAGAATAATGAAATAACAATCCCTGTTACAGCCAGCGGCCAGAATTCAGTATGCCCGATTTTATAAATTTTTACCAGATCCACTGATGCTCCAATAAGCGGTGCAAGAAGCATTGTTGACAGACTTTTCGCCTGGGATTCGACTGACAGTACCGTAGCACCCTGTACCTCATTGCTGTGCTCATCGAATCTGCTGATCAGTACCGGACGCCATAGATTTTGAAGTATATAGAGAATAATAAAACCTGTTATTATCAACCAGTAAATGCCAAAGTAAAAAGCGGGCAGAGAAATAATCATTATTACTGAAAAGAAAAGCCATATCCATTTTGCTGTTCTATCTTCACCCCCTGTAATTTCCACTACCTTATGAGATTTCCTGCTTGCTATTGCGGAGATTATGAAAAGAAAACAGTAAACCGGACCTATCAGAATTACGGATTTTTGCTCGCCTGTAAAAGCTATCCCTGAAGAGAATAACGCAATCAGCGGAATCGCGGCCTGATTAAGGACAGGCTGCAGATAATCCTTTACAGACTTGAAGAATCCCTCAAAACCCATTGATTCAAGAACAAGGCGCCTCAGAGATGTTTTGTGCATAATATCATACAGAGAATCTTTAAGATGAAGGAAGATCTGTTTTATACCGTAAGCATGCGGCCCTTTTCTCAGGTCTTTGGGATATCCTGTAAAATTTATAATATTTATCAGATAAGGAATTATTGAGAAGAAAAAAATATAAACATAATTTTTCGAAAAATACACAAAGATACATGCCAGCACTACTGAAACTGCAGACCCGATTTTACTCCATGAACGTGTATATCCGTATACTTTTGTCTTTTCATCTGTACGCCCCTGCTCCCTGAGCCAGGCGAATATTATCGCTTTATGAGTTCCGGTCCTGAAAGCATCGCCGGCCGCAAAAAAGATCATTGAAAAAAACAGAAGTATTACCACTGCATTAAACGGCAGCATTTTATTTATTGCGGCAATTCCCGTAATGCCTATTGAGACAAAGTGTATAATGTACGCCGTAAAACTGATTATCATGGAATTCCTTCGGCCGTGGACATCCGCGAAAGCACCTGAAGGAACTTCCATAAGATTTACCATAAATTCCCTGAACCCTATTAATAAACCTATGAGTGTAAAACTCAGACCCATCTGCAGAAAAGCAAGCAGCAGAAACGGTTCATAATACTGCTGGTTTTTCAGAAATCCGTATAAACTGAATCTTTTTAGCATATACGCAAATTTATTTTTTTAGATTATTGAAGTCATATTAACCGGTTTTTCCAGTAAAGAGACCGGTAAAAAACTGTGTATATCGTGAAGAACTGTTGAAAGTTACTCCCAGCCTGCATATTCGAATATCGGAATTAAAGATAGAATTACACTGTTTACCATTGCCGGAAATTTCGACATGCTCTCCTATGACGATCATTAAAATATAATCTGCAGGAACAATAAATTATTTTTTATCAGATCTCAAAATTATTTCTTCCTGAAAAGAGATACAGTTAAGGCATTATAAAATTTTCTTTCTGATTTAACAAGCTGGAATCTTTTCGGATTGATAAGGCCTGCCAGCCCTTTGTTCTTAATATAGTTCCTGAAATTCCTGTAATGCTCTCCGCCTGCCAGTTTTTCCACAAAAGTAATACCCAGCCTGCCAGGCAGCTTCGTTCTTTCATCAAAAATAAAATCGACTGCTAACAGCAATCCGTTTTCTTTAATTATTCTATGCGCTTCATTCAGCATGGCGACCTGAGTATTACTGTCTTTTTCATGTATCGCGAAGCTGATAATAACCGCATCAAAAGACCCGCTGTCAAGCCCTGTTTTAGTAGCATCCTTATTATATATCGTAATCGGATAATTACCCTTCGCTGCTATTTTCAGCATGGAATCTGATAAATCAAGACAGTGCAGATTTCTGAATCCGTTTCTTGAAAGAACTTTCAGCTGATCCCCTGTGCCGCAGCAAAGATCAAGGATGGACTTTTCCCCGAATTCAGATAGTTCATTCATAACTGCGGCCCTTACCCGCTTAAGAAAGGGAGAAAGCAGTGGATCATAAATTGCTGCAATAAAATCTGAAAAATTATTCATATCTTATTAATTTTTATCTGAAGACAAAATCTCCATTATCTTGTCTGTAAAATCATCTGTGGAAAAAGGTTTTGATATGTAATTTATACCCTCATCCAGAACCCCTCTATGCGCAATCACATTAGCCGTATATCCTGACATATAAAGAACCCTGAGATCAGTATATTGCTTCTTCAGCTCACCGGCTAAATCACGGCCGTTCATCTCCGGAAGTACAATATCCGTAACCAGCAGGTCAATCTTTCCTGAATGTTCCTCTGCTGAACTAATTGCTTCTTTCGGTGTTGAGGCGCAGAGCACATTATAACTCAGGCTTTTCAGGATATTTTCAACTAGTTTTAAAATTGCTATGTCATCTTCAACGATCATTATTGTTCTTCCATAACCCGCAAATGCAGCCGTACCTTTTTTATGAACAGGTTTTACTGACTGGAAGGACTTTTCTTTTGGAAGATATATTTTAAAAGTAGTACCCTTTTCAGGTTCACTGTATACATTTATAAAGCCGTTGTTCTGTTTGATTATTCCGTATACGGTTGACAGTCCAAGACCTGTACCTTTACCAACTTCTTTTGTAGTAAAATAAGGATCAAAAATTTTTTCCTGCTGTTCAGGAGTCATTCCTATTCCGTCATCACTCACTGCAAGCATTATATACTCTCCCTGAATAAAACCGAGATGATCATTACAGTAATCTTCGTCGAATATGACATTTGCCGTCTCAATAGTAACTTTACCCGTATTTTCTATTGCGTCTCTCGCGTTAACACAGAGGTTTATAAAAATCTGATCCACCTGAGACGGATCTATTTTTACAGGCCAGATGTCTTTTCCAGGTACCCATGCAAGATCAATATTTTCGCCGATCAGCCGTTTTATCATATTCAGCATACCATCTATTGTATTATTGAAATCAAGAATTTTTGGAGCAACAGGCTGTTTCCTGGCAAAGGCGAGTAATTGTCTCGTGATTTCCGCAGCACGTTTAGTAGCTTTCAGTATTTCAGTAATGTATCCGTAAAGAGTATCATCCGGTTTTAATCTGGTTAAAGCCAGCTCAGAATACCCCATTATTATACTGGAAATATTATTATAATCATGCGCTATACCGCCTGCGAGATTTCCAATGGCTTCCATTTTCTGAGCCTGCTGAAGCTGTTTCTGAAGTTTTTCCTTTTCCTTCTCTGCTTTTTTCCTGTCGTTTATATCAATCCATGTACCTAATGAATAAATTATTTCTCCATTTTTATATATTGGAGTAACGCTTATCTCTGACCAGGAAAGTTCACCGTTTTTCTTTCTGAACAGGCGTTCACTGTTTTTAACACCAGCCCTTTGCCTTGTTTCAATATCACCGTACTTATGATCATCAACAGCCCATGGATAGGGCATTTTGGCTCCGAGCACTTCTCCGGAACTGTAACCCGTCATTTTTTCAAAAAAAGAATTCACATACCTTACTGATGTATCAGGATTGTATACCACAATCGCGTTCGGAGAATGTTCAAGCAGGCTGGAAGTGAAGGAATCACTATCCTGTAATGCTCTTTGCAATCTTTTATGTTCACTTATATTTCTGGTAATTTCCGTAAAGCCTGTTATTTTCCCCTCGTCCATGATGGGACAAAACAATGTCTCAAAATATATATCTCCTCCTTCTTCAAAAAATTCCGCGGTAAATTTCTCTCCTTTCAGCACCCTCTTCTGCAATGAATCCCAATAGCTGATTATTTCAGGCTTTCCGGAATTTTTATGCGGTTGAGTTCCTGGTTTTATTTCAATATTTAAAACCTCTTCCCCCACTTTTCTGTAACTCTCATTAAAGGCCAGAGATACACCTTCATTGTTACAAATCAAAATATAATCTTCCGTATTCTGCATCAGGGTATTATAATAAGTCTTTATCTGCTTTAATTCTTTATTCTCTTCAAGCAGCCGGAGTTCATTTTCTTTTTGTATTTCAAGAAGCCTTTCAAGCTCCTTAATTTTGTTTTCCAATTCATTATTCCCGAGCTTTTTATGCATTTTAGGGACCTTTCCTGTTTATTAAGTAATTATAATAGTTATATGATTTAACAAGTAAATCAGGAATACCTGCACCGGTCTCGTATTAACGGTTTGCCTTTTTATATATCTAATTTCGACCAAGGTGAGAAATTTCATAATAGACCTGCTTTTATTTTACAGGACAAAAAAGCAAGTAATTATCCGAATATTACAGAAATATATTACTAATCCCTGAAAATTCATACGGGTAAATTAATTATTTTTTCTATAGATTTTTAATTTATTATCATCATTTAATAATGCGGAGGAGGAACTTCCTCCGAAATGTCTTTTATGTCTGACGAAGACATGCTTTTTAAAGCTGTCTCCAGTTTCATTATTTGAGCTGTCAATTTATCAATAGTCCTTTGCTGAGAATAAATGACATCATTCAGTTCCGAGACTGTATTCTCCTGATGAGCCAGTTTCATTTCAATTTTTGTTATTCTTTCTTCAATATTCATAAAATAATTCCGGGTAATTTTATTTCTGCATTGCCGGGCAGAGATTGTTGCTGATTGTCGAGACCTGTACATAGATTCAGCAGAACGGCTGTAACTATTGCAGGCTCTCTGAGAAAATTCCACGTCCTTAAGTCAGCATTATCTACGGCCCGCATCTATTAAATAAGCTAATTACATACAGAGATCAAGAAGAAAACAACAATTTTTACAGGTAATGTGCATGCGGTTTTTGTTGCGGGGACAGCTATGCCGCATAATTTGTTTTTCATTATGATTAATGAAATGTCTATTGCGTTTCCGCATGATAGGATGTTGTGAGAGCTGGGAGGGGCATATAATGCCCCCCAGACCACCCGATCAGGAAAATGTATTCCTTTATGTAAATAATATATTTTGATATTACCATATATGAATACCGAAATAATTGGTAATAAATTTAACCGCTACATACAGAAAATAGATTCCGAAGATCAATTTTAATGTATTCGGTTTAAACTTTTTAATCGTTGCAGCACCTGTTTGAGCTCCGACTATAGTTCCTGATGCCAGTACAAGAGCCGCTTCAAGAAAGACAAAACCCTGTACTAATTTAATTGTGCCTCCTACTAACGCCATCGGCAACATTATTGCCAGCGATGTGCCCATGGTAACATAAACAGGGGCACCAAATAAATATATTAAACCCGGCACGAGAGCATATCCGCCTCCAAGTCCGACTATTCCGGTAAGTGTTCCGACAATTGCTCCAAAGATTGAAAGATTTGCCGGATGTCCTTTAATTTGCTGATTTTGAGCCGGTGAAGACACATTCGCGGAACCATTGCTTTTCTTTAACCCCCTGATCCCCTCCCGGATCATTCTGAAAGAAGGCCAAAGGAATACAATGCCTATAATAAAACCGAGAAGCGCTGATTTAGCAGTCAGAAAAGTAAAGAGCCATGAGCCGACCATGACTCCTGTAATTCCAGCTCCCCCCATCCATAATGCAACACGCTTATCAAGATTTTTCTGTTTGAAGTGTCCGTATCCTCCTGATAATGCTGTAAAAATAACTGCAAACAATGTTGTTCCTACAGCAACAGGAGCAGAAAATCCAAGCCAGAAATGAAGTACAGGAAGCATTACACTGCATCCGCCTGTCCCGATCCACCCGCCTAAAAGTCCGGCGCAGAGACCCACTATTGCAAGAACAATAATCATAGAGTAATTTAATTGAGGAACTCCGTCAATAGCTGATTCAACGGATGAAGCTGCGATCACGGCACATACAACCATAATTATAAGCAGTATAATAGTAAATTTGTATTTATTTAAAAAAGATTCTTTATTCATTTTGATTTCTCCGGAATATTAAATTTTTATAAGTTTTACACTTTGATAAAAATTTAATTCCCTTTCCACCAGCAATGGCATTTTTTTCTTTTTTTCATTTTGCAGATACAACTCCTTCAGGCTACACTTAAACAAGCCTGGCAATTTAAAAATAATTGTATATGAATTTTCAATAAAATGGTAAATAATCAATTCATTTTTATTTCTTCCTTCTTATGGACAACCGCTAAGGTCAATTTTTTTGAAAAAATCGGGAATTGGTGTTGACTTTACAGGAATCCTGATTTTTCATACTCCAGTCATTCGTACATTATGCAGGGACGTTTTTCTGTATATAGAAATTTATGTGCCTCATAATGATTTCGCCGCTTTAACACAACCGGTATATTTTCATTATGCTTTTAAGACAGAATAACAGGCGGAAATAATGCTGAACAGGATTAAACAGATTTTTTTCCCCGACCGTGAAGGTTATGCCAGGACATATACTGAAGAACTCCATTTTCAATGCAGCAGGATTTTGCCAATTGCAGCATTAATCTGTATATTCGCCTGGCTTGGTTACATATCCGTTGACAGCCGTCTGCATCCTGACAAACCGTTTATTATAGTCCTGAGATACGGGCTAACGGTTGTGTCATCCGTGTTATTTGTCTTGTCGGCATTGCCGTTTTCAAAAAAAATCAGTATGTATCTTTTAGCCCTGCTGGGCTTCTACCTCGAAGGTGCAACAGGACTTCTGACCGGAATGGTGGGTGCCGATGCTGTGTACATGGGAGGATATATTTTTGTATTGATCATCATGATTGTGGCGCCTTTACGGACATATCTTATATGGGGGATGATCACTGTTTCTCTCGGGCTTTTCTTTTTAGCCGGATTTTCAGAGGGTATGGAATTTGTCACACTTCGCGATAAGTATAAATTAAATGATTTCATGACCGCTGTTGTTTTTGTGCTGATCTTCTCATATGTTTTAAACCGCGTAAGGCACAGCTCCTGGCAGAAAGCGCGGCAGCTCGATGAGCAGAAGCTCAAGCTTCAGGATGAAAGAGAAAAAGTAAACAGCATTGTTTCTGAAGCAAGAAAGGTCTCTGAACATGTAATGAAAGCTTCCAATATCCTGAAAAATACTTCAAAAGATGTTAATGCCACTATTTCACTTCAGACGGAGTTGTTTACCAAAAGCAGGGAAATCAGTGAAAACCTGAAAGGGTCTTTTAAAAGAGTCGAAGACGAAACAGGCAGACAGCTGGAGATAAATCTTCAGGGCAAAGAACTTATTGCGGCAATACAGAACATGCTGAAAAAATCCGAGGAGAACGGGGCCAAAGCGAGAAAAGATGCTGAAAAAATAACCTCTGTGACTGATGAATGCCTGAAGCAGCTGGAAGAGGCGGCAGCCATGATTGATAATCTTGAGACAGAATCATCACAAATTGGTGAAATATCTGATACTATTAATGAGATTGCAGATCAGACCAACCTTCTGTCATTAAACGCGTCTATTGAGTCCGCACGCGCAGGCGAGCACGGCAAGGGCTTTGCTGTGGTCGCGCAGGAAATTTCAAAGCTTGCGGAAAGAAGCATTGTATCTGCAAATGAAATTGGACTGATAATAAAAAAATCAGTAGACGGCATCAACAATGCTTTTGTACAGATAAAAGGTACATCCGGTTCACTTGAAGATATTGTGAGCATGCTTGAAAACAACAGAAATTTTTTACAGGAATTTGAGAGCCTGGTTATGAGCCAGGACAAGGATGTTCAGGAACTGGTAAGGCACCTGGAAGGCTCCCTGCAATACACCCAATCAATTGATGAACTTGCCGCAAACACAAAAGAAGGGATCACCGAATCCTACGGCGTCATCGAAAAGATAGAAATATTTTATTCCGAATTAAGCACCATGTCCGATAATCTTTCAAATCTTTCACAGGAATTGACAGATAATATTACACAGCTGCAGTCAACACTCGGCCGCACACAGGAAGCTGAATAAAATAAAATTTCCCCGGGATTTACAGGATCAGGATTTTTTTTATTAATCATTTTATCACCACAATGATAATCAGTAATTTCTGCATTATAAGCATGCTCTTTTTTCCAGTTAAAACATATACGCCATTGATCATTAATGTCAGTAGCATACTGGCCCTTTCGATTGCCAGATAGTGAATTATAATTTTCTATCCGTGGCTTAAAGGATTAACATGATTAAAAACGGTTTAGCATTAGCTATATTCTTTCAATGATTAATACGATATTTTTTGTATTGCGATGGCGAGTAAAAATTCCTTGAAAGTTTGAATAGTATTTTCATACTTAACGCGTGTTAACATAACGTGCTTTACCGGAGACTCCAATGTTTAAATTCAATAAAGATTCAAGGGTAAAGATTCCCGCGCTGGTTCATTTAACGAGGCTTGGTTATTCATACATCCCCAAACCGCAATGGCCGAAATATGATCAGAACACGAATATTTTCTTTGATTTGTTTAAAGAAGGCATTTTAGCTGAGCGCGAACGAATTCATTAAAGATATTAAAATTTGTAATGGTACTCATAAAAATTTGAAAAAAATTAACTCAAAATGCAAATCATTGATAACATAAACAACTTATGGGGTAATGATTTAAAGCACACTATTACTCCAGGCTCAAAACTTAAAATTGCAGCCTCCTGCTTTTCTATCTATGCCTACGAAGCTTTAAAAGAAGAAATGAATAAAATTGACACATTGGAATTCATTTTCACATCCCCTACTTTTGTTGAGGAAAAGGTCGCTGACAAGATAAAAAAAGAGAAACGAGAATTTTACATTCCTAAATTAGCCAGAGAACGGAGTCTTTACGGCAATGATTATGAAATACAGTTAAAGAACAAATTAACACAGAGAGCAATCGCAAGAGAATGCGCTGAATGGATACAAAAGAAAGCAAAATTCAGATCAAATGCCACTAAAGCTCCAATGCAGCAATTCGCTTGCCTGGAGGCAAAGGAAAAGAATACCACATACACACCAATACACGGTTTTACTGCTGTTGATTTAGGATTTCAGCAGGGAGACGCTGTTTCTAATTTTATCAATAAAATCAGTGATAATCAATTAACGCTGCAATACCAGCAATTGTTCGATCAAATCTGGAATGATAGAGATAAACTGGCCGATGTCACTGAAAAGATTTGCTCGCACATAGAATCCGTTTACCAGGAAAACTCACCGGAAAAAATTTACTTTTTAACTTTATATAATATATTCAATGAATTTCTTGAAGATATCAGTGAAGATGTGCTGCCAAAAGATTTAACAGGCTATCGCGAGACTTTGATCTGGAAAAAACTGTTTAATTTTCAGCGCGACGCTGCTACCGGAATCATAAACAAACTTGAAAGCTACAATGGGTGCATACTGGCGGACAGTGTCGGCCTCGGCAAAACTTTTACCGCGCTGGCGGTCATTAAATACTATGAATTAAGAAACCGTTCGGTTCTTGTTTTGTGCCCTAAAAAACTGGCTGATAACTGGATTACATATAACCGGAATCTCAAAACTAATATTTTCGCGAAAGACCGCTTGAATTATGATGTTTTATGCCATACAGATTTACAGAGAATTACAGGTGAGTCATTAGGCACTCCATTAAACAGAGTCAACTGGGGCAATTATGATCTGGTAGTGATTGATGAATCTCATAATTTCCGGAACAATGAGGCTTTTAAAGAAAAAGAAACACGTTACCAGAAATTAATGAACATGGTAATCCGCCAGGGTGTTAAAACAAAAGTCTTAATGCTTTCTGCAACACCTGTTAACAACCGGTTTAATGATTTAAAAAATCAGCTTGCTTTGGCTTATGAGGGTGAAACTGAAAAATTAAACCAAAAATTACGCATTGGAAAAGACATTGATGAAATTTTCAGACAGGCCCAGGCTGCATTTAACAGATGGTCGCTGCTGCCGCCTGAAGAAAGAACCGCGGCAGGTATTCTTAACGCACTTGATTTTGATTTTTTTGAACTGCTTGACAGCGTTACTATTGCCCGCTCGCGAAAGCATATAGAGACATTTTACGACATTAATGAAATCGGTAAATTTTCCACGCGTCTTAAACCGCTTTCTTACAGATGCCCTATCACCATGAGGGATGATGTAATAAAATCCAATGATATTTATAAAGAATTATCAAAATTAAAACTCTGCATATATACCCCTATTAATTATATTTTACCAAGCAGACTGAAAAAATACGAAGATCTATATGACACCAGCGTTGAAGGCGGGAAAGGAAAGCTTAAACAAATAGACAGAGAAAAAAGCCTTCAAAGCCTTATGATAACAAACCTGCTGAAAAGACTTGAGAGCTCTGTTGAATCCTTCAGAATTACTTTAAAAACACTAACCGGTAATCATAAAAATATACTCGAAAAGATAAATACCTTTAATCAAACCGCTTCGGATTTCTCCGTGCACGATCTGAGTGATTCTCTGGATGAACTTGAACCTGATGAAGATGATATATCGGATTTGGGCGATCTGATGACTGGCGGAAAAGTAAAAGTTGATTTCGCTGACATGGATTTGCCATCATGGGAAAGACACCTTGAGGAAGATAAAAAAATAATAACATTTCTGCTTGAGGAAATGCAAAAGGTAAAGCCTGAAGATGATGCCAAGCTTCAGCATTTAATAGCCCATGTTCAAAATAAAATAAACAGGCCTATTAATCCCGGAAATAGAAAAGCACTTATTTTTACGGCATTTGCAGATACTGCCAATTATTTACACGAAAACTTATCCCAATTCTTCTTGAAGCAAAATATCCATTCCGGAGTTGTCACAGGATCGGATACGCCCAGAACCACTATCGGAAAAGGATATGATTTTAATTCATTACTGACGTTGTTTTCGCCAAAATCCAAAGAAAAAGATTTGGTTTTACCGGAAGAAACCGGAGAGATTGATTTGCTCGTTGGGACAGACTGCATATCGGAAGGGCAGAATTTACAGGACTGTGATTATGTGATCAATTATGACATTCACTGGAATCCGGTAAGAATTATCCAGCGTTTTGGCCGCATTGACCGAATCGGTTCGTACAATGATAAAATTCAACTGGTAAATTACTGGCCTGACATAACACTTGATGAATATATAAACCTGAAAGAACGCGTTGAAAACCGTATGATGATTGTCGACGTAACCGCGACAGGAGACGATAATGTGTTGTCCGCGCAGTCAAACGATGTGTCTTATCGTAAAGAACAGCTACGCAGGTTACAGGATGAAGTCATTGAACTTGAAGATTTGAAAAGCGGAGTGAACATCACTGATCTCGGCCTGAATGATTTTCGCATGGATTTGCTGAATTATGTTAAAGAAAACGGAGAACTGGAAAATCTTCCCAATGGTTTACACGCGGTTGTTGAAGCTAGACCTGAAACAGGCCTTGCTCCCGGGATAATTTTCACTCTCCGAAACCGCAATGAAAGCGTAAACATAAACCAGCATAACCGGCTGCATCCGTATTATATTGTATACATTGACGACAACGGAAACATCATTACCAATCATACAGAGGTTAAAAAGCTGCTTGATCTTGTACGGGCAAACTGTAAAGGGCTTGACAAGCCGAATACTGAACTTTGCAGAAAATTCAATAAAGAAACCAATGACGGGAGAAGCATGGATCATTATTCAGACCTGCTCAGCCGGGCAATCAGGTCAATGATCGACGTTAAAGAAGACAAGGATCTTGACAGCCTCTTTACAGGAAAAAAAACAACAGCCCTCATTGATTCAATTAACGGTTTAAATGACTTTGAATTAATTACTTTTTTTATTATAAAAGGGCTCTCTTAGAAATGAATTATCTTTATGATTTTCCGAAGAATGCCGCATACGGAAAAGTTTTACCGAAGAACAAAATATATAAATATTCATCTCCATCATATAGAATAAAGGATCAGTTCAGCCGGGAAATAGATAAATTCATCTGGTCATATAAATTGTCACCTGACACTATTAATCTTCCTGCAAAGGGAGACGTTGAGGAAATACAAATATTTACTGTTATTCCGAAGTCAGGGGAATTTGATATTAATCTGTTATCAATAATTGATAAAGCTGTTCCTTCGCCTATTATTTTTGTAATTAATTATGATGATAGAACATGTTATGCGGCGGCACACAAAAGACAAAGTGAAGCAGATAAGAATAAATGGGTAATCGGCAGGTATTTTAAAACAGACTGGATAAGTAATGATGCTGATGAAAAATCATTGCCCGTTGTTTTAGACCTTGAGAAACTATATTACGCTTTATTGAATAGCATTATAGCCGTTAATGTGCGAAAAAATGAATCAATAACAGATTATGTTTCGAGAGCTGAAATGCTTAATTTGAAACAGCATGAAGCGGAAATGCTTGAGACGAGGATGAATAGAGAGAAGCAGTTTAACAGGAAGGTTGAGATGAATTCCGAGCTGAAGAGAATAAAAGATGAAATAATAACATTGAAAGAATGACAGAAATAAAAAAATATCACAGACGTTCTATTCGTTTAAAAGAATATGATTATTCCTCAGCAGGAGCATATTTTGTTACGATTTGCACGCAAAACCGGGAATGTGTTTTCGGAGAAATTATAAATGATAATATGATATTAAACAAATACGGAGAGATCGTCGCGGATGAATGGTTAAAAACACCGGAAATCCGTAAAAATGTCGGATTGGATTCATGGATTGTCATGCCAAATCATTTTCATTGTATAATTATAATCAATTATTCATGTAGGGGCGTATTGCAATACGCCCCTACAATGTTGCAAAATTCACCGTCCAATAAAATACCTGACACATCGGCATTCCGATCGCCATCACAGACAATCGGCGCAATTATCCGCGGATTCAAATCTGCTGTTACAAAACGTGTTAATGAAATTAAACAAGAATACAATGCCAAATTATGGCAGCGAAATTATTGGGAACATATTATTCGAAATGAAGAAGAGTTGTATCATATAACAAGATATATAATAGAAAATCCAATAAAATGGAATATTGATAAATTAAACCCGGAGGCAGAGTTGATTAATGGATAAGTTAAAGATGCATAGCCCTGATTTAACAAAACAGAACATAGAAAAGCTTGCTGAGCTTTTTCCGAATTGTGTAACGGAGATTGAAGATGCTTCAGCAACTGGCGATAAAAAAACATATAAGAAAGTAATCGATTTTGATCAGTTAAAACAGGAACTCTCCGATAAAATCGTCGAAGGCCCGCAGGAACGCTATCATTTAAACTGGCCGGGAAAACGGGAAGCATTAATCACAGCAAACCTGCCGATAGCGAAAACGCTGCGTCCTTGCAGGGAGGAAAGCGTTGATTTTGAAACAACCCAAAACCTGTTCATCGAAGGCGATAATCTCGACGCGCTTAAGCTTTTACAGGAGACTTATCTGGGGAAGATCAAAATGATCTATATTGACCCGCCTTATAATACGGGGAATGATATTCTATATAAAAATAACTATTTCAGTGAAGAAGATGATTATTTATTTTTATCAGGGCAAAAAAATGAGGAAGGTTTTATTACTATTGCTAATACAGAGTCAAATGGAAAATTTCATAGTAATTGGCTTTCTATGATATTTCCTAGATTAAAATTAGCGAGGAATCTATTAACAAATGATGGCATCCTATTCATTACAATAGATCATAATGAATTAAATACATTAATAAGCATTTGTGACGAAATATTCGGTCATGATAATAGAATAGGCATAATAGCTATTCGAAATAATCCTGCAGGTAGATCAACGTTGAAAGGACTTTCAATTACTCATGAATATGCAATATTATATGGTAAATCGGAGGAATCTAAAATATGTAGATTCTCAAGAAATGAAAAGCAGATAGCAAGATATAATGAAAAAGATGAGAAAGGACATTTTGAGTGGGTAAATTTCAGAAAGCCTGGAAGTCAAAAAAATGAATCTCCGAAAATGTATTATCCAATTTTTGTCTCTCCTTATTCAATAAGGATACCAAACATGACATGGGATGCCCAAAAAAACGAATGGATATTAATGGAAAATAATAATAAAAATGAACAAATTGTATACCCCATTGATGAAGATGGGAAATTAAGAAGGTGGAGATGGGCTATCGAAAGAGCAAAAGAAGAAATACCAGAACTACAACCAAAATTATTGAAAAACAACTGGCATGTATATCTTAAGGCCAGAATACCAAATGATGGTGTTTTACCAAATACATGGTGGGATAAAAAAGAATATTCTTCTACAGCTTATGGAACAAATTTAATGAAAAATATTTTTAGTGAACTTCAAATTTTTACATATCCAAAATCAATTTATGCAGTAATGGATTCTATTAAAGCAGTATGTGAAAATAAAAATGACATTATTCTAGATTTCTTTGCTGGCTCTTCAACTACTGCACATGCAATAATACAAATTAACTCTGAAGAAATGATAAATCGGAAATTTATAATGGTTCAATATCCTGCAATTTGCGACGAAAAATCGGAAGCCTTCAAAGCAGGTTACAAAACCATAGCCGAAATCTCCAAAGAACGCATCCGCCGCGCAGGTAAAAAAATAAAAGAAGAACTCGAACAAAAGAAAAAAGAACAGGAATCCCAATTACCTTTAGAAGAGCAGAAATCCTTCGAATTAGACACCGGCTTCCGTGTCCTCAAAGTCGACGACAGCAACATGGAAGACATTTATTACACTCCTGACTCATTAGACCAGTCCAAAATCAGCCTTTTCACAGACAACATAAAACACGACCGCACAGAAGAAGACCTGCTATTCCAGGTGCTTCTCGACTGGGGCGTTGACCTGACTTTGCCGATCACAAAAGAAAAAGTAGCAAATAAAGAAGTCTTTTTTGTCGATCAAAACGCGCTTGCCGCTTGCTTTGACAAGGAAGCCGGTATAACGGAAGAATTCTGCAAGGAACTCGCGAAACGAAAACCTTTAAGGGCAGTTTTCAGGGACGCCGGGTTTAAAGACGACAGTGTGAAAATAAATGTTGAACAGATATTTAAATTGATGAGTCCGGGCACTGAAGTGAAGTGCATTTAAGCCCTGCGCGGAAAGGAGATAGATAAATGCCTGACAATTCCCAACTGCTGATATACCAGGATCAGGAAGGCCGCATAAAAATCGATGTTCATCTGGAAGACGAAACAGTCTGGCTTACCCAGGAACAAATGGCAGCCCTGTTTGATAAGGGCAGGAGCACTGTAGCTGAACATATATTGAATATTTATGAAGAAGGCGAACTGGAACAGAGCGCAACTTGTCGGAAATTCCGACAAGTTCGTCAGGAAGGCGGCAGGAATGTAGAACGTATGCTTGATTACTACAATCTTGACGTAATAATATCAGTAGGTTACAGGGTAAAATCATCGCAGGGCACAAAATTCCGCATATGGGCGACTCAAAGGCTTAAGGAATATATAATCAAAGGGTTTGCTTTAAACAGCGAACGTTTCAAAACCGGCAATTCGATGAATTATTTCACGGAATTACAGGAACGCATCCGTGAAATCCGCATTTCCGAACGCTTTTTTTACCAGAAGATAAAGGATATATACGCGACAAGCATTGATTATGACGCGAAAGACAAAAAGACAATTGGATTTTTTAAGATAATTCAAAATAAACTGCTCTGGGCAATCAGCAGCCAGACTGCCGCAGAATTAGTGTACAGACGCGTTGACGCTTCATTGCCGTTACTCGGAATGCAGTCATTTGATAAAAAGTCCGATTCTTCAATAAAAAAAAGCGATGCCAGCATCGCAAAAAACTTCCTGAATGAAGACGAGATAGGTCTTTTAGGACTTCTTGTTGAACAATATCTCGCGTTCGCGGAAACAATGGCCAGGCAGCAGACGCCGATGTACATGAAAGACTGGATAGAACGGCTGGATGTCATTATACAACTTAACGGCAGGGAGCTGTTAACTCATGCGGGCAAGATCAGCCATGAAATGGCATTGGAAAAATCGTCTCTTGAATATGATAAATATAAAACGCGAATTAAATTCATTGAGCATGAAGACAGTCTTAAGGAACTTGAGGAAGATATGAAAAGCCTTGAGCAAAATGCAGATAAACAGAAAAAGTGATAAACGTTACCCGATTGAGTAGCATTAAATGATTGATTTAAAGAAAGAAAAACTTGGAAAACACAATTACTATGTGCGTATTCCGGAAATAACCTGCCACCCAATCCGGAAATAACCTGCCGGGGATTCCGGAAATAATCTGCCACCCATTCCGGTTT
>JAFGDQ010000022.1 GCA_016932015.1 Spirochaetota bacterium | reverse complement strand
GCGAAGAGCTCATTTGAGCAGATTGCACTGATCAGCATAGTAGCCATTAACACAAATCTGATTTTCATAATTTACCTATTTATATAACTCAATTATCTTTTTTATTGCAATTTCATCAGCTTCATCGTTATCGTTTTCTGAATAAATGATTTTCATGGCATAACCAACAAGTGTAATGTAGAACATTTCAAGTTCACCATCAGGATCATACAGTTCTACCCTTTTTTCCTTTTTAGAGTAAAAATAATCCCTGAACATTTTTAAAATCAGGGAAGGGTAGTAATTGTTTCCGGATCCATAATCGGGTAGCGATGATGGGTCTGACTTTGGGAACGAGGTAAGAAATTGTTCCCTCACATCGTTCTGTACTAATAACTGAATCAATAACATCCAGAAGCTGCGTTTATTTTTAAACAAGGTATGCATCTTCCGGATGAAAAAATCAAACTCATCCTCTGAAAGATATCCGTCCTTATTAATATCCAGATACCTGTATATCTCAATTATTGATTTATCAATGATGGCCTTCAGGAGGGCTTCTTTGCTTTCAAAATAATTATACAACAGGCCTTTTGATATTCCTGCGCGTTTGGCTATCTGACTGATGGATGTCCGGTAAAAACCTTCGCTGGCAAAACATTCAAGGGCAACATCCATGATAAGAGTTATCTTTTCTTCCCTTATTTCCTGGAACTGCTGTGGCGTTCTGGGGGACATATTAATTTGTTTTCGGTTGACCGGTCAGTCATAAACACTTTATTTAAAAAAGCAATTGCACTTGCTTTTTGACTGAACGGTAGGTCAAAGATAAAAAATAATTTTAATAAAACAAATAAAAACAGAAAAATTTTTTAAAAAACAGAAAAAATTATAAAAGTCTTCTGTAACATTTAAATATTAACTTCGTCCTATACCTGAAGCATAAAGGAATGACGGTTGAGGAATATAACATAAGTGTGGATAACTATTCTGATGGAATTTACCGGTTTATCCTGAGGAATATTAAAAACAAAGATACGGCCAGGGATATCGTACAGGATTCTTATGAGAAATTATGGAGAAAGTTAAGTCAGGTGAACTATGAGAAAGTAAAATCATATTTATTTACAACGGCTTATCATACCATGATTGATTACATAAGAAAAGAAAGAAAAACACAGGATATTGATAATACGGATATCAACCTGCTATTTCATTCCAGGCAATATACAGATGTGCAGGAAGTCTTGCATGAAGCCCTGGATAAACTTCCTGAAATCCAGCGTTCTGTGATATTACTAAGGGATTATGAAGGGTATTCTTATCAGGAAATTGGCGAAATTACAGGTCTTAATGAATCGCAGGTAAAAGTTTATATCTACCGTGGAAGGATTTTTTTGAAGAGTTACATCGGAAAACTTGAATATATATTGTAAAAAGATGAAATTCAACAGGGATAATTATGAATTATATGTGATTGACTTTCTGGAAGGAACACTTCCTGAAAATGATCATGTATTGTTTATTACATTCCTGGAAGATAATCCTGATATAAAGGACATTGTTAATCATATTCATAGTGTACAACTTCAACCCGGAACTATATATTTTGAAGGTAAGCAAATACTAAAGAAAAACCTAAATCCATCTCAATATCAGGATGATTTTGACAATTACTGCATTGCCTATCTGGAAGGAGATCTTGATTCTGCTGAAAAAATAAACTTTGAAAACTGGTTATCAGATCATCGGGAAAAAAATAATGAACTGGAATTATTCCGGAAAGCTTATCTGAAGGCAGATATGAGTATTGGTTTCAGTCAAAAAACAGGATTAAAAAGAAGATTTATAATTCAAAGGCGTGTCAGGTTAATTTCGGTTCTTGCTACTGCCGCAGCGGCAATTATTTTACTGGTCATTTTTATCATTCCGGTTGATCTGATTGATCGCAATATAATTTCTGAGGAAAGTGAAAGTAATGTACAAGTTAATACTGATCAAGGATCACCCGAAGAAATTCAGGAACAGATTATTCCGGAAAAAGAATCATTTTTGTTACTGGAATCAACCGTTAATGAAATAGAATATGCAAGAAGTAAAAATGTAAAAACTACAACCTTTGTTCAGAGTTATGCTGATTTTAAAAATGAGCAGGATCAAAAATTCCATACCAGGGAAAATATATCACTTGATCCGGTAGTATCCCTGATTGCTCAGGTTGAAAATCGTCCATCGGTGAGATATGATATTCTGAAAAAGCCGGATCGCGTGGAAGAAATAAATGAAGAAAAAAACTTTGATGAATATCAAACACTTAGAGAGTATGTAAATAATAATATCCTGAGCGATTTTTTCTCATTTAAGAAATCAGAACAACAGGAAAAAACAACCATCTGGGATCTGGCTTTGAATGGGATGGAGGCACTGAACAGTATTACAGACGGAGGTTATGCTCTGGACAGGAAGATAAGTGAAAATGGAAATTTAAAAAGAATATCAGTAGAAACGCCATTGCTTGGATTTTCAATACCAGTTAAAAATAAACAACTGCAGTAACATTTATACATGCCTTTCCGTCCTATTATCAAAACACATTAACATGATAAAATTTACTCTTATGAAAAGAATTACTTTATTGTTGGTAACAGCTTTGGTTTATCAATTGGCTTTTTCCCAGGAACTGGATACAACAACAGTCAATATCGGGAACCAGGATTCAGTAATAGTTGACGTAGGGCAACCGGATACTACGATAGTGAATATTGGAAAGAAAAACATTGTCACTGTCACTGAAGATAAAGAAAAAACTGACGTTCGTGTTCTTGATGATAATGTAGTTGTGCAGGTCAACGAAAATGAAGATACTGTTAAAATTAAAATAGGCAATAAAGCCATCTCTATTACCGAT
>JAFGDQ010000021.1 GCA_016932015.1 Spirochaetota bacterium | reverse complement strand
TTTTAAGATATTTTGAATAAGAAAAAAGAATATTGTTAAAATTTAGGAAATGTACTCTTTATAAAGTAATTTTTAGAGGTTCCCTTATTTTATTATTATCAGCTCCGAGTAACTGAATCTCATAAAGAGTATAATAACTTTTTTTAAAATAATAATGAATGTCCGTTATTTACAATACTTTCATTTTTTTTTATTGTACACTTAAACTGGCTTAGCAATATTTTTCGAAATTGAAAAAGATGAACAAGTCCGGTACCAGTTTCTTACTTTGATCAGATAGACCTATTTCCTTTCAAAGACAATATAATTGTTAGCCAGCCTTTTATGATGTTCAATCATTCTGACAAATGGGAGGATTTAAATATGAGAAAGAAGTATAGTTTATTAGTCTATACGGCTTATTTATTTAGTATTTGTCTGATATTGTTTCTTCAACCTGGTTGTACTAGAACCGAACTTAATATAAACAATATTCCTGAACCTTATGTATCCACAGGCTTTCCGCAGGTTGTTGTGGTTTCGGGCAGCAATTACGAAATGGGTGTACAATATGGTGAGCAGGCAGCGCCGGCTATTTTTCACAACCTGGCAATTTTTAAAAGCAAACTTTATAATAAAGTAAAGGGAGGGGAAGAAACCGTTGCTGCCGATATGCATGCCTGGAACCACTATTTAATCCAGCACAACCCGACATTGAAAGAATGGTTAGACGGCATTAAACAAGGCTGTGATAATATGGGTTATACAGTAAGTTATGATGAACTTATTTTAATTATGGTTTACCCGACAGAACTCTGGTCAAGACCCGCAGATCCCTATCCTTCCGGTATTGCGAATTGCGACACAGAAAAAACAAGTGAACCGTCAATGCTATCATATCATTCCTGCAATAGTTTTGCTGCAACAGGAAAATACACATCGGACGGTAAACCTCTCCACGCGATTACACAGATGGCCGGAACAGAAATGATGGACAATATTATATTAATCGCCTTTCCGGAAACAGGATATAGCTTCGTTTCTCAGACGTATGCCGGCAGGGTAAACGCAAACAATGCGATGAACAGCAGCGGGCTAGCCTGGACTATGACTGCTATTCTTACTGACAAACCTGCCTGGGGACTTGGCGAAGTCTACTTTCACTATCTGGCTCAATTAGCACCATCACGAACTGAAGCTATAAATTATATTAAAAATACTCCCAGAGGAGGTGTTACAGGCGGTTTTATTTTCAGCGACGCAAAAGGTATTGAGGCATTTGAAACCAATTCCAAGACCTATGCCAAAAGGGCCCCCGCCGGGAAAGATGGATTTCTGGTTCAAACAAACCATCTAATTGATCCTGGCATGGTCTCCTTTAATCCGCCCTGGTTAATTCACATAGGCACTTTTCAAAGATATGATACGGTTTTCCAGTATCTAAAAAAAGCCGGGCCGGGTTCTGTCGATTTTGAATTTGCCAGAAAAATTCTTTCATCAGACGATTGGTATGAAAAAAGCAAAAATACCTGGCATCGAAATAACCCCGGGGTTCCGTTTTTATCAAACGATCACACTTCAGTCAGTGAAAGTATATTTTTCCCTGCTGATTTAACCGCTTATCTGGCAACCGGAACTCCCAGCGGAAACGGTATTCCTGCTTATGCCGCCGGAGAATATGTAAAAATCAAGCTGGCAACTGCCCCCAAAGAAGTTGTCGGCCAGGCAGATGCTGACGCATTAAAGTATTATTGGGAAGCTGCTGATCTCTTTCAAAAAGAAATGAACACAACGCCTCCGCCTGTTTATCTGACACAAGGTGTAATGACTTACGTTCAGGAACTGTTAGACAACTCGATGACTGCTTATTCAATCGGTATTGATAGAGCTGCTTATGCTTTTCTGGTAAAGGATAGTAAAAAAAGTAATGTTCTCTGGGGAAATGCTCTGACGAATTTTGCCAAAGCGCAAATCGAGGCTCAAATGGCTCAAACTGCTTTATATAGAGCAGGAACAAAACAAAAAAATAAAAAAATAAAAGAGAAAAGCTTTTTTAAATAAATTTTAAAAATACGATTACGATAAAAGAATGTCAATCCTGATGCACTCTTTAGTCAGATATTTGAAATCGAAAACAACACGTAATGAAACCCTGTAACTATTGAACAACTTAGGTCAGTCTACTATGCCGACGCCTCTGCAGGTCCGCGCAGACAGTTATCGGACATCCTGTCCGAAAAACCTGCAGCCCCTCTGACCGCCCGGATAAACACGTGGCAGGTATCAGCCGGAATCTGCACCGCGACAACTATCTTGGCACAGAGGGCACTCGGTACGGGCTGCCGGCTAAGCTTTGCCCGATAAAGACTTACACTCGATAAAAAGCGCCAAGCTGCGCTTGGCGCACTAACTAAAGCTTCAGAGGTGCGACCCGCGTTACCGGCTCCCTAAGCAATTAAATTAAATGTCAACTGCTCAGTAAACACTGCTGCAAAGGGCGGGGAGCATCCGGCTGGAAGCAATGTTAGCTGCATTTTTTTGAGCAGCAATTTTATTTGGAAATGAGCAGAATCAATTATCGTAGTAAACAATATACCGAGTCCTTGCAAGCTCAACGTCATATGACGACTCAATTCTTGAAAGTACATAACAGATTTTATACGGTTTTTCAAGCTCGGAATTGTCCAGATCCCACCATGTAAAATCATAGGAATGAGTACAGTGATGGCCATTAAAATCCACAATAAGTGAAGAATCTTTATATGATACTATATCTCCGCCTTTACCTTTAAAAAAGATAGTAACGGAGTATTCTTTTGCCGGATCCTCAGCAAATAATTCGTAGTTAAGTTCAGCTTTTACGGTAGTATTATCATCAATGATGCTGTATTCACCCGGTGTAATCGATTCTACCGAGATATAGGTTCCTCCGGTCAAGCTTATAGCACCGGTGTCGCCACCACAGGATAAATGAAAAGAGACAAAACATATCATAATAAAATAAAATACAGAATAATTTAACTTTTGCATTATGATTACCTCCGTATTTATTAAATTGATGATAATAACGATAGGCCAGATTTTCAGAAAGTCAAACAGATTATCAGGATTAAAATAATTAGCATACCAGATACCAAGTATGTTTGTGGATATGTTTTCATCTTACAGTTCAGAAACATGGAGTTTCGCTAATAAGTTTTTAGTACAGCGTATATTAACATATATCACCCTAAGCCCTAACCGGGCAGGTCTGGGGCATTGCTGCCTCATCCCCCCCCTAAGAACCGTACGTGATAGTTTCCCATCATACGGCTCAAGCATTCCTAAAGGCAGATATTGTGTAAGCTGCCCGTAAACTATCTTATCAGCTTCGCGATATTCATCTGGAGTCTTCTAATCTCAAATAGATTGATAAGTGCACCATCTCGGTGTTATAATACCGCCGGACGCTATTTGCTTTCTTATCTAAAAAGATTCTCCTTCGAATTAAGGCACTAATTTGATACCAGCAATTCGATGATAAATTTTCTCGCAAAGGAACACCAGCCGGACGTCTGCACACTTTCGTGTCGGGTAATTAATAAACCCTATTCACTCCATTACAGAATGGCTTTTGCTTTTTCCGGATTCTCAAGCTCGCATCTCCAACAGTATGCCTTACTGTTTGCCTGCCTCACATTGCATAAGGCGGGGAGACAGCTTTTCCACGTTCCACGTAATTGACTCTGTGGATGACTTAGGTGTGACCTATACGCCGGTAGTATTAACAGCTTCGCTGTTTTACAGTTCCGTGCAGGCAGTCAGAAGACCTGCAGCCTGACTACTTACTGCTCACACGGGGGAGCCGTCTTTGACCTGTTAAAGCTCTTGTTAATCCTTGTAGGTCTGTTTTCGTTTACGACGCTTAAAGACATTCAAATAATTTCACCATATCATCCTTCCCCAGGCCGCTACGGGAGAGGATTTCCCGATGGACTTTCCTGTTGCCAGAAAATCTCCCGAAGAGAGATTAAAACCCAATTCGGTACATTGTCTGCGAGGCTTCGCATTCTACTCGAACGCATGTTAGTCATATGATGAGTATTCTTTCACATTAAATAGTTCTATGTTACATTTAAACGCTGCTGACAAAAAAATCTTTTCTTTGTACTACATTGTCCCAATATTTATTTGCGTGCAATTGAAATTCTTTCGGATCAATTCTGGTCTGAATAGTATTAATAATTTTTTTATCAATTCTTCCGTTTTTGTAAAGCATTACACCTGCTTCTTGAATCGAATCTAAAATCCTATTGTATGTCTTATAATACAACGGATCGTTTGGAAGAAACATACATGCAGAACGGTATATTCCTCCAATAAATGGAATATGAGAATTATGGCTGATCTTTTTAAAATAATCTTTTACCGAATCAAAATGCGATTGCTCCGGAAAACCACAAACTGAAAATACAAAAAATGACTGGTCCAGCTTTTTTCTTCTCGGATGTCTTGTCTTGTATAATCCTGGTATCATGTATGGATATTCAAGACAGAATGCTCTTTCAATAAAATTTTTTAAAATTCCAGGAACAGTATCCCAGTAGAGTGTGAAGGCATAAACAATAAGATCGGATTCATGGAATTTATCGTATAAATCATTTACATCGTCGTTCTGAATGCATCTGCCAGTGCTGTTTTTCCAGCAGTGAAAACATCCAGTACATGAATTAACCTTTTTCTTACCTAATTCAATTAGTTCAACAGAAGCCCCGTCAGTTTCCAGACCTTTAATAAATCTATTAAGGTAATGGAATGTATAACCATTCCGTCCTCTGGGAGATCCGAGGATAACCATTACTTTTTCCGGTCTGCTCCAGTTTTGTATTGGTTTTTTCTCAAATATTGTCGGACCATCTGAAATATCAGCATCAATTTTAAATAGTGAATTGCTTTTAATTAATTTACCGAATACTTTCGTATCGCCTTCAAATTGTAATTTTTTTGTGATTACTCCAATAACCGGATTTAATCTTCCTGCTGCAAGATCAAGCCAGTTATAGTGCTCAGCTGTTAATTTTACATCATAATTTTCCAACTCTCCGAAATTGAAGGTCATTTGTTCTCCGTCGGCTTTCAAATAACATGAAATATTTTTACCTTGATGCTTTAAGTGAAACTGAATCAATCCCATTGGTTTTTCCGGGGCTGAATTATAGCTGTCGATAATGTAATGTGATAAAATTTCCAGACTTTTCTGCGGACTAACTTCTTCTTTCATTTGTATTCCTCCTTATATTATTCACTATAAGAATAACAGGCAGGAAACAAAACAGCCTTAACATTTGATAAGTTTAACCATTTTTATTCTTAAATTTATTTCTGATACGGGATAATGAAATAGGTGTTATACCCAAAAAAGAAGCAGTATCTTTCAGAGAAATTCTGTTGCTAAGTTGTTTGTAATCATTTAAAAAATCCGAATACCGTTCGCTGGCATCTTTCTGCAGGAAACTAGCTTCTCTTTTTTCCTTTTCGTAATATATTTTTTCAGTATATTTTCTGGCAATAATGCACCATGTCATCAATTTATTTATATTATTTAGGTACATCTTATAATTGATTGATAAAATAGTTGTATTTTCCAGTGCTTCAATATTGTAAAGAGACGGGATTTGATATAAAAAACTCGCATATGACGCGACAAAATCTCTTTCAGCTGAAAAAAACTTGATCCATTCATTGCCTTCGGGATCAATATAATAATATTTCATAAGGCCTTTTACTATAAATCCGATTTTATTCGGTACGTCACCTGTTCTTATGAAAGATTCTCCTTTGCTATAATACTCGGTTTTGAATGCGGATTTTATTTCATCTTCATTAAAAGCATCTTTATTATCGTTAACCCTTTTTAATTCTGAAATGAGGACATCATAGTTTTTGTTTTTTATAGTTAATTGCATGAACTTTTATCTTTCGTCGTAAAATATGATATTGTGTTTAAAAATTTATATAAAGCATTTTGTTATTGCGAGTATGTTCCGGCCTGACTAAAGCGTCAGCGGTGCGACCCGCGTTACCGATTCCCGAAGCAATGTTAGACATTTAACAAGATGTATTCTACTCTTATTTTCATTTTCTTCTTCCCTGTTCAATGAGAGTGTCAATTCTTGATCCGCTGATCTGTTCAAATTCTGATTGCATCTCCTGTGATAAGACATTTTGGGTGAGCTCTTTTAATTTTGACATTTTTAAGTGGCCTTTGATATATCTCAGAAGATTGGAACCCCCTGGATTGAGGATGAGGTCAGTAGGGTCATTGAGAAAGTCAGTCCATGAAAGACCCTCAACCATATTTTGAACAACATTAGTGTCAATTCTGCTTTCGCCGGACCAGTTGAACTGTGTCACTGCGGCAAGAAATTTGATTTTAGGATTGATATACGATATTGAATTCCTTGTGCCATGGTGTTCAATATCTACTTGTGTACCTTCTATTTCGGATGCAGTCCTGTTAACTTCCTGAGTGTTGTACCAGACAGGCTGTACACTGAATGTACCGGCATCGGTCTTCATCTGTAAATGTTTATTAATTTTATTATATTTTATATAACCGGGTTCCCCCGGGCTGGCCTTTTTGAATTTTGCATGGACTCTCATCTGTTTTACAATCATATATGTATCAATTATCATGCCTTTGGAATTTATAAAGGATTCAATAATATTATCAGCTGCGTCAAATTGGGAAACATGCCTGTATTCGGAAATGTCTTTTACCGGTATGCTTGAATATCTGATTCCGATAATACCGTTTTTTATAGAAATGATTTCATTCTTTGCTATCATTTGTTGTATTATATCAGACTTTCCAACAGTGAATTTCTGAAAAATCTTGTAAACTGCATAATCCCCGATTTTCGGGTTTTTGTGGACTAAAGCCTCTCCTCCAACGGCTGTATTTTTTACAACATCGCTGATGAGTTCTGCTCTTACATCAACTATGGATGGATTAAGCAGCACAAAGCCGGCAAACAATACGCAGAGTATGGTTCTGATTGATAGTCTGTATCCTTTGTCTGTTTTCATATCTTTTGCCTCCTCTGTTTTCCGGTTATATTTTGATTTAAGACAAGAACTGGTTTTAAACCGCCTTGTCCATGTTCAATAACCGGATTTATTGCCTAACATTTGCTTAACCGGCATTGCGTAAATTGGCGTAAAACTTGCCGAGCGAAGCGACAAGCAAGTTTCGTGACAATAGCAATGTCAGGTCGAAGCAGTTGTTAGGCATCTGGAATTATTAATCAAGTTCTTTCCCACAGTGTGGGCAATATTTTATTCTCTTGTTTTTTGTGTCTGTAACTTCTGTTATAAATCCTGAACTAATGATACCCGTAGGTAGAGCTACAAGGCCAATGCCCAAAATAGCAATTATTCCACTCAGTATTTTTCCAAGCGCTGTTATTGGATATACATCCCCATACCCGACCGTTGTTAATGTTGCAATAGCCCACCAAATTGAAGCAATTATATTTGGGAATTGTTCTGGTTGAGCTTCATTTTCTACATAATACATAATTGAAGAAGCAAATATTAGTAGTATTGAAGTAACAAATATTGTTGTAAGCAATTTTTCTTTCTCTTTTCTTAGAACTCTTCCGATTTTATCCATTGCATCATTGTATCGATTAAGCTTAAATATTCTTAATAGTCTTAATAAACGTAACATCCTTATAAAACGTAAATCAAATGGAATAATGAATGGTAAATAAAACGGTAAAATTGCAAAAAGGTCAATTAATGCCATGAAAGAGAAAACATATCTTATTCTTGGTATATTCAGATTTATATATCGCATATCAGCAGTCCATAATCGTAATAAATATTCTATTGAAAATACTATTACAGAAAACAATTCAATGTATTTGAGTAATAAAACAATTGTAACAGGTAAACTTGAAAATGAATTTATTATTACTGCTACAACATTGAGAATGATTAAGATTATTATTGTAATATCAAAAATTTTACTTTGTGTATCATGCGGTTTTGCTCTTTCAATTATCTCATATATTCTTTTCTTCATTAATAATCCTCCGCGCCGAAGGCGTCCATCCAACTTTTGAATAAGTGGTGTGACCCGCGACGTCGGCGTTAATAGCAAGTTGATTGACCCCAAGGAACTTAGTTAAATTTTCGCAAGTAGCGGGTCACATCCGTCTTTATTCATTTGTTAGAAATTTACCATACAATTTTTTTTCTTTTATCAGAAAAATTTTTTGAAGTCTTTTCATTCAAAAAATTTTATCCTTGTTTTAAGCCTGTTCCTCCGATCCATCCAGCTCCATACTCCGGTTACCCGGTTTGCATGTGGATTTCTCTACTGATCTGGTGGCTAACCTTTAATCAGGTGGGATTTGCACCCACTGGGCAACATCAGTAAATTTCAGAGTTTTCTAAACCTCCTCCCGATACTTCGGGCTTTTCACGGCGCGAGGAAGCAATGTTAGGCATCGAGTAAGTATGTTATGCATTTTTATTTCGTAAGTATTGCGAGTTGTCTCTCAAGTGACGTTTTTAATAAGATATCAAAAAATTTTTTATATTCTGTAATTTGCGCTGAATCTTTTAAACCTGTTAAAGCTAACTTATTATTATTAACTCTAAAACAAATTCTATTTTGATCGGGATAAATAAAAATATAATACTCTACATCACCTTTTGATCGATAGTTTTTTAAGGGATCGCTATTGGCAATAGATAGAGTAAGAGAAGGGGCTCCATAATCTTTTATTGAATTATTAGCAATAGATAATGACCAAATATAATCTTTTGAAAAAGTGATTGTTGCTATTATGTCTCCAGAACAATAATTGATTGGTAGAGAAGGAATATTGTATTGAATAGAAGGTTTCCTATTTTTATTTATAGCGTCTATAAGATTTCTCAATGTAATGAAAGGATATTCAATTTGTTTTCTCCATTTATTACAAATTTCTATTTCTTTTTCTTCTATTTGTAAAATTGCTTTTTTATATTCGATTTTATGCATTTCTTGATTTTTATTAAAATCATTTGCCCAATTCATAAATTCATTTTTAATTTCATTTAGCTTTGCATTACTCTCTGATGAATTTAAGTCACTTGTTTTAATTGAGTCGATCTTATCGACAACATCATTTATTTTCGTTTGTAGAATAAGAGCATTTTCCTTTTTATCGCTTTTATTTGAAACATAACTACCATAATAAGTAAAAAAGGTACCAAGAGCAATAAATATTATTCCAATAATAACATAAAAATTCATAACATAAGCTCTCCTTCTATCGGATGTAGCAAAGTTAATACTTTAGGCTCTTCAGGAAATAAGGTGGAAAAGTAAGAGGTATAATGGATTATTAGTCACATGGAAGAGACATTAGAAGAATTTTATAA
>JAFGDQ010000020.1 GCA_016932015.1 Spirochaetota bacterium | reverse complement strand
TTACGTAAACCGGAACACTCAATGCGTACGCAGTTATGTTGTACCGCGAAATCCGGATACACCGCTTCAGAAAGAGGTACGCAAAAGTTTTGCCCGGGCAGTAAAGTCGTGGCAGCAGATTTCTCCGGAAGAACAATACGCTTACACAAGAAAAGCACGCGGGCTTGGCATGAGCGGGTACAATCTTTATATATCTGAATTTATGACCGGTAAAAAAGTAGTGCGTAAAAAGTATAAAACTCCAGGTACAGTCAGCATATTTCAGGAGAATAGGACCTCTTTTGACCATATCCACTCCGTTTCAATATCGTATATGCTCCTGTGTGAAGCAAGTGAACAATATTCCGGCACAGGATTCGGATAAAACGGCCAATATTTATGATAACATAGTTTCGCAACAAGTCTAATTTATTACAATAATTTCTATAGTCTAGGAGACGAATCCTATTTTTTATACCTAAAATCCAATAAAAAAATCAGTTGCACTAATTATACCCTCCAGCTAAAAAAGCACTTTTCTTCCTTCAAAGGCAAATTCCATACATCTTAATCTAAGAGGCATTAAATGAAAGCTAAAGTTCTCATCTTAGGTGCCTCCGGACAACTTGGCAGCAGAGTTTATAAAGCTGTTCAGGAGTCCGGGAAATATGAAATAGGCGTTCTTGTAAGGAATAAAAAGAAAGCATATATTTCAGGCACACATCTTTTTTATGCTGACCTGCTGAACAGGTCGTCATTCCCGGAAGCAATAGAATGGGCTGATATCGCAGTCAATTGTTCCGGTATGGTTTCCTATCACAAAAAGGAGAAGGAGCAATTTTTCGACTTCAATAAAATTGTAATTGCCTATACTCAAGGATAGACGAACTGTTAAAAAAGTTAAAGGATCACTGCAATAAATTAAGCCGAATACTTAATTGTTTTTTTACCAGCGATCTCTCTATCTATTTCCTCTCCTGAAAATAAAATCAATATTTTACAGGAAATAATTTCCGTTCAAAACAGGAAAATTGCTGTTCCCGACATTGAATTTGCTGTCCGAGACAATAAATTTAGTTTTCCGCAGGATAAAATTGCCGTCCGGTCACAGAAAAGTTTCTATTCCGGACAGAAAACTTTATATAAAAAACACCAAATTCGACATAATACAACAGGAACATTTCTGTCAGGAACAGGAATATTGGTCTTCCGGATAACAAAATTGCCTTCCCAGACAGGAAAATTGCTGTCTCGAACGGCAATTTTCAGTTCGTATACGGCAAGTCCGGAATTCCTGTAATATTTAAAATGAATATTTTTATTAAAATCAACTTACAGGAATATGCTGTCCCGCATTTCTGTACTTAAACCGTGTTATAATGATCCTGTATTCCGCATGATGCACCGAACACCGGATTATCATGCATCTTGCCCTGATAATGTCCTGTATTTTCAAGAGCCGGGCCGTAATACACAAATGCCTTCCTGTGTAATATTTTATCAGTCACACAACAAGTCCGATATTTATCTTGACTTTAATATTTTTACAAAAGATCATTTATTAAAAATAAAAATCCTGGACTTGATTTTTTATAATGTTTGAACCTCGCAAATAAAGGAATAAAAAATGACTCGTTCTGAAATACTTAAAATCCTGAAAAAGTATAAAGATGAAAACGCCAAAAAATATGGAATAAATAAAATCGGGTTATTTGGTTCATATTCAAGGAATAAAGCAAACAATGAAAGTGATATTGATATTATAATTGAAACAATAGATCCGGATATCTTTAAACTTGTTCATATAAAAGAGGATTTAGAGCATGAATTTAAAAAAAGCATAGACATCGTCAGAAAGCGGGAAAACATGAATCCATACCTGAAAAAACATATAGAAAAAGACGCTATTTATGTATAATTATGACATTGAATTAGTATCCGATATTTTAAATCAAATTCTCGATGCCACTCAAAAAGTAACAACACGTTTTGAATCAATAAAATCAGCAAATGATTTTACCAGTTCTCCTGAAGGAATGCTGCTATTAGATGCTATCTGCATGCAGCTTATTGCAATAGGAGAAAGTATAAAAAATATAGACAAAATTACAGATAAATACCTTCTGACAAATTATCCTGAAATAGACTGGAAAGGTGTAAAAGGTCTTCGCGATATAATTACACATCATTATTTTGATATTGATGCTGAAGAAATTTATATGGTATGCAAGTTACATATAGATCCATTGGCAAATACAATAAAAAAAATGTTAGATGATATTGAAAAATAACTACTTTCCTTCCAAAAAATAATAATTCATCCAAAAAACAGAAAAAACCGTTTATTCTCTCGCTGCCGAAAAAATCGCAATTTTTTCCATTAAAAATAAAGAATCGTAAAGAAGATCCAAAAAGCAGCCGATTCTTTAATCAGGCCATAACTTATGTTCAAGGAGGAACTTTAAGGCCTTTGGAGAGTATTATGCCCAAAAAAGATCTCATGAACAAGGATGAGCGTGAGATAAAGCAGAGAAATATCAATCGCCGATCCTTAAAGATAGACGAGTTTAAAAGAAAGATATCAGATGATCTGTACATGGACCACGCCATTAAAAAGATCGCATCTGATTTATCACGCTATCTGACGAAATGATGTCAAAAGTTTTACTATTAACCGGCATGGGCTTTTTTTGCCTATGCCGGTTATATTAATGATATGCCGGAAAACCAGGATAACAATAAATCATACTTTATTCTAAAAAAGAATAAGAAACTGCTTATTCTTTTTTATACTTTTTTCACGATAGTACTGGCTTCAATAGTATATATTTACAGGTTTATCTTCTGGCCTTTTCTGTATGCACTCGTGATATACATTGTATTAAGGTCATTCTACAGATACCTGCTGAAATATCTCAAGATTAGATGGGCCTCGTCTCTTACTGTTATAATCCTCATCATTATGCTGATTATAATTCCGTCTCTGATTATTCTTTTCACACTCGCAGACCAGGCATATGAATTTTATATTTTTCTGCAGAATCAGTACAGGTATGGAGTATTTAATGATTTTATAAACAATAATGCTTTAATTCAAAAAGCATTGTCATATTCGAATGTAACTGAAGCCGAAATTCTGAAACAGCTTGTAGATACACTCAGCACAACATCATTAAAACTATTTTCCAACCTTACAGGCGTACTTACATTCTCTGTAAAATTCGTAATAAATGTCTTTTTCATGCTGCTTATACTTTTCTTTCTGTTTAAAGACGGAGATAATCTTTCCGAAAAATTCTACAATGCACTTCCTTTCCCTGAGGATATTGAAAAAAAAGTTGTAAGAAGGCTTAATAGTGTTATAAAGGTTCTGCTTGCAGGAAATTTATTTATCATGGTACTGCAGGGCCTTGTAGTAGGAGTCGCTTTCACCGTATTCGGACTGAACATGCCTCTCTTATGGGCATGCATTACAGCCGTACTTTCGCTGATTCCTGTTATAGGGACAACTTTGATCTGGATGCCTGCCGTAATTTACTTTATGGTTGAGGGTTACTATATCAGCGCAGTAATTATAGGCATCTGGTGCTTTTTCGGATATCTTATTCTGGAAAATCTGGTAAAACCGAAAATATTCGGAAAAAGACTGAACTTTCATCCGCTTATTTTTTTCTTTCTTCTGCTGGGCAGCATTGAAGCTTTCAACCTGCCGGGAGTAATAATAGGCCCTGTTCTGCTTACTCTTTTCTTCTCTTTATGGGAATCCTATAAAATACTTAACAAATACAAAGCCTGACCTGTAATCAGCAAGGCTGTCCATAACACTATCCGCTATACATCTTTAATTATCTGCTGGTACTATTTCTTATTTTGAATATTTATTTTAAATAAAAATTGACATTTTTGCTTTTATATTTTTTTGTATAAAAAATATTTATTTTTATACAATGACTAACGAACAGAAAATACTTCAGGAAGTCTTCGGCTTTCACAGTTTCAGACAGAATCAGGAAGAAATCATCAGGCAGATACTGAACGGCAAAGATGTTTTTGCAGTAATGCCTACAGGCGGAGGAAAATCCCTTTGCTATCAGCTTCCGGCCCGGATACTCAAAGGAACAGCTATTGTTATAAGCCCGCTTATCTCCCTTATGAAGGATCAGGTTGATGCTGCCAGGGATACCGGGCTGAAAGCTGAATTTCTTAACAGTACGCTGAATACGGATGAGAGGTCTGAAATCTACAGCAATCTTACAGAGGGAAAAATTGAACTTCTTTACATAGCGCCGGAGCGGTTTGCCAATAAAAATTTCATTGAAACCCTGAAAACAATTAAAATCACGTTTTTCGCAATAGATGAAGCTCATTGTATTTCAGAATGGGGACATGATTTCAGGCCTGACTACCTCAGCCTTTCCGGGATTGCTGAAAATTTTCCGGCAGCTCCGGTTGCGGCTTTTACAGCGACCGCTACAAAAATCGTACAGGATGACATTATAAAAAAACTCAGGCTCCGTTCCCCTTATACAGTCAGAGCCTCTTTTAACAGGCCTAATCTGGTATACAGTGTTCAAAGAAAAGAAAATATCAATAAACAGATACTGAATTATCTTTATGAACATAAAGGAGTTTCCGGAATAGTATACAGGACAACGAGAGATTCGGTTGGAAAACTGTATCAGTTCCTTTCAGATAACGGAATCAGCTGCCTGCCGTATCATGCAGGCATTGAGTCTGAAACAAGAAAAAGAAACCAGGAGTATTTCAATCAGGACAAAGTGGATGTCATAATAGCAACCATTGCCTTCGGCATGGGCATTGACAAATCAAACGTCCGTTATGTGATTCATGGAGATCTCCCTAAAAATATCGAGGGATATTATCAGGAAACAGGCAGAGCCGGGAGGGATGGAGAGCCTGCAGACTGCATTCTTTTTTACGGGTCCGAAGATATTATAAAAATGAACTATTTTATAAATCAGATGGAAAGTGAAAAAGAACGCGGGATCGCTTCACAGAAACTTCTCAGAATGTCAAAATACGCTACATACAATGTATGCAGGCGGACGCAGCTTCTGGAATATTTCAGCGAAACTTTTCCTGAAAGCAACTGCAAAGCCTGCGATATATGCCTCGGAACCGCAGAGGTAATTGACATTACGACTGAAGCTCAGATATTTCTGTCAGCAGTTGTGAGAACCGGACAGAAATTCGGGATTAAACATATCATTGGAATTATTACGGGCGCTGAAACAAAAAAAGTTAAAGAGCTGAATCATGACAAAATTAAAACATACGGAGCAGGCAGCCATAAGGACAGAAGATTCTGGCATTACATTGCTGATGAGCTTCTGGCACAGAATGCAGTATCCAGGGAAGGAGAATATCCTGTACTCAAACTCACTGAAAAAGGCTCCGAAATTCTTACTGGCAAACTGAATATAAGCGGAATTAAGCAGGCTGAAATCAGGGAAAAGACAAAAGCCTTGGAAAAATCCAAGTCTCTTTTCCACGAATATAATAAAAATTTATTTGGAGATCTTCGGGTTCTTAGGAAAGAATTAGCAACCGAACAGGATGTTCCCCCTTATATTATCTTTTCAGATAAAACATTACATGAGATGTGCGCTGTAAATCCAAGATCAATGGAAGATATGAAGGAAATCAGCGGTATTGGTAAAGTAAAACTTGAAAAATACGGAAAGTTATTTCTTGACAGAATCAGGTTTTTTACAGGGGAATAATTTGCTTTATTTATTTTAAATACAGCATTTTACTATTGAAATAGTGCATTAAAATTTTTTGATTAACAATTTTAATGCACTGAGATCAATATGCTTTAATTATTTCTTAAAATTCTATTAATAAATAAAAAATGCTTGAAAGCAGAGTAATTGTTCCGGAAACCTAAAGTACATTTACTATTAATTATATTTTTTGTAGGGATTCGGCATTTTTTTAAAACACATACCGGTCATTAAACGGAGTTATTTACAATATTTCACAATTTGGAGCAATAATATGATCTCGGCGCTTGAGCAGTACGATCCGCAAATTTATGAACTGATTAGACAGGAAGAAGCAAGGCAGAGCGGGGCTATAAGACTTATACCTTCCGAAAACTATGTTTCAAAAGCAGTAATGATTGCCTCATCAAGCTGTTTTACGAATAAATACGCAGAAGGCTATCCAGGCAAAAGATATTACGAAGGCCAGCAGGTTACCGACCTTGTAGAAAATCTTGCTGTTACCAGGGCAAAAAAAATTTTTAAAGCTGACCATGCGAATACTCAGCCGTATTCAGGTTCAGTCGCTAATATCGCAGCCTACAACGCTCTAATCAATCCGGGCGACACAATCATGGGCTTATCACTGTCCCACGGAGGGCATCTTACACACGGATGGAACGTAAGTGCTACAAGCAGATTTTACAACAGTGTACAGTACTCAGTTGATACAAAAACAGGAAGACTGGACTATAATCAGATTGAAGATCTTGCAAAAAAGCATAAACCTAAAATAATTATTTCTGGAGCAACAGCCTATCCAAGAGAAATTGACTTTAAAGCTTTCGGAGAAATCGCCAAAAAAGTCGGCGCATATCATGTAAGCGATATTGCTCATATCTCCGGACTCGTTGTAGCCGGAATACACATGAGCCCGGTTCCATACGCGGACATTGTATCAACAACAACGCACAAAACCCTGAGAGGCCCGAGAGGCGGCATGCTTTTATGCAAAGCGGAACACAGCGCAAAAGTCAACAAATCGGTTTTCCCCGGACTTCAGGGCGGGCCTCATATGCATACTATGGCAAGTCTTGCTGTTGCCCTTGCAGAAGCAGATACAAAAGAATTTATTGAATACGCAAAACAGGTTGTTAAAAACGCGAAGCGTCTAGCGAAAAGACTGATGGAATACGGGTTCGACCTGGTCTCAGGAGGAACGGACAATCACCTGATGCTGATCGATCTTAGGAGCAAAAAAATCCCGGGAAAAAAACTTGCCAAGGCTCTTGACAGAGCACGCATTGTCGGCAATTACAACACAATCCCGGGCGATGACAGCCCTGCGGCGAATCCAAACGGACTCAGGATCGGTACACCGGCCGTAACCACAAGAGGAATGAAAGAAGACCAGATGGACCTCATAGCTGGTTTCATAAACCGTGTTGCTGAAAATATTGACAATGAATCAGTAATAGAAGGCACTGCAAAAGAAGTACTGCTTCTCTGCTCTCAATTCAGAGTCCCGGAGCATTTTATTATTCCGGGTAAAGAAAGTTAAAACCCGGCACAAACAGAGGTTATCTCAATTTTTTCGAATTCTAATATATTTTTTTCTTTCATTATAAATTCCATTTTGAGATAACTTCTGAATCATCTTCAAATAATAGTCGCATATGGACAAAAAAGAAAGAGCAGCTTTGATCAGAAAAGGTAATGAACTGTTCAATAAGGGAGAGTTGGAAGCTGCAATTAAAATCTTTCTGAAAACCGGTTACAAAGACGGCATCATAAGAATCGGCGATTATTATTTTTACGAAAAAAAACAGCCTCTGCTTGCTTTCAAATTCTACAAAAAAGCCAATATGCATGAAAAAGTGAACGAAATCTTCGAAAGAATGGTATATGCATTGGGCCGCTGGATTGGCGAAGATAAATTAAAGCAACAGGCTGCTGAAAAAAATGAGCCTGCCATGGAAGTATCCCCGATTCTCAAAAAAGCGGCTGAAGATATTCTGAAAAAGAACAGTTAAATGGTAAAATTTTGATTTACTGTTATTTTTTTGTTACAATGATTTATACATGTTAATAAATTGTTTGACCAGCTCCTGATTTAATGCTTTTCTGATGATACAGATAATTTACAATTAAAACCGGTCAGGATTCTCAAATAATTCGGCTAAAAAATTATGAAAAAATACGCTATTCACACAATAATCCTGTTTCTGCTGGCAATAGTCAGTATTCCAGCTAATGCTCAGATAAAAGATGTAGGCGAATATCTGAAAGCAAATACCGTTCATAAAAAAATGAAAAACGGCATAAACGTTATTATGCTTAACCGAGGGTATTCTCCGATTCTGGCCATGACTATTACTTTCAGGGCAGGATCCGTAGATGAAAGTTATAATAATATGGGTATTGCGCATATGCTGGAGCATATGCTTTTCAAAGGCACTGATAAAATCGGAACAACCGATTTCAAAAAAGAAAAGCCGGTACTCGAAGAAATTGAAAAGACCGGTGAAATGGTCGACAGGCTGACCCGCAGTGATCCTGAGAACCCCGAAATTGAAAAACTTAAAACAAAACTGAAAAATCTGCAGCAGGAAGAGCGGCAGTATATTGTCAGCACACCTTATTCCAGAATATATACGCAAAACGGCGGAGTCGGCTTTAATGCATCTACGTCAAAAGATATGACTGCCTATTATATTGAACTTCCCTCATCAAAGCTGGAACTCTGGGCCAATCTTGAATCTGAAAGACTCAGAAATCCTGTATTCAGGGAGTTTTATCTTGAAAAGGGGGCCGTTTACGAAGAACGCCTTATGAGATATGAATCCCAGGGAGAAGGCAGTTTATTCGAGAAATTTCTTTCAATCGCATACATTGCCCATCCGTACAGGCATCCTGTAATAGGCTGGAAATCAAATATTAAAAATTATACTGTTAAGCAGGTCAGGGATTTTTATCGCGAGAACTATGTCCCGTCAAGAATGACAATTGCCATTGTAGGCAGGCAGGATACTGATATAACTTTTAAAATGCTGGAAAAATATTTCAGCACGCTCGAAGACAGGAAAGCCCCGCCTGAAACCGTAATAACAGAGCCTGAACAAAAAGGTGAAAGAAGATTTGAAATTGAATTTGAATCAAATCCGTATTTACTTATCGGATGGCACAAACCTACATTCCCGTCAAAAACAGACTATGTTTTCGATGTTATTTCCGGCATTCTTACACAGGGAAAAACATCACGTCTTTACCACTCACTGGTTATGCAGAAAGGAATCGCTGCATCAGTACAGGCATATAACGGATATCCCGGATCCATTTATGATAATTTATTTATAATTGCAGGCGTACCCAAGAATCCCGCAACAGCTGAAGAACTTGAAAAAGCCATATATGAAGAAATGAACAAACTGGCTGATGATGTAACAGAAGATGAAATCCGAAAAATTATTATCAATATGGAATCATCATACGTATTCGATATGGATAACAATATGGGCATTGCCAGATTATTAAGCTATTACCAGACAAATTTCGGCAGATGGCAATATGCTGTTGACTACCTCAATGTTTTAAGGACTGTTACTGTAAATGATGTTAAACAGACAATTAAAGAATATCTTATCCGTGAAAACAGGACAGTCGGAATTCTGAAAAACACAAAAAACAAATAACACAAATCAAAAAGCCATGATATTAAAAAAAATTAAACATGTAATTGTTATATCCTTTTTGCTTATGATCTGCACAAGTCCGGTTTATCTTCCCGCGTCTGGTGCAGTATTGATTGAAGAAATCGGCCTCCCTGCAGTAGACAGTCTTATCCTTGATAACGGCCTTAGAATTTTCTATATCAAAGATGAACTTCCGAGATATTCCATTTCCGTCTCTGTAGGGTACGGAAAATTGTATGAGACAAAACAAAATGCCGGCATTTCAAATCTTTTTGCACAGACTGTCTCCCTTTCAGGTTCCGAGAATTACCCTGGACAAAAGCTTCATGACTCGATCGAGGAAGTTGGCGGCAGAATCAACATTTATTCCTCCTGGGAAGACACTGTAATAACACTGCAGCTGCTTGACAAGTATTATGACCTTGCACTGGACATTATTCGGGATATTCTGATTAATCCTGCAATAAATCCTTCAATGCTTGAGAGAGCCAGGCAGCTGCTTCTTGAGGATATCAGAAGAAAACAGGACAGCCCGGATATTATTGCTTTTGAAAAAGCAAGAAATGTAATATTTAACGGCGACGGATACGGAGCAATTCCAACAGCTGAAAGTATAAAATCCCTTTCAGCAAAAGACATGGAAAAAATAACAGCTGATTATTTTTCCGCCGGAAATATTATTATCACCATGTCAGGCCCGGTTGATTTCAGTGCGGTCAAAAACAGTTTAAAGAATAAACTGTCAGGCATTAAAAATGGAAAGCATATTGAATATGAAGTCAGCAATATTGAAATATTAAAGCAGCTTCCGGAAAAATCCAAAAACATCTATTTCCTGCAGAAGAATATACCCCAGGCTACTGTAGTAACAGGAACGATTGCTCCTGACATTCATGGTAAAGATAATTACGCGCTTACGCTTATGAATTATATTCTTGGCGGGGGAAGCTTCACTTCAAGGCTCATGCAGGAGATTAGAGTAAAAAGAGGACTTGCTTATGGCGTTCAGTCCGTAATCAGGTTTAGAAAAAATACGGGCGTATTTCTTGCATACGCGCAGACGAACACGGACTCTCTGGACAAAACTCTGGAATTACTGGTTGATAATATCAGGCAAATGTCGGAAACTCAAATCCAAGACAATGAATTAAGCCTTGCAAAAGATTCAATAAGGAACAGTTATATTTTTGAATTTGCAACCCCGGTAGATATACTGAATCAGTATATATTTATTAACTATAACAGTCTTCCTGAATCATACCTGACAAACTATGTTACGAAAATTGAATCTGTTAATGGAAATGATATTAAAGAAAGTGCGCAAAAACTGATTAAGAACGGTCTGATTACCGTTGTAGTCGGTGATAAAAAGCTTTTAAAGAAACTGGAAAGGTTCGGAAAGGTTGTTCTGATAAACTGAAAAAATTATAGCCGCTTAAAAATTTTCAGGGTTGCCCATGTAGTCTTCCATAATTTTAACCTTTGCAAGAAGATCCCCGACTTCCCTGATTGTATTTTCTATTGATATTTTCGCGTCATTAAAATGCTGCCGCTCTGCACCGGATATATCTCTTGAATCATCCGGATTTATACTGTCTAAAAAAGAATATAAATCATTAAGAATTTTCAGCAACGTTCTGTAAAGATTACTTACCGTATTAAAAATTTCAAAAGCATAAATAAATGCCATCTTTCTTTCATCACTACCCAGTTGATCAATTACGTCTTTACTTTTAATGTCCAGCTTTGAGATATAATATGTAATGGACCTCGGATACTGTTTTATCTCTTTGTAATTTGACAGCGCCTTGTCTATTCTGAGTATTCCGTCAATTTCCAGATTCCTGAAAAGATCATTTAGCTGTGAGGATTCACTTCTGTCTCTTTCGGATACAACCCTGCTGTTTTTTAAATTCATCATAATACCGGCAATACGGTGTTTATGCGTTTCCATTATCTCAACAGCTTCATTGATAAATATATCGATATTAAAAGCCGGTTCCTCGTATTCTTTAATTATAAATGCAGCTTCCTCATGAGTTTCAGTCACGGGCTGAGACTTGTAATTAATGGCAGTTTCCCTTCTCCGTGCTTTCAGCATCTGGTTAAAATATTCAGAGGATTTTACCGGGGTCCTGATTATTCTTATAATACTGACTTTTCTGGTTTTCCGGTTATACTTCAGTCCGTACATTTTCCCGTCTTTATCAATATATCTGTTGTTAAGATCATAAACCGAAACTTTTGACGTATTGATTTCTGATATATCGTTTATTTTTATAAAAACAGTCTTCATCTTTTTTTAAACTTTAAAGCCGGTTATTGGAACAGTTAATATACAAATAATATCATACAGGAATTGCTTCAAGAGGATCATCAAATTTTACCGCAATGTAGGCATCTCCCTTTGCTTTTGTACCGGAAAATTTCTGCGCAACTTCCGAAGGATTATTTTTTAACAGCCCTGTTCTTACAATCAATCCTTCAATGTTAAACTTTTCAGATTTTGAAGAAAAGGCCAATCTAACAGGCACATTAATACTTACCCTCGAATTTGAAATAATAAACACACCGCCCTTACTGATATCCAGTATTATTCCTTTACCCGAAATCCCCTTTGATGTACTCGTATCCAGTTCATCCGGACTCCCTTCGAAAAAGGTAAAGTTAACTTTAAAATTACATTCTTTTCTAGGATACTTCCTTTTTTCGTTCATTGAACTATAACCTTGACTGAAATTTTAAAAATAAATTTTAACCGGATAAAAAAATAATATTAAAATATCAAATAATCCGGATTTGTATTAATAATAAATCAATATAGCATGTCTGCATATAAAAAGCAAATAAATATGAAAATTAGTTTATTTATGCAAGGCTGCGTCAATTTAAGTATATATTTATTTTAAAGATAATGAATGTCAAGTTTTGTTTAATAAGGTTACACCATATATGAGTTTATTCTACCAAACCTTTTAACCTGTACTCATATAGCATTTCCTTTATTATATTTACCCGGAAATTATAAAATTCAATTTTAACCTGCTATCTAAAATAGTGATTGTCAAAAACAATTCCTCATTAAAAAATATATATAAGTCAACAGGTATTGCTTTTCTTTTCCTGAGAAACCTTAGTAATACCAAATTAGCAGCAGCATCCTTTTTTATCAACAGGAATTATTCAATGGATTATTGCGGATATAATTTAGACGGAAAACAGCGTTTTTTTTTGATTGCCGGGCCATGTGTAATTGAATCTCGGGACATGATTTTCAGAAACGCGGAATACCTTAAACAAGTCACCGAAAGGCTGGGGCTTTTTTTTATTTTTAAGTCATCATATGACAAGGCAAACAGGAGTTCAATTTCCTCATTCAGAGGCCCGGGAATTGATGAAGGTCTAAAAATACTTTCAGATGTTAAGCATGAATTTGATCTTAAAATACTGACTGATGTTCATTCACCTGAAGAAACATCAGCAGTTTCCGAAGTCGCTGACGTCCTTCAAATACCCGCGTTTTTATGCAGGCAGACAGATATTCTGGTTTCTGCTGCGCATACCGGCAAAGCCATTAATGTTAAGAAAGGCCAGTTCCTCGCTCCCGGAGACGCAGGCAATATTGTTGAAAAACTCATTTCATCAGGATGTAAAAGCTATTCCGTCACAGAAAGAGGGTTTTCTTTCGGTTATAATAACCTGATTGTGGATATGCGTTCTTTTGACATAATAAAATCTCAAAACATACCTGTAATATTTGACGCGACACATTCCGCACAGCTTCCCGGAGGAGGTGCAGTTACAGGCGGTGAAAGGCATTTCATCCCTCTTCTTTCAAGATCAGCTGCAGCAGCAGGAATAGACGGCCTTTTTATGGAAGTGCATCATTCACCTGAGCAGGCTTTATGTGATGCAAGTAATCAGTTTTATCTGAATCGTACTGAAGAATTACTAAAGACACTTATTGATATTGACAATATTGTTAAATCATGAATATTATTTTTATATGAAGCTTGTATTTTTTACATCTCGTTTTATCCTGTTTCGCTTATATATCTTGTTTGTTTCCGCTTTCCTGACAAGATGTGAAATGCCTCTGCCCTCTCAAAGCTTTCGACCTGATATGCTTATAAATAATTATAAAACCACAAGTTATAAAAACGGAAATATTGAATGGATTTTAACGGCAGATAAGGCTTCATATTTTTATGATGAAAAAAGGACTATCGCGACAAATATAATTCTGAATTATTTCAAAGAGGACAAAGAGACCGCAGAAGTTAAAGCTGACCAGGCAATTATTTATACCGATTCTATGGACATTGACCTGACTGGTAATGTTGATATGCTCTCAACAACCGGGAACAGACTTCTGACTGAAAAAATAACATGGAACAATAAAACGGGATATCTGGATAATAATGAGCCAATAAGGATTTTGAGAAAAAACGGAGATATTATCGAAGGTGAGGGTTTGCGTGCCGATTATAATCTGGAAAGTTATGAAATAAAAAAAAGCATAAAGGCAATTACAAGCAACATTGATAAAAATTTTAAATAATTAATACATTATGAAATTATCCTTAAAAATAATTATACTTTTTTGTCTTATTCTGCATCTTTCCAAATTTCCGGATTCTGCGGCTTCAGCAAAAAAAACAGTAATTATAACTGGCAGCAATGTTAAGAGCAGGCTTGCAGATAAAAAGCAGGGAGATAAAATACGAATTACTGAACTTACCGGAAATCCTGTAATACGCTATGACGGTTCTGAATTAAAGTCGAATAAAATCATAGTCCGCGGTGAAAAAGAGGAAATAGCCGAAGCAGTCGGAAATGTCGTTTTGACTGATAAAAAAAACACCTCGCGCATAAAATCCGGAAAAGCGCTTTTTTATAAAGAAACAAACACTATCGAATTCTCAGAAAAACCCAGTGCCATTATGAGAAGAGAAGACGACAGATCGACAGTCAATATCCGCGCAAAAAAAATTAAATACTATATTGACGAAAAGCATGCTGAAGCATCGGGCAACGTAATTGTTAAAAATAATGACATTAGTATCTTTTCTCAGAAAGCATCGTTCAGCAGAAATGAAAAAACAATTATTTTTTCAGAAAACCCGAAAATTATTAAAGGAGAGGAGAATTACGCTGCAGAGACTGTCTTCTATTACACAGACAAAAAATTAATTGTCCTTGATAATAATGCCCGCATTAAAACTTTCTCAGAGGAAAAGGACGAGAAAACCGGCAAAATAAAAAAAATTCAGTTAAATGCGTATGCAGATAAAATTGAGCATTACGATATAAATGACAAGCTGACAATCATGTACGGCAATGCTCAGATAGAAAGAAAAGATGCAGTCTTCAAGGGTGACAAATTTGAATTGCAAGGTTCGGAAGGAAATGAGGAACTTTCAGGACATAATGTTCATATTGATTACAGGAGCGAAAATGCTGAGGCATTCGGGAACAGTTTTAAATCACACAATAAAACCGGCTACTTCGCATTATGGGGTAATTCTTATATTGTCTTTAAAAATAATAAAACAAATGAAGAAACTTCCAGGACAACCGGAGATTTCATGGAATACTATAAAGATACTGATGAGCTTTATGTTTCAGGAAATGTAAAAATATTCCGCAGCGATGGAGTCATTAGAGGAGATTTTGCCAGATATCAAAGACAGAATGATTTAATGATAATAACAGGCAATGCGAGAATGGAAAAAGAAAATTCAGTATTGATAACACAGTCCATAACAATTAATACAAAAAGCAACAATACACGACTTCACGGCAATATCAGAGGAAGAGGAGTTAATTAAATATATTTTGCTGGATTTTTTTAGGGAATTAATGTATCCTTATAATATCAGACAGGGTATATATTACAGACACTTAAGAGCAGATCAGTCTATGACAGTTAACAACAAAAAGACATTAAAACTTGGTTCACTTGTAAAATCATACAGAAAAAAAAGAGTCGTTGATGACATAGGCTTTGAAATCATGCAGGGAGAAATTGTAGGACTGCTCGGGCCCAACGGCGCCGGTAAAACAACCACTTTTTATATGGTTGTAGGGCTAGTTAAACCGGACTCCGGAAATATAATCATTGATGATAAAGATATAACAAACCTGCCTATGTATAAACGGGCACGCCACGGAATAGGCTACCTTCCTCAGGAAGCTTCAGTTTTCAGGAAACTGACAGTTTCCGAAAATCTTGAGTTGATTCTTCAGATGCAGAATCTTACAAAGGATGAAATTATAGAAAAAAGAGATAATCTTTTAAAGGATCTTTCAATAGAGCATGTCAAAGACCAGAAAGCATATACCCTTTCAGGTGGAGAAAGAAGGCGTGCAGAAATAGCCCGTACTCTTGTAACAACTCCGGATTTTCTGTTGCTGGACGAGCCTTTTGCAGGAGTTGACCCCATTGCAGTAGCGGATATTCAGGAAATAATTCAAAAAATTAAAAAAAGAAATATCGGTGTCCTGATTACAGATCATAATGTAAGAGAAACACTCAGCATCACAGACAGGTCATTTATTATGTATAAAGGTGAAGTACTTATAAGCGGAAAATCGGAAAAGCTCATAAAGAGTAAAAAGGCCAGAGAAATATATCTGGGAGAAAAATTCGCATTATAACGGCGCGAGGATTTATTTTAACCTGAGGTATTGATGGATATATCTGCAAGAATTTCTTTAAAACAGACAAATAAACTTACACTTACCCAGAATCTCGTTCAGTCAATAGAAATGCTGCAGCTTTCCAATGTTGAGCTTGCTGAAAAAATTTCTCTTGAACTTGCAGAAAATCCCGTACTTGAAGAAGATAATATAGCTGTACAGCAGCCTTCGAACAGCAGTGATTCGGAACTTTTTTCATCAGTAGGAAAAGAACTTAGCGGTGATGATACAAGCATTAAAGGAAGAGAGGACTGGCAGGAGGAATCAGGTGCAACAACATCCTATGACGCCAGTTATGATGATAAAAAAAGAAATTTCATTGAAAACGCTGTAGCCCAGAAAGAAAGCCTGAAAGAGCATCTCATAACACAGGCCAGTCTTATAGCAAAAGACCAGTCAGAACTTTTCCTGTTGACAAGCATCATAACCTCTCTTGATGACAACGGCTTCCTGGCATCCGGCATTGAGGAAATTGCAAAAGAAAGCAATGTCAATATTGACGAAATCAGAAATGCAGTAAAAATTATCAATGACCTGGATCCAATCGGATGCGGAGCAGCAAACATCAGTGAAACATTACTGATTCAGGCTGAAAAATTATATCCTGATGATGAAGTTCTTCTTCAGATACTGAAGCATCACTTCCTTGACCTAGAAAAACTCAACTATGGGAAAATTGCTTCAGCGCTGCACATAACATCTGCAGAGGTAATCAGAAAAAGCAAACTCGTTCATAATCTTGACCCTTTCCCAGGTGTAAAATATTCGTTAAAGAAGATAAGGTACATTATACCGGATATTGAAGTAAGATATATAGACGGAGAAATTATTGTAGGAATTAATGATGACTGGATCCCAAAAATACGCATCAATAATTATTACAAAAACCTTCTAAAACAGAAAAAAATCGATGATAAGATAGCAGATTATGTAAAAGAAAAGCTTAACTCCGCAACCAATCTCCTCAGAAGCATCTCAACAAGAAGAGAATCAATAATCAGAGTAGTTACAGCAATTATGGAGCATCAGATAGATTTCCTGATTAAAGGAACAGGCCATCTGAAGCCTCTTGTATACGCAGACATAGCTCAGGAACTCGGACTTCACGAATCGACAATCAGCAGAGTTTCCAACAATAAGTTTGTACAGACCCCATGGGGAATTTTTGAAATTAAATATTTCTTTGTGTCAAAATTAAAATCAGATAATATAGAAGACCATTCTTCCGATGAAGTGATGAGCCTGATTAAGGAAATAATCGCAAATGAAAATCCATCAAAGCCGGTATCAGACGCCGAAATTTTAAAAGAGCTGCAGAAAAAAGATATAAACGTAGCCAGAAGAACAATTGCGAAATACAGGTCTATTTTAAATATCTCATCATCAAGTGTCCGTAAAAAATTAAATTTAATTAAAAATGAGGAGACAAAATGAAGATAAACATCACCGGAAGACATTTCGACATTTCAAATGATTTATCGGAATATGCCGAGAAAAAGCTGTCAAAGCTTGAAAAATATTTTCATAAACTCATTGATATTAATGTGATCATGTATATGGAAAAACATTTACATGTAATTGAAGCGACAATCAACGCCGACAGCACGAAATTTTATGCGACGGAACAGGCGAATGATATGTACTCTTCCATTGATATGCTTGTGAAAAGCCTTGAAAAACAGGTGGTCAAAAACAAGGAAAAACATACAGGCCACAAAGTTACTCCTGTTTTAAAAGCCGCTCAGCCGGAATCGGCATCGGAAAACAGAACTGAAGTTCTTTTCAAACAGATAGGAAACAAACCCAAAGATGAGCTTGAAGCATTTCTTGAAATGAAAGTTGACAATATGGATTTTATTCTGTTTAAAAAACACGATAATTCGGAAAACAACGATAAGTTTGAGAATTATGCTGTTATATATAAATCCGGCAACGGATTTAAGATGGCCGAAATTCCGCAGGATATTTTAAAGGAAAACGACCTTATTGTCCACGACGATTCAATAACCAATCCGAAAATAAAAATAGTTGAATGCAATGAAAAATCAATAAAAAATTTACAGATTGACAGTGCAGTCGAAGAAATATTATCATCGTCCGGCAACTTCCTGCCGTTTTTAAATAATGATACCAATAACCTCAATATTATATATAGAAACGGGGAAACACTGGAAATTATGGTTCCCCCTAATTAATATCCCGGCGCATATTCCCGGGAATATATCAGGCCGGCGTTATTAAATACAGCGCCGGCTATAAATTATTCAAAACATTACTATTACATATTTTAAATCTGATTATTTTAACCTGGGCAATTCTATGGCATTAAAAAAAATATATCTGCATAACCTTGTTGACGGCACAATAAAAATTGATTTACAGTTAGAATTAATTGCAGGAGAAAACGGTCTTGATAAGGAAATTACAGTTGCGGATGTCAACAGACCCGGATTAAGTCTGGCCGGTTTTTTTGATTTTTTCGCTTTCGGCAGAATACAGGTATTCGGGCTTGGCGAAACTGCATTTATGAGAAAACTTCCTGAAGCACAGAGAAAAGAAATGCTTGAAATGTTCTTTTCATATGATATCCTTTGCTGTGTATTTACCCATGGAGAAAGCCCTGATGATCTGTTTATAGAACTTGCGAACAGCAGAAATATTCCTGTATTTATTTCACAATACCGCACGACCCGGTTTGTTAGTTTATGGATTCACGCGGTAGAAGGCTATTTTGCTCCGACAATAACTGTTCACGGCTCCTTAGTCGATGTATTTGGAGTCGGGGTTTTACTGCTTGGTAAAAGCGGTGTAGGAAAAAGCGAATGCGCCCTGGAACTGATTGAAAAAGGGCACAGACTCGTAGCCGATGATATAGTTGAAATACAAAAAATTGATGAAATATTCCTTTTCGGAAAAAGCGCAGAAATTATCACTCATCACATGGAAATCAGGGGCCTGGGCATTATTAATGTAAAGGAAATCTACGGCATCGCCTCTGTAAGAAACAGAAAAAGAATTGACCTTATAATAATGCTTGAAGAATGGGAAAGAAACAAGGAATATGACAGACTTGGAATAGACGAACATAAATACTCAATACTGGATATCAATCTTTCGTTCATAACAGTACCTGTCAGACCCGGAAGAAACATACCCATACTTATTGAGACTGCGGCTCTAAATCACAGATTAAAAAAAACCGGGACTTTCTCGGCAAAAGACCTGGATTTTAAAATTCAGGAAAAAATTAAACTGGAAACAGCAAAGAAGGAGTAAAAAGTTTTAAGTGACAGAAGATACAGTTAGTATTAATACGGATGCAGGAGTACATGCAAGGCCAGCCATGATGCTTGTTCGCTCAGCAATGAAATATCCATGTGAAATTTTTCTGCTTAAAGATGATATAGAAGCGAATGCAAAATCTATAATGGGAGTACTCGCTCTTGCCATTACCAAAGGATCGGAAATTACAATCAGGGCTGACGGTGAAAACGAAGTAGAGGCTGTTCGCGAATTAGTTACCCTGATTAACAGCGATTTTGATGACGGAGAAAACTGAAATTTTTTTACAATTCATAATTTTTCATCGGCACAATATATTCTCAGGAATTAACTGTCCAGCCGAAGTACAAATCGGAATATGCATTTACAAAAGATTAAATTTTTCTAAAAATGTAATATCACTCAACCCGTTTAAATGAAAATTCCCGGTATTTTTAAAAAAAAAGTAATAAGCAAATCAACCCTGCAGGATATTATCTTCATCAGCGGTATACTGGCTTTTTCAGCAGCTCTGGTACTGGGACTGTTTCCAGGTACCGAAATACAGGTTGGAACTGATAAAGAGTTTTTCATTTATCTGATGATGATAATGCCTGTTACAGCAGCTATCTACTTTATATTCATATCCTTCAGCAGAAAAATATATTCAAAAAATTCTGATTTTAGTTCAAGCATCATATATAAAATGATGCTTGCCTTCCTCTCGGTAGCGATTCTTCCCTCTCTCGCAATAATAATAATTTCAAACAATATTATTAAGGAAACAATATCAGATTTAATTACGGATGAAACAGTATACGCGCTTGAAGAGTCGATTAATTTATCAAATGACTACATGTATAGCTTTTACCGGGAGATTGAGGGAGAATTGAATTCCCTCGAGTACTCCTTAAAAAAAAGAAGGGTGAGTATCAGAACTGAAAATGACAGAAAACTACTTGCTGAAGAATGCAAATTAAAAGAAATACAATGTGTTTTCTACAAGATTAATACTTATCAAAATACATTGAGCACAATAAAGCTGTTAAATATAAATAAAAATATGGACGTAACGGTTAATCCTGCATCAGCATATAGCGGATTACTTCCGGACGGGCTGCTTTCAGACGGATCAACCTTTTACTCAGGGGTCACAAAATTTTTTCAGAATATTGATTTTTACAATGGCAAAAAAATTTCGAGAATTTCCATTGATAATAATTCACTGCTTCTCGGGCACCTCCTCTATGACGGTTATCTCATCGCAATAATCAGGGAAATCCCTTCAAAAATTTTCAACAGGATCACGGTTTACAAGGACTCCTTAGCCAGATATAATAACCGCGAATTTTTAAAGCCATATTTCCAGACAGGCGTTGGATTGCTTCTTCTTTTTATCGCGATATTTATAGTTCTTATTTCTGTCAGTGTAAGTTTCTTCCTGTCGCGAAGCATTACAAGATCAGTTCTTCAGCTGGCTGATGCTGCGGGAGATGTTGCTTCGGGTAATTATAAAATTACTCTGGAAAGGAAATCATCAGATGAAATCGCGCATCTTTTTCAATCCTTTAATACAATGGTTAGACAGCTCGATGAAAGGAAGCAATTAATATACCATACACAAAGACTTGAAGCATGGAAAGAAGTTGCCAGAAGGCTTGTTCATGAAATTAAAAATCCGCTTACTCCCATCAGACTTTCCGCTGAAAGAATACAGAACAGATATTATGAAAATCATCCTGACTTTCAGAATATCCTGAGTACAGGTACTGAAACAATAATTGAAGAAGTAAAGGTACTGAACAGAATATTAAACGAATTCTCGGGATTCGCCAGACTTCCTGAAATTAAACCCGAATTTCAGAGCATAAATCCCATTATTGAAAATTCTGCCAATTTTTTTCTTGGGCATGAAGAAATCACCTTTCATCTTGACCTTGATAATTCCATTCCCGGGCTTAATGTTGACAAAATCCTGATCCGGCAGGCACTGACAAATTTACTTCAGAATTCAATTGACGCGATGTCCAATCATGGAAATATTTATATTAAATCTGAAATCATGGAACTGAACAAAGGAAAAATTGTCCGTGTTTCAATTAAGGACGACGGTCCAGGCATTGAACCGGAAGACATTGAAAAAATTTTCGACCCTGCGTTCAGTAAAAAAGAAACCGGAACAGGGCTGGGCCTTGCAATCGTTGAAAAAATAATACTTGAACATAACGGCTGGATATATTGTCATTCTGAAAAAAACAATGGTGCGGAATTCATAATCGAATTCCCAGTACTGGAAAATAATATTTTAACGGATAATCAGGTATCATAAATGGCAAAGATATTACTGGTAGATGATGAAAGTAATATTATAAAAACCCTTTCCGCGATTTTGCAGGATGAGGGGCATATAATCTCTTCATGCTCCAATGGCGGAGACGCACTGGATTTTATCAATAAGAACGAAATTGATCTTATGTTCCTTGATGTATGGCTTCCGGATATTGACGGTATTGAAGTTCTTACAAAAATCAAAGCATCGCACCCGGAAATGGATATGGCTGTAATTATGATTTCAGGCCATGCCTCCATTGATATTGCGGTAAAATCGACAAAGCTTGGAGCCCTTGATTTTCTTGAAAAGCCTCCTTCCATGCAGAGGGTAATAACATCGGTCAATAACGCACTTGAAAGAGTTGCACTCAGGAAGGAAAATATAAGACTGCGCCGTGAAGCAATGATGGAAGATGAAATGATCGGACAGTCAAAACCGATACAGGAAGTAAAAAAAATAATCGATACAGCAGCCGGAACAAACGCAAGAGTTTTCATTACAGGCGATAATGGAACAGGAAAGGAGCTTGTTGCAAAAGCAATTCATAAAAATTCCAAACGTTCATCCGAGCCCATGATTAAGGTTAACTGTGCCGCCATTCCTGACGAACTTATTGAAAGCGAACTTTTCGGCCACGAAAAAGGATCTTTTACCGGGGCTGTTAACAGAAGGCTGGGCAAATTTGAAGTCGCAGACGGCGGCACAATATTTCTGGATGAAATCTGCGATATGAGCTCCAGCGCCCAGGCTAAAGTACTCAGAGTTTTACAGGAACAGCAGTTCGAAAGAGTCGGAGGGAATGAACCTATTACCGTGGATGTCCGGGTAATTGCTGCTACCAATATTGACATAAAAAAAGCAATCGATGAAGGGACTTTCAGAGAAGATCTCTACTACAGGCTAAACGTAATACCTATCAATGTGCCGTCTTTATCCGAAAGAAAAGAAGACATACCGCTTCTGACACGATATTTTCTTGACGCTTTCTCAAAGGAACACGGACTCGGCACAAAAGATATTACGGAAAAAGGCATGAGATTCCTTACAAAATATAAATGGCCCGGAAACGTCAGAGAACTTAAAAATATAATGGAAAGGCTTAGTATAATGGTTCAGTCTGATGTAATCGATAAGGAGGATATTGAAAAGCATATTGAATCATATGATTATGAGGATATCCTTTCAAAGGATACATCAAGTTTAAAACAGGCCCGTGAAGAATTTGAAAAAGAATTTATTATAAAAGCATTACTCAAAAATGAAAAAAATATAACATCCACAGCAAAAGTACTCGGCATCGAAAGAACCAATCTTCATAGAAAAGTAAAGCAGTACAATATCAATGTTGATAATCTGTAATTAAGAATTAAAACTTTAAGATGAGCGATACAAAATTATTATTATCCCAGTACATAAATATTATGCACTCTGCCAACAGACTTCTCCTTTACAGAGATGAAGAGGAATTATCATTTCTCAAGGAATGGATGTCCGAAGAAATCGTTCCTCAAAAGACAAGTGCATATGAATCTGCAATAGAACAAACAATTCCTGATAATGATATTCAGAACTGCACATTGTGCGGAAGAGTAAAAAACAGAAAACCCGGCTGGGGAACCGGGCAAAACGGAATAATTATAATAATAAATACCCCGCTGAATATTAGCTCGGCTGAAAGAGACGAATTAAGACAGGAGTCAGGGGATTTACTGAACAGAATGATCAGTGCGATTAATCTTAACCTGAAAGAATGTTATGTGACTAATCTTATAAAATGTGAACCCGAAAGCAGTGTGAACACGCCGGGAATGATGCTTAAAAATTGTGCCCCTAAACTTGTCAGGGAAGTTGATGATTACAGCCCGAAAATCGGAATCATTATGGGCGACGACACGCCCCTTAAAAGATTGATGAATCAGTATAAAAATATCGCGTGGTACAGAATTGACCACCCAATTAAAATTTTAAAAAATCCTGCCCTTAAAAAATCCGCATGGATTACCCTGAAACAAATAATTGCAGACATGAAAAAATCCTGATTTAAATATTTTTTTAAATCTGCAAGGTTTTTAATCAAACATTTATTTTGACAATAATCCATTTTACTGTTAAATAAAGTTAACATCTTGGTAAATATATTAACTTTAAGAAACCTTTAAAAAAATAAAAGTATTGAAATTAGTTAACATTAAAATAACTGTCATTATGTAAATATTTCAATAATTTTAAATTTTCTATATAATGAAAAACAATAAATACACTGATGTATATGTAGGATATCCTGTTGAAGGCTCCTATACATACCTGATACCTGAAGATCTTGATGTTCAGACAGGCACAAGAGTCAGGGTCAACTTTAAGAACAGGGTTATCACTGCATTTGCACACAGAGTGCATAACAATAAACCCGATTTTAATTATATCAAGGACGTTCAGAAGGTAATAGATCAGGCCCCGATTTTTGACAGCAGGCTTATAGATCTCGCAGAATATACCGCTTCAAGCTATCTGTGCAACACAGGAGAGGTTCTGGCTACTGCACTGCCCTCAGGCGAAACAGCATCGGACAGGTACAAGCATCCTTTTAAAAACAAGAAAAAAGTAATCAGAAATATAAAGCTTAACAAAGAACAGTCCATAGTATACGATAATATTCTTAATTCATTCAACGATAATAAGTTCTCTCATCTAATATTCGGGATAACCGGCAGCGGAAAAACAGAGATATATATTGAGATTGCAAAATATATAATATCTCTCGGACGCTCGGTAATTTATCTTGTCCCTGAAATTACATTATCCTCACAGATATTCGAAAGGCTGTATAATGTGTTTCATGATGAACTTATTGTTTACCACAGCCAGCTTACTGCAAATCAGCGCCTTAAAAGCTGGCTGAAATTTTACAGCGGAGAAGCAAAAATCGCTGTTGGTACAAGGTCCGCCGTATTTCTTCAATGCCCTGATCTGGGACTGATAATAATCGATGAAGAGCATGACTGGTCATATAAGGAACACAGCACACCGCGTTATCATGCAAAAAGGCTGGCTTATTACAGGTGCATGAAAGAGAAATCTTTGCTGATAATGGGTTCTGCTACACCGTCTTTAGAATCCCTGTATTTTGCTGAAACGGGAAATATGGAGCTTCATAATCTTAAAAGCAGATTCGGAGATACTCTCCTTCCTGAAATTGACATTGTAACAATTAATCCGAAAAAAAGCGAATCCCTTATTTCAAACAAACTGCTCATTAACAGCAAAAAAGCCATATCCCAAAACAATCAGGCAATATTTCTTCTCAACAGGCGCGGTTTTTCACCAGTTGTTTTATGCAGTGACTGCGGAAAAGTATTTGAATGCCCTTACTGCAATATTAGCCTCAATCTGCATAAAAGCGGGCATGCTGAAAAGATGATATGCCATTACTGCGGCTACCAGAGAAATGTTCCCGAGCATTGTCCTGAATGCGGATCTGAAAATATTCTAACACTTGGTGCCGGCACTCAAAAAGTTGAAGATTCGATTAACGAGACTTTTAAAGACGCAAAAATTGTCAGGCTCGACCAGGATACCACCAGAAAAAAATCTGCTATTTTCGAAATCGTTGATAAAATGGCAGCAGGTGAAATTGACATACTTTTAGGCACTCAGATGGTAGCTAAAGGATTCGACTTTCATAATGTATCAATAGTCGGAGTTCTTCTTGCTGACATAGGCCTTAACATGCCCGACTTCAGGGCATCAGAAAGGATTTTCTCACTGTTGATTCAGGTAGCAGGCAGATGCGGCAGAAGAAATGAAAGAGGAAAAGTAATAATTCAGACACTTGAAAGGGAGAACTATATTTATGATTACTTAAAAAACCATGACTATCTGGGTTTTTACAGGCATGAGCTCACAGTAAGGAAAACTCTGAACTATCCCCCGTTTTCAAGAATGGCAAGGCTGCTTATCAGAGGCAAAATTGAGGAGAAAGTAATAAACGAAATTAATAAAGTATATAAATCACTGGAAAATGAAATAAATAAAAATAATTATTCCATTTCTCTTCTTGGCCCTGTCGCAGCGCCTTTTGCGAAAATCTCATCCAATTACAGATATCATATTATACTTAAAGCGGAAAAAATTGAACAAATCAGAAATGTAATAAAATCGATAGACAGAACAGCAGGAAAAGATCTTTATCTTGAAATCGACATAGATCCCTATGATATATTGTAGTAATTATCCGTTTCCATCTTTTCAGCCAGTACAATTTTCCGGCCGCATAATTCAATAAAATAAATATCGCTGTTTTCCCTGAGATTTTGAAGCATCTCATATGAAGGAGATCTTTTAAATTTTGCCGGAATATCCCCGTTTCTTACATAGCAGTAAAGAGAATTTTTTTTATAATGAATCGTGCGCAGATCCAGCTCTTCAACCTCCCCTGAGGAAAGCCCGATTAAAATAATATCTTCATCTGAGATGCTATTATATTTTACGCCTGTAACAAACAGCGGAGCATCTTCAACAGTAACCGGATAAACAAAATTTCCATAATGAATTACATACTGCCCGTCTCTTGTAACGTCAATGGACTTATTAAAAAATGAGATCAGCCTTTTATTTTTAAATGCAACGCCGTTATGAAACCATGTGCCTTCAGAATCAATCCTGATTTCATCCCAGTCATCATCAGACTCCATCAACTTTTTTAAATATTCCGGAATTTCAGGATACTTTCTTTCCATAGCATTAAACCTTTATCATCGGTTCAGTTAATTTCTGATGCTCTTCCAGAGCGAACCTGTCAGTCATACCTGCTATATAATCGGATATGGCCTGCTTCAAACCTTCAGTCTCAATTCTGTTAAAATATTCATCAGGAAGCGCATTCGGAAACTCAATATAAAGATTGAACAACTCCCTTATAACCTTTTGCGCTTTAATTCCCATTCTGATCACTTTATAATGTTTATACAGTTTTTTATTCAATACTTTTTTAAGTTCATAATTTGCTTCATGAATATCTTTGCTGAAACCGGCTATTAACTTTTCAGCACATCTTATATCCGCATAATCCTTAATATTCATGGCCTTAATATTGCCTGCAACCGTATCAATTAAATCGGAAACAAGCAGATTTATTATGGAGCGAATTATCATATTTACCTGCTGATCTTTATCAGCTGGAAGTCTGTCTGCTCCCCCAATTGCATCAATACCCATGTGCCAGATACTAAGATTCTTCACTTCAGAAAAATCAAGAAGTCCGGACCTGATACCGTCATCAAGATCATGATTATTATAGGCAATCTCGTCTGCAAAATCAATAATCTGCGCTTCAAGAGAAGGAAATTCATCAGGAGCGTAATCAGCAACCTCTGCGTGATTAGTGGATGAATGCTTAATAATGCCTTCTCTTGTCTCCCATGTAAGATTAAGCCCCGGGAAACTGCTGTACCGGTCCTCAAGCTTTTCAACAACTCTGAGACTCTGCCTGTTATGCTCGAATCCGCCTTCATCTTTCAGAATTTCGTTAAATTCCCTTTCTCCTGAATGTCCGAAAGGAGTATGCCCCAGATCATGAGCAAGTGCAAGTGTTTCTGAAAGATCTTCATTAAGGCGCAGAGTTCTTGCTATTGTCCTTGCGATCTGGGAAACTTCAATCGTATGTGTCAAACGTGTCCGGTAATGATCGCCCTCATGGTTTACAAAAACCTGTGTTTTGTACTCAAGTCTCCTGAAGGCTTTGGAATGTATTATCCTTTCCCTGTCTCTCTGATATTCAGTCCTGTAGGGATGTGAAAGTTCTGTATACACCCTTCCTCTTGTAAAATCGGATTTAGCCGCATACGGGGCGAGAAACTCATGTTCTCTTTTCTGAAGATATAATCGGTCAATTTTAGTCATTGGGAATGCTATTCCGCATGCAGTTCGCTCTCATAAGCCTGCATTGAAACCTTACGGTTGATTCTTATTTCTTCCATTGTCGGGTCTTCATCTATACCGAGGGTAAAAGCCTTAAGTGCTTTCTGATACTCGCCTTTATTATGATATGATTTTCCTATATTATTGTAGGCTTCGGCAATAATCCTGCTGTCTCTTGAAGATGAAATAACCATGTAAAAAGTATCTATAGCTTCATCAAGCATTCCTTTTTTATAATAAACATTGCCGAGTGAAATAAGAGCTTCCGCGTCATTCGGCTTTTGAAGTAATGCCTTTTGAATATACGACTGCGCTTCATCAAGCTTTTCTTCGCTGTCAGCATTTGCTGAAATGATCATTCCAAGATTTATAAGCGCTTTTCTCGCAAGGTCATTATTGCCGTTTATTTCAACAACCTTCCTGTATTCTTCCATCGAATAATCATATAAACTCTTTTTATAGTAAAGGCCTGCAAGCTGAAAATGAGCTTCCTGAAGATCAGCCCACCTTTTTACTATTCTCTCGTATTCTTCAATCGCCAGATCATATAATTCTTTATCCTCATAAACTCCGGCTATAGCAAGAAGAGGCTTCGGAGAATCTGAGTTCAGTTCCCAGGCTTTTTTCCACGACTGTACAGCAAGCTCAGGTTTACCCGCATTCTTATAGGCAATTCCCATATTATACAGTGTGGAGTCATCATTCTCATCAATAGTCAGGGCTTTATTATAAGTATTAATCGCCTCTTCAGACTGTCCCATATCATCTAGAATGTTTGCCATGTTTATGTAGGCAACCCTGGCATTTTCAGTAGCCGGTTCGATCACAGTAATACGTTTATATAAATCAAAAGCCTTTTCCGGATCGCCTTTCTTATGATATACTTCAGCAAGCCTTGAAAGAACTCTTATATTTCTTCTGTTTGTATCAAGAAGCCTGTTAAAGGTCTCTATACTTTTATCATATTCATTCAGATCATAGTATGTATCGCCCAGACTCTCAAGGAGCATTTCATCATTTCTGCCAAGTTCTTCCGCTTTTGAGAATTCAATCAATGCATTATCCGGTTTATTTATTTTAAGATACACAATCCCTAGATTATACCTGGCTGCAGGATCTTCGGGATTAATTGATACAGCCATGCGTAAATATTTTTCAGCAAATGAATAGTCCTTTCTTTCAAGATAAATAACGCCGAGTTTTGAATAGGCAAGGCCTGCAATATTTCCGGATTTATCTGCCGCGCCTGCTTTCTTAAGATATTCAATACCTGATAATTCATCACCGGTTCTTAAAAGTGCAAGGGCGGTATTATGAAGAGCTACAGGTTCATCCGTGCTTATTTTCAGAGCTTCACCGTATTCCTTAATTGCGTCCTTATATCTTCCCTGTTCAAAAAGAATGTTCCCCAGTAAAATCAGATTCTGAACATTTTGAGAATCAATTTTCAAAACGTTCCTGACTGCTTCTTCTGCATTGCTGTAATCTTTTTTATGCCTGTAAGCTATTGCAAGGTTTCTGTAAGCAATTACACTGTTCTTATCATATTTAAGCGCCCTTAAATAATGCTCAACCGCTTTATCGTAATTACCTCTTTCGTCATATATTATGCCGATATAAGTAAGAGCCGTTGACTTGTCCTGATTAGATGAATCGGATTCAACGACTTCATTAAAATCAGATACAGCATTATTATAATATCCTTTATTATAATTATCTTTACCTTTTTCGAGTAAAGCATTACTGCTTTTAACGGCAGGAATTCCCTTTTTTTCCAGATCAGCGAAAGTTACCGTATTATCCGATGGTTTGAAAATCTGAGGCTTTTTGTAATAACTGGTAATTATTATAACTGCCGCAATAACAAGAACTGCAATTGCAGGCAGTACAATAAAAGATATGTATTTTCTTTTTGTAAGTTCAGAGCGGACGGCTTCTATGCGGCTGATCCGGTTATGTTTTATTTGAAAATCATCGGATCCGGAGTTATTATCAACGGAAGATATCCTATTTTTTCGGTTGGCGCTCACCTGCAGAATTTTCCCCCTTGTTCAACTCCTTATTCTTGATTGAATCCAGGATTCCATTAATAAACTGACCCGAGTTCTCACCTCCGAATGTTTTCCCCAGTTCCACACCTTCATTTATGACAACCGGACTGGGAATATCCGGTGCAAAAAGAAGACTGTATATAGACAATCTAAGTATAGATTTATCTATTAATCCCAGCCTTTCAAATTGCCAGTTTTTGGAGTACTTCTTAATTAAATCATCAATGAAATCTATTTTTTCAATAGATCCATTTATTATGGAAACCGCATATTCCCTTATATCATCCGGAATTTCCTTGTTTAACCAGTTAAGAGATTCAAGTTCTTCCGGAGAGGCCTTTACGGTTTCATACATATATAATGCCTGTAAGGCATACTCTCTTGCTTTATGTCTATGACCCATCAGGTTAACTGGGAATAAATATTACACATTTCAATAGCGGAAAGTGCTGCATCAAAGCCTTTATTTCCAGCTTTAGTACCAGCCCTTTCAATTGCCTGCTCTATTGTATCGGTCGTCAATACTCCGAAAACAACCGGGATATCTGCTGTCAGGCTGATTTGCGCGACACCTTTAGTTACTTCAGCAGAGATATAGTCAAAATGCGGAGTAGCACCTCTTATTACAGCACCGAGGCAGACAACTGCATTATATTTTTTTGAATCTGCAAGTCTCCGCAAAACAGCAGGAATCTCAAATGAGCCAGGAACCCACACAACCGTAATATCCTGCTCTTTGCCGTTATTCCTTTTAATACAGTCAACCGCCCCGCCCAGGAGCTTACTGGTAATAAATTCATTAAACCTGGAAACAACTATCGCGACTTTCAATCCCGCGGCATCAAGTTTCCCTTCTATTATGTTCATTATTAACCGCCTTCTTTAATAAATATTTTTCATAATTCCTAAACTGCAGTCCTGAACGGCTCCGGAATAATTCATTGAATAACTGCGCATTCCTTAAAAACAGTTAAAGACAGAATATGTATTTCAATTTTTAACTAATATTCTGTTTTAAAAATGCTTCTTCCAGTTCGTCAGCTTTCGCTGCAATGTAAATCAGCGATTTCATAAATCTTTGAGGCTCGCAATGATGAAGAAGAATTGAGTTCCTGAGCACCAGAGTGCCGTCCATTAAAACAATAGCTCCGTAGTCAAGAGTTGAATTAAGTTCAAGAGAATATTTATATAATTCCATTGAGTCTCTTTTCAGTTTTGCAATCACAGAATAATAATGAATTATCCTGTCTCCGGACTCGTCCTTGGATAATGTAATCAGTATTTTCTGAGCTCTTCCGTTTTCAAATTCAATATCTGTGGTATAAACGCCTTCGGAATCTTTTTTAAAGTTAAATTTAAATTCAGACGCTATGGCTGCGATAAAACCGTCAAATGCTTCCATATTTATTTCCGTAATAATATAATTATACAGATTTCCCTCTCTGTAAACTAACGCGCTGTTAAATTCGCGACTGCTTCCGGATTGATATTCCCCTGAATATTTAATGCAATCTGTGGATAATCAGTAACAAAATTATTTGTTGTTTTAAATAAATCCTAGAAACTATCCGCGTCTATATTTCTTATGCCAGAAAGAGAAAACCCGGCTGAAAACGAATTAACAAAGTCATTTAATTTTGAACCATTATTGAAGAAGTTATCATTTATTCTGTCAATCCTTTTTAAATCCGGCTTTTCGCCTGCAGAAAGAACAGAAGCAGCTTCTTCCAGAGATACTAAGTCAGCGGCTGCTTCCGGGACATCAATATCTGCTCTTGTGAATCCAAATGCTGAGATATTATTCTGCTGCAAAGCATTCAGAACAGCAGGCCCCTCTTCCTGAAGCCCGCTTAAAGACGCGTTTATTCCGGTCATCGCTTTATTTAATTCATCCTGATCGATACTTCCTGTTAATACCGCGTCATTTGCAATCTTTCTCAAACTTGAGCTGATAAGATATGCCGTCTGAAAAAAACTCCAGGCCATCTGGCTGATGGCAACAGCATCAATATAGGCTTTACTGTTTGAAATATTCTGCACATCCTGTACGGGAATATTTCCTGCGGCTTTAGTTCCGGCGGAATCTTTAACAGGCTTATTTAAATTATGTCTCTTAACCCCGCCCGTAATTATTATTTCATTATTAATATCTATCTTCATTGAAACCCCTCCCTGATTTCTTTGTTTATATTAATATATTCTTTTACTGCTGTCAATTCGTTTGTTAAACTATTTTATAAATCAGGTAACAGTCCAATTAAAGATTTATTTAAATACGGTTATTTTTTGATTGAATCTATAACCGTATTTTATTATTTATTTAATATGAATATATTAAAAAATATATTATTATTAAGCCTGATTTTATTTTCCACTTCCTGCAACGATAAAGAAAAAAGGAAAATTCCTATTGAACAGCTGAATATTGATAAATCGAATAATTATAAATATATCTTTAATGACATAATTGAAGAAGAAAAAAAGCAAAAGATAAAATCAGAAAAAGATCCATTCAAAGACTAATAAAGACATGTTACCCTTAAAAATATTCCTCTGATTATTCTTACAAATTTCGTATTCTACCAACTTCAAAACTATTTCCGGGCTTAAATTGAATCACAATTAATTATAATAATTTATTCTTCATTCCATTCATAGTCCAGTCTACACATCTAATTTCATACAGGTATTTGTTTAAGTAAAAAATTTTGTATTTTTTCCCTTTAAAAGTTGACGATCGCCAATCTTTTTAATAACTTATAAAGATTTAAATAATTGATGCCACCACTTGAAGATTAAAAATATTTTATTATAATTAAAGGAATTATTTTTTATAAGTAAAAGGAGGTATAAAAGATGAACAGCAAAAATAAACTTTCAAAAGTTGAAGAAGAAATCAAAAGAAAAGAGATCAGGGCTAAAGCTGCAAAAGCGAAGGGAATGCATGCAACTTACAGCAATTACATGCTGGATATTTCCATATTAAAAGATCAGCTTCAAAAGCTCAGAACGTCTCCTCATAGGAATGTATAATTAAAAGATTCTATCCGGGCAGCTTCAGTTAAATACCAGGATAAGCATCTAATACAGAGTGCTTTAGATGATCAGTACTCTGTATTAGATGCTTAAACATGTTCTATTTGATAGAAGAGTTTATTGTGATTTAAAAATTTTTCCAGCCCTGTATATAATTTTGCTGTAAAATCCTTTTATCTTTGATAATTGGGCTTCATCTCTGATTTTTTTCAACTTCGCGACAGTAGTACTTTCGACAAGTTCCCATAATAAATCTTTATCTGGAGAAGCCGCAAAATAATCAAGATTTACCTGATATGCACCTTTGAACTTTCTTCCGCCGCCGCTGTCTGATATTATATGAATAAGTTTATTTAAATTGATATTTTCATCTTCCGTTCTAAACGAAGCATCCAGTTTCAGTCCATACGGTTTTTTCTTCTCTATTATCGCAAATACGACGGCAAGAGAACAGTTAAACTTTTCCACAAAATTGTCTGCAATTATTGCAATACTGTCTCTTTCCGATTCATCAATAAATCCTATTCCCGCTATCAGCCATGACTTGTATTCTGTTTTATTCTTAAGCGCTCTTACAATCAGACGCAGCACATAGCCCGGCAAAGGGATTTCGGTTATGCATTCAATAATTTTTTTATCGGAATAATTTGAAATATAATTCAGAGCCTCAAGATCAAGATGAGTTGCATGTTTATAGGAATCCGTATCCACCTGTATACCGTACAGCAAGGCGGTAGAGACATTAATCAATGCCTGTTTATCAAATTTCATTTTATTCTGATTCAACTCTTTAAAGACTAACGCAAAAAAAGTGCTGACAGAACCTGCTTCCACTATTACCTGTTTATAATCAATATCAATATTCTCCTCAATCGGATCATGATGGTCGATATGAATTGCGCACGGTATTATCCCGCTTATTCCATTAATTTGTGCAGACTGAAAATCGAGAATAGCATAAGCATCATACTTCCTCACATCTTCAACTGATTCTTCAAAGTAAATCGGTATATTCAAATTTTTGATAATTGCCTTGTTCTGCGGCAGAGAAGGACGCATCGCGCAGGAGATTCTGTATGTAATTCCGAGTTTGCCGCAAATAACAGAAAGAGCATATGAAGATCCAATAACATCCGGATCAGGTGATCCTTTAATGCATATAAGCAGGGATCTGTATTTTAACAGTACTCTTAGAAGTTCATTAGTTAACTCATTTATATCCATAATTATTTAATTCTACTGCATTCTGAAAAGTATAATACTTACATCATTTAATAATATATTATCATCAATAAAAGATTTAAAGTCATTGTAGATCTTTTTTACAATTTCAGCCGGTTCATCATCCTTATTGATCATTATTATATCTTTTAACCTGCTCGGAGAATAACTGTTTCCCTGCTTATTAAAAGCTGAGGATAATCCGTTTGAGTACAATAGGCCTATACTGTTAACCGGAGCAAACACTGTTCTGTGCTTATACCGAAATCCAATATCAATACCCAGCGGGATCCCTTCCGCATCATATTCATCAAAGCTCTCTTTTCCGGGGTCATAAATCAGAAGAGAATTAAATGCAGCGTTCGAAAAAGCTATTTCTCTTGAGGAGGAATCATAAATAATATAAATAGACGTCGCGTATTTATCGGTAAATCCTGAAGAACATAAAACCTGATTAATATTGTTCATTATAATTTCCGGTGATTCATAATACTCTGCCTGGGACCGAAAGACGCTGTGTATCTGAAGAGAAAGAAGAATGGATTCAATTCCCATATCAGAAACATTACACAGAAAGATGCCAGCCTTATTTTCGTTCATCTTCATTGTATTTAAATAATCACCGCCGAATTCCGAATTATCAATAAATATTGAACTGATTTTTAATCCCTTAATATTATTGAATCTGCCCGGAATTATTCTTTTCTTGATATTTCTGACTACCATTATATCTCTTTTACTGATTTGAGTCTTTCTGACATTTTCTGAAAAAAGAATTTTGCCTAACAGTGTCTCCAGATGCAATCTGTAGCTATCAAGAAAATAAATTAAATCCCTTGCCGGAAACAATTTTCTTTCATTATTTTTCCCCAAAATAAGCAATGCGGTTAACTCATTTTTTCCCTGGAATAGAGGTACTGCTATTTCCGCATCATGTTTCAGAAAAAATTTTAATAGCTCATCTCCCGGCATACGCAGCTCAGGGTCGGTATAAATTAATGACTTCTCAATAATCTGTTTATATTTTTTTATAGCATCTATAATTTTTTCTTTCCCGGGTATTAGCTGTATCCTGCTTCTCTCCCCGTATTCATGAATAAGTTCAAAATCAGGCTCGCTTGTATGAAGAAACAGACTAGCCGAGTTAATTGACAGTTCTGAGCAGAGAAGATCAATTCCATCTTTAAAATAAGTATCCCAGTTAAGCTGTTTTTTATTATTCGAAAAACTATAAATATTATTGGTAATACCGGTGAATACAGCTGATAATCTTTTATCCTTTTTATTCAGTATGCTTTCGGCAACCGGTTTTAAAAAATGAAAGAAAAGAAAAAAATATGCAGAAAGAAATACCGTCCCGATAATCATTTGCATCCATTTCGAATCTAAGTTAAAAAACACAGCTATTTCAAAGAAAAAAAAGGCAGGAATTACCAGACCCGCAAGAAATATAATTGATACGACTGCTTTTAAATAATAGTGTTTTATGTCGAAATATTTTTCTCCTGATAAGCTATAATTCATAATAAAAGCAGGAATCAAAAATAAAAGTATCGTTCCGGAAACAGTACAGATGTAATTATTATACAATGGGAGAATAATATAAAGTGCTAAAAAACAGATTACTCCTGATAAGATGCTAAATACCTGATGAGTTAAGATTCCATTAAATGATTTATTTTTCAGATTTCTATACTTCCACACTGACAAAATCAGAAAAAGAATCAGATAAAACAAAAAAACAGCTGTATAATAAAATATTTGCTCTCCGAATATATGTTTCAAACCTCTGTTATAACTAACATCTGTAATTATTTTATCAGTTAATAATATCAGAATAATTGCTGAAAGTCCGGGAAGCTGTGAAAGTAAAATGAAAGAGCGCGGCGTTTTTTTCTCCCATCCCGGAAAAACATGCAGTATGGAAACCAGCATCTGTAAAGAAAAAATCAGGAGGCATAAAAAAATTTTATGTAAATATGGAAAATTAATATCCATATTCAGTATCTGAAAAAGCAAAATCAGATACATTGCCGACAAAGAAATATTAAAAATAAAAAATAATACGTTTCCGGATAACCGAATTCTCTTAAAAAGACTAATAAAACTTAAGTACAGAGAAAAGACGATCATTACGCACAGAATAGTAATATCAAAATTTTTCAATTCTTATACCTGCATACTCAATATTTATAATACAACAATATCAAACTAATAATATAACTAAAAGCTGATATAATGCTATCAAGCTAATTATCAAAATAAAATAATAATTTTACTACCTGAATCCAAGTCTTTTAAAATCGATATTTTTTACAGGTAAACACAATAAAATTTTCCTGTTTCAGAGTAACTATTCAGTTGTAGTTTCGCAAGAAGAAATAATTATATTTCATAAATAAATGACTACTAAATGACTTCTGTTTTTTTATTGACTTAATTGTTATTGAATTATAACCATAAATATAGTTTTTTAATATATTTTACGGGAGAAGTTAATGTCACCTGATCTGATGAACACAAAAGAGGTTGCAGATTATCTTGGGATTCATGAGAAACAGGTATATGCCCTGATCAAGGCAGGCAAACTCCCCTGTACAAGAGTCACCGGCAAATGGCTTTTTCCCAGGCATTTAATTGATGAATATATTACAAAAATGGCTGAAGAAAGTGTAAGCTCTAACAAACCTAAAAGATCAAAAAAAACCTCTGAAAAAGCTATTCTATCCGCAGGCAGCAATGATCCTAACCTGGATATTCTTCATTCCTTTTTACAGAAAATGCATCCAGACCAGCATATCTTTACATGCAGCACAGGCAGTTTAAACGGTCTGCGTATGCTTAATGAAGAGCAGATAGATATTGCCTATTGTCATCTTCTCGATTTTGAAACCGGCGAATACAATATTCCCTATCTTGAAAAATATCTCCCTGAAAAAAGCCTGGCTGTTATCCATCTTTTTTTCAGAGAAACCGGTTTCATTTTTTCATCTGATTTCAAAAACAGGATAAAAAATTTCAGCGATCTGACTCAGGAAGGTGTCCGGTTTATCAACAGACAGGAAGGCGCCGGCATCAGGTTATTGATAGACCATAATCTTGCGAAAGAGGGAATAGAAGGCAGCTCCATTAAAGGATATGAGAATGACGTTTTTACCCACGTTGAAGTCGGTTTAGCTATTCTTTCAGGTGCTGCAAACGTAGGAATAGGCAGTGTAGCTATCGCCAGATTATTCGGACTTCCTTTTGTACCGATTTTAAGAGAAAGCTTTGATATGGTTCTTACAAAGGACACATACTTTCAGAAGGGAGTTCAGTCCTTCATCGATGCTCTGAATACAAAAGAATTTCGAAAAAAGGTTGAACCGCTTGGCAATTATGATTTCAGCCAGTCTGGTAAAATTATACATTCTACAGAATAATTCGTCAATTTATACGTTATATATCCGAGTACACCTGCTATACAGGAGCTTTTTCTGAAAGCAGGTGAGAGGGAAAAAAGTTATCCTCATAAAATATCTGCTGCAAACGAATGTGGTAAAAGGAGCAGGCATCTTTATACAATCAGGATGAAAAAGAGGCAATGCCGGCAGAACTTTAAACGGAGAGCATACATGTACAATAATTTACAAAGATAAAAAAATCAGGCCGACTCCCGGAGTAATAATTCCGCTGCGTGGGAGGAGGTACGCATGTGAGAATAGGAGCCGGCCTCCTTTATAAGAAATAAAGAAAATGAAGCCTTTTTACTATTATTCGGTAACCTCAAAAATATGACTTGCACTTCCGCCACGTAAACCGTCGATCGTAAAAATTACAATATCCAGCCTATGAAAACCTGCTGCAAGATCCACAGGAACAGAATAACTGTTGTATGACGCGCCGGATTCCATTAAAGAACCGTCAATAAACCATGAATAGATTACATCAGATGCATTAACCGCTTCCGCTGATATCGTAAAACTGTTTCCATATTGCACACTTTCAGGACCACCACTCAAAACTATTTCAACAGGATCATTCATTTCAGGAGTAATCGCAACACCTGCTCCGCCATCACCAGAAGAAGGCTGAATATGGAGAGATGCTTTAGTTCTGTCATCCGCAACAATCCTAAGAACCTCAACAGCCCCTCCGCACTCAATGCTGCTGTTAAATAATTTGATAGTCATTATATAATAGCCTGCTGTCAGCGATGTATTTTCATAGTAGCTAACCCCGCTATCAAGAGTGAAATCAACCGGATCGACAGTGCCGATTGCAGGGTCCAGATTCCCTTCTATTCTCGAGTCCGTTATTGTTCCATCCCATGTAATATTGAGCTGCAATCCTCCAAATCCATCGTAAGGGCTGACAATTATTTCACAGGATACTATCTTTCTTGCCAGTATCTCAACTGATTCACTTCCCGTACCTATCTGCAGATTATCCGAATTAACAGCAATTGCTGAAACCGTCCATTCTCCTGAAGTCAGATTTACCACTGTTTCACTGCCGCTACTGTTGCCGATAAAAATCGACTCACTGTCCGGCCCTTCAAGTGTAATATCATAATAGCTTATGGACATATCAATGTCCGGAATAGCTGTTTTTTCTGAATTGCTGTCAGTAAAATGCAGATTAAAAGACAATGCCCCTTTTTCATCCGTCCCGGGATTGCAGGTGGTTAAAGTAGCAGATAACGCAGAAATTATTATAAAAATTACTAATCTAAATGCTGTTTTCATCACTGGTGTCCCTTAAATTTTTTGTGATAATAGGGGCACCGTGACTTGACATTCGTTTTTTTTTATTATATATTTGTATATAAATAAATAACAAAATATAGTATGTCAGTATGTCAAGTCGGGGATAACCCCATATTTCTGGTCTCAAGTTGCAGCTTGAGACCAGATTCATTTTTCTCTGTTTTTTTACTTCAATTCCTGCTTTCCGTTTTTTAAATCCTTTCAATATATAAAAATTTACACCTGCCGTCAAATAGAACTAATATTTTTTTTATATTTTTGATTTTTTTTAATGATTTACCAAGAAACAACATTAATTATTTATCTTCCGAAAATTTTGATGGAAATATTATGAGTATTCGGGAGATTGCCGTACCGGTTAACGGAATAACACAACATAATTTTTACTTCATTTCCTAAAAAATCGTCTTAAAGTATTTTAAGTCAAAGTTTTATTAACAGCATCAACCCAGCCTTTATATAAAAGGTCTGCATCAGATTCTTTCATCTTCGGAGAAAATGTTTTATCTTTTTTCCAGACTTTTTTTACAGCCTGTAAATTTTTCCAAAGTCCTATTCCAAGTCCTGCAAGAAAAGCCGCACCAAGAGAAGTTGTTTCTATAATTCCGGGACGTATTACCTTTATTCCTAGAATATCTGCCTGAAACTGACATAGAAAATCATTCTCAACTGCACCGCCGTCAATTTTAATCTCATTTATTTTCAGACCCGAATCCTTTTCCATTGCCAGCATTACATCTTTTGTCTGATAGCACATTGCTTCAATCGCAGCTCTGACAAGATGAGCAGAGGTTGTACCTCTTGTAATTCCGCTTATTATTCCTCTTGCATCAGGATCCCAGTAAGGAGCGCCAAAGCCGACAAGCGCAGGGACAAAATAGACACCTTCATTATCCTTTAATGATTCAATCATCTTTTCAGATTCTTTGGCGGATTTTATTATTTTTAACTGGTCTCTCAGCCATTGTATTGCAGCACCTGCAATAAAAATCGCCCCCTCCAGTACATATGAAAGCTCTCCTTCAGCATTACAGCCCAGGGTTGTTATAAGCCCGTTTTTTGAAACAATACGTTTACTCCCTGTATTAAGCAGTACAAAACTCCCTGTACCATAGGTATTTTTTATTGATCCCGGATCAAAGCAGGTCTGCCCGAAAAGAGAAGCCTGCTGATCACCCGCCATTCCTGAAACGGGAATATTTTTATTAAGGTTTCCTTTCTTAACAGTATATCCAAATACTCCTGAAGAATTTCTGACTTCAGGAAGCATGTTAGCGGGAATGTTAAATAATTTTAAAATATCCTCATCCCATTTAAGTTGATCAATATTAAAAAGCATTGTCCTGGAAGCATTTGTAAAATCTGTTGCATGAACTTTTCCGCCTGTAAGGTTCCACAAAAGCCATGTATCAGTTGTTCCGAAAAGCAATTCCCCTTTTTTTGCTTTTTTCATTGCTCCAGGAACATTTTTTAAAATCCATTCTATCTTTGAAGCGGAAAAATAGGCATCTATCATCAGGCCTGTCCGCTTACTGATCATTTCACTTATATCTCTGCTGGCTTTAAGACTTTCACATCTTTCAGCAGTTCTTCTGCATTGCCAGACAATAGCATTATAAACAGGAATCCCGGTATTTTTATCCCAAAGAATTGTTGTTTCTCTCTGATTTGTTATTCCAATAGCTTCAATTGAGTTTGAATGAACTTTCGCAAGTACTCTTTTTATTACTTCATCAACACCTTTCCATATCTCCTCCGGATTATGCTCGACCCAACCCGGTTTGGGAAAATACTGGGGGAACTCTCTGTAGGCACTTGTAATAATATTACCCGTATCATCGTATACTATTGCACGGTTTCCTGTAGTACCCTGGTCAATTGAAAGAATGCATTTCATTATTAACTCCTTTTTAACACCCTGAATTCGAACAAATTAGCAGAATACATATAAAGATTATCAGGATTTAAATATTCATTATTTTCAGTCTTTTTTCTTTTGAATCCGGCTGATTTCCGTTTATTAATAAAGATAAATTTATATTGACAAAATCTGTTGTAAAATAATTTTAATGAATAATTAAAAAATTGTATTTTTTTTTATATTATTTACATTAAGAAGAAAATAAATTCAACTTATTTTAAGGTAATATTATGAGCAAAAGAAGCATTAAAATTAAAAACCTCGATTTACGAGACGGACATCAGTCATATTTCGCTACAAGAATGACTACTGATCAGATATTGAGTGTACTTCCAATGTATATGGATGTAGGATATCACGCGCTTGAGGTCTGGGGAGGAGCCACTCTTGATTCAGCTATGCGCTTTTTGAATGAAAACCCCTGGGTAAGACTTGAAAAAATTTCAAAAATAGCTAACGGCAAAATTGAACTTACAGCCCTTGCCAGAGGAATAAACCTGTTTGGATATAATCCATATCCTGATGAAGTTGTTTTTGAATTCAACAAACTTGCTGTTGAAACTGGCATTACGATTATGAGAATTTTTGATGCTTTAAATGACCTGAATAATCTTAAAGTTACAATAAAAGCTGTAAAAGAAGCAGGCGGCAAGGCTGACGGGGCGATCTGTTATACAACCGATCCCGACCTCTCTGTAATTGATAATGCTGATGAATTCAAGGATATACCTGAAGCAGTTTTCAATGTTGATTATTTTGTGAATAAAGCAGTTGAACTTGAAAAAATGGGCGCTGACATTATTACCATAAAGGATATGGCAGGCCTTATAGACCCTGAAATGTCATTTAAACTGATAACTGCTCTTAAACAGAATATCAAGGTACCGGTCGGGCTGCATTCGCATTGTACGCCAGGTTATGCTGTTACAAGCCTTGTTGCTGCTATGCTGGCAGGAGTTGATATCCTTGATACTGTTTCCTATCCATTCTCAGGCGGCCCTTCTCATCCTGCTACAGAAATTATTCACGAATTCGCAAAAAAACTTGATATTGATACAGGACTGGACGAAAACAAATTTGCTGAAATAAGAGCAAAGCTAATAGAGATCAGGAATGAACTCGCTGAACATGACGGTTATAAAGAATACAAAAATGAATTTTCCGGAACTTTCACGGATAAACAGCATGATCTTATGGATAAAGCTATAGATTATATTAAAAACAATGATTTTGATAACGCTTTAAACAGTGTTCATGAACTCGAAGCTGATCTTGGGCTTCCGGAACCTGATGAAGCTGTCAGACTCGCACAGATTCCGGGCGGAATGTACTCAAATATGGTTAGTCAGCTTAAACAGCTTAAACTTGACGAACATTTTGATGAAGTTTTAAAAGAAGTGCCAAAAGTCCGTATTAACGCCGGAATGGTGCCTCTTGTTACTCCTACCAGCCAGATCGTAGGTGTACAGGCTGTGCAGAATGTAATGCTCAGAAGCAAAGGAAAGGAAGAATATTCCAGAAATTCTACACAGTATATCAATCTTGTAAAAGGTGAATACGGGGAAACGCCGGTACCGGTTTCACCTGAATTCAGGGAGAAAATTACAGGGTCAAAAGAAGAAAAACGTTTTGACACAAGCAAATGGAAACACACTGAAGCTCCGGAAGGACTGGTAAAAGACAAAAAGGATCAGATGCTGCTTGATCTGTTCCCTCCCGTCGCGAAGAAATTTCTTGAAGAAAGAAATAAAAAAATATAAGATTAATTTTTTACAAAATTTTATAAAAATTAAAAAAAATTTTCCGGGTATTGACACCCCCGCTGATTTTTTGTATATTCTTTTGGTGTGTTTATACCTCCCTTAAATTAACGATGAACATACTTCTTATTTATAAAAGCCAACCTACCCCGGTTGGCTATTTTTTTATATTTTTATTGTTCCAACCAAAATTGCTTGAATTTATAAAAACTTTCATAAAATCCGGATCAGTAGCAAGTTCCAGATAATCTGTTTTCCTTGCGATTGATTCAGCCTGTTTTCTTTTTGCCCCGGAGATTAAAGCTAATTTTGCCCCCATTCCGGCAGCATTTCCTACCTGTTCAACCCGCTCAACCGGAATATCAGGCAGCATACCGATTGTTATTGCGCTTTTTACATCAATATATGTGCCGAAGGCTCCTGCAATTATTATTTTATCGATTTCCTTCTCAGTTATTTCATGCTTTTTCATAAGAAGATGAATAGCGGTTGAGATCGCGCCCTTCGCAAGCTGAAGCTGTCTGACATCCTTTTGTGTTATGGTTATTTCCGGTATATTACTGCCACTGTCCGCATTTGTGAGCAAAAATTCAACCATACCTTCACTGTCTGTGCGTAATCTGTTATGCGCAGTGAATCTGCCGCCGCTGTCAAGTATTCCGGCTTTATAAAATTCAGAAACAGCATCCAGCACCCCTGAACCGCATATTCCAATCGGTGCTTTATGCCCGATAGTATGATATTCAACATCATCACCTTCTATTCTTACCCGCTCAATAGCACCGTCCGCAGCACGCATTCCGTATTTTATGTGCGCACCTTCAAAAGCCGGGCCTGAGGGTGATGACACACTTGTCATTTTTCCTCCGCTTTTCAGGCATATCTCTGTATTCGTTCCAATATCAAGGGAAAGAACTGTATTTGCTTCTTCATACATTCCTGTTGCCAGCAGCATTGCAACATGATCAGCACCGACAAATCCGGCAATATTCGGCAGCGTATGTATATAAGCTCCGGGAGAAATATTAAGCCCGATATCGCGGGCTTTTACATTTACAAGAGTACTGATTGCCGGTATGTATGGCGCTCTGCCTAGCTGACCCACGGGAAGCCTCAGGAAAAGATGATGGATGCAGGTATTCGCGACCAGAACAGCTTCTTCAATGTCCGAAGGCTGCGCATTAATTTCCGAACACATTTCATGAATAATTTTATTTATTTCATCTACAATCAGATTCTGCATTATTGCAGCATTTTCATTTTTATGAATAACAAACATTATACGCGTTATAAGGTCTTCGCCTATTGAAATTTGCGGATTCATAACGCCTCGTGAAGCAAGTGTCTCTCCACTTTCCATGTCCACCAGATAGCCAGCTATTTTCGTAGTTCCAATATCCACGGCAAGTCCGATCTTAGGCGACCCAGTTGATTTTACTGAAATAATCTCATTCTCTCTCAAAAGTATATTTATCTTAAAATCATTTTCCCTCATGACAGGGGAAAGTTCGCGAATTGCTTCAACGTCAATACTGTGAACTTTGACTTTAAACTGAGATTTCATTGCCTCATAAATGCGATCGACGTCTGAAGTCAGATCTTCCAGTGTCGGGACAGTCATTTCAGGATGATAATTCCTTACAACAGGTTCAGGAACAATGTCAATTGCCCTCCCTTCTGTTTGTGTTCTCTGGGGAGTGCTTAATGATTCAGGAGGGACAGATATTTTACAGTCAGTCAGCGGGAAGGTGGAGCACGCAAGGCGGTAACCGCTGTTAAGTTCTTTTTCTGTTAAAAGTTTTTTTTCATTATCTTCCGGATCTGACACTTTACCTTCTATAATTTTTACTTTACATTTCCCGCATTTAGTAATCCCGCCGCAAATATTTACAATATCTACTCCAAGCGAACGGGCAGCCTGCAGCAAAGTCTGTTCTGAAGAACATTCGCCTCTTCTTCCGACAGGTTCAAACTCAATATGATATTTCATATTTTAATGTCCTGTTACTTATAGATTTTATGTAAATATGTATTTACGTTTATATTTTGCAATAAATTATACGCAAATTTCTGATTTTTTATTATTTTTACTCTTTTAAAGAGAATTTTTTAAATTGACTTTCATGATGAAAATAAAACATTAATATTTTAATTTCTGAAAATAATTACAATAATTTATTTTCTTAAAATAATTTCCGATACAGCGAAAAATTATGGATTACATTATAAACGGATTTATAACCGGAATAAAACTACTTATTACAGGCGACCAGGAAACCTATTCTGCTATATTTGTAACTCTGAAAGCATCCTCATTTTCCATACTTTTGAGCCTGGCTATCGGAATTCCAGCCGGATTTCTTATCGGCTATAAAGATTTTCCCGGCAAAAAACAAATCAGAGCCATTACAGATACTCTACTTGCCCTGCCTACAGTTGTTGTCGGGCTTCTCGTATATGCTTTTATTTCCAGAAAAGGTCCGTTAGGCGAATTCGGGCTATTGTTTACAATTCCCGGTATTGTAATTGCCCAGATCATTCTCGTACTTCCAATCGTTATTTCACTGACAGCAACCGGAATTGAAGGGCTTGATTCCCGCCTTAAAGACACATTGAAGACTCTTGGAGCAAAAGGCCGACAAATTGCCGTAACAAGCATAGCAGAGGCGAAATATGCGGTTTTTGCCGCTGCTGTTACCGCGTACGGAAGAGCTATATCGGAAGTAGGGGTTTCCATGATGATTGGCGGCAACATCAAGTGGGACACAAGAACAATAACAACGACGATTACTCTTGAAACAGGGAAAGGAGAATTTTCAATGGGCATTGCGCTTGGGCTGGTTCTTCTCATTATAGCATTTACCGTAAACTGGTCCCTGATATTTCTGAAAAGAAGAGCATAACCGAATGAAAAAAAATCCGTTATATGAAATATTGAATTTAAAATTCAACTACAATCATAACTTCAGCCTTGAGGTACCTGAGCTGATAATCAATAAAGGCACTTGTACGGGTTTCACCGGACCTAACGGAAGCGGAAAATCTACTCTGCTGAGAATGTTAGCCCTTTTGCTTCAACCTGAAAAAGGCTCTGTAAAAATTAACGGAAAAAATTTATACGGAAATAATAATACTGATTTAACAATTTCAATGCTTTTCCAGGATCCTTATCTGCTAAAAAGAAACGTTTTCGATAATGTCGCGTATGGTCTGAAATTAAGAAAAGGCTCCAGGGATTTAAAGTCAAAAGTTTCTGACGCTCTCCAATTAGTAGGCCTTGAGGATAAAAAAATTTCAAATAAAAAATGGTTTGAACTGTCAGGAGGCGAAGCCCGGCGGGTCGCGCTTGCTTCAAGACTGATTTTAAAGCCGGATGTACTCATTCTTGATGAACCCACGGTCAGTTTAGACAGCCGGAGTGCTATACTGATTAAGGACGCTGTTGAATATTTTATAAAACAGTTTAACACAACCCTTATAATTTCCAGTCACGATACAGTATGGTTAAACAGTTTAACTGCTAATATTTTAAGGATCAATAACGGCAGGATAACAGGTGCGGGATATGAAAATATTATACAAGGCCCCTGGTATTTCGATGATAAAGATCTATGGATAAAAAAACTTGACAGCAAACAAAAAATATTCGCACTGAATCCGCCATTCGAAACTTCATCTGCGATACTAAATCCTTCCGATATCGTTCTTTCTACTGACTATAAGAGAGGAATTTCCGCTCAGAATATTTTAAATGGAAAAATAACAGCCATGACAGTAACAAAAGAACAGAAAGTGAATGTAAAAATAGATATTTCCGGAATATCCCTTACAAGTACAGTGACACAAAATGCTGTAAAAACACTTCACCTTATACCCGGTATGGATATTTGGGTAATATTTAAAACAACAGCTTTAAAGTGGCAGTAATCATTAATAGAATTCCTTAAATATGTCTGTGCCCTATATCCAGAAAACCGGAATCAAATTCGAATTGACTTTTTAAAATTTATATATTAAAATCGTCTATTCGCAATAGATTATTGGGCTTAATTAAAAGTATTATACATTGTTATAATTTAAATTTTAATTCGGAGTCATTTTATGAAAGTTGCGGAAATAAAAACAATCGCAAGGAACTTGGGGTTTGATCCTTCAAGGATGAAAAAAACAGAACTTATAAGGAATATACAGGCAAAAGAGGGAAACAAAACCTGTTACAAAATGAATATCGATTATTGTGACCAATATAACTGCTGCTGGAGGGAAGACTGCAAACCCGGCAGACTTTCACTGAAAAAATATTAATAATTTTCAGGAATAGTGACGAGAGTTTAATATAAGGATCTGTTAAAATCATAATTAACAAAGGTGAAAACTTTGTCCAAAGCCCAGGATATAATGACAACTGATCTTATTACAATAAGAGAGGATACTCCTGCGAAGGCAGCAATTAAAATATTACTTGATAAACGAATCAGCGGTCTTCCGGTTGTCAGAGACGACATGTCTCTTGCAGGGATTATAAGTGAAAAAGATTTTATTCAGCTGGCGTTCTATGACAGCATAGATGAAGCTAAAGTCTCCGACTTTATGATTACCGATGTAATAACAATGGGAAAAGAAGCCAGCCTTCTCGAGATTAGCGAATTATTCATGAACAGCAATTATAAAAGAATTCCTATTCTTGAAGATAATAAGCTCATTGGCATTATTAGCCGGAAAGACATACTTAAATACATTCTGAAATCATAGAATCCCTTCCATTACTTTAAAAATAGTGTCAACCGTTGAATCCATCCTGTTGTGTTCAATAACAGCTATTGCCTCTTTCTTTGCCTTTCTGTAAACCGGATCATAATGAATTTTTAATATATCCTCAAGAAATTCAGAATACTGCCCTTTATCCAGCAAGGATAAATACTGCTCGATCTTTTCATTCCCGTATCTCTTTTTAAATGAAAGTACTTTCTGCCTGACTTTTTCCTTTGCAATATTTTTTATTCCTTCAGATGAGTTAACAGCAAAATAATCAACTGACAGGCGCTTAATTCTGTCTTTATCACAACATATTATTGCTATATGCAGCTCTTGTTCAAGGCTTTGATAAACAGCCGGAGGCAGAACTAATTTTCCGATTTTCCTGCTTTCTTTTTCAGATAAAAACAGGGGCAGGTTATTTTTTTTGTTAAGATAAGGTAAAATCCGCATAAAAATATTCGTTTCAAACTGCTGCTGACTGCATGTTTTTTTCCCCATAAGAAAAAACCGTATTTCTCCAAAGACTGATGAAGCATGCCCTGCGCATTCTTCAAGATGAAGTACGGGAAAAGAAGGATATTTTTCCTGTATATATTCCAGTATCTCCGATTTTCCGCATCCGGTTAATCCGGACAGGCTGATAATGGGTATTGTTTTATTATACAGATACTCATAAACAACCTTTCTGAATCCTTTATATCCATTATTTAGAATCACTGCTTCTATATTATTCCTGCGAAATAATTCAGCAACGTATTTACTTCTTCTTCCTCCGCGCCAGCAATAGATTATTACTTTTCCTGATTTGCCTGCAGTCAAATTTTTGATGCTTTCTATATATAATTTCTCTTTTTGCAATGCATAATAATATGCAAGTGATACAGCTCTTTTTCTGGAATGTTTTGCATAAATTAAGCCTACATTATGCCTTTCTATATTATTTAGTATGGGCAGATTTACCGAGAAAGGAATTTTACTCTCAAGGAACTCATCCTCGGAACGTACATCAATGATTATATATTCTTCATGAGTTGTTCTTAAAATTTCGATAAAATCATTCTGTGCCAACTCTTCTGAACAGGGCGCGATTATATCTAAATCAATATCTTTCAGATTATAAGCTTCTATAGTATTCAGAAGCTGTTTCAATTCTTCTATTTGTTCTTTACTGTTTAAGTCTTTCATAAAATATTCTTAATGTTTTTTATTTCCCTGACGTCAAGTCCAATAATTTAAATTTAAACACCTCCGACAATCTAAAAATATATGATGTCTGCTGATTTTCAGGAATACGCCGCTTTTTCCAGCGGCAAAATTTTATTTCATCTGCACATTAACCGGTTATACAGCCCGTATCATTTAATCATCATGAAGTTCCGAATGCATTTTTTATAATTACATAATTAAACTTATATGTTTACAATATAATAATTTTATTGTTACTGCACATTTTTAACTTGCGATATTAAACTTCTGATGTTACAAATAGTCAATACAGATAGGTCTGTAATTAACTGTAAAAACATTTATATCTATTTCGCGATTATATAACAGTCCATTCCTTAAGGAGTATTTTTAATGTTAAAAAAAATTGAAAAAATTGCCGTAATAGGTTCCGGCATTATGGGCGGAGGTATTGCGGCTCTATGCGCTTCAGCGGGAATCCCTGTTCTTATACTTGATATTGTCCCTTCTGATTTAAAAGATGAAGAGAAAAAAAATCACGTTGCACGCAACAGAATTGTCAACGCAGGACTTGCTGCACTTAGTAGTACCACCCCGGCAGCGTTAATGGATAAAAAAAATGATTTGTTGCTGATTGAAACCGGTAATCTTGAAGATGATTTTAAAAAATTAAAAGAATGTGATATCATTTTCGAAGTAATCGTCGAAGACCTTAAAATCAAACAATCGCTGTTTGCAAAACTTGAAAAAATAAGAAATAAAGATACCGTTATAGTATCCAATACTTCCGGACTTCCGTTAAGAATAATGACAGAAGGCAGAACAAAGGAATTCAAACAACATTTTATGGTAATGCACTTCTTCAATCCTGTACGTTATATGAAACTTCTTGAACTCGTAAAGGGAACTGAGACCGCGAAGGAAGTATATGAATTAATATCCGGCTTCGGAGAGAAAATACTCGGTAAAGGGATTGTGCTTGCAAAGGACTCCCCGAATTTCATCGGCAACAGAATTGGAATCGCTTTTATTCTTCAGGCTTTCAGACTGCTTGAATCCGAAAAAATTCCTGTACAGGATGCTGACTCCATGTTCGGTTCTGTTTTTGGATTTCCGGGGACAGGCATATTTGCACTTACAGATCTTGTAGGTCTTGATACTATCGGGCATCTTGCTGAAAACTCCTACAATCTACTGAAAAAAGATGAATTCAGAGACTTATTCAAACTGCCGCTTTTTGTTACGGAAATGCTTAAAAGAAAAATGCTGGGTAACAAGACTAAGGAAACAGGAGGATTTTATAAATCCGTTACAGATCCTGCAACCCGGAAAAAAAATAAAAAAGTAATAAATATTAAAACTTTCGAACACATTGATTTCGACAGGAAACTTCTTCCTGACTGTGTAATAAAGGCAAAGGAATTAAAGACACTTGCAGAACGACAGACTCTTATAATAAAATCGTCTGATTTTTCCCGAAAACTAATGGCTTTTATATTTTCATATGCGGCAAACAGGGTACCTGAAATATCGGACTCAATTGCAGGAATCGACAATGCAATGAAATGGGGATACGCGTGGGAGACAGGCCCGTTTGAAATCTGGGATAATTATGGAATAAAAAAATCTTTTAAACTTATAGAAGACTCGGGATTTAAAGTTCCCGCTAAAATTAAAAAGATGATTGCAGGCGGCAGCCATACTTTCTACCGGATGCGGAACGGCAAAAGACAGTATTTTGACTTTAAATCAAACACATATAAAGACATTATTACCAGTGAAAAATCCATTTTCCTCTCAAATATAAAATCACAAAAGAAAAATATTGTTAAATCAAATGATTCGGCTTCCCTGATTGATATTGGTGACGGAATCTTTAACATTGAATTTCATTCAAAGGCAAATGCAATCAATAATGCTATGATTGATTTTTCAGCCGAGTCTGTTCAGTACGTAAAAGAAAACGGAACAGGACTGGTAATAGGGAACCAGCCGTCCGCCATGCAGGCTGCTTTTTCAGCCGGCGGTGATGTTTCATATATGCTGGGTTTAGCAAAAGCAAAGAAATACTCCGAAATTGATACCTTTATTAAGACAGCTCACAGCACCATCATGTCACTGAAATACTCTCCTTATCCGGTTATTGCTGCTCCATTCAACAAGACACTCGGAGGCGGATGTGAAATCTGCCTTGCCGCAGACAGAATCGTATCCCATGCCGAGTTATATATGGGATTGGTAGAAATTGGAGCCGGTCTTTTGCCAGGCGGAGCAGGAATGATACATCTATGGGAACGTTTAATCGAATCGATTCCCAGACAGATAAAGGTTACTGACTGGGCCGCATACTTCACACCCGCTTTTATGACAGTAGCAATGGCAAAAGTTTCCACGTCAGCCGCAGAAGCGAGGAATATGGGATTTCTTCGGCCTGCAGACAGAATAATATTTAACAAAGACTTTCTTATAGGGGAAGCAAAAAAGGAGGCGCTTAGAATGGTAGAAAACGGCTACAGGCCACCGCTGAAGAAAAAAGTGCCTGTCATGGGACAGGCTGCTCAAGGCATTGTCTGGGCCGAGATTCAGAACATGAGAGCAGGCGGTTTTATTCCGCCTCATATGGAATTTATTGCAAAAAAAATCGCCTACTGCATGTCAGGAGGAGAAGCCTATCAGGGACAGTCTGTGTCAGAGGACTACCTGATGAAGCTTGAAAGAGAGGCTTTTGTAGAACTCTGGAAGACAGATAATACTAAAAAAATGGCTGAACATATAATGAAAACCGGTAAACCGTTATTGTTATAATTGTTAGATTCATATTAACAGGAGAATACAATGAGAGATGCATATATAGTAACAGCAGTAAGAACACCGGGATGCAAGCGCAAAAAAGGCGCTTTTGCTCAGACAAGGCCTGAGAATCTTCTGTGTGACGCGGTAACCGGCGCAATTGAAAGAACACCAGGACTGGGGAAAAAAGATGTTGAGGATATACTGATAGGATGCTGCTTTCCTGAAGCTGAGCAGGGTCTTAATATAGGCAGAGTGGTTGCACAAATGTCGGGCTTTCCTGATGAAACTTCAGGCGCGACGATCAACAGATTCTGTTCATCAGGACTTGAGTCAATAGCTATGCAGGCCAGCAGAATAATGTCCGGCTGGTGCGATGTCGCGATTGCGGGAGGTATTGAATCAATGACTATTGTTCCTATGGGAGGCAATCTTCCCAGGCCTCACCCTGATCTGACCAGAGAAAAGCCGGAAATGTTTATGGCAATGGGGCTTACAGCGGAAAATGTTGCCAAGAGATACAATATAAACCGTGAAATGCAGGATGAATTCAGCTATCATTCTCACATGAAAGCAGCTGAAGCGCGAAAAAACGGCTCATTTAAGGAAATAGTTCCTACTCAGGCGCATAAATATGTTGAAGATAAAGATGGAACAATTATAAAAAATATAAGCTATCAGGATTTTGACGACGGGATTCGTCCCGAAACAACAATTGAGAGCCTTTCAAAATTAAATCCTGTTTTTTCAGCCGGCGGTACAGTAACTGCCGGGAATTCATCCCAGATGACAGACGGCGCTGCCGCAGTTTTACTTATGAGTGAAGATGCAATTCGAAAATTTAATATAAAACCTGTTGCAAAATTTAGATATTATGCTGTAACTGGAGTAAAACCGGATGAAATGGGGGTAGGTCCGGCATACGCAATCCCTAAAATACTAAAATTAGCAGGCCTTACGGTTAATGATATTGATGTATTTGAAATCAATGAGGCTTTCGCATCACAGGCTGTTTACAGCATGCAGAGACTTGGCCTGTACAATGATAAAGGCCAATGGGAATGCGGTTCTGACAGAAGAAAGGTCAATATTCACGGCGGAGCAATAGCTCTCGGGCATCCTATAGGATGTACAGGCAGTAAACTTGCGGCTCAGCTTATAAACATCATGAGTGAAAAAGGCTTAAAATACGGCATTGAATCAATGTGCGTCGGAGGCGGAATGGGAGCTGCTGCTTTATTTGAGCTTGTTGAATAATAAATTTTGAACCTATAAAATTACCTGTTAAATAGGTACCACTTACTTACATAAATATTAAATATTTTTACAAGGAGATTGCCAATGCAGCCATGTGCTTATCTTTATGATGACATATATCTGAAACACGATACCGGATCAGGGCATCCGGAAAGGCCGGAACGATTAACGGCAATAGATAAAAGAATACGATCACTGCCTTTCTATGATAATCTTGTTAAAATTGAAAAGAATAAAGCATTAATTGAATGTATTGAGTTAATTCATGATAAAGATTATATAAACAGAATAAAAAGCGAAATTGAATCAGGAACAGTTTATCTTGATTCAATGGACACAGTTGTTTGCAGAGATTCATTCGAAGTGGCGTTGTACGCAGCCGGCGGATGCATGAATATGTGCGATACTGTAATGGATAAAAAAGCCTATACAGGTTTTTGCGCAATACGCCCTCCCGGACATCATGCTGAACGCGCACAGGCAGCAGGATTCTGTATTTTTAATAATATCGCAATATGCGCTAAATACCTTCAGAAGGAATACGATTTAAAAAGGGTTGCTATTGTTGACTGGGATGTACATCACGGCAACGGCACTCAACACTCTTTTGAAATGGACCCTTCAGTATATTATATAAGCACACATCAGTACCCCCATTATCCGGGTACCGGAGATCTGAATGAAAGGGGAATAGGAGCAGGGAAAGGATTTAACCTGAATATTCCAATGCAGGCAGGAAGCAGTGACAGGGATTATATTGAAGCATTCGAATCAACAATCATTCCTGAACTCGATAGATATTCTCCTGAAATTATATTAATATCAGCAGGCTTCGATGCACATAATCTTGATCCGCTTTCTTCAATTCACCTTTCCAGCGAAAGTTACTATACCTTTACAAAAATGCTTCTCAATATAGCTGAAAAACACTCCGGCAACAGACTCATTGCTTTTCTGGAAGGCGGATATGACCTTGACGCACTTGCAGAGGGCGTTGAAATGGTTTTTAAAGCATTTATGGAATAAATTCTATCCGATTATTTTTTTTGATTAAATGAATAGATTATTGATGATTCCCTGATTTTTGACTTTCTTATAAATTTTGATCCCAGCGGTTTTGAAAGATATAGAAGATCCTTCAAGGAATCATCTGCTTCCCTCCCTTTCAACAAACTGTATTGAAAAGGACTTGTTGCTGTATTCCCGTTTATTGGAAAAATTCTGAATTCCTTAATATCTTTTTTCGAGAACGTAACACTTACAAGAATATTATTCTTAATATCCTCATTAACGGATCCAAAAATAAAATTTCCTATGGAATAAAAAATCGGTTTGTTCCTGTATATTTCAACTCCCTGAAATATATGAGGATGATGCCCTACAATTACATCTGCTCCGCTGTCGATTATCTGATGGGCAAGCTGGATTTGTCTGCTGTTGGGATAATCCGAGTACTCATCGCCCCAGTGAACCGAAACAACAAAATAATCATAGTACTCCTTAAACTGAGCAATATCTTTGGCAATTAAATCAATCCTCGCCCTTGCAACTCCGGGAGAATTCTCACCTGCAAAAGAATAATCATAAGCTATAGCGGTATAAGCCATTATTGCAATATTAACATCATTCTTTTCAACAACTACCGGCAGATGCGCTTCACTTCTGTTTTCACCGGCTCCGGAAATACTTATCCCGCTGGAAATCAGGTTTTTGACAGTATAAAGAAGGGCGGATTTCCCGTAATCGCAGGCATGATTGTTGGCAAGACTCACCCCATCAATACCTGCATATTTTAATAATTCAATATGCACGGGTTTTCCGAGAAAAACGTATTTTTTATCCGGATGAATATCGCCTTCCTTTGCTATGGGGCATTCAAGATTGCAAAATCGGTAGTCGAAAGAACGAAGAAAATCTTTCAGATGAAGGAGAGGATAACTTACCCCCATTTTTTCCATTGTGTCACTAATTCCCCAGTCGAGCATGACATCGCCGGCAAATAAAACACAAACTTCATCCAACGGACGCGGATGCAGTTTTTTCGTTTTAATTTCTTCCGGCTCAGCAATTTTTTTCCCGGCAGTTGAAGAACAACCGGTGATTAATAATACACAAAGGAAAGTGAATATTGCAAATCGCATTTATATAAATAAATTAATTATTTTTAGAACGGCAGGTTCAAGTAAGGTTTTCAGCCTGCAAATGCCTGTGTAGCGGCAAAAATATCCCCAATCAGCCCTTCATCAAGCATTGAGATTAATGCTCTTGTCTTTTTCTCCATTTCACCCGTAATATCGCCTTTTATATCCTGGAGCTGAAAATATTCATCGGCAATATTCAGAGCAGCAAGAATTGCAATCTGCGTTGTATTTCCGCTTGTAATTGTTTTACCGATTTCCTGCATTTTTTTATTAATATATTCAGCAAGCTTAAGGATATATTCCGGTTCAGCATCGCCCAGAATACTATACTCATTACCATATATGCTGACTTTTACCTTACTTTCCATTTATCATTCCTCATTAAAAACAACTTATAAAATAAACCCTGTTTTAACAGAATTTATTCTTTATCTTCCTCTTCTACTATCAGAAAATCATCGTCATCATCCATCGGCACATCAGATAATTCATCATCCTCTGAATCGTCAATAATTACAAGCTCGTCATCTACATCATCAATAACTATATCGTCATCTTCATCATCGAGCAATACGACTTCGTCATCGCTATCATCATCCTCTGAAGACAGGCTTATATCTCCGTTGTCTTCATCATCAATGACTATAATATCATCTTCCTCGTCAGAAAAATCAGAGTCATCTTCAATTGATTCAACAGCTGCATCATCTTCCATTCCAAGATCATCTTCCATTGGAGAGCCTAAAGTTTCCTCCGAAGAATCAGCTGCAGGCTCTTTAACCTGTACAGACGCCGGTTCGGGAGCTGAATAATTAGGAGCGCTTCCGTCTTTGAGGGAATCCATTTTAGTAAGCAGTTCTATTATTTTCTTTTCGAGAACATCTTCTTTCTCTCTGATATCCTCCAGTTCTTTTACCTTCTGATCAAGCTCTTTCTGGAGCCTTGCCAATTCCTGCTCTTTCTCTTCAAGGCTAAGCTTGGCTTCTTCAGCCTGCGCCTGAAGTGATTCATTATCTGTTTCAAGTTTCGCGTTCTCTGTTCTCAGGTCACCGATAAGTTGTAATGCTTTTACAATCCTGCTTTCCAGCTCTTCTAATTGTTGCATAGAAATCATTATTACATACCTCCATTAGAGCATTTATTTATTTTAAAATAATAAGATTCTTATATTCGAAGTCCTTTTTATATGTTCGGCTGAAATCTCAAGTAAAGTTAATAAATTACTATCTTATATTACTTAAAATACAGAAATACAAATCCTGATATGTTCTTCTGATACAAAATATTATGATACTTCTGTTTTAAAATTGCAAGCTAAAATCAAAACCGAAAATATCTTTAATAAAATTTTTTACTCTCTTTGGATTGCATATATAATAAAAGCCGAAATAAGCGGGTTCAGAGATAAAATATTTTCCTCCGATTGAAACAAAGACAGGATTGATCCCGGATCCTTCCACAGGCAGGTGATCATATAAACTGTTCTGTTTTTCATGAATCCTACAGGAAAAATATATTTCAAGGAATGGAATTACAGGATAAAAACGGTTCGTGTTCAGAGCCATTGAATTTATAACATAATCATTCTTTAATCTGGAACCGCTCAGGAAAGTGTTCTCAGCCCGCGGGTTAAGTCCGAAAATATTTTTATATGTTTCCTTCTCAGCCAGGTTAAAATAGAAACCTCCGTAGAAATCTTCATTCGGACCCTGTCTGAAAACATAAAACAGATTCAAATGCAGAAATATGAAATCCTTAATATCTATTTTAAATACAGGCCCTATTTTTATTTCATTGTTGCCGAATGAAACATTTCTCCATCCAGCTTCAGTATAGGCATTTACTCCCGAGGGAATTCTGAACTGAATCAGAAAACCTGTGTGAAGGATATCATAAAAATCATCTATATAGCACCATATTTTGAAAAAGGAATCACCGAGTTTATTCTCCGGGCTGTTTATACCGTTATGCAGATATTCAAATGAATACCATATTGACAAATCGTTTAAAACGCCTATTCCGATTGAACAGGTTTCCTTTCTGTAATTCCGGTTTATTCGAATGATTTCCTCTGAAAAGCTGAAGTCAATACTGCTTTCCGGGATGGTATAGACGGTCTCTGTAAGAGGCATCGCAGACAGCTTGGGAGACATTTTATGTGCGGAGAATATAAACAAAATAAGCGCCATTAACACGGCGCTTACTGTAATAACTCTGTATTTTAACATCCAGGTGTTCTGCACCTATGGCTGAAGACTGGATCAGGAATTTGCTTTGGATTTATCTGCAATCTTCTGAAAAGCATTAAGGTCTGTTACTGCAATCTCTGCAAGCATTTTCCTGTTTAATTCAACACCGGCTTTCTTCAGACCTGAAATCAGTCTGCTGTATGAAGTTCCGCATAATTTAGCCGCAGCATTAATTCTGATAATCCAAAGCGCGCGAAAATCTCTTTTTTTCATTCTTCTGTGAATGTATGAATTCTGAAGAGCTCTTCTTCTCGCGTCTTTGGCTGTACGAAATAATCTGCTTCTTGCTCCAATAAAGCCTTTGGTATCTTTTAATACTTTTTTTCTTCTTTTGCTATGTATTGTTCCACTTGTTGCTCTAGGCATGACTTTCCTCTTTTAAATATATTTAATCTCAACCCGCGTAAGGGATCATTCTCTTAACTCTATTTGCTTCTGAGCTTGATGTTATGCTGGATTTTCTGAGCTGTCTTTTTCTTTTTGTTGTTTTACAATCAAGCATGTGATTTCTAAAAGCATTTGCTCTTTTCACTTTACCGTTTTTAGTAAGTTTGAATCTTTTCTTAGCCCCGCTGTTTGTCTTTAATTTAGGCATTTTCTATTCCGTCCTTAATTGTTTTCTTCATCGTCTTGTATTTTTGTTTTCTTTCTTTTCGAACCTGCTAAAGGAGCAACTATCATCGAGATTGCCCTGCCTTCAGAAGTAGGCTGCTGTTCCACCTGCATTATATCATCTAAATCTTCAAGAACACGTTGCAGCAGGCTGAATCCAAGATCATTGTGAACTATTTCACGACCCTTGAACCTGATGCTGAATTTGACCTTATCCCCTTTCTCAATAAACTGCTTTGCCTGATTTAATTTATGATCATAATCATTGCTGGCTATGGCAGGCCTTAATTTAATCTCTTTTAAATGGATAACCTTCTGCTTTTTCTTTTGTTCCTTGCTCTTTTTCCTCTGGTCAAATACATACCTGCTGTAATCCATTAATTTTACTACAGGCGGATCCTGATTTGGAGATATTTCAACTAAATCCAGAGATTTTTCTTTTGCGGTTTTTAAAGCATCTTCGATTGAAACAATTTCTGCTTCATTCCCATCAATTACGAGTCTTACCTGGTTTGCTTTAATTTCCTCATTAATCCTGAGGCCTTTGCCTTTATCCATTTTTGTATCAAATTTATTTATAGTGTTCCTCCATCATCTCATTATATGTATTATTGTGATACTGAAAAATACCATAATATAAAATCAACTAAAATTCCAACAGTTTTTTATTTTTACAGAATTAATTGCTGTTTTCAGCTATTCAGGACGCATATCAGACATAATCAGACTGATTAAATCTTCAATCTTAATTTCTGAAGAGTCCTTTTCTCCCCTTTTTCTCAGGGATACAGTATTATTTTCAGCTTCCCGTTTGCCTGTAACGCCAATATAAGGGACTTTTTTCCCGATTGCATCCCTTATTTTATATCCTATTGTTTCATCTCTCAGGTCGGATTCCGCCCTGATTCCCATATTCGTAAATTTATCTATTATGTGTTCTGTAAAGTCTTTCTGCTCTTCTCCAACATTTATAAAAATAATCTGCACGGGAGCCAGCCATACCGGAAATTTCCCCGCATAATGTTCGATAAGAATTCCTAAAAATCTTTCCAGAGAACCAAGCAATGCCCTGTGAATCATATACGGCCTGTGCTTTTTGCCGTCCTGAGCAATGTATGTCAGGTCAAAACGCTCGGACATATTAAAATCAAACTGAATTGTTGAGCACTGCCATTCACGCCCAAGAGCGTCTGTAATCTTTATATCTATTTTAGGGCCATAAAATGCGCCACCGCCCTCATCAACTTCATATCCTATTCCTGTTCTTTTGAGAGCCTCCTCAAGAGCCTGCGTTGCAGAGTCCCACATGTTCTGATCCCCGACCGATTTCTCAGCAGGTTTTGTCGCCAGGTACAGTTTGAATTTTTCAAAACCGAATATTTTCAGCATTTTCAGGCAGAAATCAATTACCCGGTCAATTTCCTCAGGCATCTGGTCAGGCCTGCAGATGAGATGCCCGTCATCCTGCGTAAATCCGCGTACACGCAGAAGGCCGTGCAATACTCCGCTGCGTTCATATCTGTAAACTGTGCCTAATTCAGCCCATCTTAGCGGAAGTTCTCTGTATGAAAATGATTTACTCTTATAAATAGCAAGGTGAAAAGGACAGTTCATCGGTTTTACATAATAATCCTGCCCTTCAATATCCATTGGAGAATACATATTCTCATTATAAAAATCAAGATGCCCGCTTGTCTGCCAGAGATTGGCTCTTCCGATATGAGGCGTTGAAATCATCTCATACCCGTTTTTATAATGCTCGTCTTTCCAGAAGCTTTCGATTATATTCTTTAACCGGGCACCTTTCGGATGCCACAGCACAAGGCCGGGCCCCACATCTTCCTGAATTGAAAAAAGCTCCAGTTCCTTCCCAAGCTTCCTGTGATCTCTTTGTTTCGCCTCTTCAAGTATTGCCAGATGAGACTTCAGTGCTTTCTGGTCAGGGAAAGCAACCCCGTAAATTCTCTGAAGCATCTTGTTCTTCTCATCTCCGCGCCAGTAGGCTCCGGCTATGGAAAGCAGCTTAAAAAACTTAATATATGAAGTATCCGGGACATGAGGCCCGCGGCACATGTCAACAAAATCACCCTGCCTGTAGATTGACACTTTGTCCGTATCCAGTTCATTTAAAAGCTCAACTTTATATGTTTCATTTAATGAGCTGAAAAGCTTAATCGCATCGTCTTTACTAAGCTCTTCCCTTGTTATTTCAAGAGCCTCAGACTGAATTTTTTTCATTTCAGCTTCGATTCGTTCCAGATCTTCAGGAACGAACGGCGATTTTTTATCAAAATCGTAATAGAAACCATCGTCAATGGCCGGACCAATTGTAACTTTTACTTCCGGAAAAAGTTTTTTTACTGCCTGGGCCATTAAATGAGAAGCGGAATGCCAGAAAACCTCTTTTCCTTCTCTTGAATCAAATGTAAACACACTCAAAGAAGAGTCAGCGCTCACACGATGAGACAGGTCAACAATTCGGTCATTGACTTTAGCACAAATTGCCGCTTTTTGCAAACCTTTGCCAATATTTCCGATTATTTCGTAAACAGTTGATTCTTTTTTAACTGTCAGAATTGATGAATCGGGAAGGCCAATCTGAATAAATTCAGTACTCTGAATATCTTCGCTCAATTAATTCACCTGAAAAAGTTGTAATTCCAATATGGGCGATATTGGACTTGAACCAACGACCTCCTGCGTGTCGAGCAGGCGCTCTGGCCAGCTGAGCTAATCGCCCGTTAAAAAATGACAATAGAACGTATGATTTTGCTAAACCAGCTCAAAGATTGTCAACTAGTTTTTCACGGAAATAATGAAGCAGAAACCGGGTCTATTATTTCTAAAACTGTATAGGGCAGGTATTTATACATCTTCAATTATTTTTAATGAAGTGCCCTTCTGCCCGGCTGACTTTTGATTATTAAACAGGATTATTACTTCCGTTCTTACATTTTTTTTTATAATAAAATAATAATCCTTTGCAATTTTTCTCAACATATCGAGCCCTCTGCCTGTTTCGGAAATTTCCTCGGAAATCTCCTCTCCTGTTTCATAGGCTCTTATGATCATTTCACTTTGTTTTATAGCTTTATTTAAATTCTCAAGAATAGCTGCTTTTGTAAGCTTTCCTCTGTAATCATCAATAGCAATTCCATAACCGTTACAATTCTTTGCGAAAAAAAGGTCAACATGTTCATCTTTTTTTAAATCTATCTTTTTTCTTTCTTCCTTCTGTTTCCCATAACCATGAGAATGATAAACCGCGTTAATAATTATTTCATTCAGAACAAGTTTCAGAATAGTCTTGTTGCCTATATCAAATTTCCACTCTTCAATTTTACTTATTGCTTTGTCAATACTATCCCTGATCTCAGCTGAGGATTTTATTCTGATTTTCTTAATATCTTCAGTAACTCCCATGTAATTCTGAAGACCGAAGATTTTCTTTCTTGTAATCAGCTTTTGCGTAAGATTGACAAGTTCCTCTTTAACTATCGGTTTGCATAAAACATTGCCAATCCCCTCCTGAAATATCCGCTCGAAAAAAATATCAATTTGTTTCTCGGTTATCATAATCATGGGGATGTAGGGATAATGAGTTTGGATATAATTATAGAGTTCGAAAGCGTTATCTCCCGGAAGTTCAACTTCAGATACTATAAGGTCAAAATCAAATGTTTTCAATTTTCCCATAGCATCAAAAGCGGATTCAGAATCCTGTACCCTGTATCCGCTTTCTCTATATATTTTTACTATTTTATCTTTATATGGTGGCAGGTCTACCACAAGAACATTATGCATTTATACTCCGTTTACGTCCGTTAATAAATCAGGTTTTCAGCCTCTCTTAAACCTTTCTTTCATGGTTTTTTCCATTTTACGGATAATATGGAAATCTTCTTTATCGTCCACGTGAAGAAATACAGCCATATTGTCCATTACGCTTAAGATAGCTCTGTCACCGTTATAACCCACATATTCGGATATTTTGCTTATTTCTTCTTTTGCAGATTTTGCGTCTCTGTATTTTATTATATAGCATACAATGTCATCCCCATGAGGTGTCTCTTTTTTGGCAATTATTGTAACGTGTATTGAAGTTACCTGATTATAATCGCCGCCGGGATAAATCTTCTCTGTCAATGTTTTAATAGCGTCTTTATCCATATTCCACGGATTATGCTTTAATACTTTCTTGGCAAAATCAGGAATTTGTCCGTACATATATCCTTCCGGGATATCTTCCTGCATTAACCTCATTTTATTGATCATCAAAGTTCCGTCTTCTGTAAGACCGGTAACATTTGATCCTGAAACGATTAAAACAATAAAAACAAAAAAGGTAATAATTTTTTTCATGCTGAATTCTCCATGAAGTATCAAGTAAATGCTGTTTATGGAATTTCAATAACAGCAGAATAAATTTAATAAACTTATTCTATATTATTAGATGTCGGAAAAATAAATAGGGACTTTACAATTAATTCAAACAGGATTCTTCTTTTATATATACTAT
>JAFGDQ010000019.1 GCA_016932015.1 Spirochaetota bacterium | reverse complement strand
CGGGAAAAGAAGCGGCAAAGGCACAATGATGTGGGCATCAGGCCCCAGAAAAGGAGACACATACACAGGCCGGTGGTCCGAAGATGAAATCAATGGAGAAGGGAAATATACATATTCCGATGGAAGCACTTACGAAGGTGAATTTAAAGACGGTAAAAAACATGGCAAGGGTACAATGACATGGGCTTCAGGGAAAAGGAAAGGAGAGAAATACTCCGGTGAATGGTATAATGACAACATGCATGGAATCGGTGAATATGTATATACTGACGGAAGCGTTTATAAAGGCAGATTCAACAAAGGCAAACGCAATGGATACGGAGTAATGGAATGGAAAAGCGGAAAGAAAAAAGGCGAAAAATACTCAGGCGAATGGAAAGATGACAATATGCACGGAACAGGTGTTTATACATATTCGGACGGAGCAAAGAAGTCCGGCAAATGGAATAAAGGCAAATGGCTTGGAAGAGTAAAGGCAAAAGACAGCAACAGTAAGCTTGCGGAAAAGAAAAAATCAAAACCCGGAAGATCCGGAAAATCTGTTGATGCAGTAAAAAATTCAGAGAAATCCGGAAAGTCAGGCAATGATGAGGAAGTGGCCAAGTTATTCGATGTTGAATATATTTACATAGAAAAAGACTGGAGCAACTGGTATATGATTTACGGTGAAAATCTCGAAAATTATATAAAGGATAAAAAACTTCAGATCGAATACATAGACGGGAATGCGGCAACAGCAAGCTTCGACAGCATTCTTATGGAAAGAGAAGTGGGATTTAACCGCTGGAAAAAATACTGGAAGATAAAATCAAGTGAAGGAACAATTACAAAAGTTCCTGAAACGTCTATATGGCGTATTAAAGTAATTAAAAAATAATTTCCTCTGCAAAACTTTAATTAAAATGTCAGCCAACTTAAGTAAATAATTAATTCAGGAATTACGCAAATTGGGAAAAAAAGTTGGTATAATATCTCTTGGATGCCCCAAGAACCTTGTTGACTCTGAAATCATGCTCGGAAGGCTGATTGACTCCGGATTCGAAATAACAAACGAAGAAGCGGAAGCGGAAATACTGATAGTCAATACATGCGCGTTTATTGAATCCGCAAAACAGGAGGCTGTTGATACAATCCTTGAGATGGCTGACTATAAAGAAAACCATTGCGAATTGCTTATTGTAACCGGATGCCTCGCGGAAAGATACAGAGACGAACTCATGGAGTCCATGCCGGAAATTGACATTCTTATCGGAACAGGAGGATATGCAGAGATCGCTTATGTAATCAAAGCAGCATACTCTTCAGGCAAATCGAATTTGTATCCCGAACTCAACAGTATAGACTATCTTGAAAATCCAAGACTGCTTACTTCAGACTCCGGTTTTGCATATCTCAAAATCTCGGAAGGTTGCGACAATCGCTGTACATACTGCGTCATTCCTTCTGTAAGAGGACGCTATAGAAGCAGATCCGTTGAGAACATTCTGGAAGAGGCAAAGGATCTTGCAGAATCAGGTAAGAAAGAAATTATTCTTGTCTCTCAGGATACTACAAGGTATGGTATTGACCTGTACGGCAAGAAGAGTCTTGTGAAGCTTGTAAAAGAGCTGACTAAAATAAAAAAAATACAATGGCTCCGTTTGCTATACTGTTATCCTGAAGAAATTGATGATGAACTGATAAACGAATTTAAAATTAATAAGAAGCTTCTGAGCTACATTGATGTCCCGATACAGCATATAAGCGACAGCATTCTCAAAGCAATGGGAAGAAGAGGAACAGGCACTGAAATTGAAGGAGTAATTTCCAGGTTAAGAGCCGAAGTACCGGACATGACATTAAGAACCTCACTGATAGTCGGATTCCCCGGCGAAACCGAAAAAGACTTTAAACAGCTTTGTGACTTTGTTCAAAGGACTGAATTTGACAGGCTCGGTATTTTTACCTATTCACAGGAGGAAGGAACAAAAGCTGCTGAGATGGAAAACCAGATTGAGGAATCCATTAAAGAGAAAAGATTGAACGAAATTATGAAAATTCAGGAAGCTATTAATAATAAAAAAAACTCTGCGCGGATCGGCAGTAACAGCAATATAATTGTAGAAGGCGTAACTGAGGACGGCCTGTATTACGGCAGAACATCAGGAGAGGCTCCGGATATTGACTGGATTGTAAAGTTTGATTCGGAAGAGGAACTTTTTCCGGGAGATATTGTAAACGCAAAGATAATTGAAATAATCTGATTTCTGATATTACGCAATTTTTATATTTGCTTGACTTTTACGATAAAACATTTTTTTTAGTATAAAACTGAATATACGGTTATTTAGCTAACGGAACACGGTTAAAATCCGGGACGGTCCCGCCGCTGTAACCGGGGACGAACACTGCTAACTTTATATTATTATCTTAAAGTTTATGGAATTTCAGATTTGCAATCTGAAATTCCATAAATACTTTAGTCCTTCAGGGCTAAAGTATTAAAACCACCGGGAGTCATTTAAGGCTCATGGGAAGGCGCAGTCAGTAGATTGATCCGGGAGTCAGAAGACGAGCTGAATTAATTTATAAAATAGAACACAATGGAAAAGGGTTCTGAAAGGCTATTACTGCCTTCGGAGCCCTTTTTTTTTGCTAAAATTTTTTAAAATGAATTCATTGAGTCCAATGAATTCAAAGAGATTGATTTAAAAAATTCAAAATATTATTACCGGAGGAAAAATGAAAAAGCTTAAACAGACTATTGATTCGATTAAACATCCTGACAGGGAAGTCTATGAAAAGGCACTTGCAAGACTGGCAGACCAGGCAAGGCCTGCGGGTTGCCTTGGAGAACTTGAGGCTCTTTCTGCAAGACTTGCCGGCATAGCAGGCACGCTCGATGTTCAGTTAAAGAATAAGATTATTGTAACATGCGCGGGAGACCACGGTGTCGTAGAAGAAGGTGTCAGCCTGTTCCCGTCAGATGTAACCACTCAGATGGTTTTCAATTTTGTAAACGGAGGCGCGTCAGTAAACGTTCTCGCACGTCATGCCGGCGCCAGAGTATTTGTCGCCGACCTAGGCGTAAACTACGACTTTAAACCGGACCTGCCGGTGTTCCATAAAAAAATCCGTAAAGGCACTTCCAATCTGGCAAAAGGACCGGCTATGACGCGAGAAGAAGCAGTGCAGTCAATAGAAGCCGGTATTGAAATAGTTGAAGAACTGCTGCGGAAAGAAAGAGTGGATATGCTCGGGACAGGTGATATGGGTATAGGCAACACAACTCCTTCAAGCGCGATAATAGCATCTTTTTCAGGTATAGCTGTTGAAAAGCTTACAGGCAGGGGAACAGGGCTGGGAGACAAAGCGCTGCAAAGCAAGATAAAGACAATTAAAAAAGCGCTTGAGCTGAACAATCCGGATAAAAACGATCCGATTGATGTATTGGCAAAAATCGGCGGTTTTGAAATAGGAGGCCTGGCAGGGCTTGTACTTGGAGCTGCTGCAAACAGTATTCCTGTTGTCTGCGACGGACTTATCTCAACGGCAGGTGCGCTGATTGCGTGCGAACTTGCTCCTGCAGCAAAGGATTACCTTTTCGCAAGTCACCGCTCAGTGGAAGCAGGCCATAAATTCATGCATGACCATTTAGGACTGGAACCAATTCTCGATTTGAAAATGCGTCTCGGCGAAGGAACCGGAGCTGCCGTATCAATGGAAATTCTCGATGTTGCTACGCGAATTCTCGCTGAAATTAAAACATGGTCTGAAGTTAATATTAAAGATGTGCAGAACAAGTCCTGATATTACGATCATAATGTTTAAAACAGCCCGATATAAAATTTCCGGGCTGTTAAATAAATAAGTTTATTATTTTTTTATATTGGCCGGAATATACCGCTCCGTTCATAAATATTTTTAAGTATATTATCCTGTGTATTATGAAAAAATCTCTTAAACCATGTTCGCAGTATAGAATTTATGTCAATATTGTTAAATTTCTGTTGACTTTCTTTGTTTAATTTGTGGATTATTTTTATCTGATATTAATACAGGCAATTTATTTATTCGCAAAATAATTGAATGGAAATTTATAAATAAATTAAGGAGACTCAGGTATGGTAGAGTTGAAAAAGGGCGTTGATATTCTTTCTGATATCGGGAATATTAAAAATATTCAGGAAGCGAATGTGATCATTGAAAAAAAATGTGATGCTGAAAGCGCGGAAAAACTTACAAAAATCAAAAATGAAGAAGCGATTCTAAAAATCGCAAACTCGATTTCACTTATAAATCCGGATTCTGTTTTTGTAAATACAGGTTCAGAAGCAGACCTGATAAAAGTCAGGGAAATGGCTATTGAGAAGGGAGAAGAGAAGCAGCTCCCGATGAAAGACCATACAATTCATTTTGACCTGGCAAAAGAACAGGCGCGTATTATAGACAGAACTTTCTATATCGTAAACGAAAATGAAACAACCAGCAGTCTTGCCAAAAAAATACTGCGCAAGGAAGCCCATAGCTATATTAATGATAAATTCAAAGGCATAGGCAAAGGTATGACGCTGCTTATTGGTTTTTACAGCAGAGGACCGATCGGCGCACAGGCTTCCATTCCGGCACTTGAGATTACTACTTCCACATACGTCATGCATTCGGCAAACATTCTTTACAGGAATGCCTTTGACGAGTTTGACGCGGAAGCTGAAAGAAGAGGCCTGTTTCTGACAAATGTTCATAGTGAAGGACAGAACAGAGAGGAGGATCTTCCCAATGCCAGGGTTTTCATGGACAGAAGCTGGCTCACCACATTCTCAATGTACTGCACCTACGCAGGAAATACTCTATTACTCAAAAAAGGAAATCACAGATTCGCTGTTGATCTTGCAACATATTACAATCAGGGAAAAGAGCTTTCCGAGCATATGTTCATTACAGGCTTAACCGGAGCAAACGGAAGAAAAACATTTTTCGCAGGAGCCGCGCCATCAGGATGCGGCAAGACAACAACCGCAATGGTGGGTTCGGATTTTATCGGGGACGATCTAGCGCAGTTATGGATAGCTCCTGACGGAACTCTTCGCGGCATCAACCCTGAGGTCGGAATATTCGGAATAGTTGAAGATGTTAACCGTGAAGGTGACCCTTATCTTATGAAATGCCTCAGAGAAGAAGGAACTGAAGTTATCTGGACAAATGTTCTGATAGATGAAAACGGTGTACCCCAGTGGGTCGGAAACGGGGAAACACCGTCCAAAAAAGGAATCAACTTCCAGGGCGAATGGTATGAGGGAAAAACAGATGAAAACGGCAAGCCTGTTCCGCTTTCTCACCCGAACTCCAGATGCACGCTCAGGAATACAGCAATCGCGAATTACAACAATCAGGCTGCGGAGGATCCAAAAGGCGCGGAAATCAAGGTCATTACCTACAGCGGACGTGACAGCGACACAATGCCTCCTGTATGGGTCGCCAGGAATTCCGATCACGGAGTAGTTATTGGAGCTTCAATTCTTTCCGCTGCAACAGCAACAGAGGTCGGAGCAAAAGGTGTAAGGCGCCAGCCGTGGGCTAACGAGCCGTTTATAGCAGGGCCTCTTGCAGATTATATGCAGGCACAGTTTGTATTTTTCAACTCCGGCAAATTAAAGCAGAAACCTGTAATGGCGGGACTGAACTACTTCCTTACTCACGCGGCACGCGGCGGTAAAGGAAACGGTCTTCTTGGAGAAAAGAAAGATGTGAAGGTCTGGCTTGGCTGGCTCGAAAAAATGGCAAACAACGATGTTGAAGCAATTGAAACACCAATCGGGTTTATTCCGAAATATGAAGACCTTAAGGAGCTGTTTAAAGAAATTGACAAGGAATACAGCAAGGATCTTTATAACAAACACTTTGCATTCTATATTGATAATATTCTTGCAAGGATTGAACTGCAGGAGGAATCATATAAGAAAGAAGGGAATATTCCTCCGCACTTATTTGAAATTTATGAAGAACAGAGAAAAGGTCTTCAGGCTCTTAAAGATAAATTCGGGTCTGTTGTATCCGTTGAACAGTTGACACAGGCCTGAGTCCTGTAATATTATTAAAGCAATCCCGGAATTGATACATAAAAAATCAATTTCGGGATATGTTTAAATTTATTTCCTTGACCTCGATATCTTTGCTTCATCGAACGAAGCCATTTCACTCATAATCTTACACGCAGTATCCGCAGCATCCAGAATCATTGCCGCTCCCGTACCTTCTCCCAGACGCATTTCAAGATCAATGACAGATTTAAGCCCCATATGCGAAAGCGCTGCTGCCTGTGCTGCCTCAACCGATTTATGAGCAGAAATAAGATATCCTTTTATATCCGGATTTATCAAATATGCGATAAGCCCTGCAGCGGTTGATATAACGCCGTCCAGCACTACTGTAGTCTGTTTTGACGCTGCTGCAAGAACCGCTCCTGCGATCCCCGCGATCTCGAATCCGCCTACCCTCTGAAGTACATCGAATCCGTTCTCAGGATCAGGCTTGTGAAAGTTCAATGCCCTCAGTATGACCTTTGCCTTATGATCAAGCCCTTTGTCATCAACGCCTGTGCCCCGGCCCGCGGACTGAAATGGAGATATGCCCGTAACAGCGGAAATAATTGCTGAAGATGACGAAGTATTGCCTATTCCCATCTCACCCAGACCGACTATATCAGTTTTCTCTTTCTCATAAGCGTCAAGAAAAACCTGCATACCGCCCTCAAGAGCCTGTATCATTTCTTCATAAGTCATAGCGTTTTCTATCGCAAAGCTTCTTGTGCCTTTTCTAACTTTTTTAATTATCAGGTCCGGATGTTCACTGAATTCCTTATCAACGCCCATATCAACGATTTTCATTTCTATCCCGTAATGCCTGCAAAGAACATTGATAGCAGCACCACCGTTAAGGAAATTATCCACCATCTGGCCTGTTACTTCAGCCGGATACGCTGAAACGCCCTCTTCTGTTATTCCGTGATCTGCGGCAAAAACGAAAATATTCTTTTTATTTATTACGGGTTTAAGAGTTTTTTGAATTACACTAATCTTAACAGCAAGATCTTCAAGCTTTCCCAGAGCACCAAGGGGTTTTGCTTTATCATCAATTTTCTTTATGGCGCTGAAGCGGCAAGAATCATCAACAGGTTTAATGCTTTTTATTACAGACCCACACAATGTACTGACGTCCGGATATTTAATTGATGTCTTTTTTTCAGGCTGAACTGTCTGTTTTACACTCTCTTTCTTTTGAGTGATTCCGGTATAGATCCCTGCAACATCAATAATATATTTGAAATTATCACCAGAAAGTACTTTTTCCATTAATTCAGGTATCTTTACAGGCGGAACAGTATCTTCTATCAATAATTTTATATCGTCCTGATACTTTTCAATGAAATTAACTGCCTGTACCATGTCCTTTTTGTTCATACCGTAAACTCCGGACAATTCGATCTCTTTGTAATGCACCAGGTTGAGAAGATTTGTTTCAATGTGTTCATTTTTTGTAAGTCCGCTGAAAAATGAAATACGTCCTCCCTTTGCAGTCTTTGTAATTGCCTGACAGAAAGCGATATAATCGGCACACGCATTTATTACAGCATCATATTCACTCTCAACAGTATCTTTTACGCACTCAATTTCAGTACGCTTCAGGAACCCGCCCGCTTTGTTAATTTTCTCAAAACTCTTTTCAATTATCAGCGGAAAGAGCCCGTGAGCTTTCGCGTAAAGAGCAGTCAGAAGGCCCATGGTGCCGCCGCCGTAAATCAGTACACGGTCATTTTGCTTTAAATTAAGTCTGTCAAAAGCATGTACCACGCACCCAACAGGCTCGGCAAAACAGCCTGCCGCTATATCCATGCTTTTCGATACCGGAATTAGACTGCTGTCCGGTACAAGCACATGATCAGCGAATCCGCCGTCACTGTGGAAGCCGGATATCTTCATCTCCTCGCATAGATTTTCCCTTCCTGTTTTGCAATACACACACTTTCCGCAGCTGGACCCGGGCCACACAATGTACCTGCTGCCTGCGTCATCCTCTGCAACCATCTCATGCCCGAGAACACGCGGGAAAACAAGATCCCTGTGTCCCTGCTGCCACATTTTCGCGTCTGTTCTGCACACAGCGCAGCAAAGCACATTCAGAAGAGAATGTCCTTCCCTTACCTGCTCTTCAGGATCACCGTCTCTTATCTCAATTTTTTTTAATGCTGTAAGAACCGCTTTCATTGGAAATCCTCTTCTGTAATGATCAGTTTTTTAATGCAGGCATCTTCGAATCCTATCATTTTCAATTTTGTGATATATTCTTTGACTTTGAAGAGCTGCTCAACAGGGAAAACGCTGGCCTTGTCAAGTCCGCATATCTTGTAGGAGCCGTCTATGAATCTTATGTACTCGCTGTTATTTTTTATGATTAGTAGTTCTGTTTTCATAGTTGATACTAACTTGGTAGATTTTATTTTTTTGACTTTCCTAAACATATTATGAGCTGGGCTGTGTAAAAAATGCTTTATCAGCTCCCGTGCCCTCACCCGGCTTTCGCTAACGCTTAGCCCACCCTCTCCCGGAGGGAGAAAGTAATCACCATGCGTAGCATGGCGATGGGTGAGGGTACAGAAACAAATTGATTATATTTAATTCTATCAGCCACCTTTACGTACAGTCACGACCTTAAAAAATAGGAGAAGCAATAAATTAATAATTAAGATAGCTGTACAGCTTTTGTAATCCTTTTTCAGAATCAGAGCTTTGCGCGGACACCCATTGCTCAAGAGTATTGAAAGCATTCCCGCTTTCAAGCGCGTCCGCAGCTATGCTGATTCCATCGTTAATATCCTTTGATTTACCTGCGACATAAAAAATCAGACCAGCGTTTAACAGGGCTGCTTCTTTTCTTGGGCCATTGCTTTTATTGTTCATAAGTTCGGTAAATCTTTTTGTCTCAGACTGAATATCATTTGCATGAGAAAGCTCATCTCGCGAACCCCTGCCCATTCCGAAGTCCGCAGGACTGATTTCGAATTCGTGGATATCCCCGCTTTCCGTAAGGTGTGCGCAGTATGTTTTTCCGCAAACAGATGCTTCATCCATGCCGAGATCAGTGCCGTCTACAGTGCCGTGCAGGACAATCGCGTTTTTATATCCTACTTCTTTCATTACACGTGCAACAGGCATTACCATTTCCCTCGAGTATACTCCCCTTACTCCGATATTGGGAAGAGCCGGATTAGCAAGTGATGCCGCGATGTTCAAAGTTGAACCAAAGTATATTTGTGAAAGAATTCTGCCGAGCGCGTTGGGATGAATATGAGGGCTCATGCCGTTGAAGAGTCCTATACCGGATGTCTCAATACTTTTTGCTACGACATCCGCTGTACAGTCAACGTCAACTCCAAGCGCTTCAGCCATGTCCACTGTTCCGCACACAGAAGTAATTGCCCTTGAACCGTGCCTTGCCATGGGAATGCCCTGAGATGCCGCAATAATAGATGCGGCTGTGCTGATATTGAAAGTCTTGAAAGTATCCATGCCTGTACCGCTATTATCCACGACAGGCACTGCATTACTGAATTTAACTTTTACAGTATCCGCTTCATAGATTGCTTCCCATGCGCCTGCCACTTCCTGCTCAGTCTCGCCTTTTGACGTGAGAGCCGCAAGAAAAGCGCCCTGCTGCATTTCCGTGGTTTCATTGTTCAGTACTGAAAGGAAAGTCTGTCTGGTTTCTTCTCTGGAAAGATTCTGTTTGTTGATAAGACGGGTGATAATACTGCCGAAAATTCTGTCATTTTCCGCTGACATAAATGCCTCCTGAATATAATTTTTTCAGAAGGATTTTGTCCAGCAAAAACCCATGTATTAACATCAAGGCAGGCTTTCCGGCTTACGGATCTTTCTCAAGCTGCACCTTCCCCTTAAGGTTTTATCCATAAGAGTGGTCTTTCGCGGCTATCGTCCCCGATTACGGCAACGGCTGGTATGCGACGGAATTGCACCGTCTTTCCTATTATCTTTATTGTAATAAAGAATATTACGCTAAAGCACCTTTATGTTTATACATAACCTATTTAATTAGAAGGAAATATTGTCAATAAAAATTTAACAATAAAGTGTTGGACTTGTCATCTGCCAGACTATGCATTATATTTGTTTGATATCATAAAACGCCATTTCATCTTTTTCTATGGCAGGCCTGTAAATTTATTTTAAACACCTGGACTATAATGAGACTTTATATCCTTATAATCATTCTGCTGCTTTTTAATCTGTCCGGAATGTACTCCTGTTCATGCGGTGATATAGAAAGATATCGCAATTATCCATATTATGCAGGAGATGAATATCCTGATCAGATAAATACTGATGAAACAATAATAACAGGCAATGTCTTTTATGTTGATCCTGCAACCGGATCAATAGGAAATGACGGGTCGACAGGAACACCATGGTCTACATTTCAGGAAGTTATTGAGAGCGGGTTAATAGAGACAACTGAACCCGCGGAACATCCGTACTATGAAGGAGTGGAAATGATCGTAAAAAATCAGGATGCTCCCGTTAAAGCAGGGGATACTATTATTCTGCGCAGCGGTTCGCACGGAGACATTCTTCTTCAGGATTATTTTAATACCGACTACATTAACGTGATTGCTGATTCCGGAGCAACAGTTACACGCCTGCATGTTCAGTCAGGATGCAGATGGCGCTTCAAAGGGCTTTCAGTAATACCTCCGGCCGGGGACGCGGAACTGTATGCGTCTCTTGTGTTTTTCGAAACAAGCAACTGGCACGGGTCTGTGTACAACATTACTCTTGATAACAGCACAATTCAGTCAGCAGCGGATTCCTCGTCCTGGACAATAGAGGACTGGAACAGCCTCCCGTGGAACGGCATAGCAGCACGCGGGAACAACATAACAATAAGGGATAATTATCTGCTGAACATTAATTTCGGTATAACCATGTCCGGTAATTATGCGCTGATAAGAAGCAATACAGTGGAAAATTTCAGCGGAGACGGAATGCGCGGCCTGGGTAATGACCTGTTCTTTGAATACAATACAGTCAAAAACTGCTATGATGTTAATGAAAATCATGACGACGGTTTCCAGTCATGGTCTATCAATGACGATCCTCCGCGTGAACGTGTTGTACTTCGCGGCAATACCATTATTGCCTACACAGATCCCGCACAGCCTTTCAGGGGAACTCTTCAGGGCATTGGCTGCTTCGACGGATTTTATATAAACTGGATAGTTGAGAACAATCTCGTGATAACCGACCACTGGCACGGAATATCTCTTTACGGAGCTATCAACTGCCGCATTGTAAACAATACTGTTGTTGATCTCAACGACGAAAGACCGGGACCTCCGTGGATTGCCATCATGCCTCATAAAGACGATACTCCCAGCTACAACTGTATTGTCCGTAATAATATCGCGACCAACTATATCATAACAGGAAGCGCTACTGAAGATCACAATTTTGAAATTGAAAAGTATACTGATTATGCTGACTTATTTGCTGATCCGGCAAACTTTGATTTTCATCTGCTTCCGGATGTTTCAATGATTGATGCCGGGGCAGCGGAATCCGCACCGGCAATGGATATTGAAGGTAACGCACGGCCTAATGGTAGCGGCTATGATCTTGGGGCTTATGAGTATTATTAGTGATGAGTCAGTGTTTTATTTTCATTTTTAGTCATTGCTGCCTCTTAAATACTTTTTGTTTGCTTTTCTGCCTGGAATAATTGTTTTAAGAAAATATTCATCCTGTTAAATAACACATGGTACCGGATAAGCATACCCGTCTGCATCTACTATACCTCTAATGGTAACACTAAAAATATGCAGGGGCCAAATCTGTCGGCCCCTACAGGCAAAAATTGCTATATAATAATTAAGTTTAGAATTTTCCGGTTAAACCTATTTTGTAATTACGTTCAGGCATTGGATATCCGTCTACCCACTCATAGTCTTCATCTGTGAGATTGTAAATACCAATGTCAGCTGTAAGAGACGCAGACAAATCATACTTAGCTGTTAAGTTAAAAAAGTAAAATGAACAGTTCTGCTCCCCATCGTCGCGTAATTCATGGCCAATATAAACATGTGAAAGTGTAGTACTGGCTGCTTTATAACCAACAGTAACATTTGACTTTAATTCTTTGTCTGCAACAAATGGGAGTTTTTCACCGGTATCTTCATTTTCATATTTCTTATTAATTGTGAGTGCCGAAGAAATATCAAAAATAAAAGGCAACGCGAATGTAGTCGTAGCTGACCAGTCAACATAGCAGTCGACGATTTCCATATCAGATTTTCCAATATTATCGTAAATACTCCAGGTAGTGCCTTCGGAATCTGTATATGCATAGTAAAGTGTTACTATTTTGTCTTTTGTTTTAATCTTTGAAAAAGTAGCTCCCGCAGTCAAACCTGAGAAATAAACATCAAAACCGCCGTCATACGTAGTGCTTTTTTCCGGTTTAAGATCCGGATTACCAAGATAATTTCCATAAATATGTCGGTGTTCTGCAGTTAACTGATCAGCAGAAGGTGTTTTAAATGCCTGACCTACATTTGCACGAATTCTGATAAAATCTGTAATCTTGTATACAACACCGCCTCTCGGAGTTATATTATCATAACTTTTTGAATTGCTGTCATATGTCTCGCTATGACTTGAAAGATCAAATCTGTCATACCGGGCCCCAACAATAATATTAAGTGAATTATTTAATAAGTTGATTGAATCCTGTGCATAAATACCATTTGTAATGTATTTTAAATCCGGTGTAAACGGTTCACTATCAACTCCGTTCGACAGCCCCTCTCCCTTTTTCCTAAGAGATTCAAAAGTATATCCTACTACAATCTTACTCCATGGAAAAAAATTAAGAGTAACTTTCTGGTCCGTACCTACAGTATAATCATTATAAATAGTTGCATCATCTTCTATCTTTTCATCTGGATATGATCCACTATACCAGGAATTTCTATCCCATAAAAAATATACAACCGGATTCCAGTTTATTTTTTCTTTAAGAAAGGATGTATTATACTCAAGATCAACGTGCCCTCTGCTTTTATCAGAATACTGTCCAGTGCTGTCATCATAGTAAGTATGTTTCTCATATGCCTGCCATTGAGGATAATGTGACTCAATGTCAGCATAGGAGAATCCAAGTCTGAAGCTTTGATTTTGAGACGGATAGAAGCTCACATTTCCCCATAACTGCGCCTGATTCTCATTTGTATTATACACTTTACCATAACTTTTTGTTTTATAATCAGATACTTTCATAAGGCTGGTAAAAAGAAAATAACTCATATAGTTATTTATATTACCTCCACTAGTAAGGGCAGTCCTCATATAATCAAAACTTCCAAATTCCGCTTTTGCAGTATTTTGAATTTTACTTTTTCCTTTTTTAGTAATTATATTTATAACACCGCCCATAGCAGCTGAACCATATAATGCAGAAGCAGGCCCTTTAATTACTTCAACTCTTTCAATTATCTCCGGTGGAACTTTTCCAATATTCCCGGTACCAAGTCTATGCCCATCTACAAGAACAAGTACATCGCCGCAAATATCATCACCATGTTCATCAGCAGTAAAATTCGCCTGAATCCCGGCGGGTTGTGACATACCGGAATACCTGTGATAGTGCCCTGTTATCTTCTGCCCTATCGCATCACCAAGAGTCGTTGCACCTGTTGCTTCAAGATCTTCAGAAGTAATAACGTCAATATTCATTGGAACGTCCTTAATGCGTTCCTCTGTTTTAGTAGCTGTAATAACAACCGTATTCAGTTTAATATCTTCTTTGCCTTTTTTTTCAGCCTGCGGCTGCGTATCTTCTGTCTTGGTTATTGTTTCTTCTTCAGGCATGTCCTGTGCGAAGAGTGCTGCAGATAAGCACAAAGCGAAGAGAGCAGTTACAATAACTGCCGCTTTTGTTAATTTCATGATTTTCTCCTAATCAAATATAATATTTCTTTTTATTTGTCCCGGCTTATTTATATTTTTTCCCGCCGGACGGGTATTTCGTATTGAACAAATTCAAAAATAAATTTTTGTTTTTTATACCTCCTTTAATAATTACAAAAATCCGTTACCCTGTTTTCAGGACAAAAAAAATCCCCAAACCCTTGCAGGTTTGAGGATTCCGTTTTTATTCCTCTTTATGCTGCAGTATCTTCTTTGCCTTTGATAATACTGCATAATTTATTACAGGCAGGTCTTCTGGCTCCCGGATCATTTTACTAACCGTTCCTTCCCACCAGTCTCTAAAAGCTGATAGTGGTTTTAATACTTTTGATCCTCCGGGATTAAAAGTATTTTAGAAGTTTCAGAATTAAAATCCTGAAACTTTATTAACTATAATAAAAAATATCTGATTGATATCTATTATTATATTTTTACGGTTTTCATCCCCGGTTACAGCGGCGGGTCCGCACCCGATTTTAACGGGTTTCCCTATTCTCCATGTTCAGGGGAATTATTTTCCAGTTCACCTTAACATGGCACCTGTAACGGATTTTGTTGTTTTCCAATTCAAATAGATAACTAAAAAAACTGTATAAAATGATCGAAAACACTGACTTTTTGTCAATAGATAAAAATTAAATTATTAATTATATACAAATTACTTGGCATGAAATTAGTAAAATAATATAATTAGCTGTATTTATTTAAAATTTATAAAAAAATAACTGATTTATATTTCAAAATACATTCAGCAAGGATAATGGCATCATGGGGTTTTACACCTTTTCTATCTTAAATAAACTGCTGTAAATATTCATAAAAAATCAGATTAAGAGGTAAAAGGATTTGGTTTTAAAAAAAATTACAGGCAGAATATATGATATTCAGGGATTTTCCGTTCATGACGGCCCCGGAATAAGAACAACTATTTTCCTGAAAGGATGCCCTCTTCACTGTCCATGGTGTCATAGCCCTGAATCCCAGGCATTTAAAAAGGAACTCTGCTGGATGGAAATAAAATGCGTAGGCCTTGAAAAATGCGGGCTTTGCCTTGACAAGTGTCCGAAAGACGCGCTTTCACCGGGTAAGAAAAAAATCTCGGATGTAACCAAAGAAGAGATGCAGCTTGTAACAATTAACAGGTCTCTTTGCGATGACTGCGGTGCCTGCACAGAAGTATGTTATTCAAAAGCTCTATACCTTTGCGGTACGGACTACACTGTTGAAGAAGTAATGGAAAGGCTGATGAAAGACGCCCCTTTCTTTGAAAAATCGGGAGGAGGAGTTACGGTTTCCGGGGGAGAAGCACTGAGCCAGCCGGAATTTACCATAGAGCTGCTAAGAGAATGCAGGAACAAAGGACTTCATACTGCTCTTGATACAACAGGCTATGTAAATTACGATGTCATAAAAGAAGTTCTTCCTTATACCGATCTTTTTCTCTATGATCTGAAACACATGGACAGCGAAACTCATAAAAAAGCTGCAGGTGTGCCCAATGAAAGAATACATGAAAACGCGCGCAAAATTGCCAAAGACGGCGGAAAACTGCAGGTACGAATTCCTGTCATTCCGGGTTTTAATGATTCAAAAGAAAACATTGACGCTGCCAGAAAACTTTGCGCTGAACTTGGAGACGCTGTTGAAACGGTTCAGGTGCTCCCTTATCACAGGCTCGGTTCAACAAAATATCAGCGCCTTCAGAGAGAGGACCCGATGCCTGACTGCAAGCGTCCGTCTGATGAGGCTATTGATGTAATTGTTGCGCGGCTTAAGTCATACGGGCTTAATGTGAATGTTCATTGAGGTGAGTAAAACTTAAATACAAGAATGCATCAGTTTAATAGGCATTACCGAAACAGTCTTTACTGACGCGGGCGAAGATCATCTGTTTGTTATAGTTAATTTTCGAGATACATTATTTCTATATCTTTGAGTATTTTAGAATATACGGGGAATTAAAATTTATATCTGCAGGAACCAATTTGTCGTTTAAATTTTCTTCATCTTAAATACTAATGATTCAAGTGTATCAAACTTGTTTTTGTCATAAAAATTATCAGCAGGCGAATTTTTACCAATAACAATTGTAATTGATTTTATATCCCTGCCGGGCATATCTTTCTGAATATATTCCAGTAATTCAGAGCCGTATCCTGACCTTTGTTTGCTGTCATCAACAAAGAAATCATCAATAAAATATTCCTTACTGTCCCACCAGCACTTTATGTGACCTATACAGGCTGCCACTACTTTGCTGTTCTCAAGACTGACATACCCGATAAATCCGGGAGTATTAACCATATTGGTTAAATGTACCAGTGCCGCATCAAAAGTCCATTGATTGTTCCAGGGTGGTGCATTATAGACCCTTATAAATGTATTGATACATTCCTTAAGATATTTATCTTTATATTCTTTTATCTTCATTTTTTTATTCTGCCTGTCATTATTTATTTTAACACATAGACTGAAATAAATGCAATAATTTTTTAAATTTTATTAACGCATAGCTGCCTGAGTATAAAGACAACCTCTAAATATCACGGGCAATGGTATATGCCATACCTGTCGCGTGGTGAATGTTCCGGGGCACAATGCAGTCCCCGATCTGATAGAATTCAGGAGCACAGAAACGCAACGCATCAGCTTCCGCCTGAAGCGGTTCACGGCCAGCAGCATAAATCACAGTATCAGCTGCAAACATCTTTCTGCTGCCTTCCTCAGCATCCGCGCGTACCGTCTTTCTAAAACTGTCGGAATTTAAGACAGCCCTCTGCACAGTAGGGCATGAAGGCAGAGTAAACGCCTCTCCAACATATTCGCAGACTGCGCCTTCCCTGTTTATCTCCACTGCCATTGTTGCTGTGGAAGCCTGTATTTTATATTTATTCAGTTCATTGATCAGCGCAAGGCCGTGTACCGGATTTCCCCCGTCGCTCAATGTTTCCATCATTTCAATTATTGTTACTTTGCGTTCCAGGCCTGAAAGATAAATTCCCAGTTCAACCCCTACGAGTCCGCCGCCAAGTATAACAATATTTCGCCCTGTCCTATCAGGATCAACATAAGCCTGCTCAGCACTCATTACATTGCTGCTGCCTATACCCGGAATATCAGGTATTACTGCACGTGCACCAAGAGACGCGATTATTACATCAGGGTTTACTTTATGCGCCGTCTCAGCTGTTAGTTCTGTTTTCAGACGAACATCCACAGAAGAGCGGGAAAGCATTCTCACCTGATGGTCAAGATAGCCTGATAAAAGCTTTTTGAACGGTACTTTCTCTTCGCATCTTAGAACACCGCCAAGCCTGTCGGACTTTTCGCACAGAATTACGTTGTGCCCCCGCTCTGATGCTGTTAAAGCAGCCTGCATTCCGCCGATTCCCCCTCCTGCAATCAGCACTGTCTTCTTTACGGACGGAATCTTTGCATGCCTTGCGTCCTGCTCAAAACCGATTTCCGGGTTAACAGCGCATCTGTACTGGCGCTTTGTGGTTATTCCCGCGAAACATTCAAAGCAGCGTATGCATGTGCGTACCTCATCGGTTTTTCCTGCACGTGCTTTTTTCGGAAGGTCGGGGTCAGCTATAAGCGCTCGCGCAGCCATAACAACGTCCGCTTTGCCTGAAGCAATAATCTCTTCCATAAGCTCGGGATCGCTTAAAGCTCCGACAGCAGCAACCGGAGTTTTAACATGCTTCCTTACTTCTGCAGCATACTTAACATTTGCGCCGTCAGGCAGAAACATACTCGGGTGCGTAACAGTAAACACCTCAGCCACTTCATGGTTTCCCGCGGAAACCTGAATCAGGTCTGCTTTTCCGTCTAACTGCTTCGCAATAGCAACTCCTTCGTCAATGCCGTAACCGCCCTCATAACACGTGGCACCGCTCATTCTTACATCAATGGGATATCCTTTACCGCATTTTTTCTTTATTCTGTCTATAATAGCCAGAAGGAAACGACAGCGGTTTTCAAGGCTCCCGCCCCACCGGTCTTTACGTTTGTTTACATTAGGATCCAGGAACTGATTCAGCAGCCAGCCGTGCCCTGCATGTATTGTTGCAAGCCCGAATCCGCAGAACTTTGCGAAAGCGGCGGCATTACCGAATGCTTCAATGGTTTCTTCAATAATCTCTTCAGGCATCTGCGGAACAAACTGCCCGAGACCGTTCTCCCCGTCCACAGCTCCGTAAATTTCATTACCTCTCATTCTGCATATATAGGAATTAGCGCCGAAATGCGACAGCTCAATTGCGGCAACAGCACCGTGCCTGTTTATTGAAGAAGCTAGCCTGTACACAGGAGGAAGCGACTCAGGATCATCAAGATAAAGATTGCTCTGCCCGATCACTCCTCTTTTACTGTCTACGGCTGCAGAGCCTATATTCACTGTAGCCGCGCCGCCTATTGCCTTGCGTTCATAAAATGCGATCGTTTCATCCAGAGGATAATTTTCTGAAGAAAGATATTCATACCCCACAGGAGCCGCAAAAATACGGTTACGAAATACAACATCCCCCAGCTTTATTGGAGAAAACAGATTCGGATATTTACATTTATACATTTTTCTGTTCAGCGTTTTTCAATGACTCTATATGAAAAACGATTTGCTCCCTATAATTTTTTTATGCACCGAAAATACGATAATAGCAGATAATATGGTATATTAATTATTACACGATAATGATTCCAGAATGTCAATTTATTTTAACTGTCTTTATACAGGCTGCTGCTTATCAGGGTAATGCAATAACCCGGAATTTCCGCGTAATCCTGCGGGAATTAACAGGAAAATACGAAAATTATAATTATTTATTGAAAATATTTTTTAAAAATATAAAATCCGGACACTTAAATTTTTTTCCTGAGGCGAATTTTATGAAACCTGAGATTAATGACCTTTACAGGCTGAACAAATCACACATCACAAAAGCCGGAATTATACTGGGTGATGCTTTTAAGCATGATCCGGTATGGAATAAGGTGCTGGAGAACGTTCCAGACCCTGACCGGAAACGAAGATTACTCTTTGAAACACCTTTAAGGTTCGGACTTAAATACGGACAGGTATATGCAGCTTCACCGGAGATGGAAGGGGTTGCAGTAATTGTTCCCGGAGAACTTGCAGACATGACATTTCCGCGCCTGATTAAAAGCGGGGCAATTATTTCAGCAATAAAACTGGGTTCAGATGCGGGCAGAAAAATGAAGCCTGTAGGGAGCACGCTGACACCGGACAGAAATGAAAATATGAAAGGGAGGCCTTATGTTTACCTTTTTGCTATTGGTGTAGCGGAAGAATTTCAGGGAAAAGGTTTCGGGAAAAAAATGCTGCATGCACTCATTGACTCCTGCAGCCGCGCAGGGCTGTATCTTTATCTTGAAACTGAAACGGAGAACAATGTAGAATTATACAAACATTTCGGTTTTCAGCTGATCAAAAAAGTTACAATACCGAAAATTGAACTTCCAATGTGGGAGCTGTTCCGAAGCCCGGATAATTCTTATTAAATTTTTAATTCTGATTTTTTTTAAACACGGAATCATTTATACGAATTCTCAATAAAATTTCATCTTTAATTTATCAATCAGGAATATTTTTTTATTAAATAACTTCAATCCAATTATTGTTTACGTTATAAAAGAGGAGAAAGAATGAGATCTGTCATAAATTATTTCCTAACTCATCACAGAATTACAAACATGTTCATCCTGCTTTTATTCATGGCTGGCATTTTTTCTCTTTTCTCCATAAAAAGAGAAATACTGCCTGAAATATCATTTGACATTGTTCAAATAAGAACCGTATATCCGGGTGCTTCACCTGAAGACGTTGAATTATATGTTACTGACAAAATTGAAGAGAGAATGCTGGAAGTTGAAAACATTAAAAAAATATCCAGCATGTCTTTTGAGAATCTGTCGGTTATCACTCTTATTCTGGATGGAGAGGCCGGTAACCCGGAAAAGATCAAGGAGGATATTCGCGAAGCGCTTTCAAGGGTAAGCAACCTGCCTCCGGCTGTAACTGAAAGGCCGGAATATTCCGAAATCAAGACATCCAATTTCCCGGTAATCGAAGTTGCTCTTTCAGGTGATGACGAGCGTGAGGTCAGGCGTTATACACGCGATTTAGAAGACAAGCTTAAATCCATTCAGGGAGTAGCAAGAATTGAAAGGCTGGGATACAGAAAACGCGAAATCCGCATTGAAGCTGATGTGAAAAAAATGATGTCCTACCAGGTTCCTTTTGAATCAATTGTACATGCTATCAGATCACGAAACGTAAGGAATACAGGCGGTACACTTGAGTCATATGTATCTGAAAAAAATATTGTTACACTTTCCGAGTTCACAGACCCGATGGAAGTTAAGGATGTAATTGTACGATCCAATCTTTCAGGCTATTCAATAAGGGTCGGAGACCTTGCGGATGTTAAGGATATATATGAAGAACCCATGTATTTGTATCATGGAAACGGCAAAAGGTCCATAGGGCTGATAGTTATCAGCAACCCCGAGTCGGATATTATACGGCTCGGAGAAACTGTATTTTCAACATTCGGGGCTTTTAAAAAAAGTCTGCCTGCTTCAGTAAATGCTAAGGTAGTGACAAATAACTCTGTCTTTACAAAAATCATGATCAGCATGATGATTTCCAACGGATTACTCGGTTTTTTCCTTGTCCTTATTCTTCTGTTTATTTTTCTTGATTTCAAAAGCGGATTCTGGAGTGCGTTTGGAATTCCTTTTTCTGTTATTACCTCCTTTGCACTGTTCAGCATTTTCGGAATTTCCATTAATACAGCCACACTGCTTGCCATGATACTTCTAATTGGTATACTTGTAGATGACGCTATAGTTATTACCGAAAATATTCATACAATCAGGCAAGAGGGAAAATGGGACAGCAAATCACTGCTGGACGGAGTAATGTCAATGGCTATACCTGTTGCAGGTTCAATAATGACAACCATACTCGCATTTTTCCCTATAATTTTTATCCCGGGTGTAATGGGACGCTTCGGAAAGGCTATTCCCGGAGTAGTGATTATACTTCTTGCAATATCTTTTATTGATTCAATATTTTTTCTTCCTGTTCACATGTCAGCAGGCAATAAAAATCCCGGGCGTAAAAATAAAATTACAAAATTCGTTTCGAAATTTCTTCCTGCCATGGGAAAAAATGCAAAAACAAAATCATTGGAAAATAAAAGAGATAAAGCCTTTAATATCGTTTTAATTGCCTATGAGTCCTTTCTCGCTAAATGCCTTAAAAGAAAAGGGACAGTGCTAACTGCATTTGTTTTATTGCTGGTTCTGCTTATCGCATTTACATCAATGAATATCAAGTTTATGCTTGATGAGGATATCGACCCTGATACTTTTCAGCTTGTTATTGAAGCAAAAGAGGGCACCCCGCTTTTAAAAACCGAAAAAGCGGTATCGGAAATAGAGAAAGCTATTCTTGAATATATGCCTGAAAATATTCTGATGGGTGTTTCCTCTGAAATCGGACATCATGATACTGATTATTTCGGGACAACCCTCGGGTTTCATTCTAACTGGGCACTGATAAATGTAAACCTGATTCCGTCAGCTGAAAGAGATATAACGTGTGAGAACCTCATTGCCGGATTTAAACAGAAAGCTGACGACCTTAAATCTGAATTAAACCTGCAGAAACTCACTGTTGATATTCCGGCAGGACTGCCTGTAGGAAAGCCTGTGGAAATAACCATGGTTTCAGGAAATGACCTTGCAAGAAAAAAGGCCGGTGATTCTTTTACGGCATTTCTTGAAAAGCAGGACGGGGTGATCAATATTGAAACAACGGACACTGCGGGCAAAGACGAGCTTGCTGTTCTTCTGGACTATAAGATGTTAAGCAGGCTCGGGCTTACTTCATATGATGTTGCCTCAACTATTCGTTCCGCTTTTGAAGGCGAAGTCGTAACTACAATAAGAAATGAAGGGGAAACAGTAGATTTCAGGATCAAACTTAAAGACAGTGCTCATTTCAGGGAAGACAATATACTCGACATTCCTGTCACGAATTCAAATGTTCGCATGATCAGGCTGAGGCATGTCGCCCGTCTTGAAGACCAGACCTCCCCTGCGGCAATCGCCCATTACGGCGGAAACCGCTCTGTAACAATAAGCGCGAATATTGATGAAAACATAACAACTTCTTCGGAAATAAATGCTAAAATTAAATCAGAGTTTGAGAATACTCTCCCATCAGATGTAAGAATCATCTATGGAGGTGAACAGGCTGAATCGCAGGAAAGCATGAGCGGAATCAAGTTCGCAGGCATATTTGTGGTCGTATCAATTTACTTTATTCTGGTGATTTTGTTCGACTCATACCTGCTTCCAGCGATGATAATGTCAGTTGTTCCGTTTGCCATAGGAGGCACTTTCCTTACTCTTCTTATTCATGGAAGACCGCTCATTATGATATCGCTTTTGGGAATGATAGGGCTTATCGGTGTGGTTGTTAATGATACAATTGTAATGATCAATCATCTGTCAAAAGCATGTAAAGCAGCAGGTTATACAATACAGAACTGTATAAAAGCAGCTTCCGCTCGCCTTCGGCCCGTTGTCCTGACAACCCTGACAACTTTTGCAGGCCTTCTGCCTGCAGCATATGGTTTGGGAGGAGATGTCCCTTCAATCAGACCCATGGTACTTGTTATGGCATGGGGAATTGTTTTCTGTACAATTGTAACACTGATATTTATTCCCGCTCTTTTTGCTGTTATTAAAGTCAGAAAACCTAAAGTCGGCAATCCTGCATAAATTAATATTAATATCCTTTTATATGAGGCTTATATACTTATAATAAGCCTCATATAAAAAATTTAAATTACCTGAAATTTGATTTGATATTACTGATACGTATTTCTAAATAGTCCAACAAATCGAAAATACTCAGACAGATAGCAATATATTGAATTATTAATAATACAGGAATTGAAATGAAAATAGGAATCATAGGACTGCCTAACAGCGGAAAAAAGACATTATTTAATTTATTAACAGGAAACAATGTAACATCAACAACAGAAGTAAAGATCATCCCCGGAATATCTGAAATACGCGATGAAAGAATTGATTTTCTCTCAAAGCATTATAATCCTAAAAGCACAGCTCCAGCACAGATTGTTATGGATTTAATGCCTGATCTGGACAAGAGAATGATTCAGGAAGGCGCCATATTCAAGGACATTGCCAATCTTGATGCTATATGCCTTGTAGCAAGGTCATTCAGTGATGATTCGATATATCATGTTAACGGATCTGTTGGTCCTGAAAGAGATATAGAGGAAATAACAGGCGAACTTATACTTCACGATCTTCTTTTTATTGAAAAGAGGCTGGAACGAATTACCAAGAACCTGAAAAAGGCGAATGCGGATCAGGATAAAAAAGAGGAAGCCCTGCTTCTCTCCTTCAAAGAGCATCTTGAAAAAGACCTGCCTCTACGCACCCGTGAAATTTCCGAAGATGAATGGAAAATCATTCTAAGCTATCCTTTCATAACACTGAAAGAATTTATAGTAGTAATCAATACTGATGATAACGGAATGGCTGATACGACATTAGTTGACAGTATTTCCGCAAAATACAAAGACCACAATATAAAAGTCATGCAGATATCCGCGAAAACGGAAGCTGAAATTCAGGCACTCGACACAGAGGAGGAACGCCAGGAATTCATGGAGGCGTCCGGAATTACAGAACCTGCGATCAATATTCTGTCCGCACTGTGCATGGAAGCTCTCGGCCTTATCTCCTTCTTTACTGTAGGCACTGACGAAGTCAAGCAATGGCTTGTACGTAAAGACTCAACAGCTCCCGAAGCTGCAGGCGCGATCCATTCGGACATTCAGCGCGGCTTCATAAGAGCTGAAATCATGAAATACGATGAATTCATTGAACACGGCAGCGAAGACAAACTGAAACAGGCCGGCAAAATTTATGTCATGGGCAAGGATTACATTGTCGCTGACGGAGACATGATAAACTTCAGGTTTAATGTATAACACAATACCGCTGATTATCAACAATCAGCGCCCCCGCCCGATTTCTTTCAATATTTTCAAAATATAATACAAATTTTAACATCCTGTTTTGCAATTCATATATGCAATATACTTTTAATTACAACTTATGCCGAAAAAACTGCTCAAATAATTAAAAAAAGATGTACAAAATTATAAATAAATATTTATTTCATAATATATCTTTTATTAACTGTATTTATTAATTAATCTTTATCTTTGCAATAGCAGGAATTAACCGGAGTACGAATATGGGCAATCAAATCAATTTATTTAATGAAGGACTTGAGAAATATCCCGTACAGGCAGTAATTACTGAAAATCTTTCCATTGCTATATGGCTCACTCTGGGAACATTTATAATATCACAGATCAGCTTTATTCTGAGCCTGATTTTTCTAACCGCCGCATTAATTATGATAATTATTATAATGAGAAAACTTATTTGTACAGGCTGTTATTATTACGGCAAAAGATGCCATGTTGCATGGGGAAATATTTCAGCTCTTTTGTATAAGCAAGGTAAAATCGAAGAATTTTCCGGCTGTACAGGACAGAAAATTGCTCCTGTCTTATTCGGGTTAATGGCCCTGATACCGGCAGTATCCGGAATAATTTCAATGATACTTAACTTTTCTGTTTACAAGCTTATGCTTTTTATCTTACTGCTTGCTGTTATTCTGTACAGCTCTGTTATCTCAAGAAAAATGTCATGCGCAAAATGCAAAATGAAAATTATTTGCCCGGGCAGTGCTGCCTGATACTGTTAATTTTAAAAACTTAATTCTGAAACTAAGAAAATAACCTTTGTCCGCCTTTTATAACTTTCACGAGGAGAACAGAATGCCGGAAAATTTTAAAGAATTTATTTTGAACACAGGCGCAGATTTAATCGGCTTTGCCGATTTAAAAGCAATCCCTGATGAAAGCCGCTCAGGACTTCCTTCCGGGATCGCAATAGGAATTGCGCTTAATCCTGAAATTGTTTCCCGTATTCCTGTTGAGCCTACAATTGAATATGTTAATGAATATAATACTGTAACCTCAAAACTGGACGCTATAAGTATAGCTGTTCAGAATTATATAAACAGCCTGGGACACAAAGCAATAGCGCAGACAGTTGAGCATGTACGGAAGCAGCAGAATCAGAACTCCCAGACTTACGCAGTGATTCCGCATAAAACCGTAGCTGCAATTGCAGGACTCGGCTGGATCGCGAAAAGTTCTCTGCTTATAACAGAAACATACGGAAGTGCTGTCAGGTTCACGTCAATACTGACAGACGCTCCGCTTGAAACTACGGCTACCGAATATGAATGCCTTTGCGGCAACTGCACAGTATGCATTGACAGCTGTCCCGGGAATGCTCTCAAGAACAGAACATGGAATGCAAATCTTGACAGGGATGACCTTGTTGATTTTGAGGCTTGCAGCGATGCTGTTCATAAACGCGGAGAAAAACTCGGAGAAACACACGGTACATGCGGAATATGTATGGCAATATGCCCTCATACTCAAAAATATCTTAAATCATAACATCCTGTTTCATATATTGAAACAGTAATCTTCCGGCATCAATTTTAAAATATGTTTTAATTTTATAATAAATTCAATTTGACTTATTGACGAACTTTAATTATTCTAATCTACTGATTAAACATAAATAAAATAAATTCAAATCAATTCCTGTATTAACACATTACTTTATTTATAATAAAACTACGGTATCCGTTATGAAAAAATTTGTAATATTATTGATACTATTATTAACAGCATCCTGCTCCTCCCTTGAGAAGAAAAGATTTGAAAAGGCAAATATTTACATAAACAGTCACCCGAAGATGGACATTCTAAACAGAATGGGACTTCTTGAAGGCATTATCATACTGGGCATGAATCCCTGTGAATCAATTGCTGCAGTAGGCGAACCGTATTCAATGCGGATAATAAAAAAAGATCCCAAACTACCGTCAGACATGAGCAGTTCCGATATCATTCAAAAACAGTGCAGTAAACCGGATAACACCAGAATAATATTTTATTTTAATAATGCATTTCAGTATGGGAACACAGAAAATTATTCGGTAATATATGTAAAAGGTGAAGCTGTAAAAATTGACAGAGGAGATGTATACAAAAAAAATTCCGGAGAATAAATTTATTTAAAGATCAATTCATCAGTAAAATTTTAATTTTTGCTAAACTCTTTTAATTAATTATGCAGCAATTAACCGGATTTAAACAGTACTGTTAAAGGCGCAAAGCCGGCCGCATAATTTCCTCAAGATTTTTTCTCTGTTCCTCAACAGAATCAATATTGTTTTTTTTATTAATTTTAATCATATTATCAAATCGAATAGTCACTTTGGAAAATGGCTTCGGCAGCATAAAACGGTCCCAGCTGTTAAAATACCATGCTTTCTCAGCTATTGCGTAAACCGGTACAATCACCGCCTGCGCGCTTATTGCCAGATTGATCGCTCCTTTTTTGACAATACCTGCCGGGCCGCGGGGGCCGTCAACGATATGAGCGGCAAGACCTGTCATTTTTAATCTTTCAATCATTTCCTGTAATGCTTTTTTACCGTCTTTCGAAGAAGAGCCTCTGGCAGTGTACCAGCCTGACAATTTTGCCACCCCTGCAACAATGTCCCCATCCTTACTTTGACTGATCATCAGGCTTGGCTCATATGATTTATAATTTTGAAAATAACGGATGAAAGAAAAAAAATGCTGGTGCCAGGTACAAAGCAGCACACCGGATCCTGTTTTTAAATGGTCAATCCATATTTTTTCATTTTCAACAGTCAACCGGAAAGTCCGGCTGTAAATCCTTGTAATGCGGTACAGAATTCCGATAAATATTTTTGATGTAATGAGATTCATGAATTTTTTGTGCATTAATATATTTACCAATATCAAATTTAATTTTTTTATGATACCATGCCGGCAGCAGGATGAAAATGAACATAAACTTTTTTCAGTAAATCAATTTCATTGCAAAGCAGCTGTTCCACCATATCAGCAATTTTATCACCCTCAAACACAGTTAAACTGCCTTCAACTCCAATCGTAATATTTACCATATAATAGGGTCCGAATCTGTGGGCATGAATATTCTCTATGCTTTTTACCTGATTTACCTTTACAAGGAGCGACCTGATTTTATTATCCAGTTCCGTACCGGGAACAGTATCCATAAGTTCAGCCGCAGACTCACGAAGAATATCAATGCCTGTTTTTACAACAATAACAGCAACAACAGCACTTGCCAGAGGATCAACCCATGCCAGTCCGAGAAGACTCAAAGAAATACCAGCTGCAGCTGCCAGAGAAGAAAAGATATCATTACGGTGATCTCTTGCCAGAGCGGACACGGCAATATTGTTTGTTTTACGGCTTACAGAGAAAGCATTAAGCATTAATAATATTTTCATTATTATTGTCACTGCAGCCACAATGAGGGTAAAAAACTGAATTGTTTTATTTTCTTCTTTTTTTTGAAATAAATCAAAAAATGAATTGATTGAATCCCAGAAAATTGCAATCCCGGTTGTTATTACAAAAGCGCCTATAACCACAGCTGCTATTGATTCAAACTGATGATGTCCGTAGGGATGTTCTTCATCAGCCGGCTGGCTGGAAAGTCTTACAAGCAGTTTCACAAAAATTAAATATACTATATCAGAAACAGAATTGATTCCATCTGCCAGTAAAGCTTTACTATGTCCGAAAATTCCGGCTGTCACTTTAACAATTGCCAGCAGAATATTCGAGCCCAGACCCAGATTAACTACCCGGTTGGCCTGCTCCTGCCGCTTTTGAATTAATTCGGAATTCGAAGTACTAAGTATATCAATGTCCATTATTTATTTCCCCTGAACCAGAACAGACTATTACTCAGTATCAACAAAATTTATTTTTAATAGTAACTGTTTTATTCCAGTAACGCATTGCTGTCATCCGGTTCATCAAAGAAGTAGCCTTCATTTTCTTCAGGTTCCCGCATACTTGACGTATAACCGCATGCTTTGAAAACGATTGTTTCCGGAAAGCGTGCATTACTTTGCGACATATCTAAACTATTTTTCAGGAGATGTATACCGTTTTTCTATAATTTTATAAAGCTTTTCAGGAGTCTTATATTTCTTTGCAAAAACTGAATACTGCTTTATGTAGCCAATAAAGTCCTTTGCACAAATTGCAAGGTGTCATTCCTACCCGTTCCTGCATGATACCGACCTGGGTTGTCGAATCCCCAACAAAGGTTGGAATGATGACATTCCCAAAAGGTGCGTTATGTAAAGCATGGAAAGGATGGACTCCAGACATTTAATATATTATTTTAACTCTGCCTACTTCACCGCTTGCCAATCTTACTTTTATTCCATGAGGATGATTAGGGCTGTTTGTTAATATATCCTTAACAATGCCTTCGGTTAATTTACCTGATCTCTGATCCTGTTTTAAAACAACGGCCACTTTACTTCCTGGCTTTATGTCCTTTCTGTTTTTCCCGACCATATTTATGATAACTCCTGAATTCTATCACATTATACTGTTATAATTTTCAAAACCCGGATAAATACCAGCAAACTTAACCTGTTTTAATAATAACTTTACTTTTAATAAAAATATCAATTCCCTTAAAAACTGCATCTTTCATGAATTTCAATCAATAATTACTCATAATCAGGCTTTTTATATAATTATTCAACCTGATAGCTTGACAATAATTATATTATACTTTATTTATGGGGTAATAAAAATATATAATTCCTGATTCTCTTCTTTACTTTGAAAAGAAACAGCTTTTTTTCTTAACCCGGGAAAAACTGCAACCTTCAGCATGAGATTCCTGTCTTATTATATGACCGCGCCGGTTAAATCCGGTCTTTTTGAGAAAATAAAAATAATTTTTCCAAGGATATTAAAGTATGGATTTTTTGTCGAAAATACGCCTCATTCAGGGAGGCATGGGAGTTTATATTTCAAACTGGCGTCTTGCTTCCGGCGCTGTGAAGGCAATGCCCGAAAAAATAGCAGGTACTGTATCAGGTACAGCTCTGGATATTATATACCCAAGAATACTTCAGGACGGAGATCCGGATGGGCACATTAAAAAAGCATTTCTTGCTTTTGATTCCATAACCGGTTCCCCCATAGGAGAAAAAATTTACAAACAATATTTTATTCCCGGAGGTAAAAACCCTGATTCCAGATACAAACAATCTGTGATGCCCTATGTAACAACAAAATCAGGATCTTCAGAATTTACTTCAAATCCGGCGAAAGAAGGATCTGTTGAACTTACAATAAAAAAAGAACTGATTGAACTATATATAATAACCGCTTTTTCAGAAGTCTGGCTCGCTAAACAGGGGCATGAAGGAAAAATATTCATCAATTTTTTGAAAAAAATTGAACTTCCGCTGATTTATTCTATTTACGGCGCAATTCTCGCGGGTGCTGACGGAGTCGTTATAGGAGCAGGTAATCCTGACGGAATGCCTGAAATCTGCAGCAGACTGTCAAAGCATCAGCCTGTAACGTACGAACCCAGTGTAATGTACAAACAGCCTGGTGAAAAATTTCACGTTTCATTTGATCCTGCCGAATATTTCGGGTCTGCTATTAAATCTGTTCACATTAAGAAGCCTGCCTTTCTTGCAATTGTTACAATGGAGGAGCTTGCGAACGCTCTCGCGAACAGCAACATGCCTCCTGACGGTTTCATCATTGAAAACTATAAGGCAGGCGGGCATAACGCTAATCCTTCCGGAATCATAAAGTATGATGAACTGAAGCAGCCCATATACGGTGAAAATGATATTGCAGATCTTGAATCTATAAAAAACACCGGCCTCCCATTCTGGCTGGGAGGAAGCTATAACAGCAGTGAAAAACTATCCGAAGCCCTCAATGCCGGGGCGAACGGAATACAGACAGGTACAGTTTTCGCCATGTCTGATGAATCCGGCATGATCAAACCGCACAAAGATGCCGTATTTGCGGCACTAAGAGACGGCCGGAATGACAGCGATATAATTAGAACAACAATGTATTCGCCAACCGGATTTTCCTTCAAAGTTGTCCAGCTTGATGACTCTGTATCATGCAGCCGCATTTATGGAAAACGCAGAAGATCATGCGATATGGGAGTGCTTCATCAGCTTGGCCTGAGCAAAGCTGATGAAAACGGAACCAGAAAAATTTTCAGCAGATGTCCGGCTTCACCTTTAGCTGTTTTTGAAAAGCACAGAGGTCTCGCGCGCAACGCTGAAGAAAAAAGATGCCTGTGCAACGGACTTGTTTCCGGCGCGGGTTTTCCCCAGGTTGTCAGAGACATTGACGGAGAACCAATGAAAGAGCCTTCTATTGTAACTCTTGGGGAGAATCTTGACGGAGTAAGAAGGCTTTCCGGAAACGGATTGAAAACATACAACTGCCATGATATAGCAGAATTTATTTTTGATCCGGCTGCAGTGTATGAAGGAAAAGATACAGAGAGCATACAATGATATATAATGCCCTGCTGTCTGAGGAGGCCGTAATAAATCTTGATGCGGATAGCAATGACGCAAATGCTTTAACAATAAGTTGAAATAGTAAAATCGCTTTTATGGTTAACTGCTAAATTGTATAAATAAAAAGGCTGATTCTTATATTTCTATACCTTCAGAGGAAAATTTTTTCGGTACCCATTTACCCTGCTCAAGAATAAAGATCTCCTTGAACCCTATATCGTTCAAATCTTTAGCCGTTTCAGAAAAACCGGCAGCAAGCTGCGATGGAGAGTGAGCGTCCGAGCTTATTGTTACTGGAATATTCATCTCAAAACATTTTTCCAGTATCCAAACTGAAGGATAATAAGTATCAATTTTCTTTCTGGTAATACCGCCGTTATTTACTTCAATGATTTTATTTTTTTTTGAAGCTGCTTCAAGGGTAGCAATTACCAAATCCCTGTACCATTTATCATTTTCATTAAAAAAAGCATTATCCTTATTGTTCTTCTTTATAATATCCAGATGCCCGATTATATTTATATCTGAAGTACAAATCATTTCCCGCATAGTATTATAGTAAATTTCCACAGCTTCCTTAATGCTGCCGCTGCAGTCTCTGTTTATGGAATCCTCCAGCATCTCTTTTCTCATATCGACACTTGTGTTCATCATAAGCGCTTCTCTTCCCAGAAAATGAACAGAGCCTATTGAATAGTCAAGCCTTGACAAGTCTATGTCTTTTGCAATATCAATATCCCGAACAAAATCAACCTCAAGCCCGCAGTAAATTTCAAGCCTGCTGCTGTATTTATTTTTCAAAACATCAATTGTTTTACAGTATTCATCAAACCGTGCCATCGGCATGGAGAAATCATTTTCAACAGGTACGGGACAATGGCTTGAAAATCCCAGCGATACTATATCATTTACCAGAGCGGATTCAACATAGTCCTCAGGACATCCTGTCCCGTCACAAAAATCTGAATGTGTGTGGTAATTAGCCCATGCCATGTTTTTCTTCCTTAAAATATAATTATAATTTTATTTTAATAATGGTTTAAATCTTTACTGTCAAATCTATTATCCATTAACATTTTTTCAAATGATTACATAAACGATTTAAAAATAGGGTAAAAAAAATTAATTATTTATTATATGAATAATTTCTCTCATAAACAAACCGATTAAAATAATTTATTGCAATATTTCAAACATTGTAATTCTATTTAACAAATTTCAGGAATACAGGATAATCAATGAAAAAAGAAAACAAGTCTCCATTTATTTTTTTAACGCTGGTTTTCTTTATACTGATTTCCTCGTTTATTGCTGCAAATGACAGCTTTACATGGGTACTTGAAGTTTTTCCTGTTATAATCGGAATTGTAATATTAGTTATCACATACAGAAAATTCAGACTTACGGATTTTCTCTATTCTCTTTTAATAGTACATTCAGTAATACTTGCCGTAGGCAGTATTTACACCTATGCGGAAGTTCCTTTAGGCTTCTGGATGCAGGACTGGTTCGGGTTCACGCGCAACCATTACGACAGAATAGGCCACTTCGCGCAGGGATTTTTTCCCGCCATTCTTGTAAGGGAAATACTGCTGAGGCTCTCTCCTCTAAGACGCGGCAAACTGTTTAATTTTATAATAGTATCAATATGCCTTGCAGTGAGCGCATTTTATGAACTTATAGAATTCTCATACACAGTGCTGATTGGAGCATCAGCTGAATCGTTCCTGGGAACACAGGGCGACGTATGGGATGCTCAGTGGGATATGTCCTTTGCATTAATCGGAGCTATAATATCTCTTCTGATACTTTCCGGAATTCATGACAGATTTCTGAAAAAGCTGACAAAGAAGTAATTCAGCTTACAGCAAATCAGGGTGAAAATTACAAAATGACATTGACTTTACTTCACTCATTTTTTGTTCTCATATAAAAAACAGTTGTAATTTATCAGGATTTTTATAAAGCTACTTTAAGAATTCGAAGTTGCTTTAAAATAAATTATAAGTTCTCCTGACATGAAAAAAATAATCACCAGGGGAAAATACCTCCAGTTTTGAAAACCATTAAAAATTTTATTTAATAGAATATTAGATCCCGGAGATTACTCAGATAGATGACCTTTTTAAGCGAATTCAGTTATCCTGAAATATCACAAAGAAGAATTATAATATTTAATGCCTTAATTTCCTTTATAACTCTGGGCATTATTTATACAAATGCTTCGATTACACTTAAATTTTACTTTCTCTATCGTCCGGTGTTGCAGATAATATTCCTGACTGCATTAGCCGGAATTTTTGCAGGAAACATGTTTGGAAGGCTTCTGTTCGCGAAACTCAGGCATTACAGGTTTTTCTACATTCTTACAGACCTGATCTTCATTCTTGCCTGCGGCCTGTATATATATACACCGCTCCTGCTGCCTGGAATGAATAATCCGCTTATTACACTTTTCTTCACAAATCAGTATTATACTGTTCTTCCTTTTTTTATTATTTCATTTTTTGCAGGCTTGAAAATATGCTATTTCCTGAAAATATCATGCGGCGATTTTCTTGATGGGAAAAGGGCTGTACTTTCCTTTTTTATTTCGGCAATACTGGGATTTTCAGCGGGTATAATTATTGCTGTTGTTCTTTACTATTATAAAGAATATTTCATTTTTTCCGGTATTCTGCCTGTTCTTATTCTTCCTACTGTTTTTCTGATTAAACTCGCGTATAATCCAAAGCCAATATATGCTCAGGAAATCAGGGACCATTCGGGTGAAACTGAATCAGGAAAAACAAATCATAAAAGAGATGATCTGTTTTTTATTTATTTAAATTTTTCATATATACTGATTTATATTTTCCTGACTCATGTTACTATTGTAAAATTATTCGGAGACTCTACATATATACAGCTTGTCTTTATTCTTACTATTCTGTTATCAATTATTATAGGATTCATTTTAGCAAAAATTATAAAACAGGCTTTCTGGTTTATTTACAGCGAAATGCTGTATCCTGTTTTTTTTATTCTGGCTTTTGTTTCCCTTTTATTTTTTAAAGATATTACCGAATTAAAAGCAATAAGTCTTTTTATACCATTATCAGTAATTCTCGGCTTTTCTCTTTCTCACAGTATTGATCATATACTTCTTTCAAAAAAACATAAAAACAGATACAGCGTAATTAATTTTTCTGTATTTATTCTTCCGCTTCCAATAATTACCGCTCTGTACTTCATTGATTTTACCTATTTCTGGCATTTTGTTTTGATATATGTTGTTGCAGGACTTAATATATTTATACCCGGTATTTATCTGTTTCAGTCGGACATTAGCGGATATAAAAAAATTATTTATTTCTTTCTGACATTATTTTTCATTCCTTTGCTGATTCTGATACATCTGTATTTCAAAATTCCAATGGATAACAATCTCTATGTATCGCATACGAAAGGATTCGAAAGCCTGAATTCAATAAATTATAACTCATCTTACATTAATGATGAAGGCATAGTATACATTCACGGCATTAAATTATTTTATGCAAATGATTCAAAAATAAGGAACATGAAGCGTTCATTGATTCCGGCTATGCTTTATACAGATGAAAAATCGGATAAAATACTTTTTTTGGACGGTAACCGGAAATTTTTCAGAAACCCCTCAATCTCATTATACAGCAATGCCACAGTTCTGGATTATGTTCCCTTAAGGAAAATAGATAATAAAAGGCTGGCAGTATCCGGGGGACAGAATTATGTGCTGATAAATTCCGATATGCTTTCTTTTTTCCAGGAAAACAAAACCCGGTATAAAATTATTACGGATATCCCGAATCTTTACGACCAGACTTTAAATCTGTTTAAATTTTCCGGAGAATATTACGATATAATAAAAAGTCATCTTACAGAAGACGGCATTTACAGTCAGATAATTGATCTGGAGAGCTGCAGAAACGAATTTATTTCAGGCGCAGTAAAAAATATTAAACACAGTTTTGTAGCTGCTGCAGCATTTTATTTTCCTAAATACATTGTGTTTGTTGCAGCAAAAAAATCCGACTCTCTTAAACTGAATTCTGAAGACCTTGAAAAATTTTCCGGCAAATTATCTTCAAACCGGGATTTAAAAAATATTTTTTATAATGACCACCATCTCGTCTCTCATCTTATTTTTTCAGATATAGATAAATTCAGTACTTTCACAGAAAATAACATCCCGGTTGATCATTTTTATTTTGTCAGAAAACCGTCAATGACAAAACTTAAAAATGATTTTAATGATTATTATTTACAAAATAATTCCGAATTTCTCAGCCTTTTTGATGAAACTGATTCTTCTGTTTATGAAATTAAGAGGATGAAAAGGGAATTATCAAAATCTGAAAATATTCTCACTGATCTTAAAAACACAGAATTGCTGGAAGCAAATAAAAAATATGAAGAAGAATCTCTGCTTTTAACTAATCTAAAGAAACAGGCAGAATATATACCTTTATTAAGAGAATACCTAACAGACATTCTTGAATATAAAGAAAAACATTACTATAAAGCTGCATTAAAATTTGAAAAAAATAAAGAATGGGAAGAAGCCAGAAAATTATACAAGGCAATTCTTTCCATCAATCGTAATAATTTTGAAGCTAATTACAGATTAGGAATTCTCAGCATTGTACTTCAGGATATTCCTTCGTCTTTTGAGTATCTTCAATATGCCATGAAGCTCAAAAAAAATGATCCGAAAGTACTGTACCAGATGGGAGTTCTTCTTGTCACAAATGGAATGCCGGGAGAAGCGCTGGTATATCTTGAGAAAGCCGTTGAGTTAAATGAAAAAAACGCATCTATCTACTACTACATTGGGTTAAGTTATGAAGAACTTGAAATTCTTTCTCAGGCAAAAGCTTTTTTTAAAAAGGGTATAGAAATAGATCCTAATGACAAAAATTTAATATCCAGTTTAAAAAGAATTGAAGAAAAAATAGATAAAAGAAAAAGCAGATATTCTCCCCATGAAAAAGACAGTAACACAGAAGCTGAAGTTGGCGAAGACATGCCTCTGCAGATAACTGATTCCGCAAAAAATGTCAGAAAGGCTGCAGAAGAAGACAATACGGCGGGAAATAATCAGGAATAAGACAGTAACCGGCTTTGATACTCAATCCCTATACAGCTTTTTCAGAAGTATACGACAGAATACTTGAACATGTAGATTATGAAGAATGGTATTCATATATACGTGAACTCATGCATGAATATGTTAAAAGGCCTGAATGGATACTCGAACTTGGCTGCGGAACAGGCAAATTCGGCGCGAAGTTTTCCAGAGACGATTACCTTATATTCGGAATGGATAAATCAATAGACATGCTGAAAATAGCCAGAGCCAGGGCATATAAAAAATTCCATATTTTCTGCGGAGATATGACAAACTTCACACTGTCACGGAAGTTTGATTTTATCTTTTCCGTTCATGACACAATGAATTATTTTACGGAATATGATGACCTGAAAAAAGTACTCAGGTCAGTAAAAAAAATCATGAAAAAAAACAGTATTTTCATGTTTGATTTAACCACTGAACACAACATTAAAAAGTATTTCTATAATAATAAAACAAAATACAGGTTAAAGGGAATTGACATAGAGTGGAAGAATAATTATGACGAAAAAAATAAACTGATCTACTCAATACTGCAATTCAAAAAAAACGGAAAATTATCAACCGAGAAACATGTACAAAGAGTTTATCTTATTAATGAAATAAAAAACCTGCTGGAGGATGAAAATTTTAAACTGATTGATATTTTCAGCGATTACAGTTTTTCTCCGGTTCAGGAAGATACAGTCATGACAAACTATGTTACTAAATTGTCGTGACCGGCAAACATGTTTTTCCATAACTCCTGAAAAATTCCCTGGGAGTTAATAAAATATTTATTAAATCAATACCTATTCGTTTATTATTACAGGCTTAAAATTACATAAATCAAAAAAATTCATTTTATAAAGACTTTCATTTTCACCCGGTTCATTTTTGAGCCTGATTATCTGCTGCTGATAATCAGGGCCCATCGGAAAAACCATAATGCCGCCTTTCTTCAGATAAGGCATAAAAAACAAAGGCCTTTCAGGACATGCCGTAAAAATAATGACCCTGTCAAATACACCAGGCAGACTGTCAAGACCATTAATATCCCCGCATAAAAACCTAACATTGCTGATTTTCAAATTAGTAATTCTTTCTTTAGCCGCGAGTGCCATGTCTTCATAATACTCAACAGTTAGCACTTCATCAAAAAGTTTTGAAAGTACAGCAGTTGAATAACCTGATCCTGTGCCGATTTCAAGAACTCTTGCGGATTTATCCGGCTCAAGATAATTAATCATTTTTGCCAGAATACCCGACGGCTCACCTCTCTCACCATGACCTATAGGAATAGGCTCATTTGAATAAAAATATCCATGGAATATTTTATCAAAAAACAACTTTTGATCCAGCTGATCAAAGGCTGTTATAATATCTTTACGGATGCTTTCGTTTTTAAGCAGAGACAGAAAGTCCTTTTTAATCTTGCTCATATAAGAATCTACTATATACACAGAAGTTATGTTTTTTAAAAATCAGATCAAAGTTCAAAAAGAAAACTGAAAAATTATTCTATAAACTGAAGTAAATAGGTAAAGAAATAATCGGATACAAGAATTATCATGGATGACTTGACAACAGCCTTTATTGCTGATTTCCCAACACCTTCCGCACCTCCGGATGTTTTAAATCCCTGATAGCTCGAGATTATTGCGATCTCCATGCCGAAGAAAAAAGATTTCATTATACCGGACAAAAAATCCATTAAAGAAAGGTAATTGAAAATATTTTCAAAATATTTGTCAATCGTAATCCCGAGAACAAAAAAGGCGACAAATGCCCCTCCGAGTATTCCCACAATATCAGTAACAATAGTAAGAGCAGGAGTCATTATAAAGCAGGCAAGGAATCTTGGAACTGAAAGATACTGTACAGGATTTGCCCTGAGAGTAACAAGCGCGTCAATCTGTTCTGTTACTCTCATTGTCCCTATTTCAGCGGCAATCGCGGAACCTACCCGGCCTGCGAGAAGAAGTGCAGTCAGCACAGGACACAATTCCCTGAGCATAGATATTGAAACAGCACTTCCTATAAATATGGAAGAGCCCGACATCAGCTTATCCATGGCTTTCCCAATCTGAAGAGCCATGACCATACCGGTAAAAAAAAGCGTAATGCCGGTTACAGGCAGAGACTTGTACCCTATCTCCACCATCTGCATAAGAATATTTTTGTAATCAAAAGGAGGGCGAAAAGTCCATTTCAAAGTATCTTTTAAAAAAATTAAATGACCGCCTATTTCCTCAAAAAAAAGAATGAAAAGAGATTTTTCATCCGCTTTCATGCTTAATTTATTATTCCCTCTGAATTGGAATTTATATTTTCAGACACGTGCAGCTTGTCAAGATTACCGAATTTTGTATGCTGCTCCCAGAACAGAAGGTCAACACTTCCAATCGGACCATTTCTCTGTTTTGCAATTACGACTTCCGCTATTCCCTTTTTCTCAGTGTCCGGATCAACTTTATCTTCACGGTAGATAAAAAGAACAACATCCGCATCCTGCTCAATAGAGCCTGATTCGCGAAGGTCGGATAACTGAGGCCTTTGATTTGTCCTGTTTTCAACGGCCCTGGAAAGCTGGGAGATAGCAATTACGGGCACAGTAAGTTCTCTTGCTATCTGCTTAAGAGATCTGGTAATTTCCGCAACCTGCAGATGTCTGTCAAGGCCTCTTGACCCTGTAATCAACTGAAGATAATCAATAATAACAACACCAAGTTCCCCGCCTATCTGCTGTTTCATTCTTCTTGCTTTGGTACGGAGCTGCATAACAGTAAGGTTGGGAGTATCATCTATATACATAGGGCTTCTGGAAAATTCCCCTGAAACCTCGGTGAGCTTTCCAAGTTCATCTGAATTGAATCTTCCTGTTCTGACTTTCTGCGAATCTACCATGGATTCGATACACAGCAGTCTCATACCAAGCTGTGTCGCCGGCATCTCAAGCGAAAAGAACAGTACCGGCGCGCGTTCTTTAAGCGCTATGTGATTGGCCATATTCAATGCAAGTGATGTTTTTCCCATAGCCGGACGAGCTGCGAGAATTATAAGCTCCGATTCATGCAGACCGGTCAAAAGATAGTCAAGATCATTAAAACCCGTGGCAATTCCGGTTACCGGCAGTTTTGTCTCATAAACAGCGCGAACATTCTTCATCGTATCGTCCATAACGGCCTCGATACTCATGAAGTCGGAAGTTATTCTTCTCTCTGTTACCTTGAAGATATCGCTTTCAACTTCATCAATAAGTTCTTCGGTATCTTTCGACTTGTCGTAACACTTTTCAATTACTTCCGTGCAAACATGAATTATTTTTCTTCTAAGACTGAGCTCTTTAATTCTGCCGGCGTAGAATTCAGCATTAGCTGAGGTGGAAACACTCTGGTATAATTCGAGAAGGGCCTGGTCGCCGCCTATTGTGTCAAATAACTGCTTATCGGACAGTCTCTGCTTAAGAGTCAGCAGATCAATAGGCGTGCTTTTTTTTTCCAGTTCAAGAATAGCTTCATAAATAATTTTATGCTTATCAAGATAAAAATCGTCCGCGTCAAGAATACTTGAAATCCTGACAAGGGCGTCTTTGCTTAAAAGAACAGACGCGAGACAGGATGCCTCTGCTTCAAGATCCTGAGGCGGCAGATTATCAACAACCATAAATCAAGCCTTTTCAACTGACAGCTTTATCTCGGCAGTTAATCCTTCGTCCAGCTTTAACGGCACTTTATATTCACCGAGATTCTTTATCGGCTCATCCTGAAGTATTTTTCTCTTATCAACTTCATAACCGAGCTCGGCAAGTTTTTTGGATATATCAATAGGTGTAACAGCACCGAAAAGTTTTCCTTCCTCTCCGGCATTGGCTGTTATTTTAACTTCAAGATTATTTAACGAATCCATCAGTTTTTCACTGGTTTTTCTCCGCTTTGCCTTTTTAATCTTGATAATTTTTGTCTGATGCTGAAGTATCTTTTTGCTGGCTTCGCTTGCAGCAATAACAAGATTACGCGGCAGCAGATAATTTCTTGCATATCCGTCAGCAACATCTTTGATATCGCCGGCTTCCCCTAAATTCTGAATATCCTTTTGAAGAATAACCTTCATAATCATCTCCATTAAATATTTTTAAAGTCTGAATATTTTCTGTTACAATCACTTTATTGCCGGATTAGTTTCCTGTAAATATTATCTGTGTTAACCAGACAAGCTATTAAATATCTTTCTCTTTCAATCCCAGTTTTCTGAAATCAAGCCAGAAATCGAGAACCCCAATGCTGGAGAGCACAATTAAAAGAAAAAACAGATACTCGATGCCAATAAAAAAAGACACAAGCAGGATTACCGGAATAATTATAAACGGAAAATTTTTTTTCCTGAAAATAAATTTAATAATACCAAAAGCCTGAATCAAATAAAAACAGGATAATATTAATGCAGTATTTAATCCTGCCGTATAAATAAAATAATATTCTCTGTCAATCAGTAAAACAGTCATCCATCCGGCTATAAAAGCAAAAATAAAATATTCCTTCAACCTGAAGGACTCAAGGTATTCAGTATTTTCATAATAGTCCATTTTTTTCCGGAAAAGACGAAATAAAACCAATTTTAAAGGCCTGAACGATATAACCGAAAGTATAAGAGCATTAAGAAAATACACAAAAACCATTACATCTGAAACAATATTTATTGTCTCATCAAGTCTCCTGATAACTTCATTCCTCTCAGACTCTGATATTTCACTTTTTTTGATAACATCAATAAAACTTTGTTTAGAGCTTTGCAAAACATCAGTGTTTTGAAAAATTTTTAGATAGTAATAATTTGATGCGGAAATTAATGTTATTGATAGTGTTGATATGAAAAGAAATACCTGAAACTTCTTCTTTGTTCTAACTGCAAATCCGGAAGTTGAACCAACAATTAAAAAAGAAATAATTAAATGAAGGCTCTCACTCCCGGAAAAAAAATTACTTATCAATAATATAAGAAGTAATAAACCAAGATGATAAATCTTTAGAGGCCATTTAAAGAAAACTACCGCGCTACCAAAAAGAATGGCTATTCCAATAATTAATGAAAATAAAAGTATCACACCCTCTATTTAACTGTAAAAGGAAGGACTGAAAGAATTCTTGCCCTTTTTATCGCTCTTGATATCTCTCTTTGATGTTTAGCGCACGTTCCGGTTATTCTTCTCGGCAGAATTTTTCCGCGTTCAGTAATATAGTTTTCAAGGACTGCCGAATCCCTGTAATTGATTTTGTAATCTTTATCAACACAAAATCTGCATACTTTTCTTCTGTATCTGATATTTCTGGAATCTCTTGAATCATTTCGTGATGGAGCGCGTCTGGCTGGCCTGTCTTCCTGCTGAGTTCTGCCGGACTCTTCTCTTTTATTGTCAGTTGCTCCTGCTCTATCTCCGGAATCAGTAGTTTCAGATGTTTCTACAGTTCTTTCTTCAACTGCTTTTTCCTCACTCTCTTTTTCTTCAGTAACAGGTTGAGTATTTTCAGTGTTTTCCGCTACCTGGTCGGAAGTATTTTCAGCTACCACTTCCTCGTTGTTAATATCCTCAGGCATATTTTACCTCAAAAATTATTTTATTATTATTACCAGAATTTATTGATTAAATCCTTAACTATCCGATTAGGCTGTTTTAATATTTGGATTTTTAATGAAAAAATATCTTAAAACATCATTATTAAGCCGGAAATCCGAAATAATCCTGTCAATTGCTTCTGTTGGCGACTCAATAGATAAAAATAAATAATATCCTTCATTTTCATCATCAATATTGTAGGCAAGTTTTTTAACGTCCCAGGAGTCTTCGGAAATTACGGAAGCGCCGTGTTTTTGCAGAATATTTTTTACTACATCCTTTAAGGATTCAACATTGTCAGTTATCCTTAAAATAAGCGTTAATTCATAAGTCACGTTTTTATTCCTCAATTTATAGAATGAAATGTATTAATACTAACAACAAAGTTAAAAATACCTTTATCCCATTATCCATGAAATAAAGGTATTCAATATATTTATAACTATTCTTGTATTCTGAATGAAAAAATATGTATCAGATCATATAATGTTAACATTAGTTAAAGATACACTTATTTTTTCAACAATATTTTTAAATAACAACAAAAAAAGCATATTAAATTAATAAATTATAAGAGCCAGTTCTTCCAGAATAATGTCAAAAATATACGCATCCTTCCTGGAACTGAGCGGAGTATGGATTACAAACTGCCCTTTATAATCAAACTGATCTCCTCTTTTTAGCAGTGTAAAATATTCTTCATTATCAGTGTATAGATACAACCTTATATTTAAATAATTTGACTCCTTGTCTATTGCAGTAATTCTAAATCGTCTGTGATACCTCTCAAATTTATCAACAGATTCCACATATGCCCTTCCCTGAACTATTTTATTCTGGAATTCGGAAAGCAGGCTGTCGCGCTCAATTTCTGACGAATTTAAAAATACTTTATAAAAAGAATTATCTAAATACTTAACATTTTCCTTATTGACCGGTTGTGCGAATACAAATGATGAAAAAAACCCTGCCGCAAATATGCATAATAATATATTACTTATCTTCATTATTTCAATAGTTATTAAATATAACAGTATAATAATCCGGTTTTCTGTATACTTCCATTTTTGAAATTTTAAATCTGTATTTTTTAAACAATCGTATAAATTCTTCGAGACTTGAAACTGTTGAATCGTTCAAAGAAAAAATATTATCCCCTTTTTTCAATCCGCTCTGATAGCCTACACTCATAGGTGAAATATAAGATATAACAACATCACCTGTTATTGAATTTCTGTCAAGTTCGATACCATAGATGGAATAAATATCCTCCAATACTTTCTGAATTTTCTTATATACATTCTTTTCTCTTAAAATCAGTCTGAATTCATGCAGCTTCCCTTCACGGGAAATATTTATGTTCAATTCAGACCCTATCGGCTTGTAGCTGACTGCATTGACAAGTTCCCCCAGGGAATTAATTTGCTTATTATCTATTTCTTTTATAATATCCCCTTTTTCAATGCCGCATTCTTCAGCCGGTGATTTATTTATTACAGTAACTATTTCAAGAATTTTCCTGCCTCCGCTTCCGGACATAGACTGTTCCTTTGCTATAAAGCCAAGCCAGCCTCGCCGTACTCTGCGGTAATTTACAAGTTCCTGTGCTACCTGTCTTACAATATTTGAAGGAATGGAAAAGCTTATTCCCTGGAAGCCCCCTGATCTGGTCCTGATAGCAGTGTTAATTCCGACAAGCCGTCCGTTAAGATTTATAAGAGGGCCTCCTGAATTACCCGGATTAATGGATACATCAGTCTGAATAAAATCCTCAATATCGGCGAAACCGATATCACTTCTGCCCTTTGAAGAAACAATACCGCATGTAATTGACTGCATGAGTCCGTACGGGTTTCCTATTGCAATTACCCATTCCCCCTCCATTAAATCATTGGAATCAGCAAAAATAATCGGATTTATATTTGAAATATCCTTTTGATCTATTAACATAATTGCTATATCGGTTTTATCGTCGAAAAGATAATACCGATCATCTGAAAACGATAATGGTTCACACTCTTTTCCATTATATAATACAATATGATAATAGCTCCCTTTTCTGAGAACATGGTAATTTGTTACGATATAGCCTTTTTCTGAAATAATAGTCCCGGATCCGAATCCGGATTTAACCAGTTTCCTTTCAGAATTTTTCCCTTCATTGGTATAGCTTATAATATTTACAACAGCAGCTTTTGTCTTTTCAACTGCGCCGGTAAAACTTCTGTTAATTTCAAATTCAGCAGCATTTGCAATATCAAAAAAAATCAAACCGGTTATAAATAATTTAACAATAACACTTTTCATAATAATCCTGATAAAATCCCGAAAAAACAGGGCATGTTTTTATTTTGAAACACTTATTGTTTAATGTTCTATTATTCAGGTATTGAAGAGACAATATTAAAGTATGATTTCCCGTCATTTAAATCATATTTATCAAGATCAAGCTTTTTGCCTTTTGGAAGATATTGAAAATTTTTTTCAACAGGTTTTAAGCCTGAAAACAGGGAATAAATACCGGCTGCAATACCTTCTGCTATTTCATCCTGCTTTTTTATAAACAGATAGCGGTCTCTTTTATTTTTTAAATAGCCCAGTTCAATATAAGCCGTTACGGCATTTACTAGTATCGGCAGAGACCAGACGGAAATATACGGTTTTCCAGGCTTCTGCTTTTTATGATCATCTCCGGACAGATAAAGAGAAAATAAAATATAACGTATAATTTCAGAACATGCATATAAATTATCTCCGCCAAAACCCTCAATACCGCCGTCTCTTCTGTATGATTCATATACTGACTTTTCACGATCCCAGAAATCACCTTCGGGATTAAATCTTCTTATATCATCCGAATATCTGGTATTTTGCGGATGCTTCACAGCAGTAATCTCCCATTTTTCCGGGTCTTTATATCTCCAGTTCACCATATTATATCTGTAACCCGAAAATCTATTTTTTTGAATTTTTAAGTTATTGCCAACAGGGTAGCCGGAAAAATATACTGAAGTATCCTTTAAAAACCATTTAAAACCTGTTCGTCTGACTGATTCAGGAAACCAGTCGCGATAAAGGCTTTTAAAGAAAAAATCCCGCCCCTTTTCACTGCCCTTAAGATAATCAAGCCCCCTGGCCATCAAAGAATAAGGTGCCACAATTACAGGATTCATTCCCCTGTAATATACGGGAGCCTGGAGATCACAGTGCAATGAAACAAGCAGGTGAGGATTCAGCTTATTTATAAATGAAATCCTTCCTTCTTTCCTTTTCCGGTATTTATCAACATAATCATAAAGCCTGAACTCCGCATTCGGGTCTTCACAGTCCCTGCTGCAGCTTTTCTCGATTGATTTACCGCGGCTTAAAAAAGTCTTTATAATAATCCTGTCAGGTTCATCAGTACTGAATTTTTTAAGTACGGTTTTGAAGCTGTTAAAATTTTTTTCCGTTAACGTAAGATTAAGAATATCGGTAACTTTTTCTGCAATACTGTATACGAATATTCTTTCTTCAATTCCTCTGTATTTTGCCCCGGCATAATAATTCGAAAGATATTTCTCTGAAATTGAATCGTATCTGTCGCCGTGTCTGCTCCTTGGCAGCAGAGAAAGACCTCCGTGACCGGGATCAATTACTACTCTGTATACGGGAATTTCATTCGAAGAGTACCTGATTTCATTAATTTCTTTAATAAATGACAGTAAAAATAAAATAATGAACAGCACTGAAATGGTTTGTTTAAAATTTAGCATTTTTTGCAGAACAGAAATTAATACGGCTAAATGAAAAGGGGGGATACCCCCCCTTTTCATTTATAAAAATAACATATTTATGAAGCTAAAGTGTTAACTGAATAAATAATTAGCGAAATTAATTTGATGAAGGCCCGCTCTCTGATTTTGGACTTTCTGATTTTGCAGTTGTAGATGTCAAAATTCGGTTCAGATTATCAGCTTTATGCACTTTATACTCATCTGCTTTATTTTCCGGATCAAGCTGTTCAAGAATGGATATTGCGTATGATTTTGCTATTCTTAAATGATAAACAGATGTTTTATAAACATTGTCAATGTATGCTCTGTCAGCATCATCTATCTGTCCATATGCAATCCAAAGCCTCATCATATTCTGAAAAAGAACCTTGCTTCTGTTTGGATCATATTTATTTTTTTCATCAAGAGAAAAATCCAGAATCTTATCTGCACATTTTTCAAGCATACTCTGTGCCTGATCCTGATATACAACAACGATCTTTTTAAATAATTCGGAAATATTTTTTTTGTTTCTTTCAAGTTCGAGTCTTGAGTAAATTACCTGTCTTCTGTAATATTTACTTACTGCTTTTTTATATTCTGCATATATTTTATCATACTCTCCCTGCCAGCCGTTTTCCTTAAAATTGGACACAATAACATTCAGGATATAAATATTTTCCAGGTTTCTCTGCATAAGGTCTTCCGAAACTTCGATAGCCTTGAAACGGGCAAGATAATTTTCTTCAGGTCTCTGATCAGGCGCATAGTCTTCCCTGGGATGTTTTCTTTTTGTTTCCGTTTTTGAAGTATCACTTGCAGGTTTTTCCTGGGAAAATGCGACAGAGGTAACTAAAAATGATAGTAAGAAGCAAGCCAGAATAACCATCCTTGTTTTTTTGAGTTTCATGAAATTACTCCTTGATAATTGAAATTTTATACAAATAATATTAAGCTGCTTTCGTTTCTTTTTTTTATATTAATGTTTAAACTATAAATGATAGTTTGTATATATGCAACATTTTTTTTATTTTTTTATAAAATATATATCACTTACCTGTAAATATTATGATCCCGTATCCTGAAAAATATAAAAATTCATAACAAATTTTTAATAAAATTCCGGCCTTATTCAAATAAATCAAATAAAAATTCATATATTAAACAAATTCCCCTTTATTCTGAACAACATTCACTATTTTGTTTACGCCGTTTATTTGATAAGAATTATACGTATATCCATCACATTCGTATTAGTAGGTCCGGTAATTATAAGATCTCCCAGCTGTTTAAAAAAATTATATGAATCATTATTTTCAATATAATCCGTAATAGAGATACCTTTTTTTTCAGCCCTCAGAACTGTAGTGCCGTCAGCAAATGCACCGGCCGCATCAGTCGGGCCGTCAGTTCCGTCAGTTCCTACACTTGCTATTAATATATTTTTATATCCGTTTATATGCAAAGCGGCATGCATGGTGAACTCCATATTACGTCCGCCCATGCCGTTACCCCTGACTCTTACAGTCGTTTCCCCTCCGCTTAAAAGGCAAAGCGGAGCTGAAGCCGGATTGGAGGATAAAACAGCTTCTTTGGCAATTTCCGAATGCATACGCGCTAGGTTTTCAGTTTCCCCCTGAAATAATGAAGACAGTATAATCGTATTATAGCCTGAGTTCTCGCCTTCCTCTTTAGCCGAGCTTAAGGCAATCATATTTGACGCGATAATATAATTCACAACCCTGCCGAAAATTACATCACCGTGTTTCGGATTATCATCAATTTTTTCCCCTGCGCCGAGATTAATATAATCGGAAATTCCTGAAGGTATGCTGTTCTGAAGTTTGTATTTTGCTATAATTTTTCCAGCGTCTTCAAACGTTGAGTTGTCCGGGACAAAAGGGCCTGAAGCGATTACATCCATATTGTCTCCAACTACATCGGAAATCATAAGATTGATAACTGTTGCAGGGTAAGCCGCCCGGGCGAGATTTCCGCCTTTAACAAGGGAAATATGTTTCCGGACCGCGTTTATTTCATGAATCCCTGCCCCGCATTTTAATAAAAGATCCGTGGCCTTCTTTTTATCTTCAAGGGGAATATTTTCAGGAGGCAGTGGCATCAATGACGACCCTCCGCCAGAAATGAGGGATATTACAAGATCGTTTTCATCCGCGGACAGAAGCAGTTCCCGTATCTTCCTTGCACCTTCAATCCCGTTTTCATCAGGTACGGGGTGGGAAGCTTCCAGTGTTTTAATAAAATCCAGCTCTTCAGTATATCCGTATTTAACAATAATAAGCCCTTCACTGATCCACGGGCCAAGTATTTCTTCAACCGCTTTAGCCATGCCGGCAGTTGCTTTTCCTGCGCCGACTACTATTATTTTATTATATTTTATGAGATCGAATTCCTTTGCCGAATCAATACTATTACCTGCTAATAACCTGCCGTTTTCCAGTCTTAGATAATTCCTGACAGCAGATACCGGGCTGACTGATGAAATTGCTCTGCTGTAAATTGCTTCCAGATCCTTTCTCAGATCACTCATGTCTTTATCCCCGGAGATTATAGCTCGAAAGTCATACCTTCTCTTGCCATATTAATAACAGGTTTGCTTTCTTTCATGTGATTTCTATGCCTGACCGCATCATCATAAATTTCCTTCAGCCTGTTTTCATCGTTTCCCGGATCATGATGCGTTAACACAAGGTGTTTTACTCCCCATCTGATGCCGCAGTTAACTGCCATGGTATAGCTTGTATGCCCCCATTCGAATTTACTGAAATGCTCATCAAGAGTGTACTGGGAATCAATTATTAACAGGTCCGCATTCATAAAAAAATCGGTCTCAGGTCCGTTTTTTTCAAGAGTTTCACCTGTAAACTCCGCGTCAGTAGCAAATATTAATGTTTTTCCTTCCTTTCTGAATCTGTAAGCATAACTTCCGCCGGGATGTTTAAGGTGATAACAGTCCACATAGAGGCCCTCTTCGAGTTCAATCTCCCGGCCCTCTTCAATTAAAGTAAACTTTTTATCCGATGCTGTTCCATGAAAAGGTGCAGGGAAAAATGGAAACTCCATCTGATCTTTAAGATTTTTTTCAAGTGCCTCATAAGGTGAAATAAATTCCACAACATTGCCCGGGATATACATTGGCTTAAAAAACGGAAGCCCTTGAATATGATCCCAGTGTACGTGCGTAATAAATATTTTCAGATTTCCTTTTCCCTTCCCGCATGGCCCGTTAAGTAAATCATCGCCCAAAGGCCTTATTCCTGAACCGCAGTCAAGGATATAATGATTCCCGCTTTTTGAAGTCACAACCGCACATGTAGTGTTCCCGCCGCAATAATACTGTAAATTTTCAGGAAGACTGTTTATAAAATTATTTATTTCAGAGGTTTTATTAAGCCCGGCTTTAACAGCTCTCTGTAAAATATTACGGACTTTATTCCTGTATTCCCTGTTATCTGTTGGAGAGGGCAGCGACCCTCTTACTCCCCATAGCTTAATTTTCATTATCCTTCCTTTTGATACCGCATGATTTATGTATTTTTTTAATAAATGTGATAATTATATTATCTATCAAAATAATTTAATATAAAATTGCTGATAAGTAAAGATTTAGTAAATAATAACTGTACGATTAATAATCGTACGAATCAGCTGCAACGTTTTAGATTTTTTTATCAAATATTACATTATTTACAAAGCTTTTCTTTATTTAAACTGACATTATATATTAACAAATCGTAATTATTCAACTAATGTTTTGCAACAATGAATTTTTCTCCTGCCATAAGTTTAATCTGCATTTGCCAGGGTTATTGATTATAAAACGTTTATAACCTTGATTGAAAATTGAAACAACAAATTCGATATTTCAGTTTATTTCACAGGAGACAGAAAAAAATTCCTTGAAAACGGATAAAGAAAAAATTATTATAAAGAGTTAACAAAAAACACATTCCGGTTTATCAGAAATGTGTAATATTCTTTCCTTTTTTTTAATACTGCAACGGCAAATTAAGTATTACTGGAATCTGCCTTTTATAAATTTTAACTGTTGGGGACGTATATAATGATCAGCTATAACGGCTATGAAGATGTTATTAATAATGTTTATAAAAATAACCAGGAGCATGTTTTTGAATACTGGAGGGAACTGAATAATAATGAAAAAGAAAATCTGCTTAATGAACTGGCGGATGTTGATTTTTCTCTGATGAATCAGCTCTATGAACAAAGTTCAAATGAGACAGAATCACCTGACTACAGTCCGTGTCACCATATTGCTCTGCCTTCATCAGAATCTGAAATAAAAAAAGTGTCCGACGCACGCGAACTTGGCAGGGAATATATTAAAAAAGGAAAAACCGCGGCACTTCTTGTTGCAGGAGGACAGGGCACGCGTCTTGGATTTGACGGGCCGAAAGGCATGTACCCTGTAGGGCCTGTCAGCGGTAAATCACTCTTTCAGATCCACGCTGAAAAAATACTGAAGAGCTCAAAAAAATACAATGTTACAATCCCATGGCTTATAATGACTTCAAAGTCAAATCATAAAGACACGGTTAATTATTTTTCTGAAAACAATAATTTTGGTATTAGAAAAAATGATATTCATTTTTTCACTCAGGCAATGATCCCGTCCCTTGACAGCAATGGAAAACTTGTCCTTGTAACGAAATGCAAACTTTTTATGAATCCCGACGGACATGGGGGAACATTAACAGCGCTTTCGGCATCCGGACTCCTGAGGGAATTAAAAAAGCGCGGGATTGAAACCATATCATATTTTCAGGTAGACAATCCGCTTGTTAATATAATTGATCCTGTGTTTATCGGATTTCATATTCAGAATGAATCTGACGTATCAAGTAAAGCAGTTATGAAAACAGGGCCTGACGAGAAGGTTGGGGTTTTTGTCGAATTTGAAAACAGCAGGACAGGTATAATAGAATATTCCGACATGTCCGATGACAGGAAAAAAGCGGTGGACGATAACGGGAATCTTCTTTTTGGAATGGGAAATATCGCGGTTCATCTGTTAAAGACAGAATACATTGAGGCAATCACGTCCGGCGGAAGTATTTCCCTGCCTTATCATACAGCGCATAAAAAAATAAAAGCACTAAAGAGCAATTCAATTCAGGAAACAGAAGGCCTGAAATTCGAAAAATTTATTTTTGACGCGCTTTCATTTACCGAAAAAAATACGATCCTTGAAACTGTACGAAAAGAGGAATTTGCTCCGGTTAAAAACGCTGAAGGCGTTGATTCCCCTTTTTCAGCAAAAAAGCTGATGAGCGACCTTCATCGTAAATGGCTTACGGATAAAGGCATATCATTGCCGGCAACAGCCGAAATTATTGAGATATCACCTCTGCTGGCAGTTGATCCTGGTGACCTTAATCCTGACTTAAAAATTCCCAGGGATAAACATATATATCTTGATGAGAATTAATAAATATTTGACTGCTGTATTGCAGTAAATACAATAACGCTTAATTCTTTCCGGATTTTTCCGGTCGCTATTATTGATCACCAGACCATATCCGATTATGCAGGATAAATTTTAATATGATAAAATACCTTGAAAAAGTAACAACCCTCATCGAATCGTTCCCTTATATACGTGAATTCCATGGCAAAACTATTGTCATCAAATACGGCGGCAACGCGATGCTTGATGACAAAGTTAAGAAATCCTTTGCCAGAGACATGGTTCTTCTCAAATTCGTGGGCATAAATCCCGTAATTGTACACGGAGGCGGGCCTCAGATAGGAAACCTCCTTAAGCAGATCGGAAAAACGAGTGAATTTGTTGACGGGCTTCGAGTTACAGACAGCGAAACAATGGATATTGTTGAAATGGTGTTAGTGGGTAAAGTTAACAAAGAAATTGTTAACAATATAAACATGGAAGGCGGAAAAGCGGTAGGTCTTTCAGGAAAGGACGGAGGCCTGATAATTGCACAGAAAATATATCACAACGTTGACGGGAAGGATATGGATATAGGCCAGGTAGGCACAGTGAAATATGTTAACCCTAAAATTATTGATACACTGGACAGGGAAAAATTCATTCCCGTAATCGCGCCAATTGGATTTGATGAAAACGGAACTACATACAATATTAATGCCGACCTTGCAGCCGGAAAGATAGCAGAAGCATTAAAGGCTGAAAAGCTTATTCTCCTTACAGACATTGAAGGAGTCAAGATAAAAGGGGAACTCGCCTCTTCACTATCAGATAAGGATATACCAATCCTGATTAAAAGCGGAGAAATAACAGGAGGAATGATTCCGAAACTGAACTGCTGCATCGACGCTATAACTGGCGGAGTGCACAAGGCCCATATAATCGACGGCAGAGTTGAACACGCGGTGCTGCTTGAAATTTTTACAGATGCCGGAGTCGGAACTGAAATTACGGAGAAGGAATGATTACCTTATGCAAAAAGTAATTAAAAAACTGAAGATGCTGCCGTATTCCGCGGAATGTGGAATTTAGCCGGCAACGTCTGTACCAAGCCCATTGACATCAAGAACAAGTAAAGTAACATCATCTGCAAAAATTGTCTCATTTGTGTTGTACCACTTCATTATCGAATCTATAACATTGTCTGCAAACAATTCAATTCCATTTCCGGCATTCTCCTTAATCACCCTGTACAGATTTTCAGAGCCGAACATTTTTTTATCTGCATTCCTTATTTCAATAATCCCGTCAGTATAAAATACAAGCCTGTCCCCGTCATATAAATCAAACTCAATATTAGTATAATTTTCATCAGGAATACACCCGAAAGGCATATCTACTCCCTTTTTAATAATCAGCTCATCACCACGCCTGCATATGATCATAGGCCAGTGGCCTGCATTGGAATGTATTATTTTTTTCCTCTTTATATCAATAACAGAATAACAGGCAGTAATAAACTGGTCTTCAATAAGGCTGTAAATTGACTCATTTATTTTTTCCAGGAACTTCGCCGGATCTTCAGCACTCGTTACGTTTGCCGTACAAATAACTTTCAGCATTGCCGATATAAAGGCGGCAGGGATCCCGTGCCCCGATACATCCGCAAGGAACACGCCAACTCTGCTCTCATCAATTGAAACTATCTCGTAAAAATCTCCTCCGATTTCGTACATGGGATAATACCTGATGGCAAGAGAAAGTTCATTTATATCCGGCATCTTATTTCTGAGCAGATTGGTCTGTATCCGTTGCGCGATATTAATTTCCTGTCTTATAAGATTAAGAGTTGTCTGATCCTTGACTGATTTTTTCAGCTGCAGCAGGCCATTTACCCTTGCCAGCAGTTCCGCCTTGCTTACAGGTTTTGTAAGATAGTCATTGGTTCCTGCTTCAAAACCGATAATCAGGTCCGCAGGACTGCTTTTTGCGGTAAGAATCAGTATCGGAAGTTCGCCTGCTGTATACTTCTCTCTGACCTTGCGGCATACATCATATCCTGACATGATTGGAAGCATAACATCCAGTATTAATAAATCAGGTACATCGCCACTTTCAATGCGTCCAAGCGCATCCTGACCGCTTGCAACAGGAATTAGAATATACCCTTCCAGATAGAGATAATTAATCAGAATCTGGGCATTCACTGGTTCATCGTCCACAATCATTATCTTGCTGTACGCTAATTTGTTTTCAGGATCGGTAAATTCAGGTATAATCCTTTCATCAAAAACATAGGCTATTTCCTTTTGTACAGTCTCCGGAATTTTCTTATTCGGGCCTGCATCCAGTATTACCTGACTTTTATTACTTTTCTTTAAAGTAAAATAAAAACAGGAACCTTTTCCGGGTTCGGAATCCACCCAGATAGATCCTCCATGAAGTTCGATCAGTTGTTTGGTAATTGAAAGGCCTATTCCGGTTCCGGTTTTGTACTTTGTAATTGATCCTTCCGCCTGCTCAAACAGTTCGAAAATTCTTCCCTGATCCTCCTCCCTGATGCCGATTCCTGTATCCTTCACTGAGACTATAATTTCATCCGGATTTTTGTCCGATTCCTCTGCGCCAATATCTATTGTACCGGATTCGGTAAACTTAATCGCGTTCCCTATTATATTTATAAGAATCTGCTGAAGCCTGTTTTCGTCTGAAAGGACGTAATAAGATTCCGGTTCAATTGAGGTTCTGATCTCTATGGGTTTATTCTCAAGAAGAGAGGAAGTAATTGAGATGATCAACCTTACTATAGAGTGTAGATTTACAGAAGCAAATTTTAGAGCTATATCTTCATGCTTCAGCTGTGAATAATCAAGAATATCACTTACAAGGCTTGAAAGCCTTTTTCCGCTGTTAATCATTAATGAAAGATTATGCCTGGCCCTCTGTTCCAGTTCCCCGGCTACTCCCGCCATCAAAGACTCGGCGAGTCCGATCATTCCGTAAAGCGGGGTTCGTAATTCATGCGTTACATTGGCAAGGAAATCATCTTTAAGGGAGTTTATCCGGATCAGTTCAACATTCTTGTTTCTGAGATGATCTATTTCCAGTTTAAGAACCTGTGCGAGATGATTAAACGTATTAGCCAGTTTATTTATTTCTTTTATGCCGCGAATTTCAATCCTGTAGTCAAGATCTCCGCTGCCGATTATTTCAACTTCCTTTATCAATGATTCAATAGGCGCGGAGATAGTACGCCCCAGTATAAGGCTTATAATTATGGTTACAATAATGGTTGCAACTGCTGCAAGTAAAATCAGATTTCTTATTTTATCAAGTGGAGCCAGTACTGCTGCTTTTGAAAAAATAAGACGGCCCATGCAATAGGTATTTTTCCCAGGTATCGATGAAGTTGATATTATTTCGAATACGGTTTCATTTAACTCAGGCATAAAATATTCGGTTATATTTGCCTGGGCAGAAAGACGTTTAATATCATCATCCGGCAGTTTCCATGAATTATTTGTTTTCTTACCAAAGCTGTCAGATGAAATATGAGCAAGAATCAATCCGTTATATTTTTTTTTTGATGAAAACAAAATTGCATCCGCGTAAATCAGGCCTGCTTCAGTCAGCGGTTTTAAGACGGAAATCATCTCATAAGAATCAACCCTTGACGCTTTAATACTTCCGCCGTTCATAAGAACAATATTCAGGACAGCTCCGGAGAGTATACGGCTGTTAATAAAACCCTGGTCTTTCTGCATGGAAATCTTTTCCCTGCTTTCGGTCTCAAGAATATAAAGGGAAAGAGGTAATGTTGCAGCAATAATAATTATTATAAAAATTATTATTAATTTATATTTAATTTTCATTAATTATAACTTACGGCCTCAACAGCAAAGTAACCTTTTTTAAACACAATAGCACAGCTCCGGAATAAACACAATATTAATTGCCTTATTATAAAAAAGAAATAAAAAAATTATTCAAATTTTTTTAACGCATTATATCTCTGTATAGCTCTGGGAAGATATATTTTTACAGACTCATTTTCCGGATTGATCAGCTGTACCTTCTTCATGTAGAATATACATTGTTCATAATCCTCCCGGTCATATGCCTGAATTCCAAGAGTTTCAAGTTTTTTTTCTTCAGCAGCTATTTGTTTCCGAACTTCCATGAGTCTTAATGATGCCTTTAACAGATATTTTTCCGTATCAACAAGCAGTGGAAGAGCTTCAAAAAAATTTTCCCCGGCAATAAATTTTAATGCTTTGTTGTAATTTTCCTCACTGGCTCTGATTATCCCCATATAATGTTCCACATCTTTATAAGACTTATCATATTCCATAACCAGATTAAAATAGTCTTTTGCTTTCAGCCCGTCACCCTTCTTAAAATAGTCAAATCCTTTTTCATAATATTCATCAATTTCAATCTGCCTGGTTATACTCTGAACTCTTTCTACAGTAAAAAAGTTTACGGAATATGTAACACCGGCATAAACTGCTGTTTCCTGATACAATTCGCCTGACAATTCATTTACTGAATATTTAACACCTAAGTTCGCTGAAATTTTTTCATAAAAAGGAATATTCAGGCCCGCCTTTACAGATGCACCTGCTTTTAATGTTTTCTCTTTTTCTTTTGTTAAAACCGTAGTCAGTTTTAAATAATTAATATTCGCGAACAGGCCGAAATACGGCTGTACATAAGAAAATGGAATGAATAAAACAGGACCTGCACCAAGGGAATAAACCGAAAATTCAGATGCTGTGCTTTTTTCCAGGGAAAGTTCAGTATAGGAGAAATTCCCTTCGAACAACAGGCGGGAATTATTAAATAAAGAATAATTAATAAAAATACCGAAATTATAACCGCTGCCTAACTCGTCTTCATAATATCCATTGGTTGTACTTCCTCCGATAAAAGGCCCGAACAGAACTTTTTTACCTGACATTTCGGATTTACTGTAGGAATTTAACGTCCATCCAAGTAAAAAAATTGATATTAGAAATAATTTAACTACATAAACCACCTGATAATCTCCGGGAGATAAACTGAATTAATTTTATCTAACATAAATGAACAACCCGGCCGCAAGCAGCGGGGTATCAAAAAATATAAAAACATAACGCTCCGCCGCAAGCCGCGGGGAATTGAACCAAAAGAGATTAAATCTTCAACTGCGGAAAAACTGTTACAGCATTATTTTATAATTTAACCATTCTGGCAAGAAGGTCTGAGACTGCCTGAATTGTTCCCTCAATTGTCATATCACCGGCATCATCCTTTTCAAGAGGATTATGCACTATACCGCCAAAATGACTGTTATCACCCACGATTACCATTCCCTGAATCAACATCCATGCATGAATATCTTTTATCGCAAGTTCCTGACCGCCGTTTCTTGTTCCTCCGGTTGCAATTGCTGCACCCACTTTTCCTTTCAGCCGGAATCCGTTTCTTCTTACAGGCAGCGTCTTATCCAGAAGGCATTTAAGCTGTCCGGTAATTCCGCCGAAATATACGGGAGTGGCGACTATAATCGCATCAGCCTGTTCAAGTATGCCGTTAACCTCATTGGCTTTTTCATCCTGATTACAGTAATCATTTGTTTTGCAGAAATCGCAATGAATACACGGAGCGATGTTTATTTCGCTCAGCTTTATTATTTCAGTCCGGGCGCCTTTCTCCTGAAAATAGGAAGCGACTTTATTAATTATTTTTACCGAATTTCCGTTTTCTCTGGGACTTCCGGATATACAGGCTATTAACATTTTAAAGTATCTCCTTTCTCATTATTTATTGTATCAATTGATACTGTACTGATTCACTATATTTTTATTTTCACGATACGAACAGGTTTCTCCTTCCCTTTTACAGCTATGGGGGCGGTGTTTATAGTATTGTATATCCTGGAGGATTCTTCAATTGTTTCTTTTGAAATCAGGATTTCCCCGGGACCTGCACTGGAACACAACCTGGCTGATAAATTCACAGCATCCCCGATACATGTAAATACCATACGCATTGTGGTTCCGATAGTTCCAATAACAACATCTCCTTTATTTATTCCGATACCCACTTCAAAGATCGGAAGTTTTTCCTTCATTCTGTTTACATTCTCTTTAGCAACGACATTCATAATTTTAACAGCAGAATCGATTGCCCTCTCCACTTTATTTTCTCCCCTGAAATGAGCCATTATTTCATCGCCTATAAAATTATCAATATCTCCTTTATTGGAGATAATAATATTTGACTGAAGTTCAAGATAAAAATTCAACACCTCCATAACAATACTCGGGTCATTCTTTTCAGAAAAGGAAGTAAAGCCCCTTACATCCGAAAAAAGAAATACAAGATCTCTTCTTTCCGTATGGCCTAATTTCAAATCAGCTCCGGAATCAGATTTTTTCCCGAGCATACTTATGGCTGAACTTGATAAAAACTTTTCCAGATTATATTTTACAGCAATCTGGTCTATCATATTGTTAAAAATATCCCCCAGCCTGCCTATTTCATCATTAGTGTTTATTACTATCTTGGTATCCAGATTTCCTGAACTGACGGATACAGCCCATCTTTCAAGTTTCTCTAGATTTTTAATCATCAGGTTCAGGATGATACGAAATGCAATAAGACAAACAAGTACCATTACAACAGCAAGTATCATTACACTGTAGATAGTTTTGTCAAGCTGGGCTTCAATTTTATTGACGTTAAAAATTATCGCAAGAGCTCCAAGCCGCCTGACTTCCTCAACCTTTTTGGAAATAAGCTGCATTCTGGTAATCATTACATCATTTATTTCCTTTGCCTTTTCAGACTGTCCCCTGGCATAAGCCTCGTCAATTTTCTTTTTCTGAGAGACAAGCCATGCCTCCCTGAAAAGCCATCTGTCATTTTTGCTGACCCTGATATCTCTTAACTTCATAATTTCCCCGAAAAGAGAATGAAAAAGAAAATCAATATCTCCTCTTTTACTAATTCCACCTGACTGTCTTCGGGATAATTTTTTTTTGCTGAATGATTTATCAAGGGAATCGCTGTATTTTTTCCATAACTGGCTGTAAATCTTCTTTTTTGCGCTCAAACCGGAAGTATGATATTTGATATAGTATTTATTAAAATCATTCAGAATATCCACAACATTCCCTTTATGAAGAAATATCGGATATGTTATTGCACGTAACTTTATTATTTCAGTTTTATTGTTTTCAGAATCATCCGGGAAAAGGCTCCTGATTTTAGTTATGTATTCCTCAAAAAATGATATTTCATCTTCATTATCCCCGTCAGAATCACCGGAGCGCGCCCTGATTTTAATCTGAAAATCATAAGGTTCCGGTTTTTCCTCGTTCTGCTCAAGGGATTTTTTTATATAAGGAAGCGCCTTTTTTCTTCTGTAGTCTCCTCTGGAAGTACTGAAACGAATTTTGCCGTTCTGATCACTGAGGACAATCTTCTCAATATCATCATTAAAGTTTTTAAAACTCTCCGCCTCCCTGCTTATTGTCTGATACTTGACGGCAGATTCTTCATCGCTGGTCTGTACAGTTTTATCCAGATAAAATTCCGCCGGGCCGCTGAGTAAATGAGTCAGTACATTTGCTTTTGTATTTTTTTCCTGAATCAGCAGATTCCGCTGATTGAAATACATTATTGTTGAAAGGACAGAAATAACGAGGATTACGATCAGTGATAACAACAATAAAAATTTAACTCTTAATCCGAAACGAATCCTTCTGATATCTACAGGACCCTCACCCTTAACTAAAGTAGCCATTTTGTTTACCTTGAAAAAACAATTCGTTATTTTTTATGAAACATTTTAACGGGATAATTTGCACATATTTAAAATATATCAAATAATAATTTAAATCAAACATATTTATTCCATGTATCCGTCACATACTGTCTTTTGATTCACGGAAGAAAGATAATTATTCTGTTATATTATTAATCAACTATAATATCGGAAAATTACGCATAATAAATACGGAGTTTAATTTATGAGGGAAAGGATAAAATAAGTTTATAAAAATATTATCAAATAATTTAATCATAAACATATTTTTTCAGAAAAATTTGAGAGTTCAGAAAATTAAATATTAGATCAAATAATTTATCTGTAATTAATGTCCAGATACATTAAAAAGAGGATTATCAGAGCTGTCCGATCAATTCCTTAAGCTTTTCCTCCAGAATCTGTCCGTTTGTAATATTTTTCCCCGAACCTTCGACAGGATACCTTGTAGCTTCAGTCATCAATTCAACTTCTTTCTGAATGCTTTCAAAATATTCAATTTCTTTTTGTGTGGATCTGACAAATTTATCTTCGATCACATTATTTAAATTACTTGCGTCAGTCATATCATAGTTTAATTCAGTAACTTCCCTTATATCCTGGCATGCCGCTCCTATATACGCGAGTAGATTCAATATGCGTTCATTCCTTTCTGTTAGATCAATCTCTTTGATTATATCCTCAATATTAAGGTATTTCTTAAACTTGATTGAAAGGATTACAGTCAGTACTGTTATTACCTGCAGATTTTCTTCAAACTCATGATGTTTTTGAATTACCAGATTTTTGATAGCAACTGAATCTTCATAAAGATCATTTGTAAATTTTTTTACCTTTTCCGCAAATTCGAATTGTGAAGACGAACTCTTGTTAACATTTACAGCTATATTCCATCCCTTCCCGGATTCATCAACAAGGTTATTAAGTTCCTGAATATTTTTTTCAGACACAAATTTTTCCACATTCTTAAATTTCTTAACCATATCAAGGCCTCTTCCCAGATTAGAAGATGAGCCTTCTATAGCTTTTTCTGCATCGCTGAGACTTGTGCTGGTTAAATCTTTCAACTTTAACAGCGATTCATGCTGAAACTGCTTACGCTTTGTTATTATATTGTCCATCAACACAATAGCATTATCTTTTTCTATAATTCTGGTTACATTGGATAAAGCTTCTTCAAGAGTATCGTTAAACTCTTTTATGAACTGCAGCAACTGATCCAGCATTTCCTTCTTTAATTCATCTTTATGCCTTAACTCAGTTACTATTGATTTCTGATTATCAAGATTCCGTTTTAATATTTTACATGTATTAAATACGATAGTATCCTGATTCCTCAATTCTTTGTCAGATGCTGTAATGGACTCAAGATCTTCATTAAGGACTTCTTCAACTTCAAGGCACAGATTCAGATAATTTATTGCTTCCTCTGAATAATTCTTTCTTTTCTTCGAAGATTCATTTACTTTTTTCGCTATCTTGCCGAACTCGTCAGCAGTGCTGCTCAATATTTCGACTATTTTTTGATCCATTAGTTTACCTCGTATTTAAAAAATTATTTGCTCAATTTAGCTGATATTCAGGAGATATTCCTTGTTTCAACAATCTTTAAATATCCCAGTAATTTTGAAACATCAAGAATAAGTCCGATCTCTCCGCCGGCCATAATCGTAGCGCCGCTTATCCATTCTATTTTATTAAATATCCTTCCGAGTGGTTTTATTACAGTTTGAAATTCCCCAAATGCTTCATCTACAAGAAAAGCCATTTTCCTGTCCGCATACCGGACTACCACAATTTTGCCCATTGAATCAGTCTCATTATTTGACTCGAAGAAATCCTTCATTTTTACATATGGAATTATCTCATCTCTTAAATATATATAATTTCCTGTTTCACTGAGTCTGACATCTTCATCATTATCGAATTCGCTGCATTCAACTACGGAATTTAATGGCAGCACGCAGAACAGTCCTCCGGCCTTTACAAGAAATCCGTCTATAATTGCCAGTGTAAGGGGAAGGATTATCCGTATCGTCGTACCTTTGCCCTCCTCACTGTTAATGATAATAGAACCTCTAAGAGATTCAATATTTTTCCTGACAACATCCATTCCCACACCGCGCCCGGATATCCCGGTTACAGTATCGGCAGTTGAGAATCCGGATGAAAAAATCAGCTCATCAATTGTTTCGTTACTTACTGATTCCAGATCTTCTTCTTTAATGAGCCCCCTTTCAACAGCCTTATTAATAATCTTCTGCCTGTCAAGGCCCGCTCCATCGTCATTTATTTCAATTACTATGTTACCCGCTTCGTTATAAGCGTTTAATTTTACTATACCTTTTTCAGGTTTGCCCTTTGCAGCGCGTATCTCGGGAAGCTCGATACCGTGATCCGCTGCGTTACGTACAAGATGCATGAGAGGGTCTGTTACTTTTTCTATAATCGTTTTATCCAATTCTGTTTCCCCTCCATGAAAAACCAAATCCACCTGCTTTCCCTTTTCCCGGCTGATGTCCCTTACTACTCTTTCAAAACGTTTAAACGATTCCCCGATCTCGACCATTCTGACATTCATTGAACTTTCCCTTATGCTGTCAATCAGCCTTGACATCTGCAAAAATGCGTTGGCCATCCCGGAATTTCCGGATTCATGGATAAGACGTTCCATATTTGATGCGGAAATTACAAGCTCGCCGACAAGATTGATCAATTTATCAAGCTTTGAGGTATCCACCCTCATTGTCTTTTTGATCTTGTCTTCGGTTTTCTTTATATTTGACTGTTTGTTGACCGCAGCCTCAATAATCGGCTTATGAACCATATGTTCATCTACTACAATTTCACCGATACGTTTTTTGCTATCTTTCTTCAATCCTTCCTGAAGCTTCAGCGCTTCTGATAATTCCTTTTTGGTCAGAGACCCGACTTCTGTTAAGATCTCTCCTATATACATTGTTTCTTCGGGCAGATTATCAATAAGGGCCACATATTCATTCAGATCGCTTTTGGGAGGCAATATTCTAATAATGCAGTCATCCTGTATAAACTCAAATACCTCCTCAATTTTTTCTTTGGTTGTATAAGCCATGAAGCTTATCTCAAATCCGAGATAACACTCTTCTGCATTCATTTCTTTCGCAGGCGGAATAGCGTCAGTTACAGCCTTTATTTTCACGATTTTCCCCATCTGGCTTAAATAGCTGATAAAGGACTGCGGGTCCATACCGTTTTTAAATATGCTTTTCCGGAAACGCAGAGAGATATGCCAGCATTCATTTATTACCTGCATATCGCCGGAATCAAGGTCGGAAGCATTTTTTGCCTGTTCTTTCTTTCTTTCTCCGGCACCGGCCGGGAGATATGAATTAAGTTTATTCAGAAGTGATTGTGATACGGAATTTAATTCAGGATTTATTTCCTCTTCTCTATTGGCATCAAAATAATCCAGGAGCTTGATAATATGGTCATTACATTCCAGCAGAAGGTTAACCATATCGGGTGTTGTCTCGATTTCGCTGCTTCTTATTTTATCCAGGAGGTTTTCAAGAATATGGGCAAAATCTCCAACATCATTAAAGCCGAACATCCCGGCTGATCCCTTAATAGTATGAACCGCTCTGAAAATGGCAGATACGCTTTCTGAATCAGAAATATCCTTTTCAAGATCCAGCAAAGCGTTTTCCATATCCTCAAGCATTTCCCTGCTTTCAATAAAAAAAACGTTTATTGCTTCATTAAAGTCATATTTTTCTGCCATTTAACTGCCTCAGTTTTATTTCCTGTTATTTAAAATAATCCGGACAGACTAAAAAGCCTCTCCATACAGTTTAAAAATTTTTTTTACATCATTTGACGGATTAATTATTTTAAAAGTCTTCTCCTTACTTTCTACCTCCTTTTTTGCCATTGACAGCAGCTGAAATCCGGAAGTATCAATTTTTGTAACTTTTGAAAGATCGACTTCCGTATTCTTAATCTTATCAAGATATTTATACATACCAGTAAGAAGATCTCTTGCAGAATATATTGTCATTTCGCCTTCAACTTCAATCAGAACTTTGCTGTTATCCTTTTTCTTCTCTGTAATTTTCATATGGATTTCTCCCGAAAAAAGTGATTGTAAAAATTAAACCAGTAACATCTTTACCGATTTAATCAGCTGATCGGGTTTGAAAGGTTTAACTATCCATGCTTTGGCACCCAGTTCCTTGCCTTCAGCTTTCATTTTTTCACCGGCTTCAGTAGTAAGCATTATGATAGGGGTAAACCTGAAATCTGCGAAATCATTATCTGTTTTAATCGATCTTAAAAACTCAATCCCGTTCATCACAGGCATATTAACATCACACAGAATAAGATCTACATTATTATTCTTCAACTTTTCCAGTGCTTCCTGTCCGTTTTTCGCTTCAACAACATTATAACCTTCTTCCTGAAGCGTGAATCCGACAGACATGCGGATTGCCTCTGTATCGTCGACAATCATAATTGTTTTACTCATTTTGAGACTCCTGATTATTTTAATTTTATTTATCTGATTTTTCTTTCTTAATATTCTCACTGAAATTAGTTTTAGCAATATAGTCATATTCTTCAGGTGATAAAATTTTATCTATGTTCAGATTTATTATTATTTTATCATTAATCTGTGAAATTCCGTCCAAAAAATCAGTATCTATTTTTGAACTGTAATGTGGAGGATACTGAAAGCTGTCTGCCGGAATTTTTACAACTTTATTAACAATATCTACAATAAGACCTATATAGACATCATTAACATCAACTATCAGTATTGAAGTTCTTCTCTGATATTCCTTCGGTTCAAGACCGCATCTTTCTCTCATGTCAATAACCGGGACTATTCTGCCTCTGATATTGATCACACCCTTCATAAACGGTTTCGAATTAGGGACAGCTCTCATATCAGTTATCCTGATAATCTCTTTAACGCGGGACATCTGCAAGCCGTACAGTTCATCTTCAATTAAAAGAGTAACATAATGTATCTCATCAGTCTTATTATGGGTCTCCTCCTCATACATTCTGCCGCTTAAAGAGAATTCATCCTCCTGAGCTGCTTTTATTGACATTAAATCTTTAATGCTAAATCCCGACAGTTCGGAAAGCTCATCAAAATCCAGCAGAGAGTTAATTCTTAACAGAATGACATGACCATCACCTATCATTGCGAAATTTTCAATGAAATCGTTCCTGATTTTGCTACCAAATCCCGGTTTGCTTACTATATCATCATCTGAAATCCTGGACACACCCATAACCCTGTCAGCTGTTATACCCACAATAACCCGTTGACCATTATCATCCAGCTCAACTATTATTATTCCCGAATTCGGATTAAGAATCATTTTTTCATTATTCAGTCTCATTGATAAATCAATTATAGGAATAATCTCACCCCTGATATTGATCACACCGATAATCGCATCATTAATCATTGGAATACGGGTCAAATGAAATATCTGACGATACTCAAGAACCTCCCGCACACCCGATATTTCCACAGCGTATAATTGTTTTCCTACACTGAAATTCAGATAACTGGTAAAGCTCTTTCGGATTGTTCCTTTACTTTCAGCTGCAGCTTCCATAAATTTTCCTGTATAAATTAAATAATTTTTTTATCTGCACCCGTGTAAAACATTTTACTACACAAGCGGTTTCAACATAAATAATCTTAACATCTGTTGCCGAAAAAATCAAAGAAAAAATATTTTCACTTAAAAACATTTAATCTCTCCATCAGGAATTATTTTCATTTATTTAACTTTAAAATTTTAGAGCATTTTTATTTTCATTGACATTTCCCCTTTTATTATTTAAAATTTTATAATAATAAATTTTTACTGAGTAATAATATAATTTCAATGCCCCGTAATTTACAAATACTGATACTCCTGCTTTTTCTTCCCGCGAATATCATATTGAGGCATCAGAATAATAATTTTTATACAAAATTTTTTTACAACTTCTGCCCCGTAACACTTCTATCGGCAGCTGAGAACAAGCATCAGAATGAATGGGGAACCTGTATAAGCGGCAACTGCAATAATTCATTCGGTATTTATGAAACTCCGTTCGGCAGATATGAAGGCGAATTTAAAGAAGGAAAAAGGCACGGTCATGGTACATTCACATGGAAAGAAGGTGAAAAATATACAGGGCAGTGGGAAAATGACAAAATGTGCGGCCAGGGTGAATATATATGGCCGAACGGCAACAGATACAGCGGGGAATGGATAAATAACAATAAAAACGGTAAAGGTGTTTTCGTATGGTCCAATGGGGACGAATACTCAGGGCTTTGGAAGGACAATAGAATGCACGGCAAAGGTGAATACACCTGGAGCAACGGTATAAAATATACCGGTGAATGGATAAACGGCAACAATACTGATCATGGAACAATAATCTGGCCAAACGGGGATAAATATTACGGCTCTTTACAGAACTATAACAGACACGGATACGGTGAAATGATATGGGCAGACGGGAATAAATACTCGGGAAACTGGCATAAAAATAAGCGCAGCGGCAAAGGTACTTTTTTCTGGTCAAACGGAGACAAATATACAGGCCAATGGAAAGATAATAAAATGCATGGCTTTGGAACTTTTTATTACAGTAACGGAACAATTAAGGAAGGAAAATGGATTGATGACAACTATATAACAGAAAAGTGATTGAAATCATTCCGGCTGAAAATATATGAAGAAAAAATATTACTAAACAAGTATTACCGGAAAGGAGACCTATTAATGTGTGGAATAATTGGATATGTCGGTGAAAAGAATGCTTCGGATATTCTTATAACCGGATTAAAGAGGCTTGAATACAGGGGATATGATTCAGTCGGAATCGCACTTGTTAACAGCGATCTTTATGTTAAAAAGCAGATCGGAAAAATTGCAGAACTATCTTCCGGACTTGACCATAATAAACTTGCTAAATATACAACAGGCATAGGTCATACAAGATGGGCTACTCACGGCATACCTTCGGATATTAACGCGCATCCGCACTGTGACTGCCGGAATGAAATCGCTGTTGTACACAACGGGATCATTGAAAATTATGCTGTTATAAAAAAGATGCTGATCAAATACGGCCATAATCTGAAAAGCGATACCGACACCGAAGTAATCGTTCATTTAATTGAATATTATTACCAGAAATACTCATTACTTGATTCTGTATTAAAAGCTTTATCAAAATTAGAAGGCACATACGGGATACTTGTTGTTTCAAAAAAAGAACCTCATAAAATCATTGCAGCAAAAAAAGGCAGCCCCTTAATTCTCGGAATCGGCGAATCCGAAATGGTCATAGCTTCCGATGCAAGCGCAATTGTTGAGCATACCCAGAAGGTAATATATGTAGAGGATAATGAAGTAATCGAATTAGAGAAGGATTCCTTTAAAACCTATGGACTTGACAAAAAGGCAATTGACAAACGAATAGAAGATATCAACTGGGATATCGAGTCCATAGAGAAACAGGGATTCGATCATTTCATGCTTAAGGAAATCTTTGAACAGCCTGAAACAATAACCAACGCCTTCAGGGGAAGAATGCTTGCGGATACCGGATCTATCAGGCTGGACGGGCTGAACCTGAGCGACAAGGAATTGAATGAAATAGAACGCATTATATTTATTGCCTGCGGAACCTCTTTTCATGCAGGTATTATCGGAGAGTACCTGATCGAGGAGTTTGCCAGGATTCCGGTTGAAGTAGAATACGCTTCCGAATTCAGATACAGAAAACCTATATTAAAAAAAGGAGATCTTGCTATTGTAATCAGCCAGTCCGGAGAAACAGCGGATACTCTGGCCGGACTACAGGAAGCTAAAACTCTTGGAATTAAAGTACTCGGAATAACCAATGTTGTAGGCAGTACAATAGCCCGTGAAACCGACGGCGGTGTATACATACATGCCGGTCCTGAAATCGGTGTAGCATCCACAAAAGCATTCACTTCACAGGTTTCAGTGCTTATATTGCTTACTCTGCTTCTTGCAAGAAAAAGACAAAATACAGCAGAAGAAATTAAACTATATATCAAACATTTTAAAGAAATCCCTGAAATAGTAACAAAAATACTTGCCAAAGACAATGAAATCAAAGAGATCGCGAAACAGTATAAAGACAGCAAAAATTTTCTTTACCTGGGAAGAGGCGTGCAGTATCCGGTTGCCCTGGAAGGCGCTCTTAAACTGAAAGAAATATCCTATGTACATGCAGAAGGTTATCCTGCAGCTGAAATGAAACACGGCCCCATTGCACTAATTGACGAAAACATGCCCGTAGTCATAATCGCTCCAAAAGATGAAGTATATTCCAAAGTTATTAACAATATGGAGGAAATAAAAGCCCGTAACGGGAAGATTATTGCGGTCGCTTTTGAAGGAGATGAAGACATTCAAAACTATGCTGATCATGTCATCTATGTTCCCGGAGTCAGAAAAATGTTTGCACCGCTCGTAACAGTAATTCCGCTACAAATGCTTGCATATCATATTGCAGTATTGAGAGGCTGCGATGTTGACCAGCCCAGGAATCTGGCAAAAAGTGTTACTGTTGAGTAAATAGAAAATGGGATTACATTTTATTTAAAATGTATATCAATACGGACATACTGAATGAGCTCTATAATTTCATTGAATATTATTATAATGACCTGACATTAGCCGACTATTTTTTTCATATCTTTTCCATTAAAAAGGAGCAGATATCTTCCGCAAATGTAGCATGTGAAAAGTTCAATCGGATTCTTTACTATTTTCAGAAAATGTCCGGCGACCAGCTTTTCTGCTACAATGCCGGAAGATATTATACACAGACAAAACTTTTCAGGAACATGACAATTCCTGGAATCAGATTCCGACTTTCCGGAACAATAACCAGATCAGGTGAAATATTAAAAGAACTGTTTCCGTACCTGAAATTTGAAATAAAGAAAACAGGAAAGACCTCCCTTGCATTATCAATTCGCTCCGAAAATAAAGCCGGAAATCCTAATTATTTTTTTACTGAATATATCAAAGGAATGCTTTCACAGCTTCCGAAAAAATGGAATTTGCCACTTGCCCATGTAACAGTAAAATCATACCCCTTTAATCTTGAAGAAATTTTCGGCGATGTTGATGTTCCGTTCAGAAAAAAAGAATCCTCTTATTTTTTATATGACAAGGAAATAGCTGCAGATTTAGAGAATATTTCAGACAGTAAAACAGAACAAATAATGAAAAATAATATTTTTATAAAAGATATTTTTATTAAAAAGAATACGATTCTGAACTCAAAATTCCTCACCCTCAACATTAAATGGGCTGTTTTAAAATATTTAAAAATACTTCCGGTTTTTCTGCTGCTTTCAATCCTTATACCTGTTTCAGCAGTAATCGCTTTTCCGGATCAGCTGATTACAGAGAATAATATCCTTCTGAAATCAGTATTACTGTTTTTTTATGAACTTTCCATAGCCCTGTTGTTTATATTTTTTAAAAATAAAAATCTGAAAAAAATATACGAGGGAAGTGAATCTGCTTTTCTTGATGAAATCTCTGAACAGCGAAAAATTATTAGCAGCTCAATACAGGATACGTTAAACCGGCTTCGGTCAATTGAAAATGTCATAGAAATTACAAAGGAAATTATCCACGAAAAAAATATAGTCCAGCTTTTTGAAAACATAAGGAAGCTGTCAGCTAAAGCCCTGAACGCGGACAGAACAACAGTATTTCTTCACGATAAAGAAAAAAAAGAACTTCGTTCAGGCCCGGCATTCAGCGAGGAAAAGCAGGAATTCAGGATGCCGGAAGACCAGGGAATAGTCGGAGAAGTTTTTAAATTAAAAAAAATAGTTAATGTTAAGGATGCGTACAACAATCCCAATTTCAGCAAGACGGTAGACAGGCAGACAGGTTATGAAACAAAAACAATATTAAGCGCACCTCTGCTTGATCTTGAAAAAAATTTTATAGGCGTCATTCAGGTGCTGAATAAAAAAGACGGGACTTTTGAGGAAATTGACGAGCATATTATCGAAACATTATCTACTTATATCGCGACCGCGTTAAAGGATTCAATAACTATTAGCGATCTTCAGAAAAGAGGAATAAATCCGGATATGATAAACGGCTTAAATTCCGTTACACAGTATATTCTTAATGAATATAATAATGTGCGTCAGAAGCTGTCACAGGTTAACGATCCCGATATCAACGATATCAATCCCCAGATTAACGACATTCATATTCTCCTTCAGAAACTCGCATTCCTTTTCGACGAAAAATATGAAGTTAAATCCGGGTCGCTTTGCATTTCCGATTTAATGAAATTCATTTCCTCTTTTATAAATATATCCGGGAACACATCAGACAAAAATATTCAGTATACTGAAGAAACGTTTATCCCTGCGGATCTTGAATTGATGATTGATAACGATCTATTAGAAAAAACTATAATGGAAATTTTATCAAACAGTTTGGAATCAATAGAACATGAAGGGAAGATTATTCTTTCTGTTTATAATTATGTAATAATTACAAATGATGTAGTGCATGAATATTCGCTAAATAATATTATTGAAGACTACAATTCATTTACTGAAGAGAACAGAAGCGATTTTATAAAATTTTTAGCTTCAAGAAAGCCTTTACTCGAAACTGACATTACAAAAATCAAAGAAAACATGAAAGAATATATCGCGTTTAATTTCTTTGATACAGGTGAGAAAATACCATCTGAAAATTTTGAAAAGATATATCATCCTTTCTTTTCCACAAGAAGCCGGTTCGGGCTTGGCCTTGCGACAGTAAAAGCCGCTACAGACAGAATGCAGTGCATTTTAGAAGGGCCGGTTACTTCTGCAGACGGAAAAAGTTTTAGAATACTTCTTCCGTATAATAAACCCGATTAAAAACCATATAACCGAAAAATTATTGTTTTTCTTATTATAATTCTGTAAATCAATAATCAGGAAATATTCTAATTGTGTCTTAGCCGGAAGTTATTTCTTCGCTAAAAATACAATTTCAATTTCAGATTACAATAAATTTTTTCATCTGTTATGATTGCCTTATTATTCATTTTGGCTAATACGATTTTTGAAATTGAAACGTTTTACCGGCTTCTGATTTTTGTTTTTTCTTTTCCGACAGGCGGGGTTTTTCCTGTTCTGTTTAAAACGGGCTCAGATAATTAGTATGCCTCTGCCTCTGTAGTTGACTCAATGGACCACTTCTGCTCAATTGCAGGCGCTCTTCTTTCGACAATAATCCTGCTGCCTTTAATTGAAATTTGCGGAATTCTTATTAATATATACCTGATACTTGCAAGTTACTATAATAACTTATTTCACAAAACGTGATAAAAAAAGATTACAACAAATATAGATCTTTAAAAAATTCATTTTGTCCTGAATAAAGCGCAAATTTAAATATATTTGTTATAAATAATTATTTGACATCGATTTTCAACCTATTCACTGTGTTAAATTATACAAAAATTACATAGTAAGAATTCGGACTCACATTATTATATAAGAAAAAGGAAATAAATCATGGGAAAAATCTCCCCTTCAATTCTTTCAGCAGATTTCAGCAGGCTTGGTGAAGAAATCAAGGCAATCGAAGAAGCAGGAGCTGATTACATACATATTGACGTAATGGACGGGCACTTTGTCCCAAATATAACGATAGGTCCATTAATTGTAAAAGCGGCAAAGAAAGTTACAAAACTTCCGCTTGATGTTCACCTGATGATAAGCGACCCTGACAGATATCTGGATGATTTTATAGAAGCAGGAAGTGATATTCTGACAGTTCATGCTGAAACATGCCCGCACCTTAACCGTACAATTACATACATAAAGGAAAAGGGAGTAAAGGCAGGTGTTTCATTAAATCCGTCCACTTCGTTAAGCTCGCTTGACTACATACTTGAATTTGTTGATATGGTACTTATTATGAGCGTAAACCCCGGCTTCGGTGGTCAGAAATTTATTGAAAATACCATACAGAAAATCGAACTTCTCAGGATTCTGATAGATAAAAACAATTTTGATATTGAACTCAATGTAGACGGCGGAATAAATACCGATAACATTGAAAAAATCGCCAAAGCAGGAGCTAATGTTTTTGTTTCAGGATCCGGTATTTTTAACACAGAAGATTATAAGAAGACAATAACTCTTATGAAGGATTTAATAAATAAGGCAAATCAGATGATGGCATAATTAACATCCATTCCAGGATTTTATATTATCCCACCTGTATATATTACCAGAAAATATTCACAATATAATACGGAAAGAGCAAATGTTTAAACTATATAATACAATGTCCCGTTCAAAGGAAATTTTCAAACCTATTCAACCAGGAAAAGCTATCGTCTTTTCCTGCGGCCCGTCTATTTACAGAAGGCCCCACATCGGAAATTACAGAACATTTCTTTATGAAGACCTTTTGATAAAATATTTAAAGCATCTTAAATATAAAGTCAAATACACAACAATCATGACTGATATAGAGGACAAGACAATAACAGAAGCAAAAACAAAAGGTGAAAAGGTTGATGCCTTAACAGATGATATAGCAAAAAGATTTTTCTCGGAAGCAAAACTGCTCGGAATTGAGCTGCCGAATCCTGTACCCCGTTCCTCAACCGGTAAAAAACAGACAGTACTTCTTATTAAAAAACTTCTTCAAAGCGGACATGCGTACAAATATAATGGCGATATATTTTTTGACCCTCTCAAGTTCAATGGGTTCGGCAAACTTTTTAAACTTGACATGAGCAAGTGGCCGAAAACAAAAGTTCGTTTTAAAAAGGATACATATAACGGCAGGCGATGGAACAGGGGGGATTTCATTTTATGGCACGGATACAAAGAAGGTGATATAACTGTCTGGGATACGGAAATCGGAAAAGGCAGGCCTTCATGGAATATTCAGGATCCGGCAATTATCACCGAGCATCTCGGTTACAGTATTGATATTAACTGCGGCGGAATAGACAATATTTTCAGGCATCATGACTATAATATTGCAATTATTGAGTCGATTTCAGGGAAAGAATACGCGAAATACTATTTACACGGCGAACATTTAATTGCGAACGGCAAATCAATGTCAAAAAGCAGAGGCAATATTCTTTATCCTGAAGATATGCTCAGAAACAGACACAAGCCTTATCACCTGAGATTTTTTCTGCTTTATACGCATTACAGGAAAAAATTAAACCTTACTGATAAAAAATTTAATGAAACATCTGACTACCTGGACTCCATCAGAAGCCTGGTAAGAAAAATCCTGAGTGTAAAAAATTCGTCAAAAAAATCCGCACCCGGAATAACGGAAGAGATAAATTTTATAAAAAAAGATTTTGAAGAGAAAATGAATGATGATCTCGGGTTCGGCAGTGCTATAAATTGCCTGTTTAAAAATTTGAATAATTTAAAACTTAAAAAAGATAATAATCAACTGGATTATAACAATGTAAATATGCTGGAGAAAATATTGAAAGAAATCGATAACTTTGCAGGGGTTCTTTTTTAAAAAGCAATAAATACAGATAAGATTATCAGGAAAGTGAAGGGCTTAAAGTACCTAAAAAATTTTCCCTGTCAAAAATAGAACCTTCCCTTACGCGTCTGTCTACTCCGCGCCTGTCACTGTTCCTTCTGCCCGAACATTCACGGCCGGATTTTCTTCTTTCTTCGGCTCTTCTTTGAACGGCTCTTCTGTCAACTCCGCTTCTTTCTGTAATTCTCTTGTTATTTTTCTGAAGTAAGGCAATAAATATTATGGATGCAACTGAAAATAGAAAAGATATAACAAAGAAAAGAATTATTATAAATTTTATACTATCCATAAGGCGCCTCAAAAAAGTATGATATATACAGCCTTACTAACATTATCGACAAAAACAATAATATTGTCAATATTTAATTAATATTTTATATAACAATGAAAAACAGCAGTATCTCTATAAAAAGCAATAATCAAAAATCATGTTAAAAAAAATACTATCATTTATCTTTTGCAAAAATTAAATATTATAAAATTTTCGAAAAAATTAGTTTACTGCATTTAAAAATTATATCTTATGGAACCAATTAATATCATATATGTAGTTTGACAAATAATTTATTAGCTGTATGCTGATTTTTTATCAGTTATTAAATACAGTACTATATTTACAAAATTTTTGAAGGAAAAAATTGAAGGGAAAACTAATATCTATTTATGACACAACTTTAAGAGACGGGGCACAAACTGTCGGCATCTCTTTTTCCATACATGACAAACTTCGTATTACTGAAGAACTTGACAGGCTCAAAGTCGATTTCATAGAAGGAGGCCATCCCGGATCAAATCCCAAAGATGACTTTTTCTTTGACGAAGTAAAAAAACTGAACCTGAAGCATTCAAAAATTGCCGCTTTCGGATCAACAAAGCATGCAAAATCAGAATCATATGAAAAAGATGAAATGCTTCAGGCACTGACCAATTCAAAAGCGGATGTAGTTACCATCGTTGCAAAAGCATCTGAATTTCAGGTTGAAAAAGCCTTAAAAATCGGACTTAGAAAAAATCTTGATCTAATTTACGGAACAATAGCATTCCTGAAAGATAAGGGATGCACAGTCTTTATTGACGGCGAACACTTCTTTGACGGTTTCAAGGCTAATCCGGAATACTCTCTGGAGACCATGATGAAAGCCAGGGAAGCCGGAGCTGATATGGCTGTACTCTGTGACACTAACGGCGGCTGCCTTCCATATGAAATTGAAGAAATCGTAGAAAAGGTTGCAAAGGAACTGAATATACCGATAGGAATACATTGCCACAATGACTCGGGAGTTGCAGTGGCCAACTCAATTGCTGCTGTTATGGCAGGAGCAGAATCCGTGCAGGGAACGATAAACGGATACGGTGAACGCTGCGGCAATACGGACCTGACAACAGTTATCCCGAACCTTGCTTTAAAAATGGGATATGAATGCAGATCGTCTGAAGCTCTTGTGCATCTTACAGAAGTAAGCAGGATCGTAAGCGAAACTGCCAACCTTGCTCATAATGAGAGGGCTCCGTATGTCGGAAGCAGCTCCTTTTCCACAAAGGCAGGCCTGCATGTTTCAGCCATAGCAAGGGACACAAGGACATATGAACATGTGGACCCGGAATCAGTAGGAAATAAGAGAATGATACTTATTTCCGAACTTTCAGGAAAAAGCAATATTGAATTTAAAGCAAAAGAACTTGGAATTGATATTGATAATAATATCAATTTCTCAAAAGACCTGTTAAAGAAAGTGAAACACCTGGAGGATCAGGGATTCCAGTTCGAATCCGCAGAGGGATCATTCGAACTGCTAATAAGGAAAGCAACAGGTGAATATATTCCGTTTTTTAAATTAAAAGGCTTCAGAGTAATAACAGAAAAAAAAGAGGACGCTCCCATAATCTGCGAAGCCACTATTAAAGTGGAAGTTGACGGTAAAGAGGAACATACAGCGTCAAACGGAGACGGACCGATTGAAGCGCTTGACAACGCGCTCAGAAAGGCGCTTGAAAAATTCTATCCCAAAATCAGCGAACTGCATTTAACCGACTATAAAGTCAGGGTTCTTGACGAAAAAGCCGGCACAGCTGCAGCTGTCAGAGTTATAATCGAGCAGAAAGACAAGAACTCTCACTGGGGAACTGTCGGGGTATCGGAAAATATTATCGAAGCTTCATGGCAGGCGCTTGTTGATGGAATAGAATATCTGCTTTATAAAAAATAATTCAGCGCCGCAATATACTTATTAAAAAGATTTTATCTTTAAGGAAATACCAAATGAGACTAAATATAATACTTACAACAATAGCCGTATTCATCCTGTGCAGTCCTGTTTTTTCATGGGAAGAATATGACAGGATTATTGCCACCGTAAATGAAACCCCGATAATAAAAAGCGAACTTGAACAAAAATTTGAAAGGCTGTTATCCCAAAAAAAAATACCTGCAAAAAAAATACCCGGAGAAAAAAGCAGACTCCTTGATAAATTTATTGACGACGCGATAGTTGATCAGACTGCAAAAAAAGAATCCATAATAGTCAGCCCTGAAAAAATTGATAACCAGATAAAACAAATTATGGCCAGGACTAATACACGCTCAATGGATGACTTTATAAAGCAGATTGAAAAAAATGAAAAAATTCCTTTTGAAGAATACAGAGAGGAACTCAGAAAATCCCTTGTCCTTGAACAGGTGATGTCGATTGCAATAGGAATATCCCCTCCAAACACAAAAGAAGCAAAGGAATGGTACGACAAGAACAAAAAAGAACTTGGATATGAAGTGAACCTTCAGCATATACTCGTTAAAATGAAAAACGATTCATTTGCCGAGAATAAAAGAGCTAATAATACGGCCAAAGATCTTTTTACCAAAACTTCGAAACAGTCTTTTGAAAGTGCAGCAAAACAGTATTCAGATGATAATGCTACCAGAAATAACGGAGGAAGCCTCGGCTGGATTTCATTATCAGATCTTGCAAAACAGGATATACTTTTCGCAAATAATATTTATAAAGAATTTGTGATTGATAATAAGAAAAAAGCAATAGTCAAATCCGGTTCAGGCTATCATATTATAAAATACAACGGCAAAAGAAGAAGCACTTTTGAAGCAGTTAAAAACGATATTTTTAACCTTTTATACCAGAAAAAGATGGCAGAACAATTTAAAACGTGGGCTTCCCGAAAAAGGCTGGAATCAGATATAAAAATATATATGGAAGATTATATAACAGATAAATCAAGAACATAAGGCTTCGGGAGGAATTTTGAATATAATTGCATTATTATATATTGATAATGATATAAAAGATTCTAACCTTAATTTTTCAGGAAAATACCTTCCCCGTGAACTTAAAGAAAGACTGCAGTCCGGAGGTATTTTTTCTGATATAAAATATTCCGCACCTGAGGATTTCTCCGGGAATACAGATTCAGAAATATACTTCAGGAAGGACAAAGATGATGTCTCTTTCTGGAAAGAAATTTTTGCAAAATCCACAGCAGATCATATTGTTAAAATACTCTGCGATTCTCCATTCATAGATATTAAAATAATTTCAGAGATGATCGACGTACATACTAAATATCTTGCGGAATTTACATATTCTGAAAACCTTCCCCAGGGTTTCTCCTGCGAAATTATTTCAAAAGAGCTTATAAACGCAATTCCAGAACAGGCAGAAAAAACTCTGCCTCTTGCCCAGGTCATAAGATCCAATATCAATAAATTTGATGTCGAGTTATTCTACAAGGCTCCTGACATCAGGAATAAAAGACTTGCATTCAGATCCGGAAATCCAAGGGAAATTCGTATAATGGAAAACATTGTCGACATTGCAGGCAGAATTCCGCGATATTCAGAAGTGAAAGAAATAATTGACAAAAATCCAGGGGTTCTTTACTTATGCCCATCTTATCTGGAAATCGAGCTTACCGGGAGCTGCATGCTTGATTGTCTCTTCTGCTACAGAAACACCCTGCAGCGGAAACGTCCGGATATGGGGATTGATCTTTTTAAGAAGATTCTGAAGGATATGGAAACTTTTAAGCTTCCGTATTCTGTCTGTTTCGGCGGTTCCGGCGAACCTTTGATGCATAAAAATTTCTATGAATTTCTGGAACTGGCAAGGAATGATAAGGTTCAGAACATCGTTATAGAAACGAACGGAATACTTGCCGATACGAATTTTAAGAATTATATTGTTAACAATAATGATGAACGTATCAGGATAGTATTTAATATTAACGGGCTGGACAGTGAAACATATTCGGCAATCCACAATAAAGACTATTTTGATATTGTGTTTAAAAATATAATTTCAATAAAAGAAAACATTACAACAGATAATAATATATATATTCAGATTATGAAAATTAATGAAACAGAAGCTTTTCTGGACAGATTCTATGATTTCTGGGAAAAGTATAAAATCCCGATAATTCTTCAGAAACAGAATACTTATCTGGGGAAAATTCAGGACAGAAATTATTCGGATCTTACACCTCTGGAAAGGACTCCCTGCTGGCATCTTCAGCGTGATCTGAATGTACTTTCTGACGGCACAGTCACTTTCTGCAAACAGGACGTAAATGGAGACTATGCCAGAGGAAACCTTAACAATGAATCCATTGAAGAACTGTTTACCGGGTCTAAAGACAAATTTTTAAACGACTACAGGCAATCCTACGAAACCAGTCCTGACTGCCAGTCATGCAATGAGTGGTATACTTTCAATCTCTAAAAAAATATAAACTATGAGGAAATATGACTCTTAACGGTAAAGTAAACGGCCGAAAGATTAAACCTGCCGTTACTGCAATTATACAGTCAAGAATGCAGTCCAAAAGACTGCCCGGCAAAGCTATGCTCGAGCTTGCAGGCAAACCTATTTTAGCACATGTAATTGAAAGATCAAAATTAATCGAGCATGTTGACAAGGTTGTTCTGGCAACAGGTTCCCTTAATGAGAACCGTCCACTGATTGATCTCGCATCATCACTGGGAATTGAAACATATTCCGGATCGGAAACAAATGTTCTTGAAAGGTATTACCTGGCTTCAGAGGAATTTGCCGGAGATTATATCGTCAGAATCACAGGAGACAATCCTTTTACTGATGTTGATTATGCTTCGATGATAGTAGATATTGCTCTTGAGTCAAATTTCGATTTATGTGCTCTTGCCAATCTTCCTTTAGGAACAGCTGTTGAAGTTATTAAGAAACAAGCCCTTGATGAAGCATATAACATGAGTTCCGAACCCTATCATTTTGAACATGTTACTCCTTTCATAAAAGAACATCCGGAACTTTTTTCAATTCAAAGGCCGCCTGTATCGTTAAAAAAAGTACCTGAAAAGTTAAGGCTAACAGTGGACACACAGGAAGATTACGATCTGGCAAAAATAATATATGACAATCTGTTTACAGAATCCCATTTCCCCCTATCAGACGTCCTTGACTATGTTAATGAACACCCGGAAATCTTAAAGATCAACAGTGAAATAAAACAGCGTCTTGCCACTTCATCCTCTCAATGATTATTGCGTTAAAAACATGCTACAACACCAGTCTCGGCATGGGGCATATTCAGCGAATGTGTTCACTCGCCTGGTATCTTAACGCAAATAAAAAACTAAAAGCCTATATTGTATCAGATGATGTTCCGGACACATTCCCGGATGAACTAAAGCCATATTTAAAGAATACAATTGATTTCTCTCCTGAGATAATAATCCGGGACATGCGCGATTCCGAAACAGATGAAATTATTCAATTAAAAAAGACAGGAAAAATAGTTTGTATTGACGATAACGGACCAGGTGCGGAAAAAGCCGATTATATCATTGATATTCTGCCGAACTTAAAACCCCATGAAAAAAGCCTGAAATTTAATAGTTACATCTACGGTTTTAATTTTCTTAAGTCTCTGGAAAATTTGAAAAAAAGAATTATAAATAAAAATATTGATTTTTCTGTTTATCCCGGCAACTCGGCAGAAGAAGAATATATAGATTTTCTGATATCAATACTGCCGGAAAAATCAAACTTTGCGATGCTGTGCGGAAAAAAATCATATCTCCGGACAAATGAAAAAAAAATTCCCATGAGCAATTCTTACGCGGACGTACTGCTTTCCTCAAAAATACTTGTTTCCCATTTCGGAATAACACTTTATGAAGGACTCATTTCCGGATGCGGATTAATAACAATAAATCCTTCAGACTATCATTCGGATCTTACGGATCTTATAAAAAATAAATTTAACCTGATCAATTTAGGAGAATCCGGCAAGCTTAACTCTAATGATGCTGAACAGGCCGCGGAAAAAATGCTAAAAAATGCGGAGTTTGATAATAAAGTTAATCCTGCAGAAGTGCATCAGAAAGTCCTTAACGGCCTTGAAGAATTTTATAATCTGATTTTAAATATATAAGTGTTTTCCTAATACCGGCCCGGCAGGATTGTACAGGTATAAAGAATATCAGACATATCAATATTGAGAAAATCGCCTGCTGCAGTTGTCTTGGAGAAAAATTCAGAAGAAGGAACTGCGGACTGGGATATTGAATTTCGTAAAAAATACAGATTTAAATCAAGATAAAAAATGCCGGACATAACTGATACATTAACCGGTTTTAAAAATCCTGCAGCATCCGCGGATCCCATCAGGACAGTATTATTGCCTCCTGGAAATTCTGTTTCATCTCTCCCTTTATATTTATTTTTAAATACTGTATCACTTATCAGGGGAATTACACTCTTTTTCCTGTGAATTCTGCCCCATCTCCAGTTTTCCATTACAGGCCCGAATTGTTTATTTAAAGTTCTTAATGTTTTAATAAATGCGGAGTCAAAAATCATATCCCTTGTTTCTTCAGTTCTTTTTGTTCCCTTATCATCAAAAAGAGAGGAATTGCCGGATGACATTAAATCATAAAATTTTTCAGCCAGCATAAAATAATTATCGGTGCGAATAAAGTCATTGCCCGTTTCATCCGAGATTGTCTCTGTAATCAAGTTGTTTAACAGCAGTTCAAATATCGTCGCAGCTACAGATTCAGGATTCATCTTATGATCCCATTCTTCAAAATAAATACTGCACAATTTCGCAGAAGGTATAGGAAACTGTTCAAGAACAGGAGAGAACACCGGGATGAATTTCTCTGCTGTTACGGAGTGCGTATCTTTCAAAATGGAAGCAATATCCTGAGGAGTAAGCGGGGCTTTCTTTTCAATGAGCTCTCTTAATCTGAAACACCTGGTATCCTCAATATTTATACCCTTTTGGCTGATTAACAAAGGCAGGCCTGAATATATATTATTTCCGATGATAATATTCCTATTTTTATAACACTTACTGTACCCTGATATATCGTCTGTATCTTTCAGGATCGGGGCATTATAACTGTTAAATATTTCCTTTTCAATATAGCGCGGCACTTTCCCGGAATATGCGCATAAAGCATCATCCATTGATCCGAAAAGATAAATCTTCGGTACAGATGCAACAGAACGAACCGCATTATACGCATCGGAAAGGGATGCAGCAAAAGGCAGGTCAAAAAGTGATTTTATATAGCTCCTGTCAGGGAAAACCGAGTTTATTGAAATACACAGAATATTATTATTCCCATTATCCGCTATATCACTGATTAAAGGTCCGTTATCAGTAGACCTTACAGTTATATCCATGTACTCATCAATATCTTCAGCATAGCTGGAATAGATTTTCCTGCCAACAGTCTTGAAATTATACCATTTCCCGTTTCTGTAATACTTTTCAATATCATTAAATTTTCTCACTTTTTCAACTCGGAAGTTCTGTACATCCATTCGTAAATTAAAACCGGAAAAGGAAATCTGTTTATTTCTTCCATACAGTAAAAACGGAAGTCCGGATGCTGAAATGCAGTCAATTTTACAATTTTCAATTATAAGCCGAATAGGATACCATTTCGGGAAAATATCGAGTCCGCTGTCAATCGTGAATCCTGATACAGCCTTACCGTCTTTCAGATCCTTATCATCCAGATAAAAAGCAAAACCGGACTGATACAGGCCTACGTGCTTTCTGATTTCCTCTTTAATCTTTATAAGCAGATTCACAGACGCTTTTTCATCAGGTTTGAATTGAAACCAGAGATCCCGCGGAATAATAGTTTTAAGAGCAGGATCAGCGCTGCTATGAACAGGGAAAATAAGCTCCTTATTATTCTGAAAAGAATCCGACCAGTCGAACAAAAGCAGAATAGATACAACATCAGAGACAGTCCAGTCTCTTAGCAATGAACGGGATAATGAATCTGTTCCGTTTATTTCCCGGAAAGTATTTATACCCTTAACATATGAAGCAATATAATCATAATAAGGAGCTTCCAGTTCAGAAATAATATCAGCGGCTTTTCTTTCAAATCCTATTATTAGAGAAAGTCTGTCCATGAATATTCCATCTGTGCCTGAAAGTTCGGACAATCTGCCTGTTGCCAGTGCCCTGAAATATTCAATCAATGGCTGTCTGTCCTGACAGTGCAGATAACCGACGGAAAAATAAGCATCATTAAGGGTTGATGCCCGAATAAGGGGAATTCCGTTATTGGCTCTTTGAATTATTACTCTTGAATCTACTGCGGCGTGGATCGTACCTTCATAGGAGACAGCTTCTCTATTAAGAAGAAATATTCCGGTAAGTACTACCGCGAATAAAAAAACTGCAATCAGGAGAGTAATCTTTCCGGCAGATTTCATAAATGAATACTTTTTTAGAATATATTTTTCCCGGCATAAAACTCCGGGAATCTTCAATGTAACAAGGTCTGATTTCACTGCAAAGATATGAAATCAGACCTTTAAAAAAAATGACGATCAGAATTCAAATTCAGTATCGCTAAGCCTTTTCCTGATCTCCTGTAGAATAACCTTCTCGCCTTCCTCACCATCGGATTCAAAAGTTGCGGAAAATCTCAGGAAGTTTCCGACATCATCCCATGGAACTGAAGAGATAAGTTTTTCCAGTATCAGGTATTGAGCAAATTCTTCAGCACTGTTAAACCTCTGCCCGCCTTTTACCCCTTTGGGTATCTCGATATAAAGATAAAATGACCCGCCCGGCATCTCAGCCTTAAATCCGATTTCAGAAAGAATTTCAACTAAAGCTTTAAGTCTTCTTTCATACTTTGCCTTAATCTTTTCAGTTATTTCCGGATTATCAAGTGCCGCAATTCCGGCCTTCTGTATGGCAATGAACTGTCCGGAATCATAATTATCCTTCACTGTTGCGAATGCTTTAACAATCAGGCTGTTTCCTGCAACAAATGCCATCCTCCATCCTGTCATGTTATACGCCTTTGACAGGGAATAAATTTCAATACCAACGTCCTTTGCACCGGGAACACTTAAAAAAGAAAGCGGCTTTTCATTGTAAGTCAGGGCGGAATAGGCTGCATCCTGAATAACAATTATATTATTCTTTTTGGCAAAATCAATTACCTCTTTATAAAAAGACACACTGGCATTCGCACCTGTCGGGTTGTTAGGATAATTCAGAAGAAGAATCTTTGCCCTTTTCAGAATATCCTCAGGTATTGATTTCAGATCAGGAAGAAAATTGTTTTCTTTTTTCAGTTGCAGATTATATACTTCGCCGGAATACCATGATGTATGAGTACCGAGCACAGGGTATCCGGGAACTGTCATCAAAGTAACATCACCGGGATTAATAAACGCCGCAGGTATCATGGCAAGAGCCGGTTTGGAACCGATCGAATGATTTATTTCCGTTTCAGGATCAATGCCCTTTACTCCGAACACCCTTTCCAGATACCGTGAAGCGGCTTCCTTGAATTCAATAATTCCATTGTCGGAATATCCTCTGTTTTCAGGCTTACCTGCTTCTTCACGCAGGGTTTCAATTACAATATCAAACGCTGTTTCATCCGGTTCACCTACTCCGAGATCTATTAGTTTCATTCCGGGATTATTTTTTACGGCTTCCCGTTTTGCTCTCTTTATTTTCTCAAACTTGTATATTTTGTCTTCTTTTCCGAAATTTTTCCCGCCCAGCCTGTCCGCAAATAAATTTTGAATATACGATTCCATTTGCAATACTCTTAATCTCCTTTAATATTAATATCTGCATTGACAATTTCTATTTTTGTGTAAGTTTCGTCAAGCAATGTAAAAAACTTACTGAAATCTCCTTCCACTGTTATAACAGAAACACCTTTCTTCAGCCTGGATATTGTATTTATATCCTCTTTTGGAAAAATATCACCCGCACCTGCGTAAATATAACAGTCAATATTTCCCTTATTTGTGGGAACAGTAACAATAACACAGAATTTATAATCAACATTACTTGAAGGAACAATATCATTCACAATAATGTCTTTTATTCTTATTCGTTTATTCTGCAGCTCCTTTGTTTTAGAAAAAATTAGCGCCGGATTTTCTGACTGATCCATTTCTGCTTTATAAGCAACCGTATCCTGTACGCTCAGCCTTTCTTTTAAAATATTTTTCACAAAACCGACTGTCCCGCAGGAACTGAGGGATATCATGATAAATAAAACCAGTATTTTCTTGAACATTCTGTTCCTCCTGAGATATTATTTATTATTCATAAAAACATATGCTTGTCAAACAATCTTTAATAGCTATTTCACACTGCAGTCTAATAATAAAGGCTCAGATTTTATGCCTGTATATTTTCCGTTATACTCAACAGGAAAGCGGTATCCTTTGTATTTACAGCTCAGCTTTTTAGAAAAACGGCTCTGAGGATAAAAGTAAAATAATTTGGCATAATAGTATTCAGAATTCACTGTATCCCCGATCAGTTTGAACCCTCTTGCTATATTCCACAACAACCTGCCCGCATCCGGCTCTGTTGTGCTCATTGAATAAGCGGAAAGCAGCATTTTTAATCCTTCCTTCCGGCTTCTCCATGAATTTAAATATCTTATTCCTTCAGATACAAGTCTGTCATAATCGCCTTTTTTTATTTCCAGAGTAAACCCTGTAATATATATCATGCTGCTTTGTCCTCGGCTGTTTTTAAAAGAAAACCTTAGATTATGACCGCCAGGATATATTTTCTTCCCGTAATCAATAATAAAAAGATCATCGGAAGCTGCTTTGTAATTTACATTAAATCCGTCCATTGTAACATTCAGGGATTTTCTGTCTATACCGACTCCCTCCATGCCGCTGTATGCTTTTATTGCAATAACCGGTTTTTCATCAGTTATCATATTATAAAGAAATGTTTCATTAGCAATAGTCGAAGAGATCAAAACCTCTGCATAAGGCAGCCCTCTTTCAAAAAACTCCGCTATCGCGTAGAAATAGGCCTCTGCTTCAGCCGTATTATAATGCAGGTCACGCAGCCTTAGCGCATGTTTGCTGTCTGAGAAAAAACCGAATTCCCCGATAACGCCCGGACACGTATACCTTGTCTCCCTTAACACTCTTGTACCTGTCTCCCTGTATACTGAAAAATCAGATATTATATGGCCCTTTACCTCTATCAGGTTCTGAAACTCCTCAAGCAGCATTTCTGCAAATGAATAGCTTAACGGCCTAACCTGCCTGTTTCCCCATATAAAAATAAGGGGATAATTTACATCGTCCGCTCTTCTCGCGGTTCCGTTATGATGAATACTTATAAAAAGGTCGGGATTAAATTCATTAACCATATCAACTCTATCCTGATTGGAGATATCAACATCCCTTTTCCTGCTTATGCGTACGTCAGCTCCCGTCTTTTTCAGCATGTCATACAGAATAAGAGCAACCTTTAAATTTATCTCCTCCTCCGTAATACCGCCAGGGCCTGTTCTGAATAGATCAGAGTCCCCTTTTCCTCCGTGTCCCGGGTCCAGGAAAATTTTTCTGCCTTTAAGCCATTCGTATTGACCAGGATTAACATTACCGCTGTATTTCAAGGAATCGAAAGGCCAAAATCCGGCTCCGCAGCCTGTAATGCTGAAAATTAATAAAAGTAAAATAATGACTTTATTTTTTAACATTGCAGCTTTCCTTATTCCGATTAGTCAATAAAGTTTAATTTTATTCGACAGCCTTAACCGGGCCGTCCGACCTGCCTTCAAGAAACTGTTTTAAATAGGGATTATCGGAATTTTTAATTTCATCCGGCGTACCTGATACTATAATTCTGCCTTCATAGAGCATTGAAATTTTATCCGATATTTTTTTAGCGGATTTCATGTCATGTGTAACCATAATGGATGTAATTCCGAAACTGTCACGCATTCTTACGATCAGATCGTTGACAGCGCTTCCTACTATAGGGTCAACTCCTGTTGTAGGCTCATCATAAAGCATAATTTCAGGCTTCATTGCAATGCTCCTGGCAAGCCCTACTCTTTTCTGCATTCCTCCGGACAGTTCATGCGGAAATTTATCATCTACATCACGAAGCCCCACTCTTTCCAGCATATCGTGAACGACTATCTTTATTTCAGCTTCCGGAGTTTTAATTCTCCTGAGCCCGAATGCCACATTATCAAAAACGTTCATTGAGTCAAACAGTGCGGCTCCCTGAAAAAGGACACCGTATTTTGATTCAATTTCAATTCTCGTTTTTTCATCAGCTCCCGTATACTGTATGTTATCCACGATTATTTCACCGCTGTCAGGTTTCAGCAGCCCGATCAGATGCTTCAGAATAACGGATTTTCCTGTTCCGCTTTTACCGATTATTGAAAAAATTTCACCCTCCTTTACAGTAAAGGCGACTCCCGAAAGTATTACTTTCTCGGCAAAGGATTTTTTGAGATTAATAATTTGTATCTTGTCTTTCATTATTGTTTATTTTTCAGAACGAAGGCTTTACTTCTATTCGGAATTTAATTCGCCGGCAGTTAAATATGTATTCAATTATTTTTTCTGATTTGTTTTCCGGAATTAAGCGGTCATTTCCGGCAGAATGATAGCTTATAATTTTAAAGAAACAGTAATTTAAAACAAGCTTTTCACATCCTGTGATAACCGTAGTTAAAAATTCAAGCTCCCGGAATTTATGGTATAAACTTCTGAGCGATCGGAATCCTCCTGCCTGTTCCGAATGCCTTACTCGTAACCTTAAGCCCTGGAGGAGCCTGTCTTCTTTTATATTCATTCCTGTTAACTGTCTTTAAAATACTTCTGACTGTGCCGCCGTCATACCCGGCTTTTATAATTTCCTCTGCGGACATATGTTTCTCAATATACATTTCAAGAATACTGTCCAGAATATCATAAGGAGGCAGACTGTCTTCATCCTTCTGGTCGGGCCTCAGTTCCGCTGAAGGAGGCTTCTCAATTGTTTCAACGGGAATAACCTTTTTTCCCCTGTTTATATGCCTGGCAAGTTCATAGACCATAGTTTTCGGCAAATCCGAAATAACGGCAAGTCCTCCGGCCATGTCTCCGTAAAGAGTACAATACCCCATTGCAAGCTCTGACTTGTTTCCGGTAGTCAGGAGAAGGCTGCCGAACTTATTGCTCGCCGACATCAGTATATTGCCTCTTATTCTGGCCTGCAGGTTTTCCTCTGTAACATCTTCATTCAGTCCATGAAAAAGGCCGGCCAGAACCGTTTTATAATTGCTGAATGTCTCTTTAATAGGGATCTTCTCTAATCTTATGCCGAGATTTTCAGCAAGTTTTTTTGAATCACTGACACTGCCGGAGGATGAATATTCCGAAGGCATGGTAAAACCCATTACCTTATCAGGCCCAAGCGCCTGAACAGCAAGTACTGCTGTTAAAGCGGAGTCAATTCCGCCGCTCAGGCCTACAACAGCACTGGAAAATCCGCATTTGCTGAAATAATCCTTTAATCCAAGAACCAGCGCTTTTCTTACATCCTCAATTCCATTTTCATGCGGAATGACCGTCTTATTCTGCTTCTCGTCATCTACTACTATAATATCCTCTTTAAATCCGTCTGCCATTGCCACAAACCCGCCGCTGCTGTTTACAAAAAAACTGTTGCCGTCAAAAATAAGACTATCATTTCCCCCTACCTGATTAACATAAACAACAGGCAGGGAATATTTTTTTGCAATTCTCGAAATCATGTCCCATTTGATTCTGTTTTTACGTTTAACATAGGGAGAAGCCGCAATATTTATCAGCAGGTCTATACCCTGTTTCGCAAGAATTTCAACAGGATCCGTATCATATTTTCTTCCAACTACAACTGAATTGTCAATATCGTATTCATTGCTCCAGATATCCTCACATATTGTGATACCGATACGTCTTCCCATGAAAACAACAGGTTCATTATTTTTTGCAGGAGAAAAATACCGCATTTCATCGAACACGTCATATGTAGGCAGAAGTGTTTTATAATGTCTGGAAACAACTTTCCCTTTATTCAGGAAAGCAGCCGCGTCATACAGCATGGAAAAATTTTCGTTATTATAGTCAACATAGCCGCAAATTACAGCGATATCAGTACACTCTGCGGCAAGTTCATCGATCATTGCAAGGTTATCTTTTATAAGCTTGTTGTTAATAAGAAGATCCATGGGAGGATAACCGATTGCAGCCATTTCAGGAAATATTACAAGATCAGCGCCGCGTTTTTTTGCATCAGTAATGGCTGAAATAATCCTGCCTTTGTTCCCTTCAATATCTCCAATAACCGGATTTATCTGAGCCAGGGCAATTTTCATACAAGTCCTCAATAAGATCTGTTTTAAATAAGCTAACAGTAATCATCTGACAGCATTTTATGTTTCTACTTAATAATTACTGCTAAAAAAATATCAAGTATATTCTTTTATAAGCTTTTTTAAAACAAAACGGACCTGCTCTTTAAAAACAGGATCTTTTTCAATTGAGTAAATATCAAATAAAGAAGAGATGGCGAACTTCCCGCCGATTTTAAGAACAGAGTATAATGCGGCTGACCTTACATATCTTTCCTGGTCGTTTCCGATCACTTCAAGAAGCCGGGTTATTACGTCTTTCTTTTTATAATATCCGAGTGAATTACAAATCTCAGCCCTTACTTCTTTTGTTCCATCGCCTATTGATTCCAGTAGTATTAATTCGGAATAATTCTTTCTTATTATACCCAGAGAGTACGCAGAAAAAACCCTGATCCTGTAATTTTTATCTTCAGAAATTATTTTTTTTAAACCCTTATATCCGCCTGCATCTTTCAGGCTGATAAGAGCATCAATCATAAGCATCTTAATATCATCTTCCGATTCATCGTACAGGCCGTAAGATACAGGTCTGGCACTTGCTTTAAAAGAAAGACTCTTCAGAGCTTTAATGGAATAATATCTTATTTCGCGATGAGTATCTTTAAGGCAGGCCAGTAATATATGCATGGAATTTTTATCATACATACTTTCAAGAACCTGTATAGCTCTTACTCTCACTTCCCAGCTTTCATCATCACCTGCCGTATTTCTTACATATCTAAGGGCTTCCTGAAGGTCATGCCTTTCAATGCATCTCAATACATAATACCTTATTGATTTATTTTTATCCTTAAACATTTCGATCAGATGGCTGTAAAATCTGAGGTCATAAACATGATAAATAGCTTCAAGCGCATATACCCTGAATACCGGATTCTCATCCTCCATCATATTCAGAATATAAGGAAACATTCTGTCATCACCGATTTTTTTTAAAGCGATAATCGCGCTCTCTCTTAAAGTGGAAAATGGGCTGGACAGCTCATTTATAATCAGAGGAACAACTTCTCTGCTGCCGGAATCAGAAAGATATTTTATTATTTCATTTTTTACAATAAAAGAATTACTGTCTTTCAGTATTTTTATACAATATGGTATTGTTGCCCTGTAATCGTAATATTTAAAAATGCCAAGAACAGCGGTCTTCTTATTTGAATCCTTACTGGTCAGTATTTCAGAGGATATATCACGGAGTATTCCCTGCGGTTTTTTTACAGAAATATATTCTAAAGCATTATTCAGAATTTTTTGATCATCACTGAACAAATCCCTGACAAGTTCTTTTTCCCCGTAGCTTTCCGCAAAACAGGGATTAAACATATGCAGGAGAAAAAAAATTACTAATAAACTAAACTTAAATAAGGAAGGCATAATGATAATGAAATCTTATTTTAATAAACCCTGAATATAATTATCAATAATTAATTCAAGATCCTTTTTTTCTATTTTAGCTTTATTTTTTGAATTATTATTATTCACCATGAACAGTATACCGCCCATAATCAATCTGGCCGTATCTTCTAAATTAATTTCTTTTCTGCAAAGGCCGGTTTTTATTATTTCATCAATATCATGCATAATTGCTTTTACTACATAATCAATAAATGAATCTATTCTTGAAATAACACTTTCATCAATACCTATAATCTCTTTAAATATCAGTTTTAAAGTAATAGGCTCACTTATAATTTCAGCAATTGCAGATGCTATTCTTTGATTAATATAATGAATCAGGGTTTTAGGTAACGGATTTGTTTTCAGGTAATCGTTTAAATCATCAGGATCAAGAATGTCTTCTATGGATTCTTCAAGAGACTCAAGTATAGCAAATAAAATCTCACGTTTATTGCCGAAATACTGATAAACAGTACCCCTGGCAATATTCAGTTCTTCACAGACCTTCCCGATATGAGTGCTCTGAAAACCATATTTGATAAACATATCCTTTGCTGTATCTACAATCTGCTGTTTACGTCTGTGTCCTTTAGTTAACATCCCGTTACCTCAGAATTTTTATTATCAGGGAAATAAATTATCCGCAACATGTATTCAATTTTATTTTCACAACGGATTATAATTCTCTTATCAAAAATTACAGGAGACCCGGTTTTCTGGTATCTATGTAATGACCGGAGTTGTCGGAACTTCTCATTTTTTTTATTTCATTTTGAAGTGGTATTAAAGCTTCTTTAAGCTCTTTGGTTATTATATCCGCTCTTTCCTGTAATTCTCTGCTCATTTTAATTACTGATAGAAATAATTAATTCATAAATTTATAAATCCTGAGACATCCTTAAATACAAAATCTAAAATGTCTTCAGAAAGATTATCGAAATTTAAATGAATTTCCTTAATAAAGATAAAGGCTGAACCGGATTATTATTTTCCGGAAAATAACAAGCATTGCAAAATACCGATATTTAAATACCGGACTGTCTGCTTACTCAATGTTTAAACAAAAAAACAACAAAAAATAAAATAATGAATAAAATAATAAAACCACACACATACTAAATAAATAAATATAAAATATGCAAGTACAAAATATAAAATATGCTCAATATTAATATTCATTTAATATTTTTAGAATATATTGCTGAACACAAAAAAACCGGTACTTCAAGGCTGAATGAATCAGGAAATCAGTCAGAAATAAATTTATGGCGATTTAATTTAATGTGATAATCTGATAAAACCGACAATTGTAATAGAAATAGCTAAAAAATTATAAAATACGGTAATTTTATCTTTTCTTCGGCATAAAAATAATGCATAATTAAAAGATAGATCGGATCAGGTAATAAAATGCATTCAGAAACAGATCGCTTAAATGAAATTATAAGATTAAGCACCGAATTAAACAGCATTCAGGATATGGACATCCTTCTTGAACGGATACTTCTTGAAGCAAGAAATTCAGTAAATGCCGATGCCGGTTCCATCTATATCTGCAACGGCGATTTCCTTGTTTTCAGCAACTCCCAAAATGACACCAAACGGAAATTGCTGCCAAAGTGGCAGAAATTACCATATGTCTCTCTTAAAGTTAAGATCAGCACTAAATCGATTGCCGGCTATGTCGCCAGCACAGGAGAAGTTTTAAATATTCCTGATGTATATGCGATAGAAAAAAACGCGCCCTATCATTTTGATTCCAGCTATGATAGTGAAATGGATTATCTGACGAAATCTGTCCTTACTGTACCGATGAAAAATAATCTGGGTCAAATTATCGGGGTACTTCAGATTATCAATGCAAAAAATGATAACGGTGTAATAATTCCTTTTTCATCGGCTGACGAGCCCTTTATTCAGCACTTTGCAAACACAGCGAGTATCGTACTACAGAGAACTCAGATGACACGTGCTCTCCTTCTCAGAATGATCAATATGGCTGAGCTGAGAGACCCGAAAGAGACAGGCCCTCATGTCAACCGTGTTGCCTCCTATGCAGTTGAACTGTATGAGAGATGGGCAATACATAACAGGCTTCCCAAAGAGGAAATGGACAGAAACAGAGACGCACTGAGAATGGCTGCAATGCTTCATGATGTTGGCAAAGTGGCAATATCGGACCTGATACTGAAAAAGCCAGCAAGGCTGACAGAAGATGAATATGAAATAATGAAAACCCACACAATTTATGGAGCAAAACTGCTGGGAGACAAACAGTCAAACTTTGATGAAATTGCTGCGGTTGTGGCACTTACGCATCATGAAAACTGGGACGGTACAGGATATCCGGGAAAAATCGACCCGTTGACAGGCGAGCCTCTCGAAAAAGATTCTTCAGGTAAACCTGTCCCGCTAAAGGGAGAGGAAATTCCGATTTACGGCAGAGTCGTTGCTCTTGCGGATGTATTTGACGCATTGTCGTCAAAAAGAGTTTATAAAAACGAATGGGATGAAAATGATGTATTGAAAGAAATAAGGAAACTCTCAGGTATAAAATTTGACCCTGACCTTGTTGATGTGTTCTTCGATTCTCTTGATCTTTTTAAATCAATCAGACACAGATATCCGGATATAGATTAAAAACTGAAATTCTTAATTCATAACATGCTTTGTGATATTTCTTTATTATTCACCGTGATGCTGTTTTCCGGAGTCAATCCTTTTTTCTTTTTTATCAATTGCAGATTTAATTTTTCTGTCAATATTTTTTCCGGAGAATGCTTTCTTTACCGTGTCATACCTGCCGCTTGCGTTCCAGAAAGTGTAACCGTCACTGCCGCCTTCATGAACAGCTTTTATCTGATCCCTGATATAATCCGGCCCCCATGTAGGTGACAATAAATTAAATCCCTGTATGTAAGGACGTATGACAGCCTGTCCTCCGATAATTTTTTGAGCTCTCTTTGTATTTTCCAGTACTATACGGTATGGTCTTTCCGCTGCAGGATAATCACTGAAAAAAAGTTTTCCGTAATGAGAGGGATATATCATCGGGCATATCACATCAGCTGTTTCCGCGAATTTCTCAACATCCTGGCCGATGATATTTCCAAAACGGAACCATGCATTAAATCCGTATATATCCAGGGAAACAGGAATTCTCAACCTGCCTTTTGCTTTTTTAAGAAAAGCTGAAAGCACTTCAGATTTATAAATCCTGCCGTTTCTGCTGAATCTGTACTGACATCTCTGTAAATTTCCGTCAGACGGAAAACGAATATAGTCAAACTGTATTTCATCAAAACCCAACTCCTGAAGTTCATAAGCTATTTCAATATTATAATCCTGTACAAATTCAGAATAAGGATCTGTCCAGAATTCTCCCGGATTGCCCTTCCATGGTTTACTGTTCTTTTTATCCCATATGGCATACTTGTTATTATAAGCCTGATATAACCGTTTATCCTTAAAAACAACAATTCTGGCTATTAAATAAATATTTTCTTTTTCCAGTGCTTTCAGCACATTAACTGCATTTACATAATCCTTAACAGCCTTTATTTCATTAGCTGTTTTATTTTTTGATAAGTAACAGATATTACCCATGTCATCTTTCATATCTATAACAATAGAATTAAAACCGCATGCTTTAATATAACCGATATAGGAATTAAGCTTTTTCTTTAATGAATATGCGCCGGCATATATTGCTTTTCTGCCTCTTGCTGTTAACCCGGTTTTATTATGCTGATTCTCACCTGCATTCAGACGGTAAAACAAAGGCGGGTAATGACCTGATCTGTCAATAATCATAACAGCAAGGTTAGTCTTTTCCGAAGCCAGTTCCCTAATTTCATCAAAAAAAACTGAATACCATTTTCTGTCTGCATCCATTCTGAATATACCCGGACCTGCGGAAACAAAGAGAGAATTATTATGAAATTTCAGGTCATAAATATCATAAAGACTTTCTTTCGGTAAAGGCATAGCAAGAGACTTCCATGAATCACCGTTATTATTTGAGATAAACACTCCGCCGCCGAAATTAAATCCGGCATAAAGCGCTCCCTGTTTTTTTCTATCAAATTCAATTGCCGACACTTCTTCATAAAATTTTCGGCTCTTTGAATATGACTCCCCCGGAATTCCTTTTATAAGATTTATGGCAGAAGCTCCCTTTATTCTAAAAAGCCCTTTATACGACGTACCGGCAAAAAAACTTCTCCCGGAATTTCCTGCGATCGCTGTATAATAATTCTCGCCTGAACAATTGCTTAATTCCTTCCATTCTGTGTCTGCCTGTCTAAAGAAAACAGAGTGCTTTGTAGCAAGCAGCAGAGAGCTGTTCCGGTCATTACATACCGAGAATGCGGAAATCCCCCTGTATTTTTTTTCTTCCGAAAGAAGCAAAGGTTCAAGAAATTCCATACAATTTATTTCTTTCCAGCTGTTGTTATTTTTATCAAATTCAAAAACGCCCGATTGTTTCGTTGTTAGATACAATCTTCCCGAACTGCCAGTATATATTTTATCAGGAAAAAGTAGCTCAGGAAGCCCGCGATTTAATTCATTCCAGGAATTGCCATTGTCTTCGGATACCATCAGCCCTCTGTCGGATGTCAGGATTATCATCCGGAAATCTGATGAATAGACATAGGTATTAAATATAATAACAACTAAAGCAGCAAGGCACCTTCCAAATATCCGCATTATTTTTTCTCCTGTGTACACTTATGTATAAATAATGATCATAGCTTTAAAGATACAATGCCCTTGAAAATCAAACACTTACCTGAGGACTAAACAGATTCTAATAAAATTTCTATATAGTATCCTGAGTTTCCCGAATAAAAAATTAGTTGCTAAATCCCATGTAAGATATTTAAATCAAACAATTTCACATTTGAACATTCTCTTTTTATAAATTTATATTTCTAAAAAAACAATCTGTATGTAAAACGTCAAAATGAAAACCGCATTATTATATGAAGCTGCATTTAAATGCTTCCGGGAAGCAGCGGCCATAATTGATCATGAGGGCAAACTTACCGACGCAAATAAAGCCTGCCTTAAATTGATGCCCGTAATGAAAAAAGCGGGACCGTCTTTTAATTTTTTTGATTTTTTCAGCATTTCAGACAAACAGAAAAATTCTCTTTTAAAAGGCAGTGAAATAACAACTGAATATTGTTATTTACCGGACTTCTCTACAAGAAAAAAAACAATTTCCCCTGTTAAGGATAATAAAAATATTAAAATATCCGTTATGCCTGTTAAAATTGATGGCAGCACTTCTTCCTTTTTCATAGCAGTATTTAATGAAATAAAAACAAAAAATTATTCTCCTGAAGAGCAGGAACCCGTAACTTCGGGCTTCTGGAACATATTTAACAAAAGCCATATTGTCATGTTTCTTCTTGACCCGGATAACGGCAATATTGTTGATGCTAATGAAGCAGCGAGCTCTTTTTACGGCTGGTCCATTGAAGAATTAAAGCAAAAAACTATCAGCGGAATTAATACTCTTTCAAGGGATGAAATATCCGGAGAAATACAGAATACAAAAAATCACAAACACAGATATTTTCGCTCTAAACATATACTTGCCAATAAGAGTATTAGGGAAGTGGAAGTGTTTTCCGGGCCTGTCGAAATTGAATCAAAAATCTTTTTATTTTCAACAGTAATTGACATAACAGAAAGGATAAATACTGAACTGGCATTACATAAAAGTGAAGAGCATTTTCGAATGCTCCTGGAAAATATTCCGGCTGCTCTTTTTATTCAGACAAAAGGAAAATTTTCTTATTTAAACGATATAGCTGTTGAACTATTCGGAGCAAAAAATACTGAAGAACTGCTCGGAACAAAGGTGGTTGACAGAATACATCCATCATTTCATGACCTTCAATCTCTTAGCACCAAAAAAATAAAAAACAATAAACTTTCTGAGGAGATTTATCTTAAGCTGGACGGGACTTCTATAATAGTGGAAGCTGCGTCTGTACCGATTACTTTTCAGGACAAAGAGGGATTACTTACGTTTGTTAGTGATATTACCAAAAGAAAAGAAAATGAGGAAAATCTTAAGAAAAGCACGGAAAAACTTCAGGGCATTTTCCATGATGCCTCTATTGGTATCGGCGTATATGAAAAAAACATATTAAAAGATGTAAATCAGCAGCTGTGCCTTTTAACAGGATACACTCGTGAAGAGTTAATTGGAAAGAATATTAAAAAATTCTTCTGCGATGAAAAAGAATATGACTCCGTAAGAAAAAAAATATTCAATAATACTCAGAACGGGATAACCCAAACAGCTGAAGCTCACTGGCAAAAGAAAGACAGATCCATTATAAATGTAATACTAACCAATGCTCATATTGCACCGGATTTAAATTCAGCTGCTACCTTTACTGTACTGGATATGACAGAACGGAAACAGAATGAGGAACAAATATATCTTTTAAGTAAAATCTCCGATTCTGCGCCTGTCAGCATTTTCATTCACGATAATGAAGGAAATATTCTTTATGCAAATGAGAATACCTATAAAACATACGGGTACAATAAAAATGAATTTAGGAATATCACGCTTCATGACCTGTTAGGCCCGGCAGGAATCAACTCCGCTCCATTACGCAGACAGAAACTGATTAAAGAAGGTGAGGCATCTTTTGAAATCGATATGCGGAAAAAAAACGGAACAGTAATTCCAATGCGTACAAATGCAAGACGGATAAAATGGAGAGAAACGGATGTAATACTAAGCGTAAATGTTGATTTAAGTGAACAGAAGCTTACAGAGGAATACATCAGCAGATCTCAGAAACTTGATTCTTTAGGAGTACTCGCAGGCGGTATTGCTCATGATTTCAACAATCTGCTCAGCATTTTATTCGGATATTTAAACCTGGCATTAGCAACTTCAACAGAGAATGAAGTTATTGATTATCTCCAAAAAGCTGTAACCGGATTCAATCGTACTAAAAATCTTACTAAACAGCTGTTGACTTTTTCAAAGGGAGGAACTCCGGTACGAAAGACATCCTCAATATCCGTATTTCTGAAAAACACCGCGAATTTTGCATTAAGCGGTTCAAACATAAAAACACATTTCAACATTCAAAAAGATCTGTGGCTGTGTGAATATGATGAAAGTCAGATGGGACAGCTAATTGACAATCTTGTTATTAATGCCAAGCAGGCCATGCCTTCAGGAGGCACACTTTCAATTGAAGCGGTCAACACTAAGGTTAAACTTGACGAGCATCCTTCATTAAAAAGCGGAAAATATATAAAAATATCAATAACTGACTCAGGCACCGGAATACCTGAACATATCATACCCAGGATTTTTGACCCTTTTTTTACTACTAAGCAGAAAGGAAACGGCCTTGGCCTTGCCACTGTATACTCAATAATAAAGAAACATGACGGCGACATTTTCGTGGAATCCGTACCCGGCAGGGGTACCACTTTCAGCATATTTATCCCTGCAGCCGCATCCAAATATGATGTGCACCAAAAAAGTGAGGTGCAGGAACACAAAGGAAACGGAAATATACTCATTATGGATGACGAACCGGGAATAAGGCACATAACATCCCGGATGCTGAAAAAAATGGGCTATAACACATCACTTGCCTCAAACGGAAATGAAGCTCTGGATATTTACAACAAGGCTCTTAAAGAAAACAACCCATTTGATTTTGTTTTTCTTGACCTGACAGTTGCAGGAGGAAGCGGCGGAGAAGAGACCTTACAAAAATTGAAAAAGGCTGATCAGAAACTGATCTCCTTTGCAATGAGCGGATATTCCGATGATCCGGTTATGTCCAACCCTGAAAAATACGGATTCAATGACAAGCTTTCGAAACCCTTCATGAAACAGGATCTGGCTGTTCTGCTTAACCGCTACTGTTCCATGGAGCCGCAAAATAAAAAATAATAAATTATTACTTATAATAACAATTAAATTCGATATAAAAAAATGAATTCCCGGTTCAGATAAATTTCACAAAATCAGCCGGAGGCCGTCTCAAAGTAACCGGATCAGAATATTTTTCGACATAACCAATCCGCAGAACCAGTTGAGGGTCAATCGACGGTTTATGATTGGAACGGATTGAATCACGGCCTGACTGCATTTCCAGAATCTGCGTCATGGGCTGAATCCCGACTCCGATCTCTCCTGCCCTTAGAAGCATGCGTTCAAAACGCCGCCCAACATCAATCATTGCCTCGACTGTTTTTCCGTATCCGGTAATTATTACATAGCCACCGCCCTCTGAAGAAATTTTTTCGGTAAACTTCATACTTTCCTTTTTTAAAAATGAACCTGCAAAGTCCTCATTCGAAAAAAAAGTGCGGATAAACCATCCCGTAATTCCCTTTATTTCCATGCCTTCAGTAGTAATGCCGTCCCTCTTTTCTTCTGCTTCACTGCCTGCTATTCTGAGCCAGTGCACATGTTCTCTTTGTGCTTCATCTGAATCCAGCCATTCCTGAAAAGCGGCAACAGCATCTTTTCTTATACAGTCACTATGGTCTATATCACGTGGAAAATAAAAAAAATGACCTTTGAGAGATTCTGAAAGAACACTTATGTGTTCATTGCTGACATTTTTATTAATAAAAGCGTTTTTAAGAGTCTTCCTTGATACAATTCTTTTAACAGGATAGTCATCAGGATCAGACCTGTTTATATCTATTTGAAGAACATCCTCTACAAAAAAAGTCCTTGATACAACGGTTATTCTCGCGTGATACCCCAGAGCACCGGCAGCTAATCTGAGATTCTCCGCAAAAGCTCCGATTGAAAGAATCAGCCTGTGATTATCCGGGTCAGTTGCCTTCATACACCTTGCCTGATCAGCGCATACAATCCATTTATCCTGATTTATAATCTTTACGTACCATGGCTGCGTATTATGAGGACTGGGAGCAAGAGATGCGAGATAAAGAATAGTATACCTGTCCTCTCCGAGTTGTTTTTTTAATCTTTTATCTGCTCCACTTTCTTTGATATCATTTCTCCGAATACCGGAGCAGCCTATGGAGGAAAACACGGATAAAGACACAGCAGCCGTGAAACAGCTTCCGCTTAATTTAATAAAATCCTTTCTTAGTATTTTCATTACATATCTCCAATATATTCTTAACACAAACCCGGAATAAAAATGCTACTGGCATAAATAAAAATACTATAGCGGTTATAAAAATCTTTCGTTAAACATTTCTTCATTGAGAATAGTGTATTCGTAGCCCTCTTCTGCGAGAAAAAGATGCCTGTTATGTGCGAATTTTTCTTCAACACTGTTTGAGGTAACAACAGTATAAAAGAACGCCTTGTTATCTCCTGTTTTCGGCCTTAGAATTCTCCCCAGTCTCTGAGCCTCTTCCTGTCGGGATCCGAACGTTCCTGAAATCTGAATAGCTACATTTGCATCAGGAAGGTCTACGGAAAAATTGGCGACCCTGGATACGACAAGTCTTGTAATTTCACCTTTTCTAAACTTTTCGTACAGGTCTTCCCTTATTGATACAGGAGTGCTGCCTGTTATAATTGCGTATTTAAAAACATCATTCAAAGCTTTCAGCTGATCCAGATACTGCCCGATTATTAGTATTCTGTCGTCCTTATGATGTTCCATTATCTTTTGCACTATTTCTAACTTTCTGCTGTTCTCGGACGCCATCCTGAATTTTTCACGCTCCCTGGCAATCGAATACTGAAAGCGCGTCTCCTGATCCAGTTCTATTCTTATTTCCGTACACATGGCACTGGCTATCCAGTTGCATTTTTCAAGTATCTTCCAGGGAATATCGTATTTCTTGGGTCCGATCAGACTGAATACGTCAGTTTCAAGGCCGTCCTCCCTTATAAGGGTTGCTGTAAGCCCCAGTCTTCTCTTTGACTGAATTTCCGATGTCATTCTGAAAACAGGAGCAGGAAGCAGATGAACTTCATCATAAACAATTAGACCCCAGTTGCGCGATTTGAACAGCCCGAAATGCAGAAAATTATCTTTCTTATCTTTCCTGTAAGTAAGAATATTATATGTGGCAATTGTAACCGGTTTAATCTCTTTCTTGGCGCCGGAAAACTCACCTATATCATCCGGATCAAGATATGTCTTATCCAGCAGTTCATCCTTCCACTGTCTAAGAGCAACCGTATTTGTTACAAGTATTAATGTCTGCGTTTCAATAACGCTCATTATACCGATACCGACAATAGTCTTTCCCGCACCGCATGGAAGCACTATCACTCCGCTGCCGCCTTCTTTGCCGCCCCCGCGATAAAATGCATTAATAGCACTTTTCTGATAATCTCTGACTGAAAATTCAATGTTGCCCGTAAGAGATATATCACGAAGTTTAATATCACACGGATCACCGTCTTCATATCCCGCAAGATCTTCTACCGGAAATCCCTTTTTAATGAGAGCCTGCTTTATGTGTCCGCGATAATCAGGATTAACATTAAGAGAGCTGTCATCAATCCTGTTCAGAATAAAAAGTTCCATTTTTTTATCATGGAGCAGTTCACTAATTACAAAAGGATCAGCGGAGACAAGGCGTAATTCATTATTCTCAAGCACAAGCTTTAAAAGCCCGTACCTTTTCATCTGTTCTTTTATTGTTGTTATAACGCTATCCGGAATGTCATAACGCGTGTAACCGGCAAGAACATCTATAATCGTCTTAACTTCAAGTCCTGAAGCAGCAGCATTCCATAATGACAGAGGAGATATGCGATATGTGTGAATATGCTCCGGGCTCTTTTCAAGTTCAGCAAAAGGAGAAATAGAATCCCTGGCATCTTCAAAATCAGGATTATCCACTTCAAGAAGAATTGTATTATCGCTTTGTATAATAAGAGGTTTTGACATTTTTCCGTCTGTATTATTAATATTTTCAGATACGAAGCTTAAAAATGTTGTTATAAGACAACGTAAACTGCGGATTATGCCTTATATTTACAAAATGTCAAATTAATATTAATTACAAATGATTATTTTTAAATAAGAAAAAAATACATCCAACTCCTGATTGTGCATATTTTAAGTATGATTTAAATTTTCATCATGCACTGCAAGCCACTTAAAAACAGGCCACAGGAGATGCCATAACCCGAATTTTACAGACCCTCACAGAAAACAGGTACATTTTTGTATTAAAGTCTCCTTTTATAAACAGCGATATAACATAATTGTACCGCATTTGCCATCCCGATACATTTTTGTCTCAAAGTTGGTATAGGCTTAATATTTTCCCCGGCCTTATGAAGACGCATTAAATGCATTAACTTAACCGCACCAGCCTTTTTCCAAATTTATTTTCACACAACCCGGTTCAATGTTACGGTCATGTTAACAAAACCGCCTTTTTTGCAAACCGCCAATTGTTGGCACGCTAATTGCTTAATATATAGTCAAGTTATCAACTTTTAAGGAGGTTTATATGATAAGAATTACTAAATTAATCGGCTTCTTCCTGTTTATAACAAGCGCAGCTTTATATGCGGAAGAGGGAGCTGCTGATGCCATACAGCCTATCAATGTTGTATGGACACTGGTGGCGGCATTTCTTGTATTTTTCATGCAGGCAGGTTTTGCGATGGTTGAGGTTGGTTTCACCAGAGCAAAGAACGCAGGCAACATCCTTATGAAAAACCTTATGGATTTCTCAATCGGATCTATCGTTTTTTTCATAATCGGATTCGGATTCATGTTCGGTGACTCAATAGGCGGATTCATCGGAGGTTCCAAATTTATGCTTTCACATGCAGGTACTGCTGACAGTGCAGGCTTATGGGAATATGCTTTCTGGCTGTTCCAGGCTGTATTCGCAGCAACTGCCGCAACAATCGTATCCGGTGCTATGGCTGAAAGAACAAAATTTAAAGCCTATTTATTTTACAGTATTGCAATTACAGCTATAGTATATCCGATATCCGGACACTGGATCTGGGGCGGAGGATGGTTAGGCAGCCTCGGTTTTATCGACTTTGCAGGTTCAACTGTAGTTCACTCAGTAGGCGGATGGGCAGCAATGATGGGAGCTATTTTCCTTGGACCGAGAATAGGTAAATACGGTGCTGATGGAAAACCGAAAGCTATTCCTGGACACAACATTCCTCTTGCAGCTCTTGGTGTATTCATCCTCTGGTTCGGATGGTTCGGATTCAACCCTGGTAGTACAACCGCAGGTGACAATCTGAGCATCGGTTTCATCGCTGTTAATACCAACCTTGCCGCAGCAGCAGGTGCAATAGTAGCTATGGTTACAATCTGGATCAAGAGCGGCAAACCTGATGTAAGTATGAGTTTGAACGGTGCATTAGCAGGTCTTGTTGCAATAACAGCAGGCTGCGCATCAGTATCGCCTTTAAGTTCAATATTCATCGGCGCAATCGCAGGTCTTGTAGTAGTACTTTCTGTTGAACTGTTCGACTTTGTATTCAGGATTGACGACCCTGTAGGTGCTATTTCAGTTCACGGTGTGTGCGGAGCTCTTGGAACACTGCTTGTAGGTCTTTTCGCTGAAGCAAAATATGCAGGCGAAGGAGTAAACGGACTCTTCTTCGGCGGCGGATTAGGTCTGCTCGGGATCCAGCTTATTGGTGTACTCGCAGTTCTGGCCTGGGTTGTAGTTACTATGGGAATAATTTTCTTCATCGTGAAAACAGCTGTTGGACTCAGAGTCAGCCGTGAAGAAGAACTGAAAGGTCTGGATATTGACGAACACGGTATGGAATCATATTCCGGATTCCAGATATTCAGGACACAGTAAGGAGGAGGTAACCCATGAAACTAATAATTGCATATATTCAACCGGAAAGACTTAATGATGTAAAGCAGGAGTTGGCAAAAGAGGCAGTCGCAAAAATGTCAGTAACCAACTCCCTGGGTTGCGGACAGCAGGGCGGATATCACGAGACTTACAGAGGCGTTGAAATGGAAGTAAACCTTCTTCCGAAAGTCCGCATTGAGATTGCTGTTAACGACGAATTTGTTAAAAAAGCAGTAGGAGCAATAATCAAAGGTGCTAAAACAGGCAACATAGGTGACGGAAAGATATTCATAACAAATCTTGAACAATGTATAAGAATCCGCACCGAAGAAGAAGGCTCAGAGGCAATTGGTTAACGAATAACAATACAAACGAATAAAAGTGTAAAGCCCGGCCTGAAACATCAAAATTTCAGGCCGGGCAAAAGCTGAAATAATTTAAGGTCATCTCCTGCGGCTGATTAAGCGGAGAAAAGAGACCAAATCAAAATTAGGAGATATAAAAATGAGAAAACTATCGTATTTAGCATGTTTATTACTGGTAATATCGGCGATGACCTTTATGGGAAAAAAAGCAAATGCAGCCGAGGTTTCTGTTTCAGGTTCAGCTTCTTACAGCAGTTCATATTTCTGGAGAGGCGCGGTTATTGACGCAGGCGACGGCGTTTTCTGGCCCGGAGTTGGCGTAGATGTTGGAGATTTATCTTTCAGTCTTGCAGCAGGTGTTGATGCTATAATGATCAGCGGCGAAAATTCTGATGTAAAAGACGGCGCAAAAAGCCTTACAGAAATTGACCTGGGAGCTTCATACGGACTTACAGTAGGCCCGCTTTCAGCAGGTTTCGGCGTTATGTATATTGGATATCCTTTTTATGATGAAGTAGACTCAGAAGCAGACGATTGCTCCTTTATAGAAAGCAGCCTGTCTCTTTCATACGATACAATACTGAGCCCGACTCTTGATGTATATTACGACTATTATCTTGATGATCCGGCATCAGAAAATCCAACTTCAGAAGATTACTATGTAAAATTTTCAATAGGTCACGATCTTATATCAACTGAAGACGGTTTCACATTCTCAGCCGGAGCTTCATTAGGCTACTTAAATTCCCCTTACTGGGATCAGAAAGGTCTGAGTGATTTCGTTCTTTCTCTTGGAATCGCGAAAGATTATGAAAAAGTTTCATTCAGCGGCGGATTTTACTACGGAAGAGCAATGAGTGACGATTTTGAAACTGAAACCGGAAAGGTTAATTACTTCTGGTCAGATTTCGGCGTAAGCTATGCATTTAACTAATGCTTAATTTCATATAACTACCTCCTTGGAAGCCGCGTTCACAGGGACGCGGTTTCCGAGGACTCTTTTTTTTCAGGCAGTATAAATTATCATCATATTTAATTCCCAACAGTATTTATTTTTTTAAACAGACAAGATTCCCGGATAAATATATTTACAAAAATTACATGCTTAAAAAAAACACAGAAAATCAATTTATTCTTTAAATTATATTATACTTTTTTTCAGATTGATTTTATCGTAGTATTACAAAACTTATAATTATACAGCATTTTATGAAAATTACAAACAGCAAACATACCGAGCTTATAGGTGAAATTGGGAAGCTTTTCTTTTCAATCAAGGACATGAACATTCTTTTAAAAACTGTTCTTGAACTTCTTGCCAAATATTTCCCCGTAGAAAGGGGCATGATTAATATTTATATCGAAGAATCCGACGAGATCCACATAGATGTTTCATACGGCTATTCCAAAGATCAGATCGTAAAAGGCATATATAAATCAGGAGAGGGAATAATAGGTTCTGTAATATCAAGCGGCGAACCAGTAATTGTGCCGTCTATTTTTGAAGAACCGAAATTTCTGAACCGCACAGGAGCCAGAATGCTTGATCCGGGTCATAACATTGCTTTCATTTGTGTACCTGTAAAAATATCCGGTGAAACCCTGGGCACAATTTCAATAGATCTGGTTAAAGACAAAAATGACTCTTTTAAGGAAGAAGTTGAAATGCTGTCCATGGTTTCTGTTATGGTGGCACATGCTGTCAATAACAGAAGAGAAATGCTGCAGACAGAGAATCATCTGCGCGAAGAGAATAAATTACTTAAAATAAAACTTAATGCCGGCAAATCTCCCGGATCCATGATCGGCAATTCCCATATAATCAGAGCTATCAATGAAAAAGTAATACTGGTTGCGGAAACGGACTCAACAGTACTGATTACAGGTGAAAGCGGAACAGGAAAGGAACTGATTGCCGAAGCTATTCATTATAACAGCAAAAGAAAAGATAAATCGTTTATAAGAGTAAATATTGCAGCATTATCACAAAGCTTAATTGAAAGCGAACTTTTCGGACATGAAAAGGGATCTTTTACAGGCGCGGTATCCCAAAAAAAAGGCAAATTTGAACTTGCCAATGAAGGCACTATTTTCCTTGATGAAATCGGTGACCTTAATCCCCAACTGCAGGTTCATCTGCTGCGGGTCATTCAGGAAAAAACAATCGAAAGGGTTGGCGGCAATAAAACAATCCCTTTAAACGTAAGAATTCTTGCTGCAACTCATCAGAATCTTGAAGAAAAAATCCGGAATAATGAATTCAGAGCTGACCTGTATTACAGGCTGAATGTTTTTCCTATTTATGCCCCTCCGTTAAGAGAGCGAAAAACCGATATCATGCTTTTATCTGACTACTTTCTTGAAAAATATTCCCAAAAGATAGGAAAGGATGTAAAAAGAATCAGCAGTGAAGCAATAGATATGCTGATGAGTTATCACTGGCCCGGAAATGTAAGAGAGCTGGAAAACTCAATCGAGCGGGCAGTGATCCTTGCTGACGGTGATGTAATCAGAAGCTATCACCTTCCACCATCACTTCAAATAGCAGAAGAACCGGAAAAAAACGGAATGTCCGGGAATCTTGAGGAAATGACTGACATGTTCGTTAAGGAAATTATTATTGACCATCTGAAGCTGACAAAAGGGAATATTTCAAAAGCGGCAAATCTTCTTGGTACGACTAAAAGAATTCTGAATTATAAAATAAAAAAACTCGGAATTGATTTCAAAAAATATTATTAAAAATCCTGCATAGCTTTTTTATCAAATTACTCATTTTGACTGATTTTTATGGAAACATCATAGCTAAAATAATCAGATCCCTGAAACAGAGTATTAGTATTTCTTATAGCTTATGGAAAGGCCGCCTGCGCTTTCGTCAAGAGTCGTTTCCATATAGTCAAGACTCTTTACATATTGATAAAATTCCGTAATACCGTTGCTTTTAAACTGCCTTTTTGGGGATGTATCGTAAACATTATGCGCAGTATAACATCCTCCTTTTACAAGTCTGGGATAAAGATCAGTGAAATACTGTTTATAAAAATCTTTATCCGCATCACAGAAAATCAAATCAAACGGGCCTTCAAGTTCATCCAGAATATTATGGGCATTCCCGGATATTGCATCAATAATATCCGAAACTCCTGCTTCCCTAAAATTTGAGACAGCTTTCTGATAGCGTCCTTCGTTGATTTCAATGGTAATTAACCTGCCGTTCGTTTTGCTGAGCGCCCATGCCATCCATATTCCGGAATGCCCGCTGGACGTACCTATTTCCAGAATACGCGTGTAATTATTCTCAACAATAATATCATATAATATTTTCCCGTCATATTCAGGAATATTATGTTCATGCCATGTGCCGGCCCGTTTTTCCAGAAAATCCCTGATCATATTAAAAACAACACCTCAGGCATTAAGTCCTCCGTCAGCCATAAAAATGCTTCCCGTTGAAAAACTGCTCTGATCAGATGCAAGAAAAAGCACAGTGCCTGCTATTTCTTCAGGCCTTGCATGACGCTTTAACGGGATCATGGAATTAAACATTGCTGTTGCATCAGTACCCGTTTCCCTGCCCGCATCAGTTTCAACATCCGCCTGAAAGCTATTGTTAACCGGGCCCGGGCATAATAGATTAACACGGATATTTCTTGATGTGACCTCCAGTGCAACACTGCGCATTAGTCCTACAAGCGCATGTTTTGAAGTTGTATAGGCAATAACTCCGGGAGCTCCCTTTACACCGACAATGCTTGAAGTTATAATAATGCTGCCTCCGTCATGCATCTGAGGAATGCCGTATTTGCAGGCGAGAAATGAAGACCTGACATTTACTTTAATTACTTCGTCAAATACATCTTCCGGAAATTCCGTTACCGGCTTATTGGCACCATGAATTCCGGCATTGCTGAAAAGAACATCTATCTTTTCCCACTTTTCAACCGTTTGATTTATGTAGCCGATTGTCTGTTCCGTATCTGATACATCAGCTTTTACTGACGCGACTGAATCGCCATATTCCTTAAGATCATCAGCAGCTTTATTTAAATTATCCCGGCTATTATCAACCAGCATAACCCTTGCGCCTTCTTTTAAGAGAAGCCCTGCACTTGCAACCCCAATGCTACCCGCGCCTCCTGTAATAATACATACTTTATTGTCCATCACTCCCATAACATTACCTCTTATTATTTATCAGAATTAAAGGACTAACCTCCCGGCATAGGCATAAGAAGCGCGATCCGGTCACCTTCATTCAACTCAAATTCCATTCCGTCGAAATAAAAATGGCCGTTTATGTTGAATTTGTAATATTCGGCCAGCCTGTTCTCACCTTCCAGGATTACAGACCCTTCGAGTGCCGGGATCTTTTCTCTCATCGCACTTACGACTTCATTCATTCCCGCACCATCATTAAGTTCAACTTCAATCTCACGTAAATCTGAAATATCCTTTGGAAGGCCGTATATATGAATTCTGGTTTTAAACATTATTAAAATCCTCTTCAAACATCTGTATATATCAAATTATTTTCTTTAAATGAATATAATAATTATATTGTAAAGAGTGTTTTATCTTTTTTAAAAAATTTCCTGTGAAAAAAAAGAGGTATAAATGACATGATTTCCTGTTTTATAAATGCTCTTAATCTTTCCAGTTATAAACAATTTTTCTTAAAGCGCAGCGGTCTTCGACAGACATCGGAGTTCCGTTAACAACAGCAGCTCTCCCGACACAGCCTCCCTTGCAATGGTCATGCCCGGGGCATTCCCTGCATTCAGGAAGATTACTTCGCCTATCAGCTGTCAGCGGGAGTTCTTTCCATTTTGAAAGCCCGTTAAGTATTGCCTCAGCAAGTGAAATCTCATGAATGTTTCCTTCTGCAAATGATTTGTCGAGATACATTATACAGGGAAACAATTCACCTTCTGAATTTATAAACGGAGTACTCATGCAGGTGCAGAGTTTGTCAGTCTTCCTGTCCTTTCCCTTAAACCATTCTATTGCTGAAATATTTCCTGACTGCTCATATGCATCATGAAAAGATGTATCATTATTGTATTTATCAAGCAGATCATTGACCTGCGGTGCAGCAGGAAGTTCTATCCAGCCGTACTGTGTACATTTGCCTGATCTCACGACTGTACCGCTTACAAGGCGGGACAGCCCTAAATTGTTTACCAGATAAACAGCATCAGGAAGTTCATGATAATTGTGACGCATCTCAGTAAAAGCGACTGCAGTTCTACAGGCAAGATCAGTAGATGAAAGCATTTTCAGCACCTTCATTACAATATCGAAGCTGCCTTCACCTCTCAGCGCATTATGCGTTATTGCAGAAACACCGTCCAGGCTTATCTGCAGACTCAGCTTATTCAAAGGCAATGTCTGCAGTCTGTGAAGGTCCTCTTCAGTCATAAGCATAGCATTGGTCTGCAGGCCTACTTCTTCAAATTCGTACTGCATAGCAAATTCAAGAATCTCAAACCAGTCAGACCGCGTAAGCGGTTCACCGCCTGTAAACCATATTGATTTTCCTGAAATATCCAAAAATTCCTTTATCATTCTTTTTACAACATCGGCAGGTACAGGTGAAGAATTATTTTCTCTGCAGTTCAGAAGGCAATGAAGACAGGTTAAATTACATTTCCCGGTTATCATTAAAGTTAATGTTTCCGGAGCTTCGAGACCTGCTTCTCTAATCTTGTTAAGAAGTTCTGCTGATGAAATTGGCACACTCATATCAGAAACATTTATCTATTCAGCCTTTTCCGCATTCAGGAATCCATGCTCATCAAGAAAAGAAACAATGCCGTCAGCCAGAACTTCAGCATCACCTCTGAGTACTGCTCCTTTTTTCTCAACCCTGGTTCCTGTTAATAGAAAATCAATACGGTTATACGGATCAAGTGAACTGTCAGGAGCAGCTGCTTTTTTCGGCCTTGGCCTTGGAGGAAAAACATCATGGGATACTTTTTGCTTATTCATTTCACTATCATAATATGATAACGTTTGTATCTGGAAAAACTCAGCTTTCTTTTTAGACATATATGTGGGCAGTCGCGGTTCTTTCTGCCCCATGTCCACGCTTAAAACAACAGGAACCGGACACTCAATTCTTTCACGCACACCGCGTCCGGCTGATCTTATAACTTCTATATTATTGCTTTTCAACCTGAATTCAAGCACTACTGAAACAAATGGAACATTCAGAATACGGGCAAGAAAAGCTCCCACCTGTCCGTTCTGCGTATCAAGAGACTCTTTCCCGCATAAAACAATATCAGCTCCGATCTCCTCTACAGCTTTTGCCATGTATTCAGACTTATTTTTTGAATCCAACTGTCTTTCTGCATCTATTTGAACAAGGTTATCAGCGCCCATTGCAAGGCATCTTCTAAGCCCACTTTCTGCAATAAGAGGACCAAGTGTTAAAAGTGTAATTTCAGTTTCCGGATCTAAATCTTTAAAACACAGAGCAGTTTCAAGTGCTGCTTCATCATAAGGATTGATTCTTGCGACTGTGTCCTCAGGCGCAATAAACATCTTATCCGGGTCAGTGCCGGTTCTTGCGTATGTATGATATATCTGCTTTACGCAAACAATTATTTTCATGAAAGCCTCTCTAACTGCTTTTCTATCTTATCTATAACAGCATCAATGTTGTTTTCTATTTCATTATTTTTAAATCGCGGTATATTTATCCCTATTGAATCATGCACACTGCCATCTACTCCTATTGTAAGCTTTACTTCCGGACAATAGAAGTCGGCAATGTAAGGGCCTATGCTGTATTGTCTTCTGAATTTGTATCCGTTTATGCTTCGTCTTCTTTACTTATTCCAGATTAATTTTCCCGCATTTGTCTGCTTTGCTCTTAAAATTCTTCGTTTTTCAAGTTCAGAGTGTCTATTGAATATTTTGGACATTGTTTGCTGACTCAACCCCTTCCGGCCTTCGGCCACCTTCTCCTTGAAAAGGGGAAGGAAAAATATATTTAAAAAATATCCTATAATTACATTTGACACCAGATAAAAACAAGCTTCTACCCTTTCCCTTTGCCAAGGGGAAAGGAGAAACGCTATATGTAGCATGGCGAGGGGATAGGGGTCATATCGCCCCTGCAATAATCTCAACAATATCAAGCACCTTCGTCTCTTTTTCCGACTCCAGAGAACTAAGCCCGTCTTCAAGCATTGTCAGACAATACGGACACGCTGTACACAAAACCTCAGGGTCAGCTTCTGCAACTTCCTCCGCCCTTATAACGTTCATTCGTTTACCGGAATGCTCGTGCATCCACATTCCGCCTCCGCCGCCTCCGCAGCAGAATCCGGTTTCCCTGTTGTGATCAAGTTCTTTTAAGGCGGTTCCCGGTATGCTTGAAATTACTTCTCTCGGTTCATTATAAATTCCATTTACCCGCCCCAGATAACACGGGTCCTGAAAAGCAATATTTTTCTTTAGCGGATATTTCGGGACTATACGTTTTACTTTAATCAATTCCATTATATATTCAGAAGCATGCACAACTTCAATATTTTCTTTTGATTTATTAAATAATTCTTTTTCAACTCCAGGATATTCATTCTTTAAAGTATTAAAACAATGCGGGCAAAGAGTAAGAATCTTTTTAATATTGTTCTTCCTGAAACTGCTGATATTTTTCCCGGCCAGTTCGAGAAAAAGACTTTCATTTCCAAGGCGTCTTGCAGGATCTCCACAACATAATTCATCTTTGCCTAATGTGCTGAACCTGATTCGTGCTGTGTTCAGTATCTTTACCATAGCTTTCAGCACTTCCTGATATCTCGGATGAAACGCGCCCGAACATCCCGGCCATAACAGAATATCAGCATCAGCATTTTCAGCATTAGCAAATTCAAGATCAGGACTCATGGCCCAGTCCATTCTGTGAGCAGCGCCTTTGCCCTGTACATCGCCGAATATCTCAAGATTGCGTATCATGGGTACTGCTTCAGCAGGAAGCTGCCCTTTGCACATAACCTGATGGCGGCGCATGTCAATGATCTTGTCCATCGGCTCCGCGTATACAGGGCAGTGCTCTACACAGGCCATGCATGCTGTGCATGACCAGATCTCGTCATTGCTGATTGTACTCTCCAGCATATTTGATGATATTTTTTCACCGTTTGAAAGATACATCAGATTGTATATATCTCTGATGATCTTCCTTGGAGACAACGGCTTTCCTGAAATAAATGCGGGACAATTTTCTTCACATCTTCCGCATGACACGCAAGCCTCTGCATCAAGCAGCTGTTTCCATGTAAAATCTCTGACAATAGCCGCTCCTGCGGAATCGTCTGTTAAATAAGCTTTATTTAATTCACCGCGCGGATTTTTTCTTTTAAAATAAACATTAAGCGAAGAGGCAATAATATGTTTTGCAAAATTAAACGGCAGCAGCGCTAAAAACAGTAAAACAGCATAGAAATGTACGCGTATTATTATCTGCATAAAGGATGGCGAAGCAGGGACAAATACGGAAAAAATCCAGCCCACAGGTGATGCCCATACTGTTTCTGTTCCTGAAATGCCGAGCCGGGCTCCTTCAGCAAGAAAGCCGGTTATTATTATAACGCACAATATAATCATCGGGAAAATTGTCCTTAACGGACCCTCTGAATCCTGAGAAACAATACGTCTTATTAAAAGAATGACAATTCCTGTCAGGAATAAAGTCCCAATGATGTCCAGCAGCAGAGAGACAATTCCTGAAGGAATAATGCCAATCTCGAAATTAAACTGTGCCAGTATTATAACAACCAAGGGAAGAAAAAATCCGTAAAACACAAAAAAATGTGCTATCCCCCTGCCCCTTTTTTTCAGTATCTTACCATGCTCGAAAATATATTTTATAAGACCTGCCCAACTTCCTGAACGGGACTCCTCCCTGCCTGCTTTCCAGACAGACCTGTGCCTGAAAATACCTGCAAGCATTATAAATAAAGCGATTACTGTTAATAGAATATCAAATGAGGATAACAATTTTACTTACCCTTTTTTTCCCCGAGTATCTTTTTAAAAATAAAACCTGTTAAACTTAATAATATAACAACAATCAATATCTGATAAATAACAGCTGATGCAAAAATCAGCGGCTGTTTTTTCTGATCTGCTACAGGATGAATATTCGCGATTACTGAATTATCTTTTATTTTCATATGGCATACATAGCAGTTCTGTTTATCTACAGCCCCTTCCTTACCGTGAGAAGCTTTACCCTGATGGCATCCGATACAGTTTTTTTTGTTGTAATTTCCGCTAAAGTCTCCTTTTAAATGCCATTTAACACGCAGAGAAGGAAGAAAAGAAAAATAATCCGTTGCTCCGGATTCCACGGGATGACATTGACTGCAGTCAACAGCATGTGCTCCGTCAGTCATGTGCTCTTCATTCAAAACACTATTATGGCAATCTGTGCATGTCACATTTCTGCCGTGAGCTGATTCGTTAAATTCCTGTAAAGGAATCTGAAGACTGCTGTCGCCATCTTTTGCCGCATGGCATGCAATGCAGTCCTCAGGAAAATAAGAAGCCTGAACAGCCAATGGTAAAAGCAAAAACAAAGTAAAGAATATTAAATTACTTAATTTCATTTATAAATTCCATATCCCCCTTTCCTCTATTTTTTCTATCACCCGGGGTAATACTTCGTGTACATCACCTATAACAGACAAATCAGCAAACTTGAATATGCGGGCTCCGGGATCAGTATTTATTGCGACGACAAGGCGGGATTTTTCCATGCCTGTAGTATATTCATTTGCTCCTGAAATACCGCACGCGAATAAAAGCCTGGGGGATATCACCTTTCCAGTCTGCCCGATCTGACGCTCAAAAGGAAGCAGCTGCCAGTCAATAATCGGCCTTGTTCCTCCGACAGAGCCTTTCAAAGACTTTGCCAGCCTGGTAATAATATCTAAAGACTCCTCTTTGCCTACACCCCGGCCACCTGAAATAACTATTTCGGCTTCATCAATTTCAAGATCCTCCGGTGCAGCTTCCATTATTTCTGTAACCTTTGTTTTTAAATTAAAAGTGCCGGGATCTATTTTCTCATTTATGATTTCAATATTCCGGTTTTCTGCGGCTTCAGTTTCATTTAATACATTTGGTAATAATGTGATAACCGGACAGGATGTGCGCTCCAGTTTAAATTTTTCAAACAGATACCCGCTGCTTACAGGCCGGGTAGCTGCAATTTCCCGGTTAATGCTGATAGTAAAATCTATAACTCTTGTAACGATGGATGTATTCATCAATGAAGCAAGCCTGGGTGCAAGATCCGATGTTTCCGTATTATGATCCATTAGTATGCAGGCAGGCTTATATTTTTCATACAGTTTCAGAAGGACTTCTGCAAATAATTCCCCGTTATATCTTGCCAGCTCCTGCCCTTCAGCATAAACAACACTGTTAATTCCGTATGCACCCAGCTGTTTAAGTTCAGCATCAAGCCCTGCTCCAAGCGCTACAGCTGTAATTTTGCCATCGGAACAATATTCTTCGGAATTCTGTTTCGACATTGTTAACAGCCTCTGTGCCTCGGCAGCAAGTCCGTAAGTCTCCTTTTCAACAGTACCCTGCCTGTGGTTTACAAGAATCCATATGTTCATTTTATCTGAACTCATAACATTCTTCCAATACGGTGGCCTTCCAGTATGGCCATATCGGTTTTTCTCGGGGCAACACAGTCGCCGATTCTGTAAAGCTCCTTAACTCTGCCCTTAAGGTCAAAGTAAAGTCTGTCATCCGAAACATTTCCTGCACATAAAACTATTGTGTCAAATTCATCAAAATCTATCATCTCATTTGAATAAACGCTAAGACCCTTGGCCACCTTCTGCTGAATTTCAAGAACTGCTATATCCGGAGTAAAAGTGATCTCTTTTGCAGCAAGGCGCTTTCTTGCAAGAAACAGATCCTGAAGCGGCCCGAGAGCACCACCAGCAAATAATGACGATGTAATGATGTGAACCTGTTTTCCATAATCAGCAAGAAATTCAGCAGTTCCGGCCCCCTGATGATGGCCTTCAAGATCAACAAGCAGTACCTTATCACCTGCTTCAACCTCCTTGTTGAGTATCTGCTGAGTATTTACCACATCGGGAAAAGAATAGTCCCCTGGAAAAGGCCTCTCTTTAGGCACAGAACCGGTCGCGATTACAACAGCATCAGGATTCTCTTTCAAAATCATTTCAACGTCCGCCTCTGTATTGAGACGCATATCAATATCCAGTTTATTTACCTGGCTAAGCAGCCACCTTGTAACACCTGTTATTTCCTGTCTGCCCGCTGGTTTGCCTGCTGTAATATTCTGTCCACCCGGCTCGGAATTTTTTTCAAAAATAATCACATTATGCTTTCTTAATGCAGCAGTTCTCGCGGCTTCAAGACCAGCAGGACCTGCTCCTATTATCACGACTTTTTTCGGTTCTTCGCAGGATTTCAGTGTACCGGCTCCGAGATTTTTCTCATCCCCTACTGCAGGATTCTGAAGACAGCCGAGCGAATGACCAAGCCCCATACGCGCTATACATCCCTGATTGCATGCTATGCAGTAACGAATATCCTCAGCTCTGTCTTCCCTGGCTTTATTAGGCAGTTCAGGATCGCAGATAAGAGCGCGGACCATTCCGATCATATCAGCCTGGCCGTTTTCAAGAATACTCTCGGCAAGATGCGGGTCATTTATACGGTTTGTGCAGAAAACCGGAACCTGAACAGCTGAGCGTATTGCCGCGGAAAGCGGGACCGTATAGGCAAGAGGTGTATGCATTGAGCCTTCAACAAGAAAAAGATTATAGAAAGTTCCAAGGCTCAGGTCCATAAAATCAATATTATTCGTTTTTTCAAAAGCTGTGGCGATCAGCTTTGCATCATCCAGAGTAATCCCGCCTCTGGGATGCATTTCATCAGCATTCAGCCGCACGCCGAGAGTAAAGTCAGGGCCTGCCGTTTTCCTGACAGCCTCAATTACTTCAACGGCAAAACGAAGCCTGTTCTCAAAACTTCCGCCGTATTCATCCTTGCGAAAATTCGTTGCAGGAGACAGGAACTGCCTTATAAGAGAACTGTGCCCGAACTGCAGCTCAATACCGTCAAACCCTCCTTCAACAGCATGTAGCGCGCTGATCGCATAATACTCAATGCATTCCTTTATATCCTCAATCTCCATTTCCTTGCAGGTTTCCCTGAACATTGGATCGGCGCAGGTGGACGGTCCCCATAAAGGAATTCTTGATATACTGCTGTCTGCCTGTGTACCATTATGATTCAGCTGTGCGAAAATTTTTGTATCAAATTTATGTATTTCATCAGTAAGCGCCCTGAATCCCGGGATTACTTCCGGCTTAAAAGCGTCCACAAGTTTTTCATACGCATGGTCTGTTGGATGAACCGTAAGTTCTTCAGTAGTGATAAGACCGCAACCGCCTCTTGCGCGCTCCCTGTAATAGGCAATATGCCTTTCGCTTACTTTCTGGGCCTCCCCGAAATTTGTCATATGCGCTGCAAAGTGAATACGGTTCGGCACAACTGCTGAGCCTATCTTTAAAGGAGAAAAAAGATATTTGTACTCACTCATATTCTCTCTCCTGCTTTACGGCCTTCAAGAATTGCCATGTCAATTCCCCTGGGCGCAACACAGTCACCGGCGCGATAAAGCTCTTTTACTTTTCCCTTAAGCTCTTTATAAATTCCATCGCATGGAACATTCCCCATATCAAGTATGATTGTATCATAATCATCGAATATTACCGGTTTGTTCGTGTACATATCCCTTGCGACAACACGCTTCCCCTGAATTTCATCAACCATCAGATCAGTTTTAAACGTAACTCCGCTCTGAAGCAGACGCTGTCTTGACATGGAAAGGTCGCCAAGCGGAGAAAGCTCGACCCCGATAAAAAGATCGCTGGTGATCATATCCACTTTCTTTCCCTGGTCAGCGAGAAACTCAACCGTTGATATCGAATGATGATTGCCGTTCTCATCTATAAAAAGTATCTTTTCGCCTGTGCTAAACGCACTGCCGAGAACCTGATTTACCGTAAGAACATCAGGAGCCTGATAATCTCCGGGTACAGGCTTTGCCGCGGGAAATGATCCTGTCGCTACTATAACAACATCAGGGTTATGCTCCGAAACTACCGATGAATTAACTTCTATACCTGTCTTAACAGGAATCTCAAGTCTTTCAATATTTCTCTGCAGATAATTTATTACTCCGCCCATGCCCTGGCGCCTGGGCCTTTTTTTGATCAGGTTTATCTGTCCGCCTACTGTATCCTCTTTTTCATAAATAATAACATCATGTCCTTTCTCTGCTGCTGTAATTGCCGCTTCCATTCCAGCAGGACCGGCACCGATAACCATAACACGTTTTTTTATCTCAGCAGCAAAAGGATAATTTGAATAGTATTCCTCCCTTCCCACCTCAGGGTTCTGGATGCATTCTATTTTTCTTTTATTGTTGACTCTTCCAATACATCCTTTATTATCCCTGACGCAGTAGCGAATATCATCAGCTCTTCCTTCCATAGCCTTTAACGTGAAATCAGGGTCACAAATGAGACTGCGCACCATACCTGCTGCATCAGCCTGCTCTTTTTCAATAATTTCATTCACCATTTGCGGAGTGGTTATCTGATGGCAGGCGATTACAGGAACGCTTACGGATTTTTTTATTCCTTCAGCAGCATCAAGAGCAAACCCGGGTGGCACATGCATTGAAGCCATAAACATATGCAGGCTGTAATAAGTGCCGACTGTTACATTAATAAAGTCAGCCTTTCCGTTGCTGACAAACCTTTCAGCAAACTGTACTGAATCTTCAAGAGTAATTGCTCCCCAGAATTTTTCATCAGCGCACAGCCTGACGCCTACAGTGAAATCATTGCCGATAGCTTTTCTAACTGCTTTTAATACATCAAGAGGAAACTTTATTCTGTTTTCAACACTTCCGCCGTATTCATCCCGGCGGAAATTGGTTAAAGGGGAAAGGAACTGTCTGAGCAGAGATTCCTGCCCGATGTCTATTTCAATTCCGTCAAATCCGCTTTCACGCGCGATCAGGGCCGCGTCTGAGAAAGCCTTAATTACTGTTTCAAAATCCTCTGTTTCCATCGGCTTTGATGTTTCGCCGAAAACGATATCAGCATTAGCCGAAGGACCCCATATGGCTTTTCTTGTAATGCTGCCGCTGCTCTGGAATCCGTGATGGTTAAGCTGGGCCAGCATCAATGTTCCGTATTGATGTACTGCATCTGTGATCCTGCGGAAGTCCCTAACTGCTTCAGTATTAAATATTTCAATCATGGATTCCCATGGTCTGTCATCAGGATGAATGCAGATTTCACCGAGAATAATCATTCCACATTTCCCGCGGGCTCTTCTTGAATAGTAGGCAATATGTTGATCGGTTAAACGTCCCCTTACGGAGAAATTTGTTCTATGAGCGGGAAAACAGACACGGTTAGGCAGAGTAATACTGCCTATGCTCAGTGGACTCAAAAAGTTATCCGACATGGCTGTATTCTTTTTTTTAAATTTAGTCTACCCGGAAATGGACAGGGCAGAAACCCCTAAGTAAATAACGTGAAGAAAAAAGGCAATACTGTAATAGTATTTTCTACAGTAATTAATTCTACGATAATATTTAAGTTACATAATTGTCAAGCAAATCAGAAAATCATTTGACTTATTTTTATTTTTTTTCCAATGTAACTATTATGTTAGGCAGGAACATCAGATTTCATATAAAAATACATTTCCTGCGCATTACAGTTCTTGCTGATTCCTATACTCCTGCCTTACTTCAACTGCGTTATTTCTTAATGCGCTGAAAGCGATATGTAAAATAAACTATTCATATATGAGATATTAATATTCAATATTTTCATGTGTGATAATATACCTCACCTTTTTTAATATCTGGTGAATTGTCAGAAGTGATATATTCAGACTTCTTTTAGTACGTTATTTTAAGCTTTAGGGTATTAGTTAACATTATCAATATTTATCTTCACTTCAGTAAAATCTTGTCCGCGGTATAATAAAACGCGGAATTAAAATTTGACATAAGGATTTCAGGAGGGTGTTTATGAAAATGAAAGCTGCGGTTGTCAGAGAACCGAAAGTTATTACAATTGAGGAAGTAAATCTTGCGCCGCCTAAAGAAAATGAAGTTCTTGTAAAAACACATTATTGCGGGTATTGTCATTCCGATTTTTCAGCTGTAGAAAGTGGCCAGTTATTCCCGATCCCGTTCGTAACAGGTCACGAGGCCTCGGGCGTTGTTGTCGATGTAGGCCCCGGTGTAAAAAGAATAAAAAAAGGAGATCATGTTGTAGCCTGCTGGGCTGTGTCATGCGGAAGATGCAAGCAATGCGTAAAGGGAAACGAATACATCTGTCCCGAATACCGGAATTTTATCGAAGCCGGTTCACTGCTTGACGGCACATCAAGACTTACAGACGCTAACGGGAAGCCACTGTACCATTCAGTATTCGTTTCAGGTTTCGCCGAATATCTTGTAATTCCGGAATCCGGCGCCATAAAATTAAGAGAGGATTTCCCGCTGGATCAGGCTGCATTGCTCGGCTGCTGCGTTCCCACCGGATTAGGCGCTGTAATTAACACCGCGAATGTAAAACCCGGCGACAGTGTTGCCGTATGGGGTATTGGCGGCATTGGGCTGAATGTCCTTCAGGGAGCAAAATTAGCAGGAGCAAAACCGATAATAGCTGTTGACATAGAGGGCAGCAAGGAAGCCATAGCCAAGGAATTCGGAGCTACTCATTTTATTGACAGCAGCAAGCAGGACCCTATACCGATTGTTCAGGAACTGAGCGGAGGCGGAGTTGATTATGCGTTTGAAGCGAGCGGAGATGTGGGTGCGATTGAACAGATTTACTGGGCTCTTGGAATCGGAGGCAAGCAGATACAAATCGGACTTCAGGACGCATCAAAGAAAGCTCAGTTACAGATTATTTTTACTCCGCTCCATGCTAAAGATATAATAGGCGTAATGTACGGACATGTTCATGTACATACCGATATCCCGGCTTTTGCCGACCTTGTTATGGATAAAAGATATATTGATCTGGATAAGCTGATCACTAAAAAATTTAAACTTGAAGAGCTGCAGTCTGTTCATGACGCAATGCGTGAACATAAAATACATGGACGCTGGGTTTGTGAATTTTAATAAATAATTTCCAGAAAAATATTCTGAAAATTATTTTACCGGTTTTATCACTAATAATTAAAAAATATTTTATTAAAGAGGAACATCAAAATGAAAACTGTTTTAATGAAAGACAAAGAAATCAAGGATGAAGAGGAAGTAAAAAACGAAAAAACAGATATTCTTGAAGAAATTGAGGTAGAAGATCTCGCAGTTGACGGAATCTGCGGAGTTTATTAAAAGTGAATATTTTAGACGGCAATACATTTTACCGGCTCTCACCCGGCGTGAGAGCCAGGCCGGAAAAATTCGGCCTTTTACTTTACAACAGTAAAGATACGAATCTGACTTTTATCAAATCCGGCAGCTTCCTTACTATCGAATCAATTGATTCGAACGAATCGATAGATTCGAACGGATCGATAGATTCGAAACAATACTTTCTTAAACATCATTGCAAAAACAGCTATGACATAGAAAGAATAAAAAGACTGCTGAAAACATTAATTAAAAAGGGGCTTATCCTTGAAGTACGAAGCAGCATATAAAGACCTGCTCAGCGCACCTGTGAATCTAACATGGGAGATTACAAAAAAATGCAATCTTCACTGCAGCCACTGTCTTTCCGCAGAAACCATCAAACACTGTGACGATGAACTCAGCTTTGAACAATGCTGTTCATTCATTGATGAACTTTACAGAATGAGCGTGTTTCAAATTAATTTCGGCGGGGGTGAACCGTTTTTAAGAGAGGATTTCATTGACATTCTTAACTATACTCACAAAAAGGGGATCACAACATGCGTGAGTACAAACGGTACAACTCTTAATGACTCACTCGCTAAAAAACTAACAGCCATGGACCTCCTTTATATTCAGGTAAGCCTTGACGGAGCCGCTGCAGAAACAAATGACCGTATCAGAGGAAAGGGCTCCTTTGACAGAATAATTAAAGGAATTGAACATCTTGTTAACCATTCATTCCCTAATTTAAGCATTAATACAGTGGTAACAGCAATAAATTTCAGAGAAATCCTTGATCTCTATGAACTCGGCAGACGTTACGAAGCGAAGACAAGACTATCGCGGTTTCGTCCTTCAGGAAACGCCAAAAAAGTATGGGAAGAATATCATTTAAGCAAAGAACAGCTTGCGGAGCTTTCTGAATTCTTAAGCTCTCACAGGGATGTACTGACAGGCGATTCCTTCTTTTCAATTACAGCGCAGGACAGGCGCGATCTTGCGCTTAATATGTGCGGAGCCGCAAGAATGACCTGCAGCGTTTCACCTGACGGCAAAATATACCCTTGTGCCTTTCTTCAGGATGATTTTTTCATTTCTGGCCGGGCAGGAAGGGATTCATTTGAATCTGTATGGAATAATGCTCCCGTGTTTAACATGATCAGAAACATACGGGTAGAAGCCTGTGAAACATGCCCGAGATTCAATATATGCCACGGGGGCTGTCCTGCTGTCGCATATTTTTTAACGAAATCACTTAATCAATCAGACCCTGAATGCATGCTTTCTTTTCAGGAGTATCTGTCGCAGAATGAATCCGCCGGGATAGCATCATAGAATACTTGGAACAAACCGTTATTGATAAATATTAAATCCATTCTTTACTATTATTCTTAATGAACATTTTATTTATAACCCTGAAGCTTATTCTAAAAGGGATTAAGTATCGTTTTTATAAATTAACAGGAATTTCCCCTGCCACTGAAATTCTCAGCCTTGAAATTACACAGCGCTGTATTGCCAGATGCATTATGTGCAATATCTGGAAAACCCCTCATGACAATCCCGAGTGTTCTGTGAAAGAATGGATAAACCTGCTTTCAGCTCGTGAATTGAAGAATCTGAAAGAACTCGATATTACAGGCGGCGAACCTTTTATCAGAAATGATCTTCCTGAGCTTCTTGGAAATATCTGCGAACTCAAAAGCAGTAATCTGAAAAAACTGAAATCTATTGCAATTACCTCAAATGGATTTCTCACTGATACAATACTGCCTGTACTTGATGAAATACTTCCGGTAATGGAAGAGAATAAGCTTGATCTTATTATTGTTTTTGCAATGGACGCTATAGGAGAAATTCATAACAAAATCAGAAATTTTAAAAACGGATGGGATAAACTGAACACAACAATTCAGGGCGCGATCAAGGCAAGAAAAAAATATGGCAACCTGATAATCGGATTAAAAACCACAATACTGCCTGTAAACATTAACGAGCTTGACAGCATAATGGAATACGCGGAAAGGAATAATCTTTTCACTATCATATCTCCATGCATTATAACAAAAAACAGATACAATAACACCGACCTTGAAAATAATTTAATCTTCAGTGAAAACGATATAAGCAAAATGATCGGTTTCTATGCAAGCCCCCGTTTTTTGTGGAGCTATCATAAAGACATGCTGGTCAATTTTTTCAAAAATAAAAAAGTTAAAAAACCATGCTCTGCAGGATTTAATTATTATTTTATAAGAAGTACAGGCGACATTTTTTCCTGTCCGCTTATAAAAGCAAATCTCGGCAATTTTAAAAATAGCCCTCTTAAGGAAATACTTACATCAAAAACCGCGAAAAATTTCAGGAAACAATCCGGTAAATTTAAAGAATGCATTTCATGTACAGAGCCTGGCCTCGAAAGATACGCTCTTCCTTTTGAAGGATTTCATTATCTTAAAATCATGTTTAAATCCGGGGGAAAAAACTTTTTATCACTTCATCAGCATATGGGGCTTGATAAATATTTTTAAAATTTTATTTTTATCTTTACTGCTTATTTTAATTACTTACAGGTCAGCTTAATATTGATTCCTCTTCTATACAAATTAAGAAATAAAATCCGCTTTAAAAAATCAGGGGACGCTTACCTTGTAATCTCCGAAATTCCGCTGAAAATTATAAAAATCAACGAGCGAGTTGTAGAAATAATGAAATTATGCAACGGTAAAACGCTTATTAAAGATATTGCAAAATCAGCGGGTACCAGTGAAGAACATGTTTTCAAAATATGCAGCTACTTCAGCAATAAGGGCATGCTTGAAATAAAACAAGCCAGGCCGGCAGAGAAGCTCCCTTCTGTTTCTGTTATCATTCCCAGTAAAGACCGTAAACGGGAGCTCAAAGAATGCCTGAATTCCGTATTCGCCCAGGACTATCCGAAAAATAAACTCGAAGTTATTGTTATTGATGACGGTTCAACGGACGGATCAGAAGATGTTGCAGAAAAATTTCCAGTTAAAATCATCAGAAATAAAATAAACCGCGGCCAGTCCTGTTGCCGTAATATTGGAGCTAAGAAAGCAAAAGGAACCATTCTTGCTTTTCTTGACAGCGACTGTGTTGCTTCAAAAACATGGCTTAAGGAGCTGACTGCCTACTTTCAATGGAAGGATGTTGGAGCAGCAGGCGGTTTTGTTGACGGATATTACAAATCGTCCGGCCTTGACCGCTACGAATGTGCCATGTCGTCGCTTAATATGGGAAAGCACCTTCAGCTCAGCGGAAATAATGACAACACGTTTTATGTGCCCACTTGCAATCTCCTTGTCAGAAAAAAAGTATACAATGATACAGGAGGAATAAACGAAAATCTGCACGTAGGGGAAGATGTGGACTTCTGCTGGAGAATGCGGCAAAAAGGATACAGACTTCTTTACGCACCGCACGGTGCCGTCAGGCACAAGCATAGAAATGCCCTGCTGCAAATGCTGAAAAGACGAGCTGATTACGGGACATCCGAAGCTGTGCTATACTCTCTTCATAAAAACAAAAAGAAGATACTTCCTGCTCCTGTTTTAAGCTCCATAGCTTTTCTCGGAATCTGCGTCAGCATCATTTCCCTGTCATTTCTTCCGCTTCTGATTTCAGCAGGATGCTACCTAACTGAAAGCATAATAAAAATTTTCAGAATGTGCCGCATGTACCGCGGGATAAAACCGGAAAAAATATTCTTTTCAATAATTCGAAGCTACTTCTCATTATTTTATTATCTGTCATTTCATTTAATAAGATATTATCTGACTGCTTTACTGCTTATCGGAATTTTTTATTTTCCCGTGTGGCTGCTTGCTTTATTTATGATACTGCTCTGTTCTTCTGTGGACTATGCAGTTAGGAAACCAGAACTTAATTATCCTTCTTTTCTTTTGTTTTATTTATCAGAACATATTTTCTATCAGGCAGGAGTTTTCAAAGGATGTGTGCGGGCGCGTACTTTCAGGTCCTATAAAATTTCTCCGGTAAAAAAAATAGCCTGATTTTTTCAGGCTATTCTGCAAAAATAATACTATATTTACATCTAATTATTGTCTGTGCATACCCTGATAAATATCAGTTCTGATTATTCTGATATTAAACCTGTCGCTGTTGTCACGATGTGAACGAAGATCAAATTTTAATTTTACCTTACCAACGGCCATGTCTTTCCTTGAATCTTTTTCAGTAATTTCCAGTTTATTATTTTTACCTTCATATACAAGCATGCAGATTATATTCGGGCCTGCCGCTGTCCGGTTAGCAGATATATTTAAATCCATTTGGATCTCTTTGCCTGTTCTGTCTGTAAAGGATATACTTTTACTGCTTTTCAGCTCAGGATCCTTTTCAGTCAGTTCATAGTCTTCATCAAAAAGTTCAGCATAATTGTATATCATATCATTAAAATGCCTTATAACAGCTTTCTGAATTGTTATTCTTCCCGGCTTTACAGTAACTTTCTCCTGCCAATCCGAAAAAATAAATTCGGGAAGTTTTATTACACCGAAATCTTTTGAAAGACTGATCTTCATATTATAAGTACCGGGATCAATATCCGGTATTGTCAAAGGAGTATAAAGATTTCCTGTTGTATACCCTGCAAACTTGTCATTCAGCTTAATCTCCGCATGCTGCAGATTGCAGTAAAGAGAAATTGTTCCGGGCACGATATCACGCATAGTAAGCAGGCTTCTTTTTTCTGCCTCATTAACAAATGAATAATTTTTCCCTGTAAGAATTCTTGCCAGACCCTCAGAAAGTATATGAATATCATTTTCCAGTGTGCCGCGTGAAGTCACAACCTGTACAGATCCTTTTGATGTATCTACAACCCGCGAAGTGAAAGCGACCTCTCCGCCAACAAGAGTATAGTCCACTGAAACAAGACTGTCAGCTGCCAGCAGACGTCCGACCTCAATTGATTTTTTCTCCTGCTCTTTTTCAGTCAGGCCTGCAAGATGAAGCTGCTGCTCATTCAGTATTTTTTCAAGCCTTGTTCTTTCAACTAGTGTTATATCTTTTAATCCCGATAAATCAAAAAGAATGACTCCCTCCGTAAAGGCTGCCAGGTAATCATATTCAGAGTTCAGAGAAAGATTCTGTACGCCGATAAAGGCGACTGTCTTTGCGGACAGTAATGCGGGAACCGTCAAAATCATAAAAAGAATAAATATAATATTGAATCGTGTTTTTCTATCCGGATTCATAATACTCCTCATTTATTAATAAATATTAAAAAATGGACATTCAGGACTGCAGCTAACATAAAATTAAAAATCAATAAGTCAATGTAATTTTTTTTCATCCAAATGTCAAACCATCAATCCCGTACTTTTCTCTGAGCCTTTCCTTTATCCAGTTTTCCGCGTCTTTCCTGCTGCGGAAGATCCTGTCTTCCCAACCTGTTTTATTCATCAATGTGTGGCCGATTCTGGAAAAACCGTACATAATATCTTTATCCGCTACTGTTGCAACAATCAGATCCGGATTGGCTATTGCGGCAGACTCACAATATTTCCCTACCAGCTCAATTGCTTTTATGGAAATTTCCGGTTTAGATATTTTTGTCCAGTCAATAATCGAGAACCTGTATTTCTTTAATCTCTCTCTATCCATAGTCAGAATCTTTTTCATCTCGCTGATAAATTCCTCATCAGTAACAGGCCCGGAACCTGTTATTATAATACCGGTATCATCTTTTATATTTTTATGTTTAACAGGCATATCCAATTCCTCTTTAATCTGACCCGGGACTAAACAGGGTTTAAAATACCTACGCTAAAAAAATCTTCTTATCTTAATCTCATGGGTAGCAAATTAGATTTATTTGTTCACCAGTTATTATTTTCGACATACAAAACATTATTCTGTATTCAATGTATATGCCTGAAAAAATATTTCAATCTGATTTTTTAGTACTGAGCAATAACAAAGAACGGAATAACAATTATTTATTTTTATTTACAAAAAATAATTATCCGGGAATTTGTACATTTATCAGAAATTTTTACTAAAACGAATTCTTATGGAACTTTTATGAACTGGTGGATACTTGCACTTATTTCAGCCGCTTTTTCGGCAGCTGCAGCTATATATGAAAAAAAATCCCTGTTTTCAGTTACAGCGATTGAATTTTCAACAGTGCTTGCTGTATTTAATCTCGTACTTTCATTGCCTCTTTTATTTTTCTTCGATATAGGCTCAGTCTCTTCTTTACCCCTTCTTGTTTTATTTCTAAAATCAATTATAGGCGCTTTTGCGTTTTATCTTGTAATGAGAGGACTGAAAGCTCTCGAAATAAGCAATTCACTTCCATTGATGGTACTGACCCCGGGAATAGTAGCACTCGCTTCATTTTTTTTCCTTGAAGAGCGGCTTACACATTTTGAGATCGGAGGAATGATAATGCTTCTCGCAGGTACATATCTGCTTCAGACCGGTAAAATACGAAACTGGGCCAGCCCGTTCAAAGCTTCGGGCAAAGCGCATTTGTACCTGTTAGGTGCTATCGCACTTTACAGCACAACATCTGTTATTGACAAGCTTCTTGTTGGAAGACTCGCAATGCAGCCTCTGGCATTCGTATTTTTCCAGCATTTGTTTCTGGCATTAATATTTACCGCAGTCTATCTTGTTTCAGGCAGCAGGCACAGTCAGGTAAGAAGCGTTCTTTCCGGAACAGGGAAAATGATTGCAATTGTTGCTGTTTTTACAATAATCTACAGGCTGTGCCAGATTGAAGCCGTAAAGCTCGGTAACGTTGCTCTTGTGCTGTCTGTTAAAAGATTGTCGGTCTTTTTTGCTATTGTCATAGGCGGAAGATTATTCAGGGATACGGACCTGTTTACACGGGCAGTTGCAACAGCTGTCATGATAGCCGGGGCTTTTTTAATTGTTGTAATGAATTAATTTTTCCGGCTTAAAAAACAACACCTGCTTTTACTTCAGCCGAATACCGGGAACTTTTAATTTTATTTTCAATTTCCCCGATAGGACCAACCGGTACAGTCTCTTCGCCGTTATAATACTCTCTGTACTGGTACTGACTTTGAGTCCCTTCGGCAGTGATGTATTTATAATTTAAAGTTATATTCAGATTAACTGACGAGCTTAATTTAAACTCTGACTTTAAGGAAGTAATAAAAGCCATTCCCCGTGCATCGCCTTTTGACTCCTTATATCTCAGCAGATGATCATCAACATCTTTTGCAATCACATAGGGAGAGATTGCGAAGCTATGCATAATTTTTATTTTCTCAGTGATTTCAAAACATGGAGTAATTTTCAGATACGGAATATAATAATCAATCTCATAAGTCAGAACCTTACCTGCCGCATATCCGGTATACGATGGATTAACGGAAGTCTGATTAACATTACTTACATCAAACTGAAAGTTCTCAAACAGAAATCCGGCTCCGGCGAGTAATGTAATTATTGACCTGCTGAAAACTTTAACCTGAAAGTCAGTATCAAGAATTAATGCTTCAAGTCTGGCATCGCTTTCCGAATATATTTCAAGTGAGTCAGGATCTCCTGAAAGAACTCCCCAGTCGGAATCCTCCATTTTTCCTGCGTGATTTGTAATATTTGTTTTTACATTTGCATGCAGAAAATACTTAGTGAAGAATTCCCCGTTTAAATCAAGAGAAAGCATAAACACATCCAGAGGAAATTTCAGCTCGCTAAGCGGGAACCATACCCTGTATTCCGACCCGTCAGGTTCTTTGATCAACCCGCCTATCTGGTATAATGTGTAACCGTAATTAGCTTCCAGGCCGGCCTCTACACTGAATCTGAAAGATCTTTCCGTTTCAGATCGAGTTTGCGAATCCTGTTCATGATTAGTCTCTATATCCTGACTGAAAGCGGGAACTTTAAGAAAAACAATAAAAGCAATCAGACTGATAAATATAACCTTCTTCATTATTCAATAATCCTGTAATGCTCTTTGACATACTTTTTCTGGTACCCGTTAAAATGCCACCATTCACTCAGTATCCATCCGAAACCTGCCTGCTCCATTACCTTGCGCAGCAGTTTTCTGTTATCGACCTGCTTCTGAGTCAGTTTTCCTTCTTTCAGAAATTTGACTTCATAACGGGGCTGAGCCAGGTCTCCGAAATAGTCAAATTCCGTGCCCATATCCAGCACCTTTCCGTTCTCATCTAGAATGGAAAGATCAACAGCACAGCCGTAATTATGAATTGAACCGGACTTCGGATCAGCCACATACTTCTGCTTGTCCGTTCCCTTTACAATCTCCCACATCCTGTACTGTATACGGCGGGGGCGAACCCCGTCATAGACAATAAGGCTGTATCCCGGATGAATTTTCCCGAGTATTTTCTGCGCATCAGCGAGTTTTATTGCGACCTCTTTGACAAGATAGCAGTTAGCCATATCCCCGTATGCGTCCTCTCCCAGAAAATTATCTTTAGATGAATACTTCAGATCAACTTTGATGGATGCATCAATTGACTGAATATCCACAAGCCCTTTCTCAAGTAATTCCTTTTCAATAACCGGTTTTTCATCAGCTGAAAGAACTACTGAAAAAGAAAAAACTGCAGCGCTTAGAATTAATAATTTAAAATAATTTATCTTCATCTAATTGCAGCCTGCTTAGTCCTTATATTCAAACTCGACTTCTGAGATACATGTATCTTTGTACTTCGCTCCGCGGTAAACATCCATAATTTCAAGCTTTACAAATTTTGTAGGAGTGTCTCTGTCAATAAGTATACGCTGAAAATCCTGTACATCCTTTAACTCAGCAGTCTGCGATTTGCCGTTGGAAAAAATTATCTTCAGTTTTTTAACGCGGTTATTTGCCTTATAAATCCTATCAGTCTTCGTATAACCCGCGATGATTTTAATCGCCTTTAAATTTTTGGGCGTATCAAAACCGAACCGGATCCATTCGCCAATACCATTTCCGCTCTCTCCTTCGCTCCATGCTGTTAGCTTGTTCCCGTCCGCGATATTGGCCGGTTTATATGCGTCTGAAGGCCTGTACTTTTCAATCAGCTGTGAAGAGGCAACAATATTTGAAGCTGACTTATATTTATTTTTTGCAGATCCGATTCCGTCAATCTTTACTTCAACACTGCGCCATGTATTATCAAAAGAGGAATTTGAAGGTACGTACTTTATTGTATACTGCGCTGTAAGTACAGTAGCGATCTCCTCGATCATTGACGAGAAATCCCCGAGAATATCAAAATACTGTCCGCCTGTTTCCCTCGCCATCCAGATATACTGATCAAGCTTTATGGCAATCGGATAAACTTTAATATCTTCGAGTTTAAGTTTCTTTGCAAGAGGAAGCATATATCTCTTTGTTACGGAATCACCCTGATGATAAGGAGCGTCTGTAATTAATATAAACACAACTTTCGCGCCGCTTCTGAATTTCAATTCCATTGCTCTTGCAATTGCATCAAGATCATTTTCAGGATCATCCCCTCCGCCGTATGCCCTTATTGCGGAAAGCCATGATTTGAACTCATCAATATTTTTTGTAAAATCCTTTACCTTCTCAACCTTGTCACTGAAGGTTACAAGTGCAACCCTGTAATCCATATTAGACGCTTTAAGGATATCAGCGAACAGCATTGAATTATCACGGACAGCATTGATCTCATCCTGCATGCTTCCTGTTTCATCAAAAACAAAAACAATGTCTATAGCGTCAACCTTGCCTTCGCCTTTCGGGACAAAGGAGGTTATCTCCTGTTTACTGCCGCCTTCCAGAATCTGAAAACCGGATTTGGCCAAGCCGTATACACCTGTACCTGATGCCTTGTCCCTTACATTGACAATCAGCTCAACCTCGGGAAACTTCTCGCCCTGGGCAACCAGTTTAACTGTTTTATCAGCTGCGGATAAACTGCTTATCCCTGAAGTTAAAAAAAGTAAAAAAGCAAAAATAATTGTGATATGTTTCATCACATAGCTCCTTGTCTGGTTATTCTACCTTAATAGTAAGATAATTTTGTTAATAATTACATCTATTGTGTGCAGATGAAAAAAAATGATAATTATACTTTCAATGAATTCCCCATCATGACCAATGGTTCTTTTTCAGGATCGAGCCACTCCAGAATTTTCAAAATATCGTTTTCATCCATTGCAGCGCATCCTGCAGTTTTTTTACCGGGGGCTCTCCATACATGCAGAAAGATTGCGCTTCCCTTTCCTTTCACCACAGGATCAGTATTGTACTCAACGACAATACCGTATTTATATAAATGATCTTTTCTTTTCATTCTTTCAAAAGATTTTGCTTCAGGCTTTCCGCTTACCCATGTATTATATTTATCCGAGTTTACATCATCAATCCAGAAATCATTTTCCGTAGACTGCCTGTAAGGAAGTTTTGTATTGATTTTCTCACTATATCCGAAAGCTGTTCCAAGCTTAAAAACTCCTGACGGAGTTTTGCCGTCGCCTTCTTTCTTCATTCCTTTGTCCGCAAATCCGTTTTTACCTATTGTCGCCTTTATCTTTCCAAATTTCTCATGCCATGTTCCGTTATTCTTTTCTACAGTATATAAATTCACGTATTCCGGATTATCGCTTGAGCTGGTAATTATAATAATCTGCCCGGATGAGCCCGTCTTTTCATCCGCATTCAGCAGAAAATTTTTAATCTCCTTATTTGCCATGCATGATTTGTCCAGTTCCGATTTTGGAGAGCCGCAGCTTACAATAATTGCTCCAACGAAAAAAGTTAGTAGTATTCGTTTAAATCTCAATGGTAATTCCTCCTGGTAATAAAGGGATAATTATATACTTTTATATAATAAAAATTAAAAATATAAATTAAAATATATTCAGGAAGCATTTTATATTTGGCAACCATTTATTTTTTATGAACCAATGTTTAATAACTTTATAACTGGCGGCATTTCATTATAATTTTTTCACTTTCCAGCCGGTATTATTGATATCCCGAATTAATTTTATGCGAATGTGTTTCATCTTTTAATTCATCAGATTTCAGTGTTATTTTTTCAAATTCCATCCGCAATAACAATAAAATGAAGAATCTCATCATCCATCGCAGTCTGTAACTCCGGTAATGCTTTTAATAATTCAATAATCTCAGTCCTGTTCTTTAAATTACCGCGGGCAATTTCACCAGTTACCAATGGATGAGTACAAACCTCTCCGTTATGCAGCAGCTCAAATAATTTTTGATCTTTTTTCCTTAAATGATCAATCCATACCGAAGTATCTACGAGAATCATCAGGATCTTCTTCTTGGAATATTCTTCAAATCTTTTTCCTCTATATGTCAGGAATTATAACGGACTAATACGCGCAGCCAATATGGAAGAAGCACATGTATATATTATACGAAGATACTGAAATTCAGGGAAAATCCTAAACATCAGTATCATAAGAAGTTATCTCAAAAAAGAAATTCAAACTAAATCAGACACCGCCATGCAGCATGCGCATTGCAAAATAAACGAGCAGAACACAAACCATCATAAAGGCAACCGGCCTAATCAGCCTGGTTATGCTTTTCTCGACTTCAGTATTGAAATGCCTGTTGGTTACGATCAGGCATATATGCACAGGAGAAAGTATCATGCCGAGATATCCGAAACCGTATCCGAGAACCATTGATGTCGCGATCTGCCATACTTCCGGATTAGGTCCTAGAAGACTCATAATGATCGGGAAGCTTGCACCAACGAAACCGACTGCAATACCTGTAACCATTCCGCTTATAAACGGAAGTATCATTATTATTATGAACAAAGGAATACCCCAGCGGCCCAGCTCCACTCTCATATGTGACATTATGTATGTGCCGTCGGACAGCGGAGAATCGATAAATGATCCGTAAATCATAATCAGCACTACAATTACAACCAGATTAAATGTTGTTTTATTCAGCACTATTTTACGCCAAACCTCAGAGCCCTGAGGCTTATAAATCTGGGCAAAAATAACAGCAACAAATACTCCGATGCACATAGGAATATATTTATTGAATTCAATCAGAAACGGAAAAAATATCCGGCAGACTGCATACGTGAATATTATTATGATTACCGGCAGAATCGACAGCAAAAATTTCTTTTTGCTATAAGCGGATTCTGTAGAGGACTTTTCCCGGATATTTACTTTTCTTAAAAGAAAAATATATCCGGTCAGCATCATAAACAGCCATAACGGGGCCTGATAAAGCATAAATCTGGTTATCGGAAGCCCGGTAATATCAAGAGCCAGGAGGACAGCAGGATACAGCGGCCACCAGAATTCCCAGATATGTCTGAACCAGTAATTAATCTGTACTTTATGCAGAGGATCAAGCACCTTGTCCTCGTCTACGCTATCAACAAGAGGCGCTGAAAAAATCGCACCGCCGGGCATGGGCAGAAGCCCGATGAACGCAGGCAGAAGAGCCATTGCGGCTTTGTTTGAGGACATGCCCCTGACGCTTGTTACGAGGTCACTTATAATCCCGTTTTTTGACATAAGTGTACTCAGCCATATAACCTCAAATAAAATCACTACAAGAAACAGAATATTGCCTGAAATAAGCCTGTTAAAAGCTATAGACCAAATGTCCGCAAATGAGCGTCCAGACCATAAAGCTATTATTATAGTCCCGGCTCCAATGGATATCAGCAGATTTTTCGTGAGCCTGTTTATCACAAGTATAAAGAAAAGTGTAAGTACCACCCTGAGAATAAAAGGTATGCTGAAAATAAAATCAATTACTGCCATTATTTGTTAACTCCGGAATTAAAATCGTTATTTATGTCTGTTTCCTTTAAGAATTCTATTTGATCAAGCGCAATTTTAAGTGCTTTCCTTTTTAGTCTAATAAAATATTAAAGATACTTAAAAAAGGAGTATGGACGGGCTCCTGGCCTGCCTTTCTTATAAGCAGCTGGCAGGATTTTTCGGAATTTTCATGATTCACATCCTTCCCCTTAAAATAGAATTCAGAAGACTCTCATAAAAAAATAGATTGATATTTATAATATTACGGTTAAATTATATAGTGATTATTTTACCATTTACGTAATATAAAAATTAAATGAAACCGCTAAAAGCAGTAAAAATTATAATTTCTATACTATTCATTTTTATGCCGCTGAATTCCGTCCTTTCAGCAGAACCGGATGAATTATGTGATAAAAAAATCATTGAGGACCTTCTCAGGACAAGAATTGAAGAGTATGAAATAAAAAAACAGGAGCTCGACAGCCTACTTCACGGAACTTTTACAGGGAAATTTGACACAGGTAAATATTTCAGTTTTGATATAGATAATGAAAAAGCTGTAGAGAATTATTTTGAAGCAATACAAAATAATCCGGATCTTGTTTTTAAAAAAGAATACCCTCAATGTGCGGACAGAAAATCAGATTTCGATTCTCTGTTCAATAAACTGCAATCACTTCATCACGATATATTAAAACTGGAAAGCCATTTACTTACCCTTTCGCCTGAACAGAGAAAAGTCCTTATTAATTTTACCAATCAGATATCAAAATCGGACACAATAATTGATCAGTTAAGAAAGGAACAGAAAGATGCTTTAACTGATCAGTACGACGCGGTAGAATCCATAAAAAGCATTACCGCCAGGCAGCCTGCCGCTCACCGGTCCGTCAGGGTTCTGAACGACCGGATAATTGCGCTTGAAAAGACAAGAATCAGGCTCTCATTCAGAATTATTGATATTGCGCAGCATTATGAAAAAAAATATCTGCACTTCAAAAACTTAAATGATAAACTCAACAATTCCCTGCTCCTGCTTAGCACTTTCGGATCATACGATGCAGTTCAAAAAGAATACTCAAAGGTAATTTCGCTATGGAGGGAAATTGTTGATCTCGGCATCAGGGCAGAAAACATATCAACAGGAATCAGCTATAAGGACGGCATAACAATCCCGGACAGAATTTCTCCGGACGCAGAGACCGCAGCACCGGACCAGGGAAAAAAGTACGCTGAATTGTACGAAAAAATTCTCAGGCTTAATCAAATTGCAAACTTTAACATTAAAGACAAACAGCTGCAGTATATACAATATCATTACAATCTGATCAAAGATGCAGGCAATATCCGTTCAAAATATTTTTTATTATTAATGGAGGCAAAAAACAAAGGATCATTAAATTCTGAAATATTAAAATATAATAATCAATTCTTTTCCGATATTTTAAGAGAAATAAAAATAATACCATACCGTGCACTCATATTCTTTATTAACCGCTGGGAGAACATCAAGATTGGATTCACTTCCGGCCTTCCGGGCTTTTTCAATCTTGCAAAATCACTGTTTTTAATTCTTCTAATCATATGTGTGCCGTTCTTTTTATTCTACTCGATAAAAAGACTGCTTAAACAAATAGAAAATTTCAGGCGCAATCTTATCTATGCTAAAAAACTTTCCGGATTAAAAATCAAATTTTCACAGCTTTTAACGCATATAAATCCGTACCTGCCGTATATAATTATTTATTTCTCCATAACAATAATTGATTCTTTTATACAGAATACCTATATTCATGAGTTAACCGAAATAATCCCGTATTTCAGGATACTGATAATATACCGTATTCTAATGACTCTGTTTGACAGATCATTCAAAAAAATTATCATCAGAAGCAGTATATATTCATTATCAAAATATGATAACAAAATTAAAAAAACAGGTAAAATTATCGGGCTTTTTTTCCTGATCGCAGTTCTTGTTCTATATGCTGTTGAGGGATCAGCAGGAAAAGCGTATATATATTATATTGCCGGGGAAATTTTTTATTATACTGCATTTCTGATACTGCTTTTAACAGCAATTATGTGGAAAAATGAAATTCTGACATCATTCGAAAACAGTTTTAAATTAGCGTCTGTGCAGAAGATTGTAAAAATATCAAAAGGCCCTGCAGCCATAATCACAATTTTACCGCTGCTGATATTCCTTGCAATTACAAGAATTATTACCTACTTAAAAAAACATTTATTTGAACTTGAACTCGCAAAAAAAACAATCGCACGTATTTTAAGAAGGCAAATGGAAGCCGCCGGTGCCGAAATCCAGGTAACCGATATTGACACCTTACCTGAGGAGTACAGGAATCTTTTTTCACTTGGTGTCCCTAAAAACAGGGAAATATGGATTTACCCGCATACTGATGACTTTAACACCGCCTACACTATTATTAAAGAATGGATAAATTATAACACCGAGGAGATAAGTCTCGCGGTATACGGTGAAAAAGGAATTGGAAAGTCATCCCTCTTTGAACAGCTTTCAGTAAAAATATCCTCTGAATATCCGGAGACAGTAATAATAAAAAAGACTGTACCTCCCAAAATTACAACCGGAGAAGGTATAGTGCGGTTTTTTGAAGAATTGCTTGATACAAACCTGAACAATAACATTGAGTCGCTTATTGAATGGGATAATCATGCAGCAAGAACAATATTATTTCTGGACGACGCGCATAACTTTTTTATTTCAGAAGTAGGCGGCTTCGCAGGTTATAAAACCCTTGTGAAACTGATTAACCTCAGGCTTAACAATCTGTTTATATGTGCTTCCTTTAATATTCACTCCTGGATTTTTCTTGAAGGCGTATTTTTCCAGAACAGATATTTCCGCAATGTAATTGAGATGTGTCCGTGGAATGAGGAAGACATAAGGAAACTTATAAATTCACGAAATGTAACAGCTGATGTAAAATTGAGATATGACAATGTTATTTCAGCCACTTTAAGGTCTTCCGAACTGGAATCATCGGACAATATTGAAAAGCGATTTTTCAGACTTTTATGGGAACAGTCAGAAGGAAATCCAAGAGCTGCTATTTATATGTGGCTGACATGCCTTATCCCTAAAAATAATATTCTGGTTGTGGGACTCCCGCATGATCCGGAAACAGATATATTCAAAAATATTCAGAACGATGCTTTCTTTATTTATGCGTCAATCATAAAACATGAAAACATAACAAGCTCCGAGCTGGTAAATACAACAGACTTTCCCAGGGGAATAGTAAAATATGCGCTGAAAATAGGCATTGAACGCGACTTTCTGTACAGAGATGAAAACGGAAGATACAGAATCAATCCCGCCTGTCATAGTATCGTCGTAAACTATCTGAAACAAAGGAATTTACTCTATGTCAACTGAATATATCGAGCCTCTTCAGGATTTTTCAAATCTGATACAACTCGACAGAATATTTCTTCTGGTGATTTCACTTGCTATTCTTGTAGGTATAGTAAAACTCATTCAGAAACTGGGTTCCCGTCTGCAGGTTAAATTTCATCACCATCGTTTGCAAATACTGCAAATTGTGACTATTATTACATTCTTTCTTTATATTACCGGCTGCATCAGTCTATTTTATGTTATTCTTGACCCGCCGAAAGAACTGCTTTTTGCACTCGGAGGAAGTGCAGCTGTCGCCATTGGTTTTTCGCTAAAAGACCTTGTAGGGTCGCTGTTTGCAGGAATTGTACTGCTTTTTGACAGGCCCTTCCAGGTAGGCGACAGGGTAAAATTCAATGATGTTTACGGGGAAATAATCTCTATTGGATTAAGAGCTGTCAGAATCAATACGCTTAGTGACGACATCGTTACAATACCGAACTCAAAATTTTTTACTGATATCGTAAGCAGCGGAAACGCCGGTGCTCTTCACATGATGGTAGTTACAGACTTCCATGTAGGGCTTAACGCTGATATTGCAAAAGCCAAAGAGCTGCTGTATGAGGTAGTTGTTACCAGCAAATTTGTGTTTCTTAAAAAACCCGTTAAAATCGTCCTTGCAGAGACAGCATTCGCGGAGCGTATAGCTGTAAAATTAACAGCAAAAGCATATGTGCTTGATGTTCAGTATGAAAAAGATTTCCAGACAGACATAGTAACCAGAACAGAGATGCTTTTCAATAAATACCAGATAGCAAGGCCGTCCTCGTTTAATATTTAAAATTATCTTTATGATTTTTATAATGATAATTTTGTGTTATCAATTTTTTCAAATATTATGAATTCTTTCCCTGAAAATCATATATACTTGACAAAAATTATACTCTTTAATATTTAGCCTAATATATTTATTCAAATATTTGCTCGGTGGTGAAATTGGCATCACGTCTGACTCTGGATCAGAAGTCTCCAGGTTCGAGCCCTGGCCGGGCAGATTTTTTCCATAGAAAACATATTATCAAATAGTCCGCCTGAAGACTTATCTCTCTTATTCATAAAACAACTGAACCGAAAACGTCCGTCCGTATTTCAAAAATGATTTGATTTATATCTTTCCAAGTCCGTGAAAATTACCGAACAGCATAAAGAAAAAAGAAAAACTTTCTCCCGTACTTAACGATAGTTCTATTATCTTGGCTTTATCCGGTTTGCTTTTAACCGCGCTTTCCAGTTCTTCCAGATTCTTAGTCACTGCCAGAACAAGCTTCTGCATCTCTTTAACTTTATCTTTGTTAAAAACGAACAGGTCTTCATCAAATTCAGCATTTTTTAATGCTTCCCAAAGTCTTTTTGCCTCAGGCAAAGCCTCTTTTATTTCATCAATATTTTTACCTGTAAGCGCTTCAGGTTTTTTTCCCATAACCTGTGCTGTAATATGATCCATCGGACTATGAAAATCGGTCAGATAATCGATGTAATATTCAATATTATTCCTTCTTCTTGTTTTAATAAAAGTATGCCTTACATTCTTAAGAATTTCATAAGCTTCAATAAGGTCTCCGTTAGAAGAGACAATCTTTTCCGCGGCCCTTATGCTTTGTTCAACAGTGTCAAAATCCCTGCTCCATTGCTCATCATCCTTATTAAAATCATAATATTTTCCTTTAAAGGAAACCCATTCTGTTATCAGCCTTCCGACAGCTTTCTTTGAAGGATCAGACTTTTCTTTATTCGTCAGGAAAAGCGCAGGAACATAAGATTTGTCCAGATTTACAAAATCAGTAAGTAAATACTGCCTGGCATTACAGCCGGCAAAGGAAATAAGTGCAATAAACAGCAGTGCACATAATATTCTGTTTTTCATTGATAACTCCCGAATATAGTTTAAAAAATCTAAAATTTTTAAACTTCAAGATATAGCAGAGTGGAATTAAAAAGTAAAGTAATTTAAATCAACCGGGAGAGGGTACAAAAGGAAGAAAAAATCTATATTTTTATAAGCTCTCTCATAATACCTGCAAGTGAAGGGTCAATTTTAAGGGCTTTCATATAAAGAGAGCGGAGCTTATCTTCATCCTTTTCATTATAATAAGTGATAGCAAGGTTCTTAATATAAACCCTTACTTTTTGAGAATTAATACCTGCGGCTTTAAAAAATACCTTTTCAGCGTCCTCATAAAATGAATTATCAAAATAAATATTTCCAAGTAAAATATAAGCATCAATATATTCCGGAATATTTTCAATCGCTCTCTGAAGAGTATCAATAGCCATAAATTTCTGGTCATTGGCAAGGTATGATTCGGCAAGCCTGTAATAGGCAGCCTCGTCTTTCTTTTTCACATCAATTATATTTTCAAATGTATTGATTGCCTTGTCATAGTTACCATTAGCCTGATACAGATCTCCGAGATATGAAAGTATCTGCGTGTCCTGGGATATGTCGGCAGCCTGCTCCATCTGTGCAATAGCTGATTCATAATCATTCAGGTTAAGATATGCCTCAGTCAGAAAGTAATATGATGTAAGCTTGTAAGGATAAAGCTCCCTGGCTTTTTCAAAATTATATATGGCTTCAGGAAAGACTTCAAGAGACATGTAGCAGCTGCCAATAAGAAGCAGGCATTCCTCATTGTCAGGCTTAACCTCAATAGCCTTCTTTAATATTGCAATAGCCTTATCATATTCCCTGATCTTGTGCAGGATCTTTGCGAGATTCAGGTATGAATTGATAAAATCCGGTGCAAGATCAATTACCTTCTGATAATATACAATTGATTCCCACGGCTGATTCAGAAGATAATAAACATTCGCGATATTGTAATAGACAAGAGCCTTATTTACATCGAATTTCAGAGCTTTGTTATATATCTCCAGCGCCTTTCTGAAACGCTTGTTCTGGAATTCGGCGTTTGCCCTCTTTACATACTCTACACCCATGTCTTCAGCAAAGGTTACACCTGCATAAACAAATATTATTATGATAATAAGTAATTTTTTCATAGCTTGAATTCTATCACCTGAGTTGCCCAGACCTTTACAGGCAGGTTGTTTAATTTTGCCGGTTCAAATTTCCACTTCTGCGCTGCTTCAATTACCGCGCTTCCGAAACCCCAGTGTCTTGGTTCCTTCAGTATTCTGACGGAAATAACATCGCCGTTTTCGTCGATCAGGAGCTTGGCAACGACCTTACCTTCAACATCCTCCTCCCTTGCTCTAGACGGGTATTTCGGAGGAATAAAAATTCGCTTTATAGGCGGCACATCAGCTTCGCCTTCTTCAATAACAGTACCGAATCCGGACTGCATCACTCCGCCGCTGCCGCCTTCCCCTGACATTACGGAGAGATCAAGATTAAATCGTGTAAACTGCTGTGTCCGCGGTCTAATCAGCTTTGTCTTCTCACGCTTTTCAATCTGTTTGATGTCCTTCTTTTTTTCCTGAATCTTAATTGTCTCAACCTTAACAGCAGATGTCTTTTTGCTTTGTATCATTTTATAAATCTCCTGATGAAACAGATAATAAGATACAGGAAGCAGAAGAAAAAGCAGAACACTTATTCCGAAAGCCAGTATAATATATTTTGCGAAATTTAAATAGTTGTAATTTTTTAAATTTATTTTCATTTCTTAATCGCTGCAATGTTCACTTTTTTTACGCCTGAAAGATTGCATACATCTATTACATCAACAACATCACCGCTTTTCGCGTTCCGGTCCACCATAACAACAGCCTGCCTGTCCGGATTCTCATTCGCGAGCCGCTTAACAATCATTGAAAGCTGATTCAAATCCACCTGCTTTTCAAGAATATGGAAAGTGCCTTCCGAAGTTACCGCAATCATAATATTTTCCTGGGAAAGAGTCTGAGATGAGGCAGCCTTGGGCTTGTTAACTTCAACTCCGGTTTCCCTTGAGAATGACGTAGTAACAACAAAAAATATCAGAAGAATAAATACCATATCTATCAGCGGGGAAATATTTATATCTTCGGAATCCGATTCTTTCTTTCTTATGAAATCAAACATGATTGCCTCTCATCTTCATAAAAATCTTTTCAAAATTATCTTTCAGGTCCCTTATCCTGTTTTTCAAAAACGTATTTGCGAGCACAATGGGAAACGCGACAATCAGTCCTGCCTGTGTGGTAAGTAAAGCTTCGGAAATTCCCTCAGCCATCAGCGCGGGATTGGCTGACCCGAAAAGCCTGATAATAGCGAAAGTTTTCATCATTCCCGTAACAGTTCCCAGAAGCCCCAGGAGAGGAGCAATTGCCGCAAGAGTGTTGATTGTTCCTACATTATTATCAAGCAGGGAGAAATAGTACAGCCTGTTCTGCTCAATAGCGCTCTCAACATTATTTTTATCTTTCAAATCAGAGACAGAGTCTATACACTCTGTAATTATTTTATCTTCCGTCTGCAAATACTGCTTAAGCTTTGACGTGTCTTTTCTGCTTAGATAAGAAAAAACCTTTCTGAAAAGATCACTGCTGCGCCTGGATTCATTTCTGATTAGAAAATATTTCCTTAAGATTAAAAACCAGGCATAAACAGAGGTTAGAAAAATAAAATATATTACATTGCCTGCTCTTAAAAATGTTTCAATTATCTGATCTATCATATTAATTCTTTTTGCTGTTCCAGCCTGTATTTAGAACTGTAAGGCTGAATCTTTCAAGATCGTTTATTATCTTTTCCGCGTAATTCAAAAGTACCCTGTGAAACAGCACTGACGGAATGGCAACAATAAGTCCGAATTCTGTTGTAACAAGAGCCTCTGCAATTCCTCCTGCCAGAAGCTTCGGATCGCCGGTACCGAAAACGGTAATAACATCGAAAAGCGAAATCATTCCTGTTACGGTTCCCAGAAGCCCGAGAAGCGGAGCCAGGGCGCCGAGACTCTTCAGGGTGGGAAGATGCTTCTCAATTACGGGAATCTCATGTAGAATAATCTCCTGAATCTTAAGCTCCACGTCTTCACGCGACAGTTTTCTGTCTTTAAGAATTTCTTTCATCAGACGCGTAAGCGGGCTGTTCTCTGATTCACAAAGCTGAACAGCAACGTCAAAATCCTTCTTCTCAATCAGATCCTGAAGAGATTCCATTAAACATGAAGCATCGCCTCTGTTTTTTCTGAATACTATAATTCTGTTTATCATTATAAAAATCGCATATGCAAGTACAAAGACAATAGCATACATAACAATACCGCCGGACTTAAACCATTCCGCAATTTCTTTAATGAAAGATCCTTTTGTGGCATACGTCTTACCTACGGCCTTTGACTGCATAACGTCAAGAGGCAGGAAAGCTATTTCCTTATTGCTGCTTATTCCAAACACCGTATCTTTTATCATATCCGCCTGAGATGACGACAAATCTTCATGCCATGCAAAAGCATTCTGTGTGATTTTACCTGTACGCAGTACCATCCCCGCATGATTTCCGGAATCTGTAACATAACCGTTAAAGATATAACCGAGACGGAGCTTCCTGCCTTTTTCCACTGACCTGTCTTTAGTAATAATATCTGAATGAACGACAGTACATTCTCTTGAATCTTCAATCTTTGAATTAAGAAAGTCTATAAGCTCCTCTCCGCTTTTAATAATCCCCTGTTTTTTCTCAACGCCGTTTCTTATATCCTGAAGTATAAGTAAATCCTTCTGCTGTGTGAACGGGCCGTTCCTCTTTGCAAATAAAGTCAGCTCATCCAGAGACTTAAGATATATTGAATAGATCTCGGAAATCCTTAGATTGTAATTGTCCTTCTTTTCACCAAGGCTTTTATTATCAACCTCAATGCTCAGAATTTCCTCTTTCAACGCACTGCGGTTTTTTATCAGCTCATTGTAGTCGGTCTCAAGATCTCCAATTTCTTCTTTCACCTTCTGCTTTAATTCGATCAGTGCGTATTTCTTTTTCCAGAATTCTGTTTCAGCTATTTCAAGTTCTTTCTCAATTTTTTCATAATCTCTTTTCAGGTCAGCTTCCTCATCCGCGAATAACGGAAGTGTAGAAAACAATATTATTAAACATACAATCAGCTTTTTCATTTTACGCCTCCTTTCGCAGTTTCCTTAAGCAGGGAGAGCGGAACAGGAAACTCCATAAGATCAGGTGCTTTCTTTCCTTCCACCATCTTAATTGAATCTCTTATTGCTTTTCTTGTTGAAAAATCAATATCCGTTTTCCATTCCCATTTATTATTCTTTTTCACTAAAATACCCGCTTCCTTGCCCTGATCATCCGAATAGCACAGCAGTATCCAGCCTATTCTCAGGTATTTGATATTGCCTTTGGAATAAACCTCAGAGTCCATCCCCGTAGCCAGTTCACGGTTAAGAAAATTATAGTAACGGTTGAATATTTCTTCAGGAGTAATGCTTTCAAATTCCGTTTCAGAAATAAGCTTGGAAATATTTGTGTTCCGTTCCTCAATATTATATGGAATATTATTCCTGATAGACTGCCTTGATTTCTCCATGTTCTTTTCAATGCTGTTTCTGTATGACGCGAACTGAAGTTCAAAATCCTTTACGGAATTTTTCAGTGTACTGTTCTGCAGCTTTGCATTTCTGAGCTCCTTCTCAAGCACCCTGATTTCAGAACCTAATTCCGAGATGTCTGACGTTCTCTTTTTTATTCTCTTTGCATGGCTTTCAGATAAATCTTTTATTCTTTTATCTGTTTCTTCTGTAAGCTTATTAAGCCTTTCAATTTTCTGTTTAGATTCCTGTATCTTCTTTCTGAGAAGATAATTTTTATCATCTTCTGCGTATAAAGCCGTTGCCAGAAGAAGGATAAGTAAATATGCTGTTTTTTTCATTAATGCATCCTCCGCAATTTTAAGGGAAACAATATATATATAGAATATTTAATTGTATGCTGCAAAATAAAATCAATGCCTTGATTCTTTTGGAAATAACTACTAATTATAACATTTTATTACAATCGTATTTCCATTATGCTATAAAAAATTTTTCCGGCTAAATATTGTTAAAACCAATATATCATTCCGGAAAAGTAAATACCGCAACCAAAATGCGATTTTATTTTTTCATAATATAAACCCGGTCATATTTAAAAAATGTTACTTTTTACTAAAAATAATATTAATAATTTATAAACACTGTTTATTTTACAAGTAAAATATTATTATTGTTAACTAACATTTTACAATTTTTTTCGAATTCCCCTCACTTGTGCCGTCTTTAATAATGGGAATAAACTGCAAATAGCAAAGACTTATTCTTTGCTGATTAAAATTATATATAGGTCATATTGATTGAAACAACAGGAGAAAACAACAGAAGCAATAATTTGTATTTCCGGATAATCTGAGAATACAAATTATTTTTTTAACAAAGCAATAAAAGCAAAATAATAACTGATAATAAAATAAAAAATATCTTCCATAGTAAAACTGCGGAAGACCGGATTTATTACAAATAAAAAAAATATCTCATAAATCCATTAATTTATTTACTGCTACCCGGAATTTCAATAGGTTCCGTATATAATAAGTCATTAACTTTTTTAAGCCAGCCCATAATAGGAATATTCTGAGGACACTTTTCCTCGCATTGTCCGCATTCAATACAGCTTCCCGCACGAACCTCCTCAGGAAGAAATCCATACTGTAGCCTGGATGGAGCTGGATCATCATACATGAAAGCAGTATTGTAAAGATCAAAAACAGTAGGTATGCTTACACCATTCGGACACGGCATGCAGTAATTACAGCGTGTGCATGGTATCTTGCTCAGCTTTCTGTATTCCTGTTTTACTTTTTTAACAACTTCAAGATCGGAAGCGGACAGCAAACCTGTTTCAGCACGGTCGGCTGCGGATAAATTTTCTTCAACCTGCTTCATTTCACTCATTCCGCTCAGAACTACAGACACTTCCGGCTGATTCCATATCCACAAAAGCGCCCATTCAGCAGGTGACATTTTTTTCCCGGCATCTGCCCATAACTTCTTTATTGATTCAGGGGGGGCTTTTACCAGAAGGCCCCCTCTCAGAGGCTCCATTATTACAACAGCCATACCTTTATCAGCAGCATACTTCAGGCCTTTTGTACCTGCCTGATATTCAGTATCCATAAAATTATACTGTATCTGGCACATTGCCCAGTTGTCATACCCGTCTGCAATACCTTTAAAAACATCATATTCATCATGAAAGGAAAATCCCAGATGCTTAATCAGGCCTGCGCCCATCTTCTTCTCTGCCCAGTCCAGTATGTTCAGATCTTTAACTTTTGACCATGCCATCTTATTTAAACCATGCATCAAATAAAAATCCACAAACTCCGTATCCAGTCTTTCCATCTGCTCATTGAATATTTTATCAAGATCGTCTTTTGTATTAACAATAAACAGAGGCAGTTTAGTCGCTATTTTGACTTTTTCTCTGTACCCGTCTTTTAATGCCCTGCCTACAACCACTTCACTTTTTCCAGCGTGATACGGGAAAGCTGTATCAATATAATTTACTCCGCTGTCAACGGAATGCCTTATCATTTTAATGGCTTCAGGTTCATCAACATTAGGATTAAACGGCAGTATTACTTCGCCGGATACCGGCAGACGCATTGCACCAAATCCGAGTACAGATGCCTCCCAGTCAAGTTTTCCAAATTTTCTGTATTTCATAATAAAACCCTGATCATATTTTTTTAACCTTATCCAGGTAAACAAATACTCTTGCTTCAAAAAAATCCACGCAATAATACAGTAAACAGGATTAATTGCGGCTGATTAAGAGAATACGCTTAACAGAATAAGATTTTCATTTAAATAAATTATGCCCCGGTATTTTAACTTCGTCAATCATTTTCCGTCTGTCGCTGATGAAACATAAAAATTCCCTTTATATGAAAAATTTAATGACGTATTAAAACAGTTTTGACCGCGATATCAATTCAATGAATTTATCTTGATTTATAAAAATTTACAAATATAATTTTATGTATGCCCATGCTTTCCTTCTGTTCCAATCTTAAGCTTTTCATAAAATAAATATTTTACAGTAAAGAATATGGCAGAAAATTTTAAAGAATTCAAATCCATCTCAGAACCTGAAGACAAATATGAAGTATTGTACAGAACAATGCCTCTGGGAGTTGTCTATCAGGATAAAGACGGAATTATTATTTTGTGCAATCCTGCTGCAGAAAAGATTCTCGGTCGTTCACATGATGAAATGAAGGGTCTTACTTCCGATGCTTCTGAATGGAAATTCATACATGAAGACGGTTCCGTCTTTCCGGGAGAGTCTCATCCCGCCATAACAGCCTTGAGGACAGGCAAGCCCGTAAATAATACGGTCATGGGATTTTATCATCCCAGTGAACAAAAACACCGCTGGATTCTTGTTAATGCGACTCCTTTGTTTAAACCTGGGGAGTCATCACCAGACCAGGTCTACATGACATTTAATGATATTACGGAATTAAGGAAATACGAAAATGCGCTTTTTAAAACGGATTCTTTTCTGAACAGCCTTATTGACCAAAGCCCCAACCCGATCTCCATTACCGATGACAAGGGTACTCTTGTCAGAATTAACAATGCCCTGCTCAACCTGATGAATATTTCGGAAAATGAGGTGCTGGGAAAGTATAATGTATTGAAAGATAACATTATTGAAGAGCAGGGTAATATGCCGCTTGTTAGACGTGTTTTCTCAAAAGGCGATACAGTCAATTTTGAAATCAGCTATAATACCGCTTTACTAAAACATCTTTCCTTAAAAAACCGGGTCAGTATTATCCTTGATGTTACCATATTCCCGGTTAAAGATAAAAACGGAAAATTAACAAATGTTATTCTTCAGCAATCGGATATAACAGAACAGAAAAAAATCATGGAATCACTGCTGCAAAGTGAGGATCGTTATAAACATCTAGTTGAATCAACAACTGACTACATATACACATTCAATGTAAAGGGCAATGAACTGCTAAGTACATCTCACGGTCCGGGATGCTTCTCAATAACCGGATATACGCCTGATGAATTGAATAAAAATCCCGATCTGTGGACAAATATGATATATCCGGAAGATAAAAAAATAATTGAAGCGCACGGGCAGAGAATACTGAACAATGAAGAACTGAATCCGATTGAGCACCGTATTATTCATAAAGACGGCAGCATAAGATGGGTTCGAAATTCAACAGTAGTTCTGCGGGACAGCAGCAATAAACCGATTTCTTTCGACAGCCTTATCTCCGACATCACTCAAAGAAAAAACGCGGAAATAGCACTGCAGTCTGCAAAAGAATTCGCCGAGAATCTTATAGAAACAGCAAATACTATTGTAGTCGGCCTTGACCTTGAAGGCAGAATAATTATCTTCAACAAAGCTGCAGAAGAAATCACAGGCTATACCAGGGACGAAGTAACAAATAAAAGCTGGTTTGATGTTATTGTGCCTAGAAAAAATTTCCCTGAAGTATTAAAAGAATTTGAACGTCTCGCAACAGGAGGAATTCCCGCCAGATTTGAAAATAACATTAGAACAAAAAATGAAGAGGAAAGATATATAGTATGGAGAAATAACACTGTAACCTCGAAAAATAGAGTTACAGGGACTATTTCGTTCGGCATGGATATTACTGAACGAAAAACAGCGGAGGAAGCGTTAAAAATCAGCGAAAAAAAATACAGGAATATTTTTGAAAGAGCAGTTGAAGGTATTTTCCAGAGCACCCCGCAGGGGAAATTCATCAGTATAAATCCGTCATTTGCCGGTATGCTCGGTTATGATAATTGTGAAGAACTGATCGCAGATATAACCAGCATAAAAGATCAGCTTTTTGTTAATCCGGACGAGTATTCAAAATTTATTCAATCGCTGGCACAGGAAGATCATATTGACGGATTCGAGCATCAGTTTTACAGAAAAGACGGCACGAAAATATGGGTATCAACAAACGCACAGGCCGTTCGCAATAATAACGGTGAAATAATTCACTATGAAGGAATTTCTGAAAATATAACAAACAGGAAAAAAGCTGATGAAGAAAAGGAAAAGCTGCAGATACAGCTTAATCATGCTCAAAAAATGGAAGCTCTTGGAACATTTGTTGGCGGAATAGCGCATGACTTTAATAATATACTCAGCATTATGACCGGATATGCTGACCTGATGCAAATGGAAATTGATGAAAACAGCCCTCTTCGGGCCTACATTGACCAGATTATCTCCTCAGCAGAAAAAGCAACAGGACTTACACAAAACCTGCTCACTTTCAGCAGAAAAAAAATAGTAAGCCTCGATAATATAAATCTTAATAATCATATTCAAAAAACAGAAACTCTTCTCAGACGCCTCCTGACCGAAGATATTATTTTTAAAACAAAACTGACTGATGATGATACATCCATCATGGGCGATGCCACACAGATTGATCAAATATTATTTAATCTTGCGACAAACGCAAGAGACGCAATTACAAAAGGCGGAAACCTTACAATTGAAACCAGAATTGTTGAACCCGGCATTGATCACGTAGACATTCCTGATTCCGGCAAACCGGGGAAATACGTCCTTATGTCCGTATCAGACACAGGTTCAGGCATAGACAGTGAAACAATGCAGCACATGTTTGATCCTTTCTTCACAACCAAGGAAGTCGGCAAAGGAACCGGACTCGGACTTTCCACAGTTTATGGTATTGTAAACCAGCATAACGGACATATCAATGTATACAGTGAACCCGGATTGGGAACGACTTTTCATATTTATTTTCCTGTTTCAGGGCATGAGACCGGTACAGAAATATCCGGCAACAGGGGAAAATCAATTGGCGGCAGCGAAAAAATACTGGTAGCTGAAGACAATAATCAGGTTAGGCTACTCATAAAAACAATACTTGAAAAATACGGCTATCAGATAATTGAAGCAATCGACGGACATGACGCCATACAAAAATTCAACACCAGCACGAATGTAGATCTTGTTATTATAGATTCAGTAATGCCCTATAAGAACGGCAGGGAAGTATATGATGAAATAATAAAAAAATACCCTGATATTAAAGTACTGTTTACGAGCGGATATACACGTGATATTATTCTTGATAAAGGAATTAAAGACAGAGAATTTGATTTTATTAAAAAACCGCTTGAAACGAACTCGCTTCTTTCAAAAATAAGGGAAATTCTGGACAGAAAATAAAAAGTTATTTGATTTCGTTCTCTTTAAAAAATGTTTCGAAAATATCTTTGTCCAGTACGACCAGCCTGTTCCTGATCTCTGAAATGCTTTCATAGTTATAGTTCTGAAATCTGAAATAGTCCAGCATCCATATATATTTATTAATTAATCTCGGAACAATATTTGACTCCGGAATTTTCTCTTTACTCATATCCCGGCAATTTTTTTCAAGTGAATAAATTTCGCGCTTAATTGTTTCCACCTGCTGACTGTTGATATTCCTTCTCGCATAAAAAATATCTTCAATAAATCCGAAAACCGGTATCCATTCTCTGACATCTCTGCATTCAGGTTTTCTTTCTTTAGTAACTCTAATCAGACTCTGAACAGGTTCAGATTTCAGTATATTCAAATCTATATCAGACGGGTTTATAAAAAAAGCCTCCTTAAAAAACAGGAGGCCTCTTGATATTTCATCAATATGAAAATATGCCTCTCCAAGCAGAGAATTCAGTTTAGCATCATTTCTGTTTGAACTTCTGGCATATTCCAGTGTTTCTATTGAAGGTTTGTACTCACCGAGTATAAGAAAGCATGTGCCCAGATTTACAAGCAAATCAAAATTATCCGTTATGCTTTCCTGAGTCTGAAAGGCAATCTTGTAATGCTCGGATGCATTAAAAAAAATATTCTTCATTACGCAAGTATAAGCTGTAGAATCAATCATATTATTTTTTGATGCGTAATCTTTATAGCTTTCCCATTCACGCATCAAGAAATCCGCTGTCTGTCTGCCTTTCTCAAGTCCTGAAAGCTCACCACTTCTGTTTACCCAGAATTTGGCAGTCCTGTAGCATTCTGCAAGCCCAGGATAATCCGGATTAAGGTCCATCAGCTTATCAAGCTTTCCAATAGTATCGGAGAAATTTCCCTCCTCAATCAGTTGATATACCTCATTGATCCCGATTAATAATGGATCATCAGAAAATGAAAGCTGGCCGTTCCGGTTCATGTTCATAACTCAATACAGCTGCCCCAGTCTCTGTACATATTGTTACGGGTAAAAATAACAATCTGTCTTTTACCGGACTTTTCATCCAGTATCTCTTTAAACCTTGAAACCCTGTTCTCATCCATATTCTGAAAAGGCTCATCAAGTATAAACGGAAGATTTATTTTCAGTTCAGCAAAAAAATCTGTAACTGCAAGTTTAATGGAAAGCAGTATTAAATGAATAACCGGAATATTCAATAATTCACTGCCTGTTGTCCCTTTTATCATCTGCTCTATTGTTCCGTCATTAATGGTTTCTTTATATTGATTATCAGTCAAAAAATGAAAAACTTCTGCAGCTTTTGCGAAAAGCCTTTGAAATTCCTTCTGCTCTTTTCTGATAATGGCCTCTTTAATATTATTTGTAATAAATTCAAGTGAAGTTTTATATAAATCAAGTTTATTTAAACGTTTTAAGATCTCATCCCTTTCGATTAAGAGAGAAGCTGTATCACAGCCCTTGATGCTTTCATTTTCCTCTTTGTTTATTTGTAATATTATCTTATTTGTATGCCTGATCTTTTCTTTAATATCAATTATTTTCCTGTTCTTTTCATTAATAATTCTACCAATATTTTCAGCATTAAGTTCAGACCTGTTTATACCCTTAAGCAATTTCAGATCATGATCAATTTCTTCTTTGACAAGGCTTTCATTTATTTTCAGCCTTTCAAGTTCATCATCGAGCACATTACCGGAAAAATTCTCCTTGAAAGCATCCTTCATTTTCATCAACTCGGACTGTTTAATTGAATACTCTCCGTACTCCTCAAAATACTTTGCGAGATATTCATAAATTGTCTCAAGTTTATATTCATTAAGAATAATATTATTTTTTTTCAAACTGCCTTCTAGCTTTTTCTCAATACTATATTTTTTTTTCATTTTATTCTTTAAATCTCCGGAAGAAAAATTAATAATTCCGAACAAAAAGAACAATGCCGAACTGCCTATTGAAAGAGACAACAAGGCAATAATAAATCTGAATTTATATTCATTGAAAAAGGGAACAAAGAAAATATAATTAAACACCAGGACACCGGCAAGCAGTAATATTGAAACAACATTTATGAACAGGATTATATTTTTTATTTTATTCTTTTTCTCGCTCTGTTCGAGATAAAAATTTCCTATATCTTCATAAATATCCCTGACTTCTCTGTAAGTTTCCTGTATGGTCTTTAAATTTTTGATATTGCTTTCTTCAAAATTATAAAACCGGGGATGCTGCCGCCTTATTTCCTCCTCCATTTCCATAATTGAATTTCTTTTCTGATGTTCAATCTCCTTTTCCAGTTTTTTTGCATTGATAGCGGAATTGATTTCATCCATTTTTTTTAAATTATTCTGAACAGACAAAAGTCCGGATTTCCGGTCTCTTGTTTTACCAAGCTCAGATTCCAGATCTTTTAATTCACTTTCAAGTCTTATCTTTTCTTTCTTAATACGTTCAAACCTGGAAATATTGAGCGTCGAGACATCAATTCTCGTTTTTATGCTGTTAAACTCATTTTCCAGTTCAGCTATTTCCGTCAGGAGTGAATTATTTTTTTCTGCTTCGCCCTCAATAAACGATCCGGACAGGCTTTCATGTAATGAAAAAAATCCGGTGCTGTCGTTTAAAACAACTTTCCTGAAAATATTATAATTGATTGTACCATTTTTAAAAATTTCAACAGAATCCGGAAGATATGAAACATTCATGAAAGCATCGATATTAATTCTTTTAAAAAAATTTATAATATTACTGTCATTGATCTCAGAAAATAAATCAGAAGACAAAACTCCGCTCTTGTTCAGATCATCGGAATTGTAAAACTTTCTTAAAATTTCCTTCTCATTTTCAGCGGTATCTGTTTCAGATGAATTAATTGAAAAGCATTCCTTCCGGTCTTTTATGAATCTGTATCTTTTAAGTGAATTCAGGAATGAAACCTCAAAATAAAAATCATCCCATATATCACCATTCAATAAAACAGGCCCTGAAAACTGTCCCCATAATGTATCAATAATTGCTTTAGCAATAAGGCTTTTTCCTGATTCATTTTTCCCGTATATAATTGTAGCGCTTTTATCAAACTTCAGGGTCTTTTCAATCAAACCGGGTTTCTGAACTATGCACTCCAGTAACTGCATAGATCCTCCAGTGTATAAGCTCCGGAATATATGATTTCACCAAGAACATTTGACAGAATCTTATTATCCATTTTTTTAAACAAATCTGTTCCTTCTTTTTCCTTAAGGATTTTAAAAAATTCACCTCTGATTGTTTCATCCCGGGAAAATTCATCAATAAGAAGATAAATACCCGGAATCGATTCATCCTCAAAGTATATACTCTGTAATTTTTTTTCAGTAATCTCTTTAATATTAAATCTGAAATTCCTTGTACCTGTTAATATAATTTTTAAGACCTTATTTTGGCCCGGATCAGCATCCTTAATAACACTTGTAAGTGCCTCCTTATCTGAGTCTGTACAGTCAAATGCCAGATGCTCAATAAAAGATGTGTTGACAGTCAGTCTTTTAATCTGAAAAATCTCGTCATCTTTTACAGTAATTGACAATGCGTATCTTTCGCCTTTCTCGTCAAGAGTTACAGATTCCGGGCTGCCCGGATACGCGCCTATATAATGATCGTTTGATTTAAACAGTTGAAACTGATGATGATGGCCTAATGCGTAAAAATCAAGACTTGAAGAGATAATATCTTTCTTGCCTATTCTGATGATTTCTGAATCTTTTTCATCTCTGCTGATATTAAAATCAGCATGAAACAGTCCTATATGGAATCCGTTACCGGATATCTTTTTAATATCTGATATATTTAATTTGCTGTTCGAAGGAAGGCCGTAAACAAATATATCCTGATTCTCTTTTGAATACTTATATGGAATCAGCCTTTCGGAATCAAAAAAGACTTTACTGGCATTAAGATCATTTAAGACCGGACTTTCCCCCTGCTTATCTATTTCCTGTTCACCGCTAGTTATTACTATTTCCACTCCGCTTTTTCTGAGATCTTCAAATTCTTTTCTTACAATATCCAGAGTTTCCTGATTCAATCCTGTTCTATGGAAGAAATCCCCTGCAATTAAAAACAAGTCATGTGATTTCGCAAGATAGACCAGTTTTTTTAAAGTTTTCAATCTGGAAGAGTAAGGTACAGGAGATTTTTCACCGCCCAGCCCCAATCCCAAATGCAGATCAGATGTTAACAGGATTTTTATCATTTCTATTTTAAATTTTTAATAAAGTAAAAAAAAACAGCTATACTTATATTTTCCATTAATTTGCTTTACATGTTCACATTAATTTATCGATATGTCTATTGATTTTAATTACCATCAAAGTAATTATTATAATTTTTATTATTTACAATATAGTAAAAACCCTATATAAAAAACTGTCAGCTTAATGTTTTCCGGCATTAACCGGCAGGAGTTGCTAACATGGACCAGGATTTAACAAAAAAAGAAAAGAGAAAAATAAATCTGAATTTTATCGGCCGGCTGGCATTGGTTTTGTTCATTGGCCTGTCAATATATCTCTTTATTTCAGCATTAGTCCTTGTTTTTCTGACAAAACCGGACAAAGAGGTCGAGGTTCCATATGTGACCGGCAAGCGTTTCATAGAAGTCTATAACAGTCTTGTTCGCAAAGGGCTTACTCCTGAAATTGAATTATATGATGTTTTTGATATTGACAACGGAATAATTTTAAAACAGCAACCGGAGAAAGGCACTATTGTTATTGAAGGGCATAAAATCAAGCTAACTGTAAGCAGAAGCAGGATATACCTGCCAATGCCGGATTTAATTGGAACAAAACTGCCTTTTGCTTTTAATAAACTGAAGAATATTACATATAACGATAAATCATATTCACTTGATACAGGGATTATATCATATACCCCCTCAAAAGTCGCAGAAAATATTATTATCGATCACAGCCCTGAAGTTGGAGAGGAAATATCACCTGACAGAAAAATAAATCTGCTCGTTTCAGCCGGCAATATTGACAATGATATGAAAATGCCCAAAGTCACCAGACAGTCAATTGAACTGTGCTATGACCTGCTGCTTTCAAAAGGCCTGTATATCGCTGAAGAAATAGTAATTACAGACTCAAAAAACAAAAGCGGCCGCATCGAATCACAAAAACCGGATCCGGGCGTGATTCTAAGCGAGGGTGCAACTGTAAAACTAAAAATTAATTATTATCAGGAAAATGAAAAACAATACACTTCATACGAAAGAGTCATATATAATATTCCCGAAAATGAAAAACAGGGATTATATGAAGCATATATAGAAGACAGCAAATCAAAAAGAATTCGCTTTTCCAGAATAATGAAACCTGGCTGGAAAATTGATTTTATCTTTAAAAGAAGGGGCAATGCAAGAGTTAATATAATGTTTAATAAAAAAATAATTGATGTAATTATACTTAAAGCGGATGATTTTGATTAAAAATTCTTTAAAAATTTTCAAATATACGTTTCAATTAAATATTAAAACTCATAAAAAATATCAGTCAATTTAATTATTGACAAAAAAACGGCTTATTTAATAATCAGCTATTTGACGAATTATCTGGAGGTTACTAGAGGTGTCGGTTAAGATACGGTTACAACGGATGGGAACTAAAAAAAGACCCTATTACAGGGTAGTTGCTGTAGACAGCAGAAAAAAAAGAGATGGAGATGTTATCGAATACTTGGGTCAATATCACCCAATCTCTAAATCAGACCAGTTCAACATCAATGAAGAAAACGTAATGAAATGGCTCGGCAAAGGAGCAATCCCGAGTGAAACTACTGAAAAACTGTTAAGAAAAGCAGGAATCTGGAAAAAATTCAAAGACAGCAAGGCTTCTACCGGAGGTACGAATTAATGGATTTCAAAGAGCTTGTAGAGTATATGGTTAAATGTCTTGTTGATAATCCGGAAGATGTTGAAATTCATGAAGTTGAAGGTGAAAAGTCCACTATTCTCGAGCTTAAAGTAAGAAAAGAGGATATTGGTAAAGTTATTGGCAAACACGGCCGAATTGCGAGAGCAATCAGGACTATACTTAATGCTTCAGCTACCAAACTAGGCAAGAAGATAGTGCTGGAAATTCTTGATTGAAAGCAGGTGCCCGGTTTTTAAGAATTGCCCGGATTTCAGGTGCACATGGACTCACTGGACGCCTGAAAATAACAGTAATAACAGATATTATTGAGCGATTTACACCGGGAAATTCTTTGTATATAAAGATTGGCGATGATTATAAAGAGTTTTTATGTACCGAATTTATTGAAAAGGCCGGCAAAAACTCGCTTATTAAACTGGACGGCATTGATAACAGAGACATTGCCGAGGAACTGTGCGGTTCAGAGTTATTCATTACTAAAGATGAGGCAGAGAGAACCAGAAAATACCTCGGAGACGATGTTTTCTATCATAGTGATCTTATAGGATGCCAGGTCTTTTATAAGGATAAATTTTTCGGATTTGTTAAGGAAATTATTGAAGCAGGAGAAAACAGCGTACTCATCATCGAAGATGAAGAAACAAACGAATTCTTAGTCCCTTTCATACATTCAATGGTTAAAACGGAAAATATTTTCAGCGGAAGAATTGATATTACACCCATTGATGGTCTGCTGGACTGAATATAATTTAATGAAACGGGATATTTTTTTAAAAGGCCTTAAAGAAATAATTGAAATTATTCAAAATTATAACGTTATTTCCTGACTTTTTTGAAAGCCCTTTACAATCCAGCCTTCTCGGGAGAGCTGTTCGAGACCTGAAAATAAAAGTTGAAATTATTGATCTGAAAAAATTTTCGTCCGACAAATTTCACAGATGTGATGATTATTCCTACGGCGGCGGAACAGGAATGGTTCTTCAACCGGAACCGCTTTTCAGAGCAATCGAATCCGGCAGGAAAGATAATACAAAAATTATTTTAACTTCTCCTGCGGGAATGGTTTATAATCAGGATATTGTAAAGGATTTTTCCAAACTGGACGATATCTGCATAATTTGCGGACATTACGAAGGACTGGATCAAAGAGTTATTGACAGATATGTCGATTATGAAATTTCTATCGGAGACTACATAGTTTCCGGCGGTGAATACGCAGCACTAGTAATACTTGATTCAATTTCGAGATATATTCCGGGGTTTATGTCCAATCCGGATTCCCTGGAGCAGGAAAGTTTTGAAAATAATTTGCTTGAATATCCTCAGTATACGAGGCCTGCAGAAATTGATGGATATTCAGTACCTGATATACTTTTAAGTGGTAATCATAAAAAAATCAGAGAATGGCGTTTACAGCAAGCAATAGATAAAACCAGGAAAATCAGACCTGATTTATATAAAAAATATTTAGAGAATAATTCCCGGGATACGGAAAAAAAGGAGTGAAAAATGGATATTATACAATCAACAGAAAAAAGAATCATGCCTCTTGAAAGAGCAGTAGAATTTGAAATTGGTGATACAGTAAAAGTTCATTATAAAATAGTAGAAGGAAACAGAGAAAGAATACAGGTTTATGAAGGTATCGTTATTGCAATAAACAATAAAGGCATTAGTAAAACATTTACTGTCAGAAAAATATCTTTTGATATCGGCGTTGAACGTGTTTTCCCTGTTTTTTCACCAAGAATTGATAAAATTGAAGTCATAAGAAAAGGTAAAACAAACAGGGCAAAGCTTTATTACCTTAGAGAAAGAACAGGAAAATCAGCAAAAATCAAGGAAAGACGTATTTCAACAGAAAAAAAGGCTAAAAATAAAGCTGATGTTATTGCTGCACAGCCGGAACAGCCTGTTGAGCCTGTAGCAGACCAGATTGCTGAAGAACCGAAAACGGAAGAAACGAGTGAATAAATTTGTCTGTGCCTGATAATATCTCATTTGATATTGAAAAGGAATTATTAGCACAAAATTATAATTTTATCGCCGGAATTGACGAAGCAGGCAGGGGGGCGCTTGCAGGCCCCCTGGTTGTCGGTCTTGCAATCTACAGCAAGTCACATATTCAAAACCCTCCCGAAAAACTTACCGCTCATGTTAAAGACTCAAAACAACTTACTCAGAAAAAAAGAATTGAAGCATTACATCTGATTAATAAGACAGCTGTATACTGCGGCTTTGCCGTTATACCGCATGAAACAGTAGATAGAATGAATGTTAATGCAGCGACAGAATATGCTGTAAAACAGCTCCTTCAAAAAGCAACTCCGGTCCCTGATGTTGTTATTATAGACGGCAACTTCAGATTCAGCCTCGACATCCCGTATCATTCCATCATAAAGGGCGATCAGAAATCCTTTTCAATTGCATCCGGTTCCATTCTCGCAAAAGTTAACAGAGACTGGCTGATGGCCGAATTTGATAAAGAATATCCGGGTTATTCCTTCTCAAAAAACATGGGTTACGGGACAAAGGAACATATTAATGCAATATATTCCATTGGCCCGAGTGCAATTCACAGAAAGACATACAAGCCTGTAAGCCAGATTTATAATTCAGTAACTATTTTATAAAGGAATTCTCTGTAATGAAGATCCAGAAAAGTCAAATCAAATTACCCGGACATTTATTATCAAAGGATCTGCTCAGGACCCTTCAGCAGAATAGCAGTCTGAATGTTAGAATAATAAATGTATTAAACGATAAAAATGCAGTTCTGGATATAGGAGGCAAACGGCTAAAAGCTGAATTTCTTCAGGGAGTTCCTGGTTCAAAAAATCTTCATCTTATACTTCAGCGGAAAGTAAATAATACCTTTTATTTTAAAATTTCCGCTTCAAAAGACAGTGAAATAATAGGTGAAATTATCAGGTTTACAGTTTTAAATAACAGCGATATTGACAAAGGAAAGCTGTACACATTAAAATCGGAATTAAAAAGCATCCACAGTATTTTTGCTCTTAATGCTGCCCTGCTTAAATTATCCGGATTGACAGACAGCAGAAACAACAGCAGAAAAACAGCCGCTCTTTTCAATCTGCTCCTGACAAAAGGAGTCAAATACAGCAATCTTCAGCTTATTAGCAGCCTGATTAACGGCAAAGATTTACCGGCTTTCCGTATTACAGACATATTATCAAAATTACTCCCTGATTTTAGCCTTCTTTATAAATCAAAATTATTGTTTGACAGGGATAATTTGTCGAAAACCGTCAATGAGTTTATGAATTCATTAAAAAATAATATCACAGACAAAAAGAATACAGATGATATACGGCCTCTTCTTGATCTTTTACTTTCAGAAAGTCTCAAAAATTCTCCATTCGGAAATATCATTTATTTTGATGAAAAAGAATTTAAAGTCTGTGACTACATATTCAATAAAAATAACATTTTTATATCACTAAATTTATCACATCTTGGTGAACTTGATATTATAATCAGAGATGAAGGTTCAAATCTTATAATATCTTTCTGCAGTGATGAAAAAGATATAAACCTCTTTCTTGAAAAAAATATAACAGACCTTTATTCAGGAATTAAAAACTATTATAATAAAAATGTTCATGTTTTTTTTCATAACAGAGTCCGCGTAATAGAAAAAATCATTGAAATTATTTCATCTTTAAATCAGAATTATCTATTAGACTTAAAAGTATAAAAGTCTGTTATTAATATGGGGAAAAAAGCAATCGCTCTTCAATACTCTCCGGACAAAGGAGTACCGGAAATCCTGGCCGCAGCAAGAGGAATTCTTGTTGACAATTTACTTAAAATTGCACGAGAAAATAATATAACAATATATAATAATTCAGATCTTGTTGAAGTATTGTCGTCGATAAAACCCGGCGACCAGATTCCGGAAAACTTATTTGGTATTATTTCCGAAGTACTTGCTTATTGTTATAATGTTAATATAAAATTTAAAAAAAAATTACAGGAAAATTATCAGGGATTAAGTTAGCAGCCTTTACACGTCTTCTTACAGAAAATGACTACTGTTCTGAAGACAGGAACACTCATCCGGCTCTCCTTATTTATGCATGTTTCTGCCGGAAGACATGACAGATCATAAAGAAACAGATAAAAATCCGGCAAAGCTTGTTGCAGTTTGTTTTTTGGAAGGTATTTCCTATATGCGAAAAATTCAAGTTGAAGAATTAAAACCCGGAATGAGATTCGACAAACCGGTTTATATTGACAGCAATAATATTTTTATTGGTGCCAATATTACTATTAAAGAAGAAGATATTAAAAAGCTGATGAAATGGGGAGTCAGCGATATAGAGACTGCAGGAAAATTAATAGCAACAAAAGAAGAAATTATACAATATGTAAAAAGAGCTGAAGAATCTTCTGCTTTTGACTCAAGAAAGATAATTTCCAGCTACAATAATCTGCTGAAAAACAGAAAACGTCTCATCGAAATTCACAGAAAGGCCTGTAAAGCTGTCGGAGATGTATACAGTGCAATTAAAAACAGCGAACCTTTTATGCCTGATGATCTTGAGCTTTCCCTGTCAGAAATAATTGACCTGATGAAAGACAATCACAATATTTTTTTATTTCTCTACGGCCTTGATGAAGGCAAAAATTATCTGATGTTCCATTCAGTCAATGTAACTTTTTATGCATTATTAATCGGTTTCGGGCTTAAATACCCGCCTGCAAAATTACGGGAATTAGGGCTTGGTACATTACTAATTGACGCGGGTATGGCAAAAATCCCCGTCTATATTACTCACAAGCAGTCAACACTTACCGAACAGGAATTCAACCTTATCAAGACTCATCCGATTCACGGCTACAGGTCCTTAAGAGAACTCGGGAAAATAAAGGAATCTGTTGCAAATATCACGCTGCAGCACCATGAACAGTTCGACGGGACAGGATATCCCCGAGGACTTAAAGGAAACATGATAAGTGAATATGCGCGAATTGCATCAATTGCCGACAGTTATGAAGCCCAGATAGTAAACAGAAGCTATAAGAAAAAACAGCTGTTTTATCATGCAATGAAACATCTTATCTCTCTGGGATCAAACAAATTTGATCCTGTTATTCTCCGTGTTTTCATGTCAAAAATGTCTGTTTATCCAATTGGCTCAATAGTAGCACTTAACGATAAAAGTGTAGGCATAGTTATCGGCTCTGCACCGGACAAACCTCTTCGCCCAATCATTAAGCTTATATTTGACGCTAATAAAAAAAGATTTGAAGAAACAAAGATTGTAAGCCTTCCTGATGAGCCCTCCTTTTTCATTACAAAGGTTCTTGATGAGAAAGAAGCGGGAATTAATCTTCTTGAAGTATTTTAATATCTTCCCGCATTTTAATGTACAATAGAATCAATACAAAATACAAAAAAGAACTCGGCAATAAGGGTGAAAATAAAGCCGGAACCTTCTATGAATCTATAGGATTTGATATACTTTCAAAAAATTTCCGGTTCAGTACAATAGGTGAAATAGACCTGATTGCAAAAAAAGAAAATCTTATTGTTTTCGCTGAAGTAAAAAGCAGAAGCGGATCAGCTTTTGGCGGAGCCCGTTATTCTATTACAAATCGAAAAAAAAATACACTTAAAAAAGTTGCGCGTCATTTCCTCAGGACTCATCCGGAATTTTTTTCCAAAACTTATCAATACAGATTTGACCTTGTGTCTGTAGAAAAAGAAAAAATTGAATTGATAGAAGATATTATAAGATAATTTTTTTTGATAAACACACCTTTTTTACAAAAATATTGCCAAATATCCAAATATGATTATTTCCTAAAATTATTTGACTTTTAATAACCCGTGTTTAAAATTTGTCACAGAAACACTTTGACTTTTTTCTTTTAGCCTGATATACTCATTTTATAATCATCAGTATTGATCCGGTTGTTTAGGATCAAGAATCGATATTTTCCATACAAGCCCAAAGTTGTATTTAAGGTAAATTTTAAAAATTATGCCTAAGGGGCAAGTATACTCAAAAAATAAACGGTTTTGAATATTACAGGTTTAAGGCAGGAAATAAATTAAATAACTATTTAACAGTGAAAGATATTCATTGAAAAATCTCAGAATAAGGAGAAAAATAATGGGCGGATTTACAAAAACACTGGATGGAAATGAAGCTGCAGCTTATGTTGCATATGGCATGAGTGAAGTAGCCGCAATATATCCGATTACGCCTTCAAGTGATATGGCTGATCATTGTGACAGTTGGGCTGCCAGAGGCCAGAAGAATATTTTTGGTCAGGTCCCAAATATAACCGAAATGCAGTCTGAAGCCGGAGCAGCCGGAGCAGTTCACGGATCACTAGCTGCCGGATCACTTACAACTACAATTACGGCATCTCAGGGATTGCTTCTGATGATACCTAACATGTACAAAATTTCAGGTGAATTACTACCGACTGTATTTCATGTATCCGCGAGAACTCTTGCTACACATGCTTTATCAATATATGGAGACCATTCTGATATCAATGCTGTACGCCAGACAGGCTTTGCTCTTCTTGCATCTGCATCAGCTCAGGAAATAATGGATCTCGCTCTTGTTGCTCATCTTGCGAGTATCAGGTCAAGCCTGCCTTTTCTGCACTTTTTTGATGGATTCAGGACATCACATGAAATACAAAAGATACAGATGATTACATATGAAGATATGGCGAAATTAGTTGATTATGATGCTATTGACCGTTTTAAAAGCAGAGCAATGAATCCTGAACATCCGCAAATAAGAGGGACAGCACAGGGACCTGATGTCTTCTTCCAGAATAGAGAGGCAGCTTCTCCATATTACAAAGAACTGCCTGGAATAGTTGAAGAAGAAATGAAAAAAGTCGGCAAAGTGACAGGAAGAACATATAATCTGTTTGATTATGTCGGAGACCCCAAGGCTGAAAAAGTAGTTGTATCAATGGCATCAAGCTGTGATGTATTGGAAGAAACTATAAACCATTTAAATAAAAACGGCGAACGTCTTGGACTTATAAAAGTGCGCTTGTACATGCCGTTCTCAAAAGATCATTTTTTTAAGACGTTACCTGATTCAGTAAAAAAAATAGCAGTGCTTGACAGAACTAAATCTCCCGGAGCTGTAGGAGAACCTCTTTACCAGGACATCTCTACTGCTTTTAAAGAGACTGGAAAGGATGTCATGATTGTCGGCGGACGCTATGGACTCAGCAGTAAAAATTTTACTCCTGCAATGGTAAAAGCTGTTTATGACAATCTCTCAGAAAAAGAGCCAAAAAGATCATTTACCGTTGGCATAAATGACGATGTAAGTAATTCATCTCTTAAGCGTGTCGAAGAATTCGCCACTTCTCCAAAAGGTACAACAAGATGTAAATTCTGGGGATATGGTTCAGACGGTACGGTTGGAGCAAATAAAGACGCAATAAAAATTATTGGTGAGAATACTGATTTAAACACACAGGCATATTTTGATTATGACGCCAGAAAATCCGGTGGGGTTACAATGTCTCACCTGAGATTTTCTCCTGATCCGATACAATCGCATTATCTGCTTACTGAAGCTGACTTTATTGCATGTCATAATACCACTTATGTAAACTCATATGATCTGCTGGACGGTATTGTAGATGGAGGATCATTCCTTCTGAATTCACCCTGGTCTGCAAAAGAAATGGAGAATGAACTTCCGAACAGACTGAAAATGATTATAGCTCAGAAAAAACTGAAATTTTATAATATTGATGCAGTTAAGATAGCTGAAGAAGTAGGCCTTGGCGGAAGAATTAACCAGATAATGCAGGCTGCATTTTTTAAAATTTCAGGTGTTATTCCGGCTGAAGAAGCAATTCAGTACATGAAAGATGCTATTAAAAAAACCTATGGTAAAAAGGGTGATAAAATTGTTAACATGAATTATGAAGCAGTTGATAAAACCCTTGATGCTCTTGAGGAAATCAATGTTCCCGAATCATGGCTGAACGCAGGTCTGGATGAGTATATGAAGGAAAATGTACCTGAATACGTTACTAAAATAATGAAGCCTATGACAGCTCAGAAGGGATATGAAATACCGGTTAGTGCATTTTCACCGGACGGCATATATCCCACAGGCACAACTAAATATGAAAAAAGAGGTGTCGCAATAAATGTACCTGAATGGATACCTGATAATTGTATACAATGCAATCAGTGTTCATTTGTCTGTCCTCATGCTGCAATAAGACCTGTACTTGTTAATGATGAAGAGTTAAAAAATGCCCCTGCTTCATTTATTGCACAGGAAGCAAAAGGTAAAGAATTACAGGGATTTAAATACAGAATACAGGTAAATACTCTTGACTGTATGGGTTGCGGTAACTGTGCAGATATATGCCCATCCAAAGAAAAAGCTCTTGTAATGAAACGCCTTCAGACTCAGACAGAAGCTCAGGTGCCGAATTACAATTATGCATTAACATTGCCCGTAAGAGACAATTTAATGAATAAAAATACAGTAAAAGGCAGCCAGTTTTGCCAACCGTTATTTGAATTTTCCGGCGCATGTGCCGGCTGCGGAGAAGCTTCATATATTAAGGTAGTTACCCAGCTTTTTGGCGACAGAATGATAATAGCCAATGCTACCGGATGTACTTCGATCTATGGCGGATTAATGCCGACATGTCCATATACTGTGAACAAAGACGGTTATGGACCGACCTGGGCAAATTCATTATTTGAAGACAATGCCGAGTTTGCTCTGGGTATGGAAATATCTGTCAGCCAGAGCCGCAATAAACTGGAATTATATTTACAACAGCTGGTTTCACAGGATTTTTCAAATGACTTAAAAGCATGTGCTCAGGAATTGCTTGATAATTACAACAATGTAGAAAAGACAAAAAAAGTCAGAAACAAACTGGAAGAGTTACTGAATAAAGAAGCTTCAGGTACAAGCGGAGAAAAAGCGATACTGCTTAAAGAAATTCTGAAACTTAAAGATTATATTATCAAAAAATCTATCTGGGCTATAGGCGGTGATGGATGGGCTTATGATATCGGCTACGGCGGGCTTGATCATGTGATCGCACAGGGTCGTGACGTCAATCTGCTGGTACTGGATACTGAAATGTATTCCAATACAGGTGGACAAGCTTCAAAATCCACACCAACCGGTTCTGTTGCAAAATTTGCCGCAAAGGGCAAGCCAATTCGTAAAAAAGATCTAGGCAGGATTGCAATGGTTTACGGCTATGTTTATGTTGCTTCTGTCTCTATGGGAGCGAACAAGAATCAGTTTCTGAAGGCCATAACTGAAGCTGAAGCATATCCGGGTCCATCGCTGATATTGGCATATTCTCCCTGTAAGGAGCAAGGTGCAAATATGAGTAAGAGCCAGTCTGAAGAAAAAAAAGCTGTTGAATCAGGATACTGGCCGCTTTATAGATATAATCCTCTTCTGGTGAAAGAAGGTAAAAATCCTTTCATTCTTGATTTTCAGGATATAACAGGAGATTATCAGGAATTTATAAATGGCGAAGTGCGTTATACAAGCTTAAGAAAAACATTTCCTGATCAGGCTGATAAATTATTTAAAATCGCAGAACAGGAAGCAAAAGAACGGCTGGAAATATACAAAAAAATGGCAGACTAAACAAACAGCTTAAAATAAAATTTTCAATAAAATAAAAGCCGGTATATTTTAACCGGTTTTTATTTTCTGAAAAAACAAAGTGCCACATTGCGGAAAAAATACAGAATAAAACATACAACTACCTTATAATAAGATAAGGCAAGCCTGGTTTTCACCTAAGCCTGCCTTATCTTAAATAACGCCCGCTTTCTTAAGTCTTATCCTGTATTATTGCTGTTTAATGCAGCATAGATGATCATTATAATGATCTTTAAAAAGTATGATAAATAAATATCATCATAATCAACATTCATACTCTTCTGATAAACTGGAATCCTGTATAATCTTGACTTAAATAACTGGGTAGAATAATAGCGGGAAGGAAAGCAGTTTAAAAGGCAATAATATGAAGCAATACTTACTTAAGCATACTTTCTTAAAACAGGATAATTATTCAACTTTGTTTACATCTGCTGCCTGAAGACCTTTAGCAGTCTCAGTTATAGCAAATTCAACCTTCTGGCCTTCTTCCAGCGTTCTGAATCCATCACCATTAATTGCATTATAGTGAACAAAGATATCATCCCCCTCTTGACGCTGAATGAATCCATAGCCTTTGGAACTGTTAAACCATTTTACAGTACCAGTTTCACGCTCTGACATAACAAACCTCTTAAAATATTAGAAATGCTTTCTTACAGCTGTTAAAAATACTCTAACTATACATTATCAAGTATAAATAACTTATATCTTTGTAAGAATTACTGGCAATCTAAATTATTTAATATGACTTTGCAAGAATTTTTTATATTTAATTTTTAATTAATATTTTCCTGTATCTCATCAAAGCTCAGTAATATTTTCAAAAAATACTATTTGATATTATTTTGGAAAATAAAATATTGGGATATTTTTTCTAATTATTGTATTTTTATCTCCAAAAAACTCTGACTATGGCAAAATTCGATTTATTATATGAAAAATTTAACAAAAAAGTATTGACGCGTTTGTATGATTTTGATAAAGCTCAAAGATTTTTATATTTTTTGGAGGATTAAAATGACAGTAAAATCAAAATGCGTACACTGCGGTGCAGAAGTAAGTGAATGGACACAGGACTGCCCTAAATGTGGCAGGCCTGTTGCAAATCGCGATGCTCCTATGGTTTCCGATTTAGGTTCAAAATTCAAAAATGGAGGCTCTTACGCAAAAAAAAGTAAAGCTCCATTAATGATAGGAATAGCAGCTATTGTCGTAATTGCAGTTGTTATTTACTTAATGAATGCTCAATAAAACAGCTGTTTTATTATACAGCACTATATTATCCGGTTCAGCAGAAATATTTTATTAAAACATTTCTGAACCTTAATAGCTGAAAATTTACACGAAGAGTAATACTGACCGCATTTGATGCAGGCTTCCTGATCAATTATATGAGGTTCTTTTTTGTACCGCTGATTGCTTCAGTAGGAAAGCGGCATATTCCTCTGCATCTTAGCTCTGATAATTATAAGAGCTGAATACCGGATAATAAATTTCTTATAATATTAATATGCAGTCTCACTGCCAATAGCTAAAGCATATTCCTCAACGATTTTTCCATTCAAGACATGTTCTTCAAATATTCTCAGAATCTTTTCCTCATTTAAATCAATGTATTTAACAGGAGCTTCTCCTATGACCTCAACAGTTGCCATTGGTTCGTGGCTGCAGAATCCTGCACAACCGGATGATGTTAAAATTATATCGGATATATTCCGGTTTTCTATTTCGCTTAAAAGAATATTCATTATTCCTCTTGCGCCTGCAGTTATTCCGCAAGTCCCCATATGAACTGTTATCTTAACCCGCTGATTTCCTTCCCGTAAAGTTGTTGTAGCCTGAACCTTTTCCTTAATTTTTTTTAAATCTTCAACAGTTAATTTCGGCATATAATTTTCCTCCTTAATAATACCATATTTTAAAACTCTAAAACTAATATATTCAGTTTTTTTTCAAGATTGGATACAAATTTTGCCTCCGCATCTAACATAACTGGCTGTACCTGTATGTACTCCTATTAAATGATTTTCACGAAGGAAAATTGGAAGACCTGCTATAGTATATATAGCTATTTCCTTTTACGCTGGCTGTTTGTTCGGATTTTTGCTTGTTCATCCTGCTAAATTTCAGGCAAATTCGCCAGGCAGCATCCTATTACATCATGCAATACGAATGGATTCCCGATTTTCTATTGAGCCTGGTTAAAGCCAGCATGATAATTTTATTATTGTCAATTTTTTTTCCGCTTTTACAAATTAAAGGATTGATTTTACAGTTTCTTCCCCGGATTTTACATCTTTTTCAGAAATTAAATGGAATATAATTATATTTCAAATTATTATTTTTGTTTATATAAAAGTACTTGATTTAAAAAAAATAATTATTGTAATTAAAATACAGCAAAAACAGAAATGAAATCAGATCTCCTTTTAAAAATTCTGATCATTTTTTTCAATCGGAATTACTATAAAACATATATATCCAAATGTCCTGATGACGATTCTTTTACCGGAGAGTCCTGAATGAAAATTAAAGATATTCAAAGAATACTTGAAGCTGAGGTTCTTTATTATCAGGATGAACAGCAAATGGAGATGGAAATACGTTCCATTGCCGCCAGCGATCTTATGAGCAATATTCTTGCTTTGGTCAGAGTTCCGGATCTTTTATTGACAGGCCTTAACAATTCACAGGTAATTAATACTGCTTCAGTTTTCGGAATAAAAGCAGTCGCATTAATTAAGAACGATAAATGCCCGCATGTTGACACAAAAGTACTGGAACTTGCAAAAGAAGAAGAGATTCTGCTTTTACTAACGCATAAATGCATGTATGAAAGCTGCGGATTATTATATTCAAACGGATTACCCTGTATTCTCGGCTGATTCCGGCAATCACCTGAATTTTCCGGTATTGATTTTATCAAAATTCATAAGATAACAATAATACGGCATTAAATTTTTTCATAACATCTGTTTTTTCCCGAATTAAAATATATTCCGGATTTTTGATACTTTTTTTAATAACTATACGTAATTTCTGCAGTTAAAAGGCTTATAATGCAAGATATAGATTTAAAACGTCAGTTACTGCTGCTTGAAATGAGGATAGACGACGTTATGCGTAAAGAGGTAATTACTGTATCTCCGCAGAACCGGATGTCTGAATTACTGACAATTTTTAAAAAACACAACATATCCGGCGCCCCTGTTATTGATGGGGAGAAGCTGGTAGGCATTATAAGTATTGAAGATCTTATCAGATGGCTTTATGAAGGCAGTAAAAATTATTATGTCGGGGAACGAATGACTAAAAACCCCACATGTTTTTACACAAGCCAGCCTTTGGTATATATAATAAAAATTTTTGAAGAATCCGGCTTCGGAAGATTCCCGGTTCTGAATAAAAGTAACAAATTAGCCGGCATAGTTACAAAAGGAATAATTATTAAGGGACTTCTTAAAAGGCTGGCAATTGAAAACAGCGAGGATGAAATTCCCCAGTACAGAGCAAGCCACTTTTTTGAAGATATTAATGCGGATTATAAGGAAATAAATCTCAGGTACAATGTAATCGGAAAAGATATTGAGAATGCCGGATCAGCATCCACTCAGATTAAGAGAAATTTGAAACGGCTTGGAATACGTTCGAGTATTATTCAAAGACTCGCAATAGCTTCCTATGAGGCTGAAATGAATGCAGTTCTTCATGCTGATGGCGGAACAATGGAATACACAATAACTCCTGATCAGATAATTTGTATAGCCAGGGATACCGGCCCGGGTATTGAAGATATTGAAAAAGCAATGCAGCCCGGATTCTCGACTGCCTCTGACTGGATACGGGAACTGGGATTCGGAGCCGGAATGGGATTAACCAATATTGAAAAATGTTCCGATAAAATGGAAATCGACTCCACTCCGGGCAAAGGAACAACTTTAACAATAATAATACGTACAGAGGATAACAATGGAATTAAAAGAAATAGTTAATAACCTCAATCTCGACGTAAAAACCTGCGCTGGTAATCTTGATATCAAGATTACATCAGGTTATTCAAGCGACCTGCTGAGCGATGTTATGGGAAATGCATCCACAGGAGATATCTGGATAACGCTTCAGTCGCATCAGAATATTGTTGCTGTAGCAGTAATGAAGTCCCTTTCCGCTATTATTCTGATAAACGGCAAGGAACCTGAAGAAGCTACCATAAAAAAAGCGGAGGAAGAAAAAGTAACTATATTATCAAGCAAACTGCCTGCCTTTGAACTGATAGGCAAGTTATATGAAATGGGGATCAGCGGCAGTAAATAAAGTTTGCTACGCGCTCATGTTCCGGAGAAAAAAATATAGTGCTTCATACAATTAATTCCGATTTGCATATCCATACCTGTCTTTCACCCTGCTCAAGTCTTGACATGAGTCCGCGGAAAATTGCCGAAGAAGCTTCAAAGAAAGGTCTTTCCATAATAGCTGTTACTGATCATAACAGTGCTGAAAATATTGAAGCTGTGTCAAAGGCATCTGAAAATCATAATATAACAGTAATACCGGGTATTGAAATAACGAGCTCTGAAGAGGTACACACAATTGCTCTTTTTGAATCTGTAAAAGATTCATTATCAGTACAGGAAATAATTTTCAACAATCTTCAACCTGGTGAAAATGACGAGGACTTTTTCGGCCTGCAGGTTCTTTCAAATGAACTTGACGAGGTTGAGGGTTTTAACAAAAGACTGCTTGCAGGAGCTACAAAGCTCTCGGTTAATGAAATTATAATTACTATTCATCAGTATGGCGGGTTAGCTATTGCGGCACATATTGACAGAATGAGTTTCAGCATAATCTCCCAGCTCGGTTTCATTCCTGATGAGCTTGAATTTGACGCGCTTGAAATATCACGCAATTTAACATTGAAGGAAGCATTTTCAAAATATAAAGAATACAGCAGATTTCCTTTTATTCAGTCTTCTGACTCGCATGAACTGAATACCATAGGAAGCGGCAGCATAAAACTAATGATGGAAGAACCCTCTTTTAAAGAACTCAAAATGGCCTTTAAAGGAAAAAACGGCCGTAAAATAATTACCTGAAGCCGGAACTAATCAAATGGAAGATCTCTCTCTGCACATACTTGATGTTGCTGAAAACGCCACTACTGCAGGAGCAACACTCATTGAAATAAATATTACTGAAGATCGGAAAAATGATATACTATCGCTTTCCATTAAGGATAACGGGCACGGGATGGACAGAGAAATGACCGGAAAAATCAGAGACCCGTTTGTAACAACAAGATCAACCCGCAGAGTCGGACTGGGAATATCGCTGCTCGAACAATCCGCAATTGAAGCGGAAGGTAACCTGATGATTGAATCAGAGCCCGGCAGGGGCACCGAAATAACTGCGACCTTCAGGAACACTCATATAGACCGTAAACCTCTTGGAGATATTGCCTCTACAATAATAACCTTAATCGTAGGAAATCCTGAAATTGATATTGTTTATATGTCAAATTTAAACGGTATAATAACCGAACTTGATACAAGGGAAATTAAAATGGAAATAGGGGATATAGGCATTACAAATTCCGAAGTATTAAAGGCCATCAAATCTTTATTTAAAAAGCAAAAATAAAATTTTTCAGCGGATAATATTATTTATTTTTCAGGAATCTTTCTTCTATAAACTGCGAAATGCCGCTAATATCATTTAATCCGAACTTCGGAACTCCCATGTCAATATCTTCATCACTTACAAATGCTATCAGGTTATTATCGCCTGCGCTGACGGGAATATCGTATACTTCTTTTCTGAAAATTTCAATCTTCGGAACATTGTCATATTTATGCCCCTCTGCAATAATGATATCAACATCATTTATGTATAAATCCCTTATTTCCTGAAGTGAGGCGTTATGATCCATATCACGAATAAGAGCGAGTTGATTCATTGAATAAATTACCGTTGTATGGGTTCCGGCTTTTCTGTGTCGCCAGCTGTCCTTGCCCTCATGATCAATATCAAACCCGTGCTGATTATGTTTGACTGAAGCAACCTTATAGCCCCTGCGCTTAATTTCCGGAATTATTTTTTCCACAAGTGTTGTTTTACCGCTGTTCGATTTGCCGACTATGGAAATTATTGGAATCATTTTTACCTAACTTTATTTAATAAATATTGTAAGTCTTCAGCTATAACGGAGCCATTTTTATATAAAAATCCAAATAGCTAAAATATTTAACAAAAATATTTGAAAACCCTATTAACATGATCAGAATTTCCATGTGTATTTAAATACTTCAATAAAAAAATAAAAATTTTTCATCTTGACTATAATCATATATTATTTACTGCTGAATTCATGTGGTCACATTATTGACATATTATCAAACATTTATTAATTATTATACAAGAAGATTGTTTAAATTAAAAAATAAAATGATAACTCCAGAATATTTTTACAATAAACTTAAGATTATAAATCCGGGAGCATGTATACATAATTACACTCTCTCCAAATGTGAAGAATTCGTTCCGGTAATCAACCGTATTAATGAATTAAAGAAGAAAAAAAACGCAGTAATACTTGCTCATTCATATGTTAATCCGGAGATTGTTTACGGAGTTGCTGATTTTGTAGGTGATTCCTATGGACTCAGTAAAGACGCTAAAAAGACAGATGCGGATATCATTATTTTCGCTGCAGTTAAATTCATGGCAGAGACTGCCAAAATACTGAATCCGGGAAAAGAGGTACTTGTACCCAGCCAGTATAACGGCTGCTCACTTGCAGATTCAATAACAAGAGATGATGTGATCACCCTTAGAAAACAGTACCCCGAATATTCTTTCATTTGCTACATAAATACAAATGCTGATGTTAAAGCGGAATGCGATATATGCGTAACCTCTTCCAATGTTTATAATGTCATAGAGAACTGTCCTTCAGATAAAATATATTTTCTGCCGGACAGACTCATGGGCCTTAATATAATAGAGGAAATGAAGCGCCGCGGAATCTGCAAAGATATAAAGTTATGGACAGGAAAATGTTATGTGCACGAAGAATATAAACATGAAATGATTTATCAGCTGAAATTTCAGTTCGACAATCTGAAAGTACTTGCTCACCCGGAATGTTCCCCAGAGGTTCTGCATCAAAGCGATTTTACCGGCAGCACTTCTGACCTGTTAAAATATATGGAAACCGCATCCGATGGCAATGCTTATCTTATGCTGACAGAATGCGGCATTACATCAAGGCTGCAGGTGGAGATGCCTGAAAAAAAAATAGTCGGTTCATGTACACTGTGTAAATATATGCGCTCAAACACTCTTGACGATATTTTGCGTGTACTGGAAAATCCTGAAGATAATGACAGGATAATCCTCAATGAGGATATTAGCCTCAAGGCACTGACATGTGTTGAAGCAATGTTCAAATACGCCGAGAAATAATTATTTTAAAAGACCGGAATAATTATTGAAATAGCTTCAGCATAAAATATAAAATCATTATTTTATGATTTCACCTGCGCCAATTAAGAATATCCTTCCTGGCGTATCCGTCAGCTCACAACATCAGTTTCCCGGACAAATAAAAATAATATATCACCGAATGCCGGTACCCCTCTTCCTGAAAAGATGCAGTTACTAGAGATTTTTTTGACTAACAGTTGTGTCACTTTTTGACGATCTGTATTAATGAAAGCCGTGATCTTATAAATTGCCTGCAGAGTGACTTTCGTAGGTTTTCATCTTCATACACCTTCAGGCTAAAAGGGTTAACGATTCAAGCATCGCATGTCTGAAGGCTTTCATTCTCGTTACATCCATTTCAGCATTATGTTTACCGGAAATATACAGGACTGTGACCATCCTGAATCATTCCGGCATCAAATAACCGGATCATAAACCGGAAATACGTGAATGAAATTTTTCACAAACTTAACTTACTCAAAAGGAGCAAGAGAATGAATTATGAAATTATGATCCCGGAATCAAAAAAATTTATTTTATGCAGAATAAAAAAACCGGTTACGATCGACTTCTCACGGGAATTTATGCTTGAAACGGAACAGGCTGGGATCAGACATAATATTTCTCATTTCCTGTTTGATGCCAGAAATTGCCGCAATGTTGAAAAAATTCATAAAACATACCGCTTTATACATGAGGAAATGAATGAGCTGGGTTTAAGAAGATCATCCCGTGTTGCAATACTTGTGAGTACTGACGACGACTCACATGATTTTGTTGAAGTGGTATGCAAAAATACAGGTTATAATGTCAAATTATTTACGGATCAAAACAAAGCTGTAAGATGGCTTAATGATGACGAAACAAGCAATAAAATGAAAACAAAATTCGAAACAGATAATTATCAGGAATTTCTGCCCGATTAAAAACCGGGCGAGAAAATTCCGTATGCGGCAACAATCTGATAATTCGGCAATTACTCGGTTTTTATATATTTCATAACCTTATGGAGTTTTCTCTCGATCACTGAATATACGGCTTTTACAAGCCCCCCTTTTTCTATATATTCTCTTACTCTTTTATCTATTTCATCAGCCAGTTCCTGTATATCGGAAAAATCATCCGGATTCATTCCATCCAGCATATTTTTTAAATATTCTATTCCTGACATTTCATTTTTCAAAACCGCCAGATTTTCCAGAAGAACGTATTTTGTAATCTGATGTTTTTCACCTTTTTCAACAATTTCATCTATAAGTAATTCAATATCAGCTTCAATATCATCCAGTTCTATTTTAAGGACCCGGATATATTTTCTCATCAAATTTTTCATTAAGTCCTCCCATGAGCTGTAATTTTGATTTTGTCAGGTTGACTGACTCTTTACTTCATTTTTTGCAATTAAGTTGTAAATATATTAAACAACCTGAAAAATTAAAAGTCATTTTCAGGATAAACTCCGGGTTTCTTTAAATTATTTAAAAGCCCCTATCTGGCATGAAAAAATCTTTATTTTCAGTTTTTCACAAATGTTGGCCAGTTCAGATTTTGAAAGGCCGTGCTGTTCAGCAAGAGCCCATGCAGATTTGCATGGAAGTTTACCGTTAGTCAAAGAGGACTCAATCGATTCTGCAATCTCAGGACTAACTTTATCTGCTTCTTTTACGAGTCTTTTTTTATCCCCATATCCGAAAAGCCCTAACTGGCATTTGTTAAATTTCATCTCAAGCAGATCAATAGTAACACCAACTTCCGAAGGAGTTACATTCAATTCTTCCGCTATTTTGTGCACATTTGCACAGGTAATGGTATTATTTTCACTTGCCTTTTCCCTGACACGGGAAGCAATACGTTCATTAAGTACAACACCGGAGTGCTTAGCTGCATACTTGCCTGCATCTTCATGTGTCATTATATTTTCTCCTGATTATATATAAATAGAATTTATACCGGATTTTACATTGTAAAAAATAGTATAACCGCAACATAAAAATCTAAAATAATAATATTACTGCCGTATCTTTTCCGGAATTTCTAAAAAAATGCAATTTCCGTACGATTCTTTCAACGATTTAAATAAAATCTTAAAAAAAAATTGACAACCAATGGTAACAATTTTATCGTTAATTCAAACGAACGTTTGAATTAAACATACGTTTGAACATTTTTAATACAATTAATTGTAACTCATGGAAAACAGTACTATTTCAAGCAAAAAAAAGATAATGGAAATTGCTTTTAACCTTTTTTCTTCACAGGGTTATGCAGCTACATCCGTAAGACAGATAGCCTCAACAGCCGAGGTGAACATTTCAAGTATCGGCTATTATTTCGGAGGTAAAGAAGGGCTGTACAGGGAGGTAATAAAATCCCAGCTTAAAATTTTTACAGACCTGTTAAGCGATAAAATTTCCAAGGAAAAAAATATAAAAAAAAGAATCAAATTTTTTGCTGAAACCCTCGTTGATTCATTAATGGGAACTCCTTCCATTCTGAGAATCATTACAAGAGAGCTTGTAAACGATGAGCCTGAAATTTCATATTTATCCGGCGATATGATTTCAAACTTCACCGGTATATTTTCATCTTTTTTCCAGGACATCGATACGCCAAGACCGGACAACATAGATACTAATTCCGGAATCTTTGATATTTTTATGCTGCTGGCACCGGTTTACTTTTATTTTATCGCACGACAGCTTATTGATAACACCATCTTAATAGATGATAATGAAATAAAATTATTCAGAGAAAAACTTATACTGGAAACTTATGAAAGAGGATTAAAAATCCTTGAAAAACTTAATAAATCAAAATAATTTAAACAGGAGCAGCTATATGAAATATCTTGGAATAAATATAGGCTCATCAAGCGTTAAGGCAACAATGCTTGAAGACGACAAAGAAATCTGGAGTGAAGTAATTTCACATGAAGGAAACTTTCAGGAAACCTTAAAAAATATTTTAAGAGCTAAAGAACTTCCCGCAGATATCAGCAGCCTTGCCACAGGTACCGAGGGACGATTTCTTCTGAATGTAGACAGTGTAATTGAACCGCTTTGCATTGAAGAAGCTATTAAAACCCTGAATATTAAAGCTGATGCAATGGTTTCACTTGGAGGAGAGGATCTTGTTGTTTACAAACTAGACGAAAATTCAAAGATCATCAACAGCCTTTCGGGAAATAAATGCGCATCAGGTACCGGAGAATTCTTTAAACAGCAGCTTATGAGAATGGACATGGTTCTGGATGATATTGATAGAATTCCCCAGGACTCCAGGGTAATGGGTCTGTCTTCAAGATGCTCCGTATTTATGAAATCAGACTGCACTCACAGGCTGAATAAAGGTGAAGCAACAAAAGGCGATATCGTAATGTCATTAAGTGATGTCATGGCTACCAAGGTTGCAGACTTTTTGAAAAGAGCCAGGGTAAAAGACGCTAAGGTCATACTCGCAGGCGGTCTCACAAAAAATAAATACATTCTGAAATTCATCAAACAAAGATGCCCTGATATTGACTTCATTATTCCTGAACAGGCTGCATATTTTGAATCATACGGAGCTGCTCTTCTTGCAAAATCAATCGGTACAAAACTGCCGTCTGTAGAAAAAATTATAAAAACTAACAGAATAGATTTTGAAAGATTTAAAAGCCTCAAATCAGCGGAGGGCCTGGTTAACTATATCCCTTCCAAAAAAGGCAAGGTTATGGCTGGCAGGGAATATATACTCGGAGTTGACGGAGGATCAACTACGACAAAAGCATGCCTCATTGATTATGAAACAAATGAGATAGTAGCAAGCTTTTACGGCAGAACACATGGAGACCCGGTTAAAGCTTTGAAAAACTGCTTTGTTGAAATGAAAAAGCAGATCAGGGAAGAGATCGGAGATGAAAAAGTAAATATTACCTTAACGAGTACAACAGGATCTTCAAGAGAAATACTCGGAGTCTTTCTTGAAACCCCGGGAGTATATAATGAAATTATCGCGCACACTGTAGGTACGACTTTTTTTAATGATAATATAGATACAATATTTGAAATAGGCGGACAGGACGCAAAATACGTTCTGCTGAAAAACAAGGTGCCGATTGACTATGCCATGAACGAAGCATGTTCAGCGGGAACCGGTTCGTTTCTTGAAGAATCGGCTTCAGGCGACCTGAACATCAAACATGCATGGGAGATTGGCGAGATCGCGCTCCAGGCTGAACAGCCTCTGAAATTCGGAGAGCACTGCTCAGCTTTCATCAATTCCGACATACGTAAAGCTATTCAGAAAGGTGCTGAAAAAGCGGATATAACAGCAGGTATTATTACAAGTATTGTTTCAAACTACCTTAACAGGGTTGTAGGGAACAGAACGGTCGGAAATCATATAGTACTTCAGGGAGGGGTTGCCAAAAACAAGGCTGTTCCTCTTGCTTTTGCAATGCTTCTAAACAAAAACATTACTGTTCCGCCTGATCCTGAGCTTATGGGATGTTTCGGTGTAGGCATACTCGCAAGACAGAAATTTGAAGAGGGCCTGCTTGAAAAAAGCAGCTATGATCTGGACAAAATACTCGGTACGGATATTGTTTATGAAAGCGAATTCAAATGCAAAGCCTGCGATAATTACTGTCCGATAAAAGTTCTGAAAGTAAACAATAACAAATATATGTTCGGCGGAAGATGTAATAAATACGCCAATATCCGCAAGAAAAATCTTTTTGATGAAAGTCAGGTATTTGATTATGTTCAGCAGAGAAATGATCTTCTGTTCCATGATTCAGCTCCTGACCCGGAAACATTAAAAAAGAAAAAGGACTTTGTTGTCGGTATCCCCAGAGCATTTTCCGTTCATACTCTCTGGCCAATGTATTCATGGTTCTTTCATACTCTCGGAGTGGAATATTTCCTTTCAAAAGAAATTTCTCATGACGGTATAGCAAAAATAGAAAGCGGCTACTGTTTCCCTGCAGAGATTGCCCACGGCATGCTTCAGGACACTTTTAACAAAAATCCTGACTATATTTTTATTCCGCATTTCAAGAATATGCCGAGTTACGAAGAGGATGTTCACGCGACATTCTGTCCTATAACACAGGCACTGCCTTATTACCTTAAAAAGGCATTCCCTGAATTAACTGACGATATTCTGCTGTCACCTGTTATCTATATGAAACACGGTATCAAGGATACCCTGGAATCCTTCATCGAAGTCGGAAAGAAACTCGGTTTTTCCGAGTCAGAAACAGAGAAAGCCTTTCATGCGGCATATGAGAAGCAGCTTGAATACTTCAAAAAGGCTAAAGAGCTCGGTCAAAAGGCTCTTGAAGACGCAAGAAAAGCTGAAAGGCCTGTTATTGCACTCCTAGGAAGGCCGTATAACGCCTTTACTCCTGAAGCGAACATGGGTATTCCGAAGAAGTTCGCAACAAGAGGCTATTCAATAATTCCTTTTGACATCCTGCCTTTTGAAGAAGAAAGCATATTCCCGAACATGTACTGGTACTACGGCCAGCAGGACATGAAAACCGCGAATCTCGTTAAGAAAGAGGACAATATATTCCTTGCCTATATAACAAACTTCTCATGCGCGCCTGACAGTTTTATGCTTCACTATCTCAGATGGATCATGGGTGTTAAGCCTTTCCTTGTTCTTGAGCTTGACTCACACTCAGCTGACGCAGGAGTTGATACGAGGGTTGAAGCATTCCTTGATATTATAGACGGCTACAGGTCAAAACAGGCTGGTCTTAAAGAGGAAAAATATAATAACGGGCTTGAATTCATTAATGACGGAACTGAAGAAATTCATATTCTGAACAGAAATACTAATGAAAAAATTCCTGTTAAGAATAATCCGAAAGTAAAGCTTCTTCTTTCCAACATGGGAAGACTCTCTGTTGAACTGGGAGCAGCAAGCCTCAGGGCAATAGGTGTTAACGCTGAAGGCATGCCTGTGCCTAATGTACACGTACTGCAAAGGGCAAAGGATCATGCTTCAGGCAAGGAGTGCGTTCCTTCACTGCTTGTACTCGGCAGCGCACTTGAATATTTCAATTCAGAAAAATACAGAAAAGATGAAATTTATCTTCTCTTTGTTCCGATAACAACAGGACCGTGCAGGACTGGGCAGTATTATGTATTTTATGAAAACCTGTTCCGCGATATGAGGCTCGACAATGTTGTTATTATGATATTAAGCTCTGATAATTCATATAACGAACTTGGAAAAAGTTTTATGAAGGATCTCTGGTGGTCAGTACTCGTAGCTGATTATATGAGAGACGTTGAAGCAAGCCTGAGAGCATGTGCTGTAGACAGAAAAAGCGCTATAGAGACATTCGATAAATTATGGCACAGGCTTATAGGTATAGCCGAAGATGATATGAAAAAAGTAGTGCCTGCTCTTAAGGAAATCTCGGCAGAGCTGAAAAAGATACCGCTGAAACAAAGTGTCAAGGATGCTCCGAGAGTACTCGTTGTAGGTGAAATCTATGTCCGCCGCGATGACTTTGCGGTTGACGAACTTGTTGAATTTTTTGCTGAAAAAGGAATCATAGCAAAGATTTCCGGATTCACTGAATGGATCTATTACTGTGACTTTGTCAGGGAATATGAGCTGAATCTGATATTAAAACATCTTCCATGGTACAAAAAAATAGTCTCAAAAGAATTCAGAGAGCTGCTTATGTTCAGGATTGAAATGTGGTATAAGCATATGGTTGACAAAAAAATCAAAACTGCGATCAAAGAAACCGGGCTTCTTCCAAAGAGCCCGCATGATATGTACGAAATAATGGGGTATAGCAAGGATAATTTTGTAGACTACGCTCTGAACAGCGAAATATCAGTTTCAGCAGGATCCGCTGCGGCAGCAATGAATGACGGATACTCTGGTGTTGTTAATATTTCTCCTTTTGCCTGTCTCATAGGAAGAGTTATTGAAGGACTTATTACCCCATGGTTCAGGGAAAGAAAGTACCCTGTAATGTCCATTGAGATTGACGGTAATGTTCTGCCTCCCAATATAATCAACAAGCTTGAAATATTCTCGCTGAATGTTATACGATATAAAACATCACCGGACATTTCAACTTTTGTAAAAAATTCCGCTGAAAAATTTATCGAAACCGATGATGAAAGGGAAAAAGAGGAAGTGCTTGTTTAATTAAAGCTTAAGCTGAGTCAATGCACTTCAATAAAACTCCCGGAAAGATTCTTTCCGGAATAAAATGTATAACTGTCGAGCAGTGGCAGAGAATCGATGAAGACTATAAAACGAATAATAATTTCGATTTAAAAGCCTTAAGTGTATTCATTGCCGCTGCCGCGGTTCTTATAATCTCAAAATATTTTTGTAAAACAGATTTCATTGTTCAGCAACATGAAATTTACAAGTTCCTTCTTAAACTGCCGCATCCGATATTATGGGTGAAATTATACTGGGCGGTTTCCACTTCTGCTGTCTATTTCCTGATTCCCGCGTTTGTAATAAAAGTTATCTTTAAAGAAAAAATACGGGATTTCGGATTTCATTTTGAAAAAAAGGCATGGATACTGCTGCTTTATTTCGCCCTGTTTTTAATAGTGATCCCATTTGTCTATGCAGTTTCTGATTCACCCGCTTTTTTAAAAAAATACCCGTTCTACAAACAGGCAGCATCATCCTTATTTGATCTGTTTTTCTGGGAGGCAGGTTACGGAGTCCAGTTTGTTATGCTTGAATTTTTCTTCAGAGGATTTCTGCTTTTTACTCTTGCAAGGTATATCGGAACATATTCAATATTCGTTATGGTACTGCCCTACACCATGATTCATTTCACGAAACCGCTGCCGGAAACATGCGGCGCAGTAATTACCGGAATCACACTCGGCACACTGGCTCTCAGAACCCGTTCAATATACGGCGGCGTAATAATTCACACTGCTGTTGCATGGAGTATGGATCTGTTTGCTCTGTATAACAAAGGTCTGCTGCAGAAGCTGATTAGTAAGGTTTTTTGATGATGTAACATGCAGAAATAAGTATTGACATATTGAAAAATATTATTTTAAAAAAATAATAGACTTGTTGCTTTATTCAAATCCGGCAAGCCTCTGTCAGATACACCTGCCCGCTGTTGTCCTGATCTGCCTAAAAATCAAGAATCCGGGATTAGTTCCGTAT
>JAFGDQ010000018.1 GCA_016932015.1 Spirochaetota bacterium | reverse complement strand
TATTTCTTCTCGCTTCATGTGACATAATATCGGCAATTATAGTTTGACTTATTAGCAAAATGTCTCTTGAATAGCTGAGTAGTTACTCTTTTTTTTCGCTTATGATTTTCTATATAGCATTTCCAAATCTGATGATCGGTGTTCTGCTTCGTTTCTTCAGAAAGAATCTCAGTGTCCTTTTAAGAACTCCTGTATTCAATATTATCATGGCAGCTTCTCCAAGAGAGCGTATGATAAAAATAAAATCATTTATCAACGGTGTAGTTAATCCTGCGGGCATGATTGCCGGCGGTCTTTCGATCATGATGATATATAAAAAAATGACTGACGTGCAGGGATATATTTTTACAATTTCACTCGGCATTATTTACCTGTTTCTTGTTTATGCGCAGAACGGGAATTATATAAAGGCGCTAAAAGACAGGATAAAGTTTAATAAGAAATTCAGCGAAGAGCAGGAAAAAATTGACTGGCAGAATTATGCGGAATTTTTTGATGACAGTAATGTTGAGAAAAATTTTGATATAATTGAATCTGTTTTTGAAAGCAATCCTAATCAGGATTTCCTGTCTGTAATAATTTCGAATTATAATAAACTCTCCGTTCGCGCAAAGGAAATCACCCTTGACCTGATGAAAACAGGAACTGCGGTAACTGATCATGCCTTTCTCGGTAAATCTTTAAAGGATAAAGAACCTGAAATCAGGGCACTGGCTTTGTCTTTACTATCAATGCAGCCCCGGGAAGTAATCAAAAGGGCATTAAAAGAGAACTTATTTTCAAACAGGCTGAAAGGCGAACAGATCGCAGCCGCAATTCTTCTTTCAGAAAAGAGAAATAATACTCAGGCCGGTTATATTTCGCAATTAATTGAAGTTAAAAATCTTGTGCTTAAAGGGAAACTGGACCCTGTTGAATTTGTAATGATTATTAATGTTCTGAAACCGGATTTTGCACTGGATCATTTATATGAGCTTACAATTAAAAATAAGGAAACAATTCTTCTTAAGAGCATGATTCAATTTGCGGATAAATTAACAAGGCGCCGGATTGTGAAATTAATGTACATTTTCAGGAATGAAAGTCTGGATTATCTTGCAAGGTTTATAATGCTTGCTTCGAATATTGAAGAAACAGATAAGCTCATGCTTCTGGATTGCAGAGAAATTCCGGAATCTTATATGAAAAGCATTTTTTCCTATGATGAAAAATCTTCAGGTATTCTCATAAAAAAGCTTTTTAAAAATTTAAGCTATAACAGGAAATCTAATTATCTTAAATACTTACTGACACAGAATGTGATCTTTGAAGCTGAATTTAGAAGCTTTATTGATTTTGAAATAATCAGAATTAAATCCATATATGACCTTATCGACAGCCTGCATTTATTAATTTCCGATAAGAATTCGCCATATTTAAGGTTCTTAAATATTTTCCTTCAGGATGTAATTGCCTATAAAAAACATTTAATACTTAAAGTTATTTCCATTTTAACAGGATTAAAGATAGATGAGGTATATGACTCCAATATTCTGCTGGGCAACCGTGATCTTGATAATTATATACTGGAATATATTGACTCATCTCTAAAGCATAAACATTCAGAAGATTTGATTTCTGTTTTTGAATACAGAAAGTCGCAGGAAACGGCATCGAAATCAGGCCGGAAAAGCAGCAGTGTTTCACTGGTGGAGTATGAATATTTATACTGCTTTCTTCCTGAAGTAAAGTCACTTGTACAATTGAGTTTCGGGCAGATAGTTAATGGAGAAGACAGCTATAACAACGGCGCAGGGCGTCAAAAATATTTAACGGAGGAGGTTAAGATGTCTTTATCGATTATGCAGAAAATACTTTTCCTCAAAGAAAACAAATTATTCAACGAATTAAAAATAAATGAAATTATACACATTGCCGGAATCGCCAGGGAGATTGATATTCCTGCCGGGAGTACTATTATAAAACAAGGAGAGAATGGCGACAGACTTTTTATTGTTATAGAGGGAGAAGTGAAGGTGTTTACCGAGCAGAGAATTCTTGCCAACCTCGGACCTGGAAGCTGTATAGGCGAACTTTCAATTATTGATGCTGAGCCCAGAAGCGCCAGTGTTGTGAGCACGAAAAAAACAAAAATACTCTCAATCGCTCGTGATGATTTTCTTCTTACGCTGAAAGACAATCCAGCCATTTCAATTAATATTATGCAGGTTATCACAGGCAGGCTGAGAAAAATGATATAGCGGTTATGAGGTTTAATTTTTTTAGATAGTAACTTTTATTCTTCCCGGGCATAATCTTTATAAAAATTTTAAGCCTGATTTTTCATTTTAAAGTACGGTTAAATATAAAAAAATACTCCCATACTGAAAAGACAGGCTGTCATACTGAAATGATTTCCCGTTCAACAAGAAAAGGATGCCGTCATACCAAAAAGAAAAGCCTCCAACTAAAAAAATACTGCCTTCAACCTGAAGGCTAACTCCTTTAATTCAAAAGGCAATCACTCATCCTGAAAAAGATACCGTTTGAAGTAAAAAGGATTCTGATTTACTTAAGAAAGAAGGCTGCGGGAAAAAACTGCAGCCGGTTATAGTAAAATTTTCCGTTAAAAAATAAAGTCTTACTCGTACTTAATCTCTTCAAAAAAATGCCTTGTATGATTTTTGTACTGCGTGGCAACATCTTTCCTGTATACAACGAACATGTCATCGTCAAGTCCCGTAATCTGCCTTTCCTTTATGCTGAATTTCTGAAAAGTCCTGTTTATTATTTCATCCGCTGTAATAATTTTGTTTCTGTAGTCAAACAGGTAATGAAGATCAGGCCTCCTGTTGTATTTACCGTATGTTGCTTTTCTGAGATAATCCCGGATATCGTCAATTCTTTCCTTCATAGTATCTATTGATATTCTGTTAAAAGAGTCATTAAAGGCGGAAAAATAAATGTTTGCAGGGAATACAGGCTGCATGGAAAGCATCTTTTCAAATGTTTCTTCGGCAAGCTTTTTCGCGGATTTTTTTATTTTGATGTTAAGAATGTCCTCCTTAAAAGAGGATGTGTTAACCATATACGGTTCACCGAATTTTATGGAAAGCTCTCCGCTTGTTTTGCCTTTGCAGAATTGTTTAATTATATAGCCGAGATCCTTTTTATACAGGTCATCCTGGCCGGAGTCGGACTTTGCCATTTTGATCAGTTCAAGAAAATTCATGTCTTCAAGCACAGGCTCATACGCGATATTTACATCCACTATGTAAAGGGGTACGCCCGCGTAATATGAAGCTTCAATATCCATCTGAAACGGGAGATGATGAAAACCGTCAGTTTTACCTGTATAGCTTCTCCCTGTTTTTACAACGTCTGATTCAACAATGTTAAACATTCCTTTGTTCATAACTGAATATCCGGGGAAGGTTACATACATTTCTTTCTGCTTTATTAAATGATAGCGGTAGGCCCTGCTGAGAGAAAGTATTTCCTTGTTGCCGATTTTAATTGTTTTTCCGTCTTCAAGCTCCATTTTACACGGTTCTCTTACAATTTTAAAGGAACCTCTTGTACTCAGGTATTCTGCAACACTCATTTTGCCGTTTACAGGTTTCATGGAAAATTCCGCATTTACAAATGCGGGAAGCAGGTCATTGAAAATATCAATATTATCAATGAATAGGTTTGATCCGCCTTCAGTAAGAACCCTCATGCCGTTTTCCCTGAATACAAGACTGAGCATAATAAAATCCGCTTCGCTTAAATGGTTCGGTTTGAATGTGACTGCACAGTCAGGATTGTCTTCTCTGAATTTTTTGATAGCCTCAAGTCCGATTATTCTTGTATTATAACTGTTCCCTCTTGCGAGTTGTATGACAAGAAGTTCAAGGGGGGATATTTCCTGATAGTCATGGTCAATAAGATGAAATAAGGGTTTCATTTTATTATAAAGCTGGTCTTTCATTATCTGCTCCTTTAAAAAAGTATACGTATAAATTTCAGCTTATATTAGTCAACATATATATTTCATTTTTTATACACTCCGGGCTGTAAGCTCATAATATGCCCTGATAATGTGCTGAAAACATTAGCAGAATAAAGCCGGAATTTATTGTTTTTTATTTGACAATTCATATGATGACTTTGTATTCCATTACAGATCAGTAATATTCTGAAAGGAATTAACTTTCATTTCAGAATAATTCTCTGTCCATTGGCAGGGAACAGGTTCTCCGGACTGTTCACCGGGGAACTGACATAAATAATGATTTAAATATTTTGCAAATTTGATGGCAGATTACTGCAGGAGGTCATTTCCATATGCATAGACGTGTAATTATTATATTTTTTATTTTACTGTTTGCTGCTTTCCCGCTGATGGCAGAAGAGGAGGAAATAACAAAACTGGATCTGGGTGCTGACAGATGGATATCTCTGCACCTGCTGCTTCAGGCTCAGGCCTATACTCAGAATGAATATGACGCGGAAGCGGGCGAAAGCAAAGGTGACGCCGTATGGGTAAAGGAATTTCAGCTCCGCCGTTCAAGAGTAATGTTTAACGGGGAGGCCGCTAAAGATTTTGAATTCTTTTTTAGTACAGGGGACTTTTTTGTTAAAAACGGGAGTAATACATCTTCGTCAATCTATACAACATCCGCGGACGAAAATGACGGTCATACACATACTGTTGAAACAGAAGACAGCAGTGGTATGTATGTTCAGGACGCTTACATAAACTACAGGTTCATGGATGAACTTGAGATCGCCGCAGGGCTCATGCCTGTGCCTTTTATGCGTCAGAATATGGAGTCTTCAGTAAGCCTGCTTGGTCTTGACTATAACTCTCTGTCAGTGCCTATGGGAACTTCGGAAAGTGACTGGAGAGATACCGGACTGATGATCCGGGGACTTCTGGCAAATGCCTTTGAATACAGGTTTGGTGTTTTCCGCGGACAGGAAAGGGACCTTCAGGGCACAGAGGAAACAAGTGATGATATAAATGCCAACAGTGCTCCAAGGTTCTGCTTCAGATTCCAGATGAACTTCCTTGATCCTGAAGACGGGTTTTTCTACAGCGGAAATTATCTCGGGAAGAAGAGCCTTGTATCTGTTGGAGGCGGTGTTGATTATCAGAGCCATGCAGCAAGGGTTGATGATAAAATATCCAGCTATCTTGCATGGACATTTGACCTGAATGTTGATTATAAGATCAGCCGGGGTTTTACAGGAACTTTCCAGACAGCATATGTAAATGTGACAAATAATCCGGAGTCCAATATTGAGCAGCAGAGCGGCTATTACGCGCAGGCAGGACTGCTTATTGAAAATATTCAGCCTGTGATCAGGTATCAGACATGGGATACTGAGAAGGCATTGAACATTAATCCGGGTTCTTCATATCTTTCATTCGGAATTAATTATTTTATGTCAGGCCATAACGCGAATATCAAATTCGAATACAGGAATCCTGTGGGAGACGACAATAAATCATTATCCGGGGAAAAGAAAGCAGTACTGCAGGGGCAGATATTTTTATAAAAACCGGAGATTATCTGTTGTGATCTTGAAAAGAGACTGGAAACGGTCTCTTTTTTTATGAAAGTCCGTGTTTTTATGATTTTTCCAAATCAATCAGTGAAAAGTTATATTTTTAAACCTGTTTTTATTTATTTTGTTATAAATTATATTTAGATGCTGAAACAGCCGATACATGTACCGACCCTGATAATTTTATGCGAGGACTGATATGCGTAACAGATTTGTATTTGTTTTAATACTTTTGATCAATTTTACAGTTGCGAAGGCCGCATTTGCGGATCATTATATTGAAGAGAAAATACTTACCACAATTTCCGGTAAGGATTTCTTCGGAGTGAAAAAAACATATATAACTGAAAAGCGGGCTTTAATTCTTGACCCTACTCTTCCGTTAAGACAGATTTTTGATTTTGAACAGAAAAAAGTCTATCTTGTAAATGACAGGAATAGGACTCTTCAGACCCTTGATTTAAATGAATTTAATGCCCCTTTTAATGAAAAGATTTACAGTGAATTTGCTTCGTTAAAGGATCATGATTTTTACTGTAAAGAAAGCGGGATAAAAAAAAAGATTGGTAAGTATAACTGCTCTGAGCTTGTTGTTTATATTCCGAGAATATCAGCTTATACAAGATTATGGCTCAGCACGGAAGTGGAAGCTGATCTTTCCTCAAATTTCGGCTTTTTAAAAAGCACTCAGGATATACTTAGCAAAAAAGTAATATCATTACAGAATGATGAAAAACTGTGCATTGTTGAAAGCAAAACATTAATTGTCAGGCCAAAGGAACCGCAGCGGTATCTAAAAACTACTCTTATGAAAGTTGCGTCTCAGGATGTCCCTGAGAAATTATTCACCCTTCCTGTTGATTATACTGTTATCAGGAATGAAGTTGCGGAATCCGAAGATGATGCTTCCGGCAGTAAAGAATGATCCGTCAACAACGGCAGTGTATGTTAATAAATCTGAAAAAATTAACTTTAAAATAATACCTGATATTGAGTGTATAAATTATTCCGGTTAAACAGATTATATAAAAAAGCCCATGGGCAAAGCCATGGGCGGTTTAAGGGGGATTGTTTATTCAAATGACTTATTCAGTCTATTGTCAGCTTGCTTTCCTTTCCTCATCATCAACTACTTCGTATTCAGCATCATAGACTTTTCCTTCCTGAGCTTTCTCTTCGGCAGTTTCAGAAGATGTGCTTTCAGCATTTGCCCACCGGGCATTTCCGGTATCAGCTGTCTGCTGTCCTGCGCCTGTATTCGCGTTCTGATGAGCGTACATTTTAGCTGCAAGATTCTGCGAAGCCTGTTCCAGTTGTGATTTCGCGTTTCTGATTAAATCGGAATTATTCGCACTGACAGCCTCTTTTAATGCACTGACTGCGTTTTCGATTCCGGCTTTTTCAGCAGGATCAATTTTATCCTTATTCTCGTTAACAGTTTTTTCAACTGAGTATATCAGGGTATCAGCTTCATTTCTTGCTTCGGCCAGTTCGCGTTCTCTCCTGTCTTCCGCTGAATGTGCCTCAGCATCGTTAACCATCTTCTGAATTTCGCTTTCCGATAATCCGCCGGATGATTCAATGCGTATCTGCTGCTCTTTCCCTGACCCAAGGTCTTTTGCTGAAACATTGACTATCCCGTTCGCGTCTATATCAAATGCGACCTCTATCTGCGGAAGTCCGCGCGGCGCAGGATTTATGCCTACCAGCTCAAAGCGTCCGAGTGTCCTATTGTGAACCGCCATTTCCCTTTCGCCCTGAAGTACGTGAACCGAAACTGCCGGCTGATTGTCTTCAGCTGTTGAGAAAATCTGGCTTTTTCTTGTAGGTATTGTTGTATTTCTCTCTATAAGTTTTGTCATAACACCGCCAAGAGTTTCAATGCCAAGTGAAAGCGGAGTAACATCAAGAAGCAGAACATCGTTAACTTCACCTGAGAGAACTCCTCCCTGAATTGCTGCGCCAAGAGCTACAACTTCGTCAGGATTTACTCCCTTGTTCGGTTCCTTGCCGAAGACTTTTTTTACAAGGTTTTGAACTATCGGTATTCTTGTTGAACCGCCTACAAGTATTACATCGTCAATATCGCCCGAATTAAGGCCGGCGTCTTTTAAAGCGTTCTGACAGGGTGTTTCTGTTGAATTAACAAGTTCGCCTATCAATTGTTCAAGTTTAGACCTGCTGAATTTCATCATCATGTGTTTCGGCCCGCTCTGGTCTGCTGTAAGAAACGGAATATTCACTTCTGTTTCCAGCTTTCCTGAAAGCTCGATCTTTGCTTTTTCAGCAGCTTCTTTCAGCCTTTGAAGCGCCATTTTGTCTCCTGAAACGTCCATCCCGGTTTCTTTCCTGAATTCCGCGATGAACCATTCCATTATTTTCTGGTCAAAGTCGTCTCCGCCAAGATGTGTGTTTCCGTTCGTGGATTTTACTTCGAAAACTCCGTCGCCGAGCTCAAGTATTGAAATATCAAAAGTACCCCCTCCGAGGTCATATACGGCAATTTTCTGATTTTTATTTTTTTTATCCATTCCGTAGGCAAGTGCTGCAGCGGTAGGCTCATTTATTATTCTTTCAACTTCAAGGCCTGCAATTTTGCCTGCGTCTTTTGTAGCCTGCCTCTGTTCGTCGTTAAAATACGCAGGAACAGTAATTACTGCTTTGGCAACTTTTTCTCCTAAATAATCTTCAGCAGTCTGTTTCATTTTCTGTAAAATTCTTGCTGAAATTTCCTGAGGAGAATATTCACTGTCACCGGCTTTTACTTTTATTCCTCCATTTGTGTCTCTTACTATCTGATAGGGCACCATTTTGATTTCATCGTTTATTTCATCGTATCGTCTGCCCATAAATCTCTTGATTGATCTTATTGTATTTTCAGGGTTTGTAATTATCTGGTTTTTTGCCACCTGCCCCACAAGTCTTTCGCCTTTATCTGTAAAGGCTACTATAGAAGGCGTTGTTCTCTGCCCTTCCGAATTCTGAATAACTATCGGTTCTCCTTCTGACATAACTGAAACAACCGAATTTGTTGTCCCAAGGTCGATTCCTATTGTTTTACTCATTGTCTGCCTCCTCTTTAGTATTATCAGGGGAAAATATCAAAGCAGTGATTCCCCGGTAATATGCAATAATTATATTTAAATTTGTTAGCACTCTATCAAGGTGAGTGCTAATTTCAATACTAAAATAATAAAGCTTATGAAAATAGTCAATATAATGCATGCCCGATTGATGAAAAAACGATATTTTTTTGAAAAATTTCCATAATACAGCGCTCAGTTGTCTTTGAAACAGGGAATCTCAAGTCTTAGTTTTAATTCTTTACAGAATCTTTATAATTTCATAATAATTTCTTGATATTTAAAAAATACATAATTTTCAGTAAATTTTGCTTTTTGTTATTCTGCAAAAAATTGCAAAAACGGAAATCAATAGATTACAGGATTTTATAAATCTGATCTTTTATATTAATAAATAATATTCATACAGAGGACTTTATGGAATTTTATGTTTTTGCTATTGTACTGCTGGTTGTTCTTGCTGTATCGGATTTAATCGTAGGTGTAAGTAATGATGCGGTAAATTTTTTAAATTCTTCTATAGGATCCAGGGTTGCACCTCTGAAGGTGATAATGATAATTGCCGGCCTTGGTATTCTTGCCGGCGTTACCTTTTCAAGCGGCATGATGGAAGTTGCACGAAAAGGTATTTTTCATCCCGGCCTTTTTCAGATGAATGAAATAATAGTGATATTTCTGGCTGTAATGCTCACCGATATTTTGCTTCTTGACCTGTATAATACATTCGGCCTTCCAACATCAACCACAGTCTCCATCGTTTTTGAATTACTTGGAGCTGCTGTTGCTGTTTCAATCGTAAAAATATCAAATCTTGGAGCTTCATATACTACATTAGGAAATTATATAAATACAACTAAGGCTCTTGTAATAATTTCAGGAATATTGATTTCAATTGCTATTTCATTTCTGGCCGGCACAATTGTTCAGTTTTTTACAAGACTTATCTTTACTTTTGAATACAGAAAACGGCTTAAACGCTATGGCGGAATCTGGGGCGGTGTTGCTCTCACTATGATAGTCTATTTTATTCTTATAAAAGGAGCTAATGGAGCTTCTTTTATTACTGCTGAAATGCTTACATGGATAAAATTGAATTCTTTTGGAATTATGCTCACGTGTTTTATTGTATTTGGTGTAATTTTTCAGCTTCTTTCTTTATTTACGAAGATAAATATTTTAAAACCTGTAATACTTATCGGGACATTTGCTCTTGCTATGTCATTTGCGGCAAATGACCTTGTGAATTTTATAGGAGTGCCTCTTGCGGGCCTGGCTTCCTTTAATATTGCAAGCGGAGATCCCAATCCGGCAATTGTAACTATGGAGGCTCTGCAAAAGCCGATAAAAAGCAATACTTTTTATCTGCTTCTTGCCGGCGTAATTATGGTTTTGGCATTATGGTTTTCGAAAAAAGCCAAAACCGTAACAAAAACAGAAGTCAGCCTCGGGAGTCAGGATGAAGAGATTGAGCGTTTCGGTTCATCTGTATTATCACGTTCCATTGTACGGATGGTTGCGTTTTTATTCGAAACTGGTAAACTTGTAATTCCTAAATCGGTACAGCGGTTAATTGCGGGCAGGCTGGATGTAAAGAAATACGATCCCAGGGCTTCTGATCAAAAGGGCGGCCCTTCTTTTGACCTGCTAAGAGCCTCGGTAAATCTTATGGTGGCAAGTGCTGTAGTTTCTTTTGCGACATCCATGAAACTTCCGCTTTCCACTACTTATGTTACTTTTATGGTTGCTATGGGTACTTCCTTGTCAGATCAGGCCTGGGGCAGGGAGAGCGCCGTATTCAGAGTGTCAGGGGTTCTTACAGTTATTGGAGGCTGGTTCTTAACCGCAGTTATGGCATTTACCGTATCTTTAATTTTTGCTTTTATTATTTTTTATTTTCATCTCCCGGCCGTAATAATAATACTCGCTTTATCCCTTCTGATTATATGGAGAAATCATCATGTTCACAAGCAGCGTGAAAAGGAAAAAGATGAGATTTCCGTTTTTAACCTGAGAAAGGTTGCAGATGCCAAATTTTCTGTAAGAATTTCCTTTGAGCACAGTGCGTATTTTCTTCAAAAAGTAAGGTCTACTCTTGATTCCAGCTGTAATAATCTCTTTTGTGAAAACAGGTCAAAATTGAAGTCTCTGACAAAAGAAAGTGCTAATGTTCAGAAATGGGCAAATATTATTATAGCTAATATTTTCAAAACGCTTCGTCTTCTTAATCAGGAGGATATTGATACAACCCAGAAGTATGCGCAAATTATCAATACGCTGCAGGAAATCTCGGAAAGCCACAGGGATATTGTAATGCGTTCATACACGCATATAGCAAACAATCATAAAGGTTTACTTCAGGATCAGATAAACGAGCTTGATGATATCTGGAAACGTTTATCAATACTTCTTGATAAGTCTATAGAAATTCTTCTGAATGACAAAGTATCCGATTTTTCTGAAATAAAAGAAATAAATAATGCGATCAATAAATATGTAAAAGTGTATGACCAGAAGCAGATAGTCAGAATACAGGAGGATATTTCAAAAACACGTTTAAGTATTCTTTACTATGGCAAAATGGGGGATTTCAAAAAGATAGCTAATAATACTGTCAAGCTGCTTGAGGTTTTCAGAGAGTCATTTGCCATGAATAATTACGATGAGTCGGAATAGATTAAATTGAATTCAGCAGGAAATGCGGATTTTATGAGAAGGTGCTTTGCACGGTATACATTCGCGCAAAGCACTAAAAGGTATTTATTTCTTTTCCAGATTTTTCTTTAAGACGGTAAACATTTCCGCGATCTCTTTTTCTCTGACAGTTAATGCAGGCATAAGCCTTACGGCCTTTTCCTGGGGCGCGTTTATCAGCAGCCCGTTCTTCAGGCATTTGTTAACAAAATCAGCTCCTTTTGTTTTCTGCAGATCAAATCCTATAAGCAGCCCCATTCCTCTGACATTTTCAATTTCATATTCCTTTGATAGACTGTTCAGCTCATTCATAATAATGCTGCCCATCTTTGAGCAGTTTTCAATTACTCCGCCTGTTAACAGCTTTTTAAGTACTGCAAGCCCTACCGCCATTGCGAGAGGCTGTGCAGTATACGTGCCCCCCTGTTCTCCGGGCTCGAAGATATTCAGGTTCTCCTTCGCGAGTACTGCCGCAAGCGGAAATCCTCCTCCGATACCTTTTGCAAGCGTCATAATGTCCGGTTCAACATCATATTGTTCATAGCAAAAGAGTTTTCCGGTTCTGCCCATTCCTGTCTGTATTTCGTCAAAGATCAGAAGAATGTTTTCCTTATCGCAAATATTTCTCAGTTCTTTAATGTAATCACGGTCAGCAAGATTGATCCCAGCTTCCCCCTGTATGGGTTCAAGCATAACCGCGCATGTCTGTTTTGTGATCAGCTTCTTAAGTGAGCTGATGTCATTGAATTTTGCCTTGCTGAATCCCTTTGTCTTGGGTTCAAATAATTTTTCAAAAGCCGTTTTCCCTGATGCAGCCATTGTTGTAAGAGTACGCCCGTGAAAGCTGTTCCGGGTCGTAATTATATCGCTTGCTCCCTTCTTGAAAACAGCTCCGTATTTTCTTGCAAGTTTGATAGCCCCTTCATTGGCCTCAGCACCTATGGAACAGAAGAATACCCTGCTGAAGCATGAATTTTCTGTTATCAGATCAGCGTATTCAAGCATAGGCTCGTTAAAGAAAGCAGGGCTCGCGTTTACAAGTGTCTTCGCCTGCTTTTTTATTGCATTGGCTACTTCCTTCGGAGAATGTCCAAGTGAATTAACTGCCCAGCCTGCTACAAAATCCAGATATTTATTTCCTTCTGTATCATACAGATACATTCCTTTTCCTTTCCTGATTACAATGTCAGGTCTGTTTGTAACCTTGAGCAGTTTTTTGTTTGCAATTTGCAGTAATTTTCGAGTATCCATTGAACTCCTCCTTTTATGTAATTTACAGGAAATTTTTCTCAATCAATTCAATAACAGTTTCAACACATGACGTGCAGACTTTGTTTCTGAGGTCATTTTCCTGATAATATTTCTGCCCTTCTTCTGTCATAAGATCGCAGTTGCTGAGCAGGCCCCTGCAGTTATAAGTGCTGAATTTTTTTTTAAAAAGTTCCAGCAGTTCCCTTACCTTTTCATAGTTATCCATCATAACTTCGCGGTCATCATTTTCGCCTCTTCCGTATATCAGGTTCAGCACCATTATTCCGCCTACAACGGCGCCGCAATTGCTTTGTGTCCTTCCCATGCCTGCTCCGAAACCGCAGGCTATTTTAAGCGCCGTGTCTTTGTCCAGATTAAAATGATCGCAAAATGCGTAAAGTACGGACTGTGCGCAGTTATATCCGCTTGTGAATTTTTCTGATGCAATTTGTTTTCTATTCATGTTTTTCGATCCTTTTCCAAGAGAATTTAACCCTGGTATATTTTACTCCGGCCAAATTTATAGCAGACAAATTTGTAAAATGAAAATAAGATGTAAACAATAATTTAAAATAAAATATTATAACAATATGAATAAAATTATAAATATATCGCCGGCAATACACAGATGGTAAATTCAGCTAATATCTTGACATAAAACAGAGCCGTGGATACTTATGTTTTATTCCAGCAGGATAATATATTTATTTATTTTGTGCTACAATAAATTGTGGATAACGGAGATTTATTTTGAAAAAAATATTATGGATTCTGTATCAGCCATATAAGTGGATTATTTTTCTTCCGGTTCTGGTTCTTTCAACAATTATTCTGGGTACAGCTGCGGTTATTTTCGCGTTTATTCTGGGTGCTAAAAAAGGCAGTCTTCTCGGAGGTGTAAGCTGGGCAAGGCTCAATGCCTATCTTGCTCCGATGTTTGTAAAGGTTAAAGGCAAAAAGAATATAGATAGAAAACAGTCATATATAATTGCTTCCAATCATCAGAGCCATTTTGATATTCTTGTTGTTTACGGCTTCCTCGGTATTGACATAAAATGGGTAATGAAGATGGAATTGAGAAAAATTCCGGTACTTGGATTTTCGTGTGAAAAGTTAGGCCATATTTTTATTGACAGGTCAAATCATATCGCAGCTATCGACTCATTAAAAGCAGCGAAAAAGATACTTGTAAACGGCACATCAATGATGATTTTTCCGGAAGGCAGCCGCAGCAAAGACGGGAAATTACGGACATTTAAAAAGGGGGCTTTCAGAACAGCCCTGGATTTTGAGCTTCCGATTCTTCCGGTTACGATCAGCGGCACAAATAAAATCCTGCCTGCCAAAACTTTGAATCTTTTTCCGGGAAAAGCGAAAATGGTTATTCATAAGCCGATTGATATTAGTGATTATAAGAATAATCTTTCGGGGCTGACTGAAAAAGTCAAAGAGGTAATTCAGTCAGGACTTGAGGAATAAAAAATTGCTGTGTTCTAAACTGAAAGGATACACAGGTAACAGGCTGTAGTTTTTTCCACTGTAAAAGGAAAAGTCCGGACAGTGCCAATATTTTTTATTATTAATAATTAACCGGGAAATTGTATTTTAGTGGAAATTTTAATGACATTATTATACAATGTTAGAACTAATAAATACAGTTTTTTGAAAAACATATAAATATATTACAGGAATAGCCATGAGTGGGAAAGGGAGGCTGATCTTTAAGCCGGTTAATTCAAGAAGGACTTTTGAAGATATTGCGAATCAAATTAAAGATCTGATATATTCCAAAGCATTAAAACCGCATGACAGGCTGCCCTCCGAAAGAGAGCTCGCGATACAGTTTAATACCGGAAGAATGTCTGTCCGCGAGGCTCTTCGCATACTGGAGGAATCGGGCTATATTACTATTAAAAAGGGCTCAGAGGGCGGAATATTTATAAGAGAACTGGACTCTTCCGGAATGACCAAATCCATTCTGGGATTAATAAGTGTCGGTAATATTACATTTCAGGAAATAGTAGAAGCCAGAATACTTATTGAAACAATTATTATTGAACGGGGAATTAATTCGTTTACAGAAAAGCAATTGACTGATATAGAACAAAATATTATAAATTGTGAAAAAGACTACAATACACGTCAAAATAATGAAAAACCGGAATTTTCTGATGCGGAACTGGGTATTTTCCATGTTTTGCTGGCTGAATTGTCACAAAACAGGCTGTTAAAATACATTATGATGGCAATAACAGAGTACTATTCAACAGGTGGAGTAAAATATTTACCTGATTCAAAAGAGTACTTCAGACATCTGGATCAGCATAAAGAGATTTTAAAAGCAATCAGGAAAAAAGATTTGGAACTTGCTAAAACATTGATTAAAGACCATATCAGCTCTTCTGCTGAGTATGTTAAAGCAGTTAATAGTAGTTCCTGTTAAATTCCATAGCGTAAGAAAATCGTTCCAAACCTTCATTTACTTATCATATTTTCAATTCATCCATACCTGGTTGTTATGTCAACCGTTTCGAATAATAGTTTTTTATTTAGAGAATTTTTGTTTATCGGGTTTTTTCTAAATATTAAGATGGGGGTGTTTTTATGCTGTTAATGGTATTACCTTAATACTTTTAACATAAAACAAGTCTTCTGTAAATCAGGAGCAATTTGCTAAATTAAAGGAGGGGAAATATCAGATGAGTGAAGGCAAGTATGACAAGTATTTTATTGAGTTCGATCCTAACGAATGGCCGGAAGATATGAGGCCGGTAATGGTCAGGATGGATAATCATATTGCTGAAGGCTGTCATTTTTATTTAATTCACTGGGTAAAACCGGGATTTGGCGATATGTTTGGCAAAGAGCCTTTAACCGGACATCCGCCGCACATACATAAGTCTGCCGAATTACTGATCCATATAGGTACAAATCCTGACGATCCTATGGATCTGGGTGCTGAGATTGAAATGTATATGGGGCCGGAACTGGAGAGACATGTGTTCAACAGGACAACGGTTATATGGATACCGCCCAATTTTATTCATTCGCCCTGGAAACCGCTAAGAATTGACAGGCCATTTATATTTATGGAAATAAACCAGGGACCTGTGCATACAGAGAAATCATACAGACAATTATTGCCAAAAGCAGTCAGGGAAAAAATGGACTGGGAGAATATGTGGGTGGATGAAGGTTATGATTAAGAAGTGATTATGTATATTTTTAAAAGTTAATTACGCAGTAAAAAAGCAGATATTGGAGGTTTTTATGCCTTATAAAATAGATACCGAAAAATGTTTAAAATGCGGAATCTGTATTAGTGAGTGTCCGGAAGGAGCTATTGTAGTGGATAATAAAGTAACGGAAAGCGACGGCTTGATACTTTATACAGTAAGAATTGACAATGATAAATGTACTGAGTGCGGTACATGCGTATCTTATGAATGGTGGTGTCCGGCTAAAGCTATTGCCCAGGTTAATGAAGAGGGATATGTATATCCGATTGTTGAATGAATGGTGATGTCGGGTCAAAGCCGTTTATTATTTGTAAAATTTTCATTTAATCCGTAAAAATTAAAACAAAAAATCAGGAGTATAAATTTTCAGGAAAATTTGACGTTAAAAAACCGGGATTACAGACAGGATAGGGGTATCAGATAACTTTCCCGGCAATCATAAATGGGGGAAAACTGCATGAGCCTTACTCTTTTTTTTCAGCTTATTGTTAACGGATTAATGAGCGGCGGGATGTATGCTCTGGTAGCCTCCGGTTTAACATTGACCCTGGGTGTAATAAAAATATTCAACTTTGCCCAGGGCCAGTTTTATATGCTGGGGGCATTTATTACTTTCGCAGCTGTTGAGGCGATGGGTATGCCGTATCCTGTAGCTATTCTGGCATCTTTATTCTGCATGGGGCTGCTGGGAGTTCTGTTCTTCTTCGGCATAATTCAAAAGACCATGTCGCAGGGTTTTTTTGCGACAATGCTTGTAAGCGTATTGTTTGCCAATATAATCAATCAGGTTTCCATTTTTACCTTTGCAAGCAAAGATCAGGTGTTGGCACCGATTTTTTCGGGAAAGCTGGTTGTCGGTGAGGTTACAATCAGTACAGGCAAGATGGTTGTAATCGGATGTGCAATAATTATTATGGTATTGCTGCATTTTTTCATGAAAACCAAAATCGGAACTGCTATGCTGGCATCTGCAGAAAACATGGAAGTAGCCAAACTTCAGGGAATAAATACAAGAAAAATATTCTGGGTTACAATGGCTGTAGGCTGCGGACTAAGCGGAATCGCAGGTTCCATAATACTGCCTGTAACCGGAGCTTATCTTATGATGGGGCCTAATGTTTTCCTCAGAGCTCTTCTGGTGCTGATGCTCGGAGGAATGGGCAGTATGTCTGGCGCGCTTATTGCCGGTTTCCTGATTGGGATTGTAGAGAGTGTAGCTTTTCAGTTTGTGGGTTATTTCAATATTCTGGCAATTCTTGTATTTGTTGGAATTTTGATTTATTTCAGGCCCGGAGGATTGCTCGGTAAACCCATGCCGATTCCAGGGGAATAGAAAAGGACAGGAGACAAATGATGACCTGGAAAAAGAAAAGAATACTGCCCGTGTTTGTTGTCCTGATACTGCTGGCGTTTCCATTTCTTGTAAGCCAGTTTACGGTACAGATCGGGATTACAACAATTATTTATTCCATATTGGGGCTGGCGTTCGCTTTAAGTATGAAAGTAGGTTTGCCGAGAATGGATATTGCGGCGTGGTGGGGATTCGGAGCCTATACCAGTGCTGTTCTAATGAAAGCCGGGGTATCTTTCTGGCTGACCGCATTGATCGGGCCGGTACTGGCTGTGATAGCAGGCTTGTTCTTTTTTTCAATATGCCTGCCGCGGGGGATGATGGCTTTTTTCGTTTTCTGTATGATATTGTCAATAGCGTTTTATCAGGTTTTCGGGTCAGTGCCGGTTCTTGGAGGCTGGGGCGGAATTACCGGGCTGCCTGCTCCGATGATAGGCTCGCATGAACTGGTAACTAAAACTGAATTATATTATCTCTGCCTTGCCCTTTTAGTATTTAATATTGTTGTATATTATCTGCTGTATACATCAAAAACAGGCCGTGCGTGGAATGCAATCGGATCAAGCCTGAAGCTGTCCAGCTCAATAGGCATCAATGTCGTGAAATACAGAATGGTTAATGTACTGATAGGCAATTTTTTTATCGCTTTAGCCGGCAGTTTTTTTGTCGGATATTACAGAGCAGTAATGCCTGCCATATTCAGCTTCCAGGCAGGATTGTTCATATTGATTTATCTTATAGTCGGCGGATTCTCCTACAGCATAGCAGGGCCCATATTCGGCGCTTTGATTGTAAATTTTATGCCGGAGTATTTCCGTTTCACAAGAGAGTACCAGTCAATTGTTACGTCAATAATAGTTATACTTATTCTTATGTTCCTGCCTATGGGGATTTTAGGATGGTTCAATCTGAAGGCAAAAACATGGCTTGTAAGGCGGAAATGGTACCCTGAAGTACTGCGTTAGCCGGAATTAAAGCGCTCTTTGAAAATTAAAAAGTTGATTCGAAAGGAGTATTGGTACGGCTTCGTTAAATTTTGCGAAAGGTATCAGGGCGGGGTTATACACAGCTCCGGGTCTGCATACGGAAGTAATGAAAATTTTTAATTATCATTTTTTCAGTTTATCAGGGAGGTGAATCAAAACAATAAAATTTTTTGTTCAGTTAATAAAATAATAACAATTAGTCGGGGGTAAAAAAATGAAGAAGGTTATTTCCTGTTTTACAATGATTGTTATGGTTTGTTTTTTTGTATTCAGCGGATGTTCCAAAAAAGCTCCGGAGAATGTACTGAAAATAGGTGCAAGTTTTGCTTTGAATGAGCCAATCATGAATTTAGAGCAGAGCAAATGGCTTAAACTTCTTGCCAGGCTGGTCAATGAAAACGGCGGCTGGGAAATCGGTGGCAAGAAGTATATGATTGATATGATCATTTATGACACTCAGGGTGACCCTGTTAAGGCGAAAAACAATCTTGAGAAGCTTGTCATGGAGGACGGAGTTAAAATAATCCTCGGAGATCCTACAGGCAGTTCGGGAGTCACGACCAGTGTGACGGAGCCGAATAAAGTTCTCTGCCTTGCTGTTGATGTTACAAATTTCAGCGCTGATCCCAAGATAAAATATTACTATACGCCTAACGGATTATTTTTTGCGCGTGGACTGATGTATGTTATGTACAGTGAATTTGTTAATAAAGGTGTAAAGAGCTATGTGTCTGTAAAGCAGGATAATGAAATGGGACACTGGGCGGATGGTTTGTGCGCAAGTACATGGGATCTTGTAAGCAAAAAGAAGACTAAAAAACTCGGATCAGTTTATTATGCGGTTGATACTACGGACTATGCGCCGATTGCCACGAAAATAATGAGCATGAATCCTGATCTGATAGACTGCAACTTCGCGGGAAATCTTCAGTTATATGTCGCTTTGTATAACGCCGGCTACAAAGGTATTATTCTCCCGTCCAACATGGACAAGGACCTGTTCGATAATATCAAAAAAAGCTGCGGAAAAGAATTCCTGGAAGGCTGGCAGTATTATTCCGGAGACCCCAGACAGTTTGTTAAAGACAAGGAGATACTGGAACTTGTAGATGAATATATTGAAGAATACGGTGAATTCCGTTCTTCAGGCTGCGTATGGCTGAATTACTGGTTCCTTTTAAAAGACGCGGTTGAGCATACCCAAAGCACTGATGTAGATGTGCTTAAAGCATACCTTGATAAAATGGATCATCCTTTTATGACACTAAGCGGCTGGTGCCAGATGTTTGCAAGGCCGGAAGCCAATAACCTTAGAACAGTATCCGGTAAGTCAAGTGAATGTGTCGTAGTTGTGAAAGACGGGGAGGAAATACCGTTCAGAGTTGTTACAGTAAAGGATCATTACCTTGCTTCCGTTTTATCCTACAACCTGGTTGATGTATATAAAAAATACTGGGAGAAACATGGTTATCCGAATTTCCCGAAAGAGCCCTCATTCCTTAAGTTCTCGGATCTTGGAATCAAGGGGCACGATTAAACAGGGAAGCTGTCAAAGTATGCCTGTCAAAATATGCCGGGCATGCTTAGTATATTTGAAATGTAATGAGATGCAGATATGCCGGTTTGAGGTTGTATATTTTTTAACAATATTATTAATAAAGAGGATAAGTAAATGGCAAAGACCAAGTATGGGCACTGGATTAAACCTATTCCTCCGTTTAAGGATTACGGTCAGGGAAATTTCAGGCAGGGGACTGAGATGGGCAAGGATTTTTTCGGATATGATTTTAATGTGAAAATAGGTACTTTTTATAACTCAGGCATTCTTCAGCCTGAACAGACTCAGGTATGTGACTATGATCAGATGATGATCTGGATCGGAACAGATACAGATGATATAGGACTGCTTGGGGGACAGGTTGAATTCTGCCTCGGTGATGAAAAAGAAAGGACAAGAATAACAACAGCAACCGCGGTTTCCATTCCAAAGGGGATGCCGCATTTTCCTGTCACAGTAGGTCCTGTGGATAAAAGGTTTATTCTTATGACGCTCTCAATGACTGCTGAAGTGAAATCAAAAACTGTGCTTGAAGATAAGCCTGTCGGCCCGTATTCTCCATGGCTGTTCGGGACATACAGTAAATATATTAAGGAATGTGCTTTCAAACGTAACGGGCCGTGGCATTACGGGCCGGAAAACCCAGATACAAACGGCGGACATATTACCGATATAGACGGTGTAGGCTTTGATTTCAACATGTCCTATGAAAGCATGAAAAAAGCTCCATACAGATTCACTCCGTTTCCGGATAAACCGCATGTGCATCCTTATACTGAGTTTCTTGTGTTTACGGGCTGTGACTGTGATAATCTGAACGAATTTCCGGCAGAAGTTGAAATATGCATGGGCGAGGAAATGGAAACGCATCTTGTGACTCAGCCGACAATAGCCATACAGCCAAAGGGATTCCCGCACTGCCCTGTAAGAGTTCTGAAACAGAGCAAGCCCTGGATGTTTATGGTACTTAGACCGTGGGGGCAGGGCGGTGATGTTTATTCAGGCGGAGAGGAAACTGCGCGGGATGACCTGCGTTGATATTTTTTCTTTTCTCTGACGGATGAGTTGTATGATATATCAAATAAGTAATAAATGTATTCAATGCTTCGGATGTCTTATGAGCGGCGTTTGCCCTGAAGGCGCAATTGTACAGATTAATAAAGTATTCAGCATTGATCAGGATAAGTGTACAGGTTGCGGTACCTGTTTTAACAGGCAGGAATACTTTTGTCCCGTAAGGGCTATTGTTAAAGTTTAAATAATTTAAAAACATTGTTTGAAACTATTCGGCTATTCCTTCTTGCGAAGCAGTTTTTACGCATAATATAGATAACAGATGAATAGTTACCATTGTTTAATTTAAATTTGATGCCAGTAGCCTTTGAGATTCCGGCAGATTGTCTATTATTTAATTGAAGGACCTGAATTTAACACTCAGGTCCTTTCGTATTAATAAAGCGGAAAAAAATTTTTTCATGTAATAAATAATTAATATACGGCATTATGGAAATATTACTATGTTTTTACTGTTTTATTCAAAAATCTGCTGTAATATTTTTATTTTAACATAATAACCTGCATAATACTCCGGTTTTAGTTTATATCCGGTAATTACTAAATATATATGAATTATACTATATATTCTGACTCAAATTATGATGCTCTTGACAATGAAAAGGGAAGATAATTATATGGGGTGATGTTGAATGAAAGGTCGTACAAAACCGGGAATGTTCGGACCCGGAAATATCCGATAAAATTTATACAATATGTTTATTTCAGCTAAATAAAACATATATTATTTCTTTTTTAATTGATTTATTGATAATTTAATGATTTAAAATATAAGCAGTATATTTTTTATTCTTTTATTTAAAAAGGTTCATATTATGAACAAAAGCATTGAACACTGGCAGGCTGCATACCCTGAGAAGTTTGCCACTGAAAACAAAATATTCAGCAATATTAAACGCGGTAACAAGATATTTGTCAGCACAGGCTGCGGAGAGCCTGTATATCTGGTAAATGCTCTTGCAAAATATGTTGAAGATCATCCTAAAGCTTTTGCAGATGCCGAGATCTTTCAGGTCTGGACACTCGGCCTGGCAATGTATGCAGAAGAAAAGTTTAATTATAATTTCAGACATAATTCTTTTTTTATCAGCAACAAATCCCGGCAATCTATAAATGAAGGTATGGCGGACTATACTCCTATTTTTCTTTCGCATGTACCTGATCTTCTCCGCAGAAAACATATAAAGTTTGATGTTGCATTGATTCAGACCTCACCTCCTGATAAAAACGGATATGTAAGTCTGGGAATCAGTGTCGATATTTGCAAGGCTGCTATTGAGAACGCGTCCATCATCATCGCTCAGATAAATTCGAAAATGCCCAGAATTCACGGGGATTCATTTCTGAATATTGAGGATATTAATTTTCTGATACATCATGATGAATCTCTTCTTGAATACAGGCCGTCTGTTCCAAGTGATATTGCCCAGCAGGCCGGAAAATACGCGTCAAAAATTATTAATGACGGAGATACTATTCAGATAGGCTATGGGAGCCTTCCGAATGCAATTCTTCAGAATATGAAGCATAAGAAAGATCTGGGAATTCATACTGAACTTCTGACAGATTCAGTTGTTGAATTAATTAAACTGGGAGTTATAAATAATTCTAAAAAAACAATAGACAGATGGAAAACAGTTGCATCTTTCTGTATGGGTACTGAAAAGACGTATAAATATATTGATGATAATCCGGAACTAGAATTCAGAACTATTGATTATACGAATAACCCGCTTGTGATTTCCAGAATGCGGAACATGACAGCAATTAATTCTGCTCTTGAGATTGATCTTACGGGGCAGGCGAGTGTTGAATCAATCAATGGGACCTTTTACAGCGGTATTGGCGGAAGCGCGGATTTTATGCGCGGTGCTTTACTCGCTCCCGGAGGCAAAACCATACTTGTTATGGAATCAACCGCCAGAGACGGTGAAATTTCACGAATTGTCCCGAGTCTGCAGGCAGGAACAGGCGTAACTCTTAATAGAGGCGATGTCTTTTATGTGGTTACGGAATATGGTATTGCTTATTTACGCGGGAAAAATATAAGGGAGCGCGCAATGGACCTTATTGCGATTGCGCATCCCAAATTCAGACAGCGGCTGATCGGGCAGGCTAAAGAATTAAACCTGATTTACAAGGATCAGGCTTTCATACCCGGGAAGAATACTATTTATCCTGAACATCTTGAGGAAAACCGTACATTGAAAGACGGTACAAATCTCCTGCTTAGACCTGTCAGAATAAACGATGAATCTCTGGTTAAAGATTTTTTCTATTCCCTTTCAGATCAGAGCCTTCACAGGCGTTTCATGTCACTCAGAAATGATGTGCCGCATAAGCTGAGGCAGGATTTTGTAGTTATTGATTACTCAAAAGAACTCGTTATTCTGGCTACTATAGATGCGGAAGGTAAGGAAATAATCGCCGGCATGGGGCAGATTCTCATGGATGAGAATTCCCTGTTTGCGGAAGCCGCGTTTACTGTACGTGATGATTATCAGAATCTTGGAATTGGCACCGAGCTTCTTTCATATCTCACAATTTACGCAAAAAGAGAGGGCCTTCACGGGTTCACTGCTGAAGTTTTACTGGAAAATCAGCCTATGCTGCATGTATTTGAGAAAATGGGTTTCGATATACATAGAAAGCTGGAACAAGGAGCATATAAACTTATCATAAGATTTGGAGATAGTCATGAAGGATACAATCGAACATGATATTAAATACCTGTTCGAGCCTGAGAGCATCGCTGTAATCGGAGCTTCTCAGGATAAGAAAAAAATCGGTTACACAGTATTTAATAATATCCTCTCAGGAGGATACAAAGGTAAAGTTTATCCTGTCAGCCCCAGGGGGGGTGAAATTGACGGATACGAAGTCTATACTGATGTAACACAGATTAAGGGTGAAGTGGATTGCGCATCCATAGTTATTCCCGCGGGTGGAGTAAAAGGAGCTGTTGCTCAATGCGCGGAGAAAGGTGTTAAATTTATTCAGATAATTACTTCCGGATTTTCGGAAATTGGCAATGATAAGGAAGAAAAGGAGATTGCTTCAATAGCACGTGAAGCCGGCTGCCGTATTGTTGGCCCGAACATGTTCGGGCTTTATTCCTCATCGGTTTCGCTTAACTCAACATTTTCCGCAACTCATATAAGGCCGGGTAATGTCGCAATTCTTACTCAGAGCGGCGCACTGGGTATAGCGATGATAGGAAAAACCGCTATCGCAAATATAGGCCTTTCCACTATTATTTCAATAGGCAACAAATGCGATGTTGATGAAGCTGATCTGCTTGAGTATCTTGTCGATCATGACGAGACAAAAGTAATTTTAATTTACATGGAAGGTGTAAAGAAAGGCGAAAGGCTTATTGAGCTGCTCAGAATGGTAACTGCCAGAAAACCGGTTGTTGCCATTAAATCAGGACGATCTGCAAGAGGTGCGCAGGCTGCGGCTTCACATACAGGATCTTTGGCAGGATCCGATGAAATAATTGATGCCATCCTGAAACAGTGCGGTGTGATCAGGGCGGAAAGCCTTGAAGAAGCTTTTAACTGGAGTAAGTTCCTTGCGGCAGCGCCACCGCCTAAAAATAAGAATACTGTTATCATTACAAACGGAGGAGGAATCGGTGTTCTGGCTACTGATGCTTGTGAGAAGTACGGCGTAGACCTTCTCGATGATCAGCCTCTTCTTAAAGAGATTTATGAGCCTGTAACACCTTCGTTCGGATCTACAAAGAACCCGGTGGATATTACAGGCGGTGCTAACGCGGAAGATTATAATCATGCTCTTTTCGCGAGCGCTGATAATAATAACATAGATTCAACAATAGCTCTGTATTGTGAAACAGCGACTTTTGATTCCAATGATCTCGCTCAGATGATTCAGGATTCATATGAACGTCATAAAAAATATAAGAAACCTATTACATACGCAATAGTCGGCGGTGAGCAGGTTGAAAACGCTATTGCCGCTCTGGGGAAAACGGACATTCCTGTTTATAACGAAGTTCAGCAGGCTGTTTCGTGCCTGGGGGCCTATTATAATTATTACAGTTATATTAGCCGCATGAACCATGCTTCGGATGAGTCCGGTATCAATGTTGACGCGATCAATAAAATAATCGACGGGGCGCTGTCGCAGGGCAGGACATTTCTGCTGGCCAATGAAGGCGCTGCTGTTATGGAAGCTGCGGATGTAACAATTCCGGGCAGCAAAATAGCAAGGGACATTCCGCAGGCAGTGCAGTACGCGAATGAAATCGGTTTTCCGGTTGTAATGAAAGTTGTTTCAAAAGATATTCTTCATAAAAGCGATGCCGGCGGAGTGCTTCTGAATCTTGAATCAGATCAGGAAGTAGTAAACGGTTATGAGGCAATAATGCATAAATGCCGGGAATATAACCGTAATGCGGACATTGAAGGTATTGAAATTTGTGAGATGGTCAAAAAAGGAACAGAACTTATAGTAGGCGCAAGGCGGGATCCTGCTTTCGGGCCTGTTATTATGGTCGGCCTTGGCGGTATTTATGTGGAAGTAATGAAAGACGTATCATTCAGATGCCTGCCCATGAACAGGAATATGGCTCTTTCAATGCTTGAAGAGATCAGGTCATATCCGCTGCTGCTGGGCGCAAGAGGCGAAGAAAAGAAGGATATTGATTCAGTTGTTGACACAATTATTAAAATCAGCACTATAATCAGAAAGTGCGATAGAATAACTGACATTGAAATAAATCCTATAGTAGTATATGAACAAAATAAAGGGCTCAAAGCTGTTGACGCAAGAATTCTTATTTCAAAAGCAAAGGAGGACAAATAGATGAAGAAAATAGTATTTTCGTCAGTACGCGGTAACGCAGGTAAAACAAGTTTGATTTCAGGTATTATTTCTTCAAAGAAAGATAAGAAGATAGCGTATGCCAAGCCTCTTGGCGACCGTCTGATATATAAAAGGAAAAAAAGCTGGGACTATGATGCCAATGTTATTGTAAACCTACTCGGGCGTAAAGGCGAGCTTGAAAGCCGTTACGAAAAAATAACACTCGGGTTTGACCATGCCAAACTGAGATATATGTATGATGATGCAGGTATAAAATCTGCTTTAGACGAAATGATTCAGGAGATCGGAGACGGTAATGATGTTATGTTTTTTGAAGGAGGAAGAAACCTTTCATTCGGAACAGGGCTCAATCTTGACCCTATCTCATTGACAAAAATGGTGGACGGTACCCTTGTGGTAGTTGTAAGCGGAAACAGGGAAGCTGTAATGGATGAAATAAGATTCTTTAACAAATATATGCATATGGAAGGCTGCAGCTTCGGCGGAGTAATAATCAACAAGGTGCATGATATTGAGGATTTTGAGAATGTTTGTGTCCCGTATATCAGGGAAATGGGCGTTGAACTGCTTGGACTCATTCCGTATAAAGAGCAGCTTACGTATTTTACTCTTGATTTTCTTGCTGAAAAACTTTTTGCTAAAGTTCTTGCAGGCGAGGATAATTTAAAGAACGCGGTTCAGAATATTATCATCGGAGCATTGTCAACAACTGATCCGCACAGGAATCCGCTTTTTACAAGGCCAAGCCTTAACAAACCCAATCAGCTGATGATAACAGGCGGCGACAGAAGCGACATGATTTTAGCTGCTCTGGACAGGGATACTGCAGGTATAATTCTTACAAACGATATTATGCCTCCGCAGAATATTATATCAAAAGTCAAGGAATGCGGCATTCCTCTGCTTCTTGTAACAATGGATACTTTCCAGGCTGCAAAACAGATTGAGGATCTTGACGCTCTCTTAACTCCTGACAATGATGAAAAGCTTAATCTGCTGTCACAGCTTATTGAGAAGTACACTACAATTGATAAGATAATGTAGAAGAATACACACCTCAGACTGGATTTATTCAGTGCTGTTTACACATAATTACGCCGCGGACTGATTTCCCGCGGCGTTGCTGTTTTACAGATATTAGATCAGTATATAAGGCCATGAGCCGGAAAAAAATTAATTATTCAGAAATATTATATTGATATTCTTTTTATTTTTGTTCTTTTAATATTATGTATTATATCAGCGGAAAATACGCTGAAATTTTTTTTATTTATTATTTCTTCTACTGCACTTATTCCCGGGGCATAAATAAACGCTCCGCCTGATTTAAGCGAATTAAGGATTTCATTGTATTTGCTGAAATATTTTGCGGACTTTTCTTTCTCATTTATCATTGTATACAGAAAGTGATTTGAAAAGCTCATGTTTGCGATTCCCGCACCCCAGTAATTTTCCGCAAAGGTGTAGTCAAACCATGAAGCCTCTATATTGTATTTGTCATTTATTTTCAATTCTCTATCAAGACAATATACTTTATAATTGTATTTTCTCAGCTTTGCAGCTAACAGGCTGTTCTGGCCACTTCCTATATCAATAACAGGTTCCTGTAATTTTTCAATATCAATATCAAGCAATTCAATTTGCAGATCAGCAGAATACTCGCTGTTTACAACAGAACCTATTTGTACGCTATCCGATAATGGCGTCACAAATTTTTCCGGGTATAAATTTGACAGCCATTGTCTTAGTTTTTTATGATGATTCCTGAGCAGAACTTTATTATCGTTTGTATTTAGATTCTCGTATGTATCCCGGTATATTTTTTTTAATTCTTCAATATTCTTTTTTTCCAGATCAATATACTGATTAATCCGGTAAATAGCTGATAAGGCTTTTTCAATTGTAAATTCGGTTATTTCGTCGTTTATTTTTTCGTTTTCATTTTTGTACTGCGTGATGAATATTAAAAAATTATTATCTATTTTTACAATATCTTCCACATTTTTGTACAGCAGGTTTAAGTCAGTATTCTGATCAATCTGCTGTTGAATATATTTTTTCATGAGTGCTTAATAATTATTATTAATCAGGATTTTAGTTTAATTTCAAGTCTAGATTTATTTTAATAAACATTCAATAATAATTTATTATATGGAAATTTAACATTGATAGCTGTTTTCGGAAAATAAAAATTTTGATGTACAAAAAATAGGATATGGTCCGGATTGTTATTATCCGGCTGTTGGATTGAATGGAATAAAAACCCGGGGATTAATTATTTTAAGAGAATTATTAAAAAATAATCCCCGGACGCTGCTCTCATTCTACAGGTTTATTGTCAGGGGAGGATTTCCGCTGAAGTCGGATATTACTGCAACTGCATTTTCAAGATAAAAGATCTCGAAATCAGGGTTATCAGGAGTATTGTAGATCGATTTAACAAGCGGACTTGAGTCCTGTATTCTTGTTTTGATTTCCATGCTGCCTGAAAAGACAGCTTTTCCGCTTAAACGCAGCCATGAATTGTTTTCTCCTGAAGCACATACTTCAATAAACGGATTAGCTGATATTTCTTTAAATACATTCTTTTTGTTTGAGGTACAGAAATACAGTTTTCCGTTTTCTTCCAGCATAAACTGAAATGGACGGACTTTAGGTCTCCCGTCTTCTCCAACAGTTGAAAAATACTGAACCCCGCTTTTTGTCAGAAAATCTGTAACGTTTCTCATAATACTGCTCCTTTATTAATATTAAATTTTTGGTAGTTGATTCAATGTTTAACTAAATGCTTAGATATCTAAGTATTTAGTTAAAAAAATCAGAAATTATCTGCCATCTTTTTTAAAACCGTATTTAATGCATTTATTTCATCTTGAGTCATACCTTTATGCATTTTATCGTTTAACTGATTTGAAATCTCTATAAAAACGGAATGAAATTTTTTTCCTTTTTCGGTCAGTTCCACAATTGTGCTTCTTGTATCTTCAGGATCTTTTTTTTTGATGACATACCCGTTTTTTACCAGTTTTTCGATCAGTACTGTTACTGTAGGCTGCTTGCGTTTAATGTGTTTGGCAATATTTTTTAAAGTCATTTGTTTATAGGAAAACAATGCCATTAAAATTGATCCATGAGAAGGGACAATGCCTTTTATGCCTTTTTTATGAAGCTCTTCAATAATATATTTATGAGCTTCTTCACGAATAAAACCTATTTGATTTAAAGTGCTATGCATTTTCATATATTAAAATATACTTAGACGTCTAAGTATTGTCAAGTTATTTTTTAAAAGGATTAAAATAATTTTATAATATTTAAATGAAATCCTTTACTGAAATATTTACCGGCAGATGCAGTTCTTTCAGTCTTCCCAGTCCCAGAAGAAATCCTTGTTTGTTAATTCCTGCTCATTGTCTTCATCCGTATCTTCCTTACGCAGCCCTTCCGGAAGATCATTAGTGTTGCTGTGAATAAAGTTAAGCTGGTCCTCAAGATCTGCTGTTTCATTCTCCCAGTATTGAACAGTACCAAAGTGGGGAAATGCTGCCGGGAAAGCGGGGTCATCCCATCTCCTGGCTATCCATGAGGCATACTTGATATACCTGAGCGATCTGAGCGGTTCAATAAGGCGGAGCCATGAGTTGTCGAAATCCCTGAAGAGCCTGTAGGCATCAATAAAAATCTGCCTTTGCCGCAGTCCTTCTCTGTCCCTTGCGGGAACAAGCATCCATACATCCTGAACCGCTGGCCCTGTTAGAAAATCATCAAAATCAAGAAAAAAGAATCCATTTGTGCCGTTTAATAAATTCCCAAGATGGCAGTCTCCGTGTATTCTGTGAAAGGGCACATCTTTGCTCAGAGTTTCATAAATCTCAACTACTTCATTGACCGCGTTCCTGTACCTCGTTATGCAATGCGACGGCAGAAAATTATTCTCCTCAAGAAATGCCAGCGGTTCCAGCCCGTAAGTTCTGCCTGTAAGCGATATTCTGTGAGCGCTTTTTTTAGATGAGCCGTTATTGTGTATTCTTGCAAGCAGCCTGCCGAGCATCTCAACCATTTCATCTGAAAGCTCGTCCTGTATTCTTCCGCCCGTACGCGGCCATATTGCGTAATATATGTCTTCAATTTTATGTATGGTTTCCCCGTCAGGAAATCGGATCGGCGCGCAGACCTGTATTTCATCCGCCTGCAGTTCTAAAAGAAAATCGTGTTCTTCCTGTATCTGTTCTTTTGTCCATCTTCCGGGCCTGTAAAATTTGCTGACAATGTGTGTCCCGTCATCAAGCCTGAGATCATAAACCCTGTTTTCATAGCTGTTCAAAGCCATGCAGTGCCCGGTGGGATTAAGGCCGCATTTTTCAACAGCTTTTATTACTATATCAGGAGTGAGGTCGAAAAAAAAGTTATTCATTAATTTTTATTCCTTATTAAAAAACAAAGGATAGTATGTTTTTTTGACAGTTTTTAAAACCTTTATCGTATTATATTTGTGCAGTTCAAGAACAAAATTAATATGCCCGGGAATAAAAAAAAGACCTGAAATCCCCTGTCCCCTATGATTGCCGCGAAATGGCTTTAAGTCGCTGATAGCGTGTTGCCTGTCGCCGGATATTCCGATTTAATATAATTAAAACTATTAATGAAACAATTAACAGAATGCTCCTTTCGATTTCACCCAATGGCATGTCATTCCTGCTGATTCTGCAAAGTCGAAAGCGCAAGTAAATACCGGTACAATCAAAAATTGCCATACCCGCCAGAGGTACCTATATGCTGTTTTTTTAAATCAGAGAAAATTTTTATAGAAAAAATATTAAATTATAATTATAATTAAACTTTGAGATTATAATATAGCAAGTTTTTGAAAAAAATCTCAGTCTTTTAATTTTTAAATATTTGCCGATATTTAAAATAGAAATTATCAAAAAAGTATAAAGGTAATCGGGTACATAAAATGTCCATACCGGATATAACAAGGTTTTTTATAAAAAAATATGAGAATGTCTCTTTTATGAAGAGACAGCGAGCAATAGTATTCATGCGTATTCAATTTGTTTTCATGGGATTGCTTGCTCTGACTGTTGCCAGCACAAATATTCTTTCACCGCATGCTGCCGGTTTAAGCTACAATATAAGCATGTCACTGGTAATTCTCTCTTTTCTGTTTTGTCTTGTCCTTTTAAAAACCGGTTTATACAATATTGCTTCAACTATGGGGGTATTTTTCCCGTTTGCAATGATTGTTATGCAGGGGCTTTCTATTTCAACAGTTGCAGGCAAATATATATACTTATGTTATATGCTTCTGTTTATTGTAATGGCCGCATTATACAATGGGAAAATTCTTGTTCTTATTACCACGGTTTTAACTGCTGCGTCAGGAGCTTTTATAACGCTGAATGCAGAGGGCATTATTCCAGCGGAGAGTATAAAAACAACAGTATTTAATTATATTATAGCGGCTGCTTTTATATGCAGCATATGCCTGCTGATACTTATGATTGTAAATGCGACAGTAAAAGATCTGGAAGAAAAAAGAAAAGAAATACAGAAACATTCTGAAAAACAGGATGAGGTTTTAAATACAGTTAACGGGGTCTCTGAACAGCTCGCCTCTGTTTCCGAAAAACTTAAAACAGGTGCGGAAACGTTTGCAGGCAGCGCGCAGACACAGGCTGCCAGCGTTGAGGAAATGACGTCAACTATTGAGGAAATAACAGCCACGTCCGAATCATCATCGAGTATAACTTCAAACCAGGTGGATATGATGAATGCGCTTCTGGAAAAGCTTAATACAATGTTCAATATTGTAAATAAAAGCAGGCAGAAAACAGAGGATGCTGCTGCTTTAAAGGCAAGACTTGATGATAAGATACGGGAAGCCATTGACGAAATCGGAAAATCCAGGAAGAATATGGAAGGCGCCATAACAAGCAGCAGCAGTGTCGCGGATGCTTTAAAGATTATTAATGATATATCGGATAGAATTAATTTATTATCTCTGAACGCTGCAATTGAAGCTGCAAGAGCCGGAGAATCCGGCAGAGGGTTTGCTGTAGTGGCTGATGAAATAAGCAAGCTTGCGGAACAGACCCAGATGAATTCTGCTGAAATTACAAAACTGGTGAACAGTACCGCAAATGAAGTGAATCTGACTGAGAAGTCACTGTTAAAAGTCAATGAAGCTGCACAGGAAGTTATTGATCTTGCATCTTCTTTCGGGGAAATTGTAATGGAGGTAAATAATATTTCCAGACAGGACCTTGAAATGAATCTCTCGGTTAAAAACGATGCCGGCGAAGTAATGAATACTTCAGATACGATTAATTCCTCAATGGGTGAAATGGCGAATGCTTTAATGGAAATAAACAATGCAATTATAACAATCAATGAGTCAATACAGACACTTGCCATGGAAGCAGGTAGCGTTAATGATTCTGCAGCGGAGATTTCGTCATCTATTTCAAGTCTCAGGGAAATTCTTGATCAGGAATGAAGTGCTTAATTTAAATTTTAATTATATCGAAACGCTTTCCTTATAACACTAACGTAATATTCAGCTAAAGCGAAGCAAGAAGGACAAATTGATAATTGTTTTTTCCTGCGGATCGGTTTTAATTTAAAAATTCCAAATAGCTCTGCAGTTATCAAAAAACAGATAAATCCGGATGATTATTCGTTCCCGGGAAGCTGTTTTTACATATTGATTGATGACAACTGAATAGTTACTCGCAGTGAAAGATTAAGAATAATAAAAGTGTGTTTCAATTGAGTGATGAATTGCCAACCTCCTGACTAATGATTCTGAAATTTATTGCGGTTAATCCGGTGTCGTTATGGAAAAAATCATTAGTCAGGAGGTTGGCAATATTTCATCGTCAACCTGTGTGTTTTAATAATTCAGTATTAGATCGGCCTCACATTATTCGCGCATGGCCCTTTCTGACCCTGGCCTTCTTCATATTCTACTGCCTGGCCGTCTTCAAGTGTTGCGAATCCGCCACCTGTTTTAATCTCCGAATAGTGGACGAACAAATCTTTTCCTCCGCCATCAGGTGTAATAAAGCCAAACCCTTTACTGGCGTTGAACCATTTTACTGTACCTTTACTCATAACTTGCACTTTCCTTTTAAAAATTGTTTTTTATTAAAATTTATTTAATAATCAAGAGAATATAAAAGCTTTTAAACTTCAATTCCAAGAGATTCCAGCAATTCATTCATTTTTGTCAGGTCGCCCGGGAAAATTACCTTATTTTTATTTTTGGTAAGTCCGCCTATTTTCGTAAAATATTTCTGGCTTAGCTCAAGCTTTATAGCTTCCTTTCCCCCTTCTGAGTTTATAGCGTTTGCGATTTTTCTGATCGATTCTGCTGTAGCCTTTCCAAGCGCTAATATTTCCTGTGCTTTCCCTTCTGCTTCATTGATCAGCTTTGCTTTTTCACCTTCTGAAATATTAATCATTTCAGCCATTGTTCCTTCTGAAGTATTGATAAGTGACTGTTTTTGACCATATGCGGCTTCAAGAATTGCTCTTTTATCTCTTTCAGCTGTTACAAGCTTTTCCATTGACTTACGTACGGATTCAGGCGGAATTAAATTTTTAATTTCAAAGCGTAGAATTTTTACGCCCCATTTTTGAGCTGCGTCATCCAGGACTGCGACCACCTTTGCGCTGATGGATTCTCTTTCTTCAAATGTCCTGTCCAGATCCAGAGTTCCGACAATGGCTCTTGTTGTTGTCTGTGCGAGCTGAATTGAAGCGAACTGATAGTCTGTAATTCCGTAACTTGCCTTAACTGAATCAATTACCTGAAGATAAATTACGCCGTCCACTTCTACCTGAATTTCATCTTTAGTAAAACATTCCTGAGATGGAACGTCAATAGTCATTTCCTTTAAATTTTGAATGTAAACAACTTTTTCAACGATAGGAACTAAAAGATGAAAACCTGCTTCAAGAGTTTTGCTGTATTTTCCAAGCCTTTCTACAATATATTCGGATTTAGCAGGAACCATACGAATAGATTTTATAAGAGCTACTAAAAAGTATAAAAATAAAGCGCCAATTACAATCAGTAAAAATATTAAGTCTTTTGGCATAATTTATCTCCTTTCTCTGATTATTTCAGCTTGTTCCGGGTCTCTGATTTCGTCAAAAATTCCCTTTATAGAAGCAAGTCCCGCAGGGAACACTGAAACATCACAGGATTCGATTACTTTTCCAAGCTGGTCAACATATTGATCAACAAGTCTCATCTTTAAAGCTTCGTCCCCGCATGGTTCTTTTATTGCAGCACCGACAAGTATGATGCTTTGCGCGGATGCCCCTGCAATAAGTTTTATTGATTCTGCGTTTCCTTCAGCTTCGTTTATTCTTTTTGTTTTTTCACCCTGGGAAATGTTTATCGCGCTTTGTCGCTCGCCCTCGGAGATATTTATAAGTTTTTCCTTTTCAGCAGTTGCCATTGTAATTTTTGCGCGCTTTTCTCTCTCCGCTTCCATCCTTCTTTCAAGCGTCTCAATAACATGTTCTGACGGTCGTATGTCCCTGATTTCATAACGTAATACTTTTACGCCCCAGGGATCGGAAGCTTTGTCAATTTCATTAATAATTTTTGTATTAACTTTTTCTCTTTCAGAAAAGGTCTCGCCAAGCGTAATTTTTCCAATTTCAGAACGCATGGTTGTCTGTGCAAGGTTTATACAAGCAGCAAGATAATTCCCGATTCCGTAACTTGCTTTTTTTGAGTCCATAACCTTGAGATACAAAAGGCCGTCGACTTCAACCTGAATGTTATCGCTGGTAATAACACTTTGTGCGGGAATATCAATGACCTGTTCACGCATTTCCTGTGAATATGCTGGTTTATCAAAAAACGGTATCAGGAAATAAAACCCGGGTTGTAGTGTTTTTGTGAATTTGCCAAGTCTTTCAACTATGACATTTTCCCTTTCCGAAACAATGATGAAAGTTTTTACAACTAAAAATATTATTACCAGAATCAGTATCGCAATAAACGTATACATAATATCTCCATGTTAATTTATTTTTTTTACAATCCATGTAAGATTTTCCCTGCCTACAATCTCAACTTTTTCGCCGGCCTTTATTTCCTCTCCGTTTTCACTTGCAGCAGGCCAGGTTGAATCACTATGTTTAATTCTTCCTTTCTGATTTTCCGTTATATCCTCAAGCAGATCCACAATTGTGCCTATTACTTCATGATCTTCATTAATGTCTTTCTTTTTTGTATCACTAGGGTAGTACATCATTACAAGAAATCTCAGTGTAACAAGAAAGAAAATGGAGGAAATAAACCATGTCAGCAATTCCTGGATTATCCCGGAAATTAGTCCAAAGTGCAGAAAGGCAGCAACAACAAAAGCTCCAAGACCTAAGAATACAATTACCAGTCCGGGAATCAGAAATTCCAAAAGAACAAGGATTATTCCAATCATCCACCATATGTTTATTCCAGAAACCGTAAAATTCATAATATTTTTCTATTCCTAAAAAGAGTCAGTTTTAATGCAGCACTCTTTTTAACTTTTGACCCGCTACATTCCGGGCATCGGAATATACTGCCTGCTTGTAACAATAATTATTCAGAAGGAAGTAAATTATCAAAATTCAAAATCTCAGAAAACCTGCAGTGTACCGGCTGCATTTAAATGAATATAAAGTATGGGCTTGACTTCTGTGTTAATTTATTGATTAAGAGTTCTTTACAGGGAGGCCGCCGTCAAGACATATTTGATGAAAACTTTTAACGGTTTGCAGGCAGATTTTGCCATGCTGAAGACTTAATAAGGGACTTGATTAAACAGTGCGGAGGTAGAAAAGCGGAGGACAGTAATTCGGGTTTTGAACATTTTATGAGTTATAATGGCGACGATAAATTTAAATTGCTTGCGAATCTTAAGCATTTTTATATTAAAGATAAATGATACGGAAGAGGGTGTTATAGTTTTATAATTTTCCGGAGAATCTGTTCAGGAGATTTCTATGAACTTGAGAGAAAATGTTATGGCGATTTATAACGGAGAGCAGCCTGATTATTACGGAGATATTATGCCAGCTTTGCATATAATCATGGATCCTGTATTTGCAAGTGATTCAGTTCCACAGGATGGTAAAGAACACAGAGATTCATGGGGCACAGTAAGAATATTTCTTCCAGATTCCCCGGGGCCGCATCCTCATCTTACGCCGGAAAATATTGTTATAAAAGATATTGAAAGGTGGGAAGAACAGCTTATTATTCCTTCAGTTGAAAATTTCAACTGGTCGAATGCAAGGGATGAGGCAGCTTCAGTAAACAGAAAGGAAAAATTTGTGGCTGCATTCAGTCCTGCAGGACTTTTTGAACGCAGCCATTTCCTTATGGGGTTTGAAAACGCGCTGATGAATTATCTGGAATATCCTGATGAAATGAAGGCGATACTGCGGAAAATTGCGGATTATAAAATATCTTATATCAGAAAAATCAGGGAAGAGTATCATCCTGATATTATTTTCTATCATGACGACTGGGGATCCAAACAGAATCTGTTTCTGCCTCCTGCGGTTTGGAGAGATATCATTAAACCGCTTCAAAAGGAAATCTCGGATGCTATTCACGAGAGCGGCATGATCTATATGCATCACGCCGACTGTATCTGCCAGCCGGTTGTTGAAGATATGGTCGAAATAGGGATTGATATCTGGCAGGGTGTAATTGCGCAGAATGACATTGTCGGGATTCAGCAGATGACCAATGGCAGGCTGGCAATGGCCGGCGGCATTGACGGCCCGAAGATTGATGTTGAGAATATAACGGAGGACGCAATCCGTTCAGAAGTCAGGCGTGCAATTGACACCTATTGTCCGGGCGGGCGTTTTTATCCATCCATACCTAATGGAATATGCTTTCTGGACTGGAACAATAATATTGCCATGGATGAGCTTTCTACATACGGCAGAAAATATGCACAGGAACATCCGGTCGGGAAATAATTCAACACCGTAATTTTTTCAGCTTAAATCGGGACGAGGAATCGGCGCCCGGCATTATTTTTGTTTGAGTCCCTGGAAATTAAGTTGACTTTCGCGAAATCGGGACTATTGTCACCTGTCTTTATTAAACCCATTCAAAAAATCAAGCACGTGCTGAAATTCAGGAGCAGTTTATTGAATTTTCAGGGATGCGTGATTTTGATTTAAAAGGAAAATTCTTTGGAAAAATTTAAAAAACGGATTTATCTTATATGCCCTAAAAATCCGGAAAACTTCTGGACAATGAAGAGTTCCGTAGAAGCTGTAGGTGCCAAAACACTTATGCCCAATGCGGCATTCGGGACACTCATCTCTTTAACACCGGAAGAGCTGAATATAGAATACATCTATTGCGATGAAAATATCGGTCCTATTGACCGGCATATTGACTGCGACCTTGTTGCGCTTACCGGTTATACCCTTCATTCAGAGAGAATCCATGAAATCTGTGCAGAGTTTAAAAAGAGGGGGATTCCAGTCGCTCTTGGAGGGGCTTTCGCGACATTGTATCCGGAGAAAGCTGAAAAGATATGTGATTATCTTTTTATTCATGAAGCTGAGTATACGTGGCCGGAATTTTTAAGAGACTGGAGCAGCGGTAATGGGAAAAGCCGGTATGAACAGAAAAAAAATATAAACATGAAAGAGAGTCCGGCTCCGGACTGGTCATTTATAAGGAGTAAGGACTACCTCTATTTTCCTGTTCAAACCAGCCGCGGCTGTCCTAATAACTGTGATTTCTGTCATGCTATAAAGCTTTTTGGACGAAAGTACAGGTCAAAGAGTATTGAGCAGATAATGATTGAGATAGAAAATGCATATAAGGCAGGTGCGGAAACAATTTTCTTTTCAGAGGATAATTTCTTTGTGAATAAGAAATTTACAGTTGAGCTATTAATGAAAATTATTGAATGGAATACATCAATACCCGCACCTGTTTCATTCAGCGCTCAGGCTACAACCGGTATTGGGCATGATGAAGAAATTCTGAAATTGCTGGCTGATGCCCGCTTTTCGGTTATCTTCCTTGGTGTGGAGACAATCAGAGAGGAATGCCTCAAGGAAGTAAACAAAGGGCACAATATAAAATTTGATGCACGGGAATCTGTTTCCAATATTTCAAAGTACGGCATACTGCCTTTTATCGGACTTATTGTAGGTTTTGACCATGACGACAAAAAAATATTTGATGAGCTTGAAGGTTTTCTCAATGATACGGGAAGCCCCATAGCATCCGTAAGCATTCTGAACGCGCCGGAAGGCACAACGCTCTACGACAGGATGAAGGAGCATGGAAGGATTATTGAAAATTTTGACGGGTTATGGCATATGTCAACTAATATTGTTCCGGTTTCCATGAGTATGAGTGATCTTGTTGAAGGGCATAATAAGCTTTTCAGAAGATTATATGAGCCGGAAAAATTTGAAGCAAGAGTTCTGAAATGGCTTGATGGGATTGAATATTTTACCCCTCTTTATAAAAATGCGAAAACAAATTATTCCAAAATAATGAAATTTTTTCCAATAACAAGGTATTATATATTCAGAGAACCGCGGGCAGTAACAAAGCTGTATTTTCGTCTGCTTAAAAAAACATGGAAGAATAATCCAGGGCTTATTAAAAAGACTGTAACAATAATGTCACAATATTGTCATTATTATGATTTTGCAAATTTAAGAAAAGCTGATCATTATGAAACAAATTCTGCATAATTTACTCTTCATGAATTTTTTGTGCGCATTCGGGACATATCCCGTGACTGAAGAGGGCATCGGAATGTTCCGTAAAATATTTTTCCAGCTGCTCCCACGATTGCTGTTCATTGCGGATTTTCTTGCAATATGAACAGATCGGGATTATTCCTTCGAGCCGCTTGACTCTGGCAAGAGCATTGTTGAGCTCTTCATTCTGCTGCTGCATTTCCTCTGCATATTGTTTTGATTCAAAGTGAAGCAACCGGGATTCCCTGCTTTTATAAATAAATCTTGAGGAGAATATCGATGCCAGAGTGAATATGGAGGCAAGTATCATGACAAAAAGAGCTTCATTTTTCCATGGCCTGATATAGTCATTTACAGCGCTTGAAGCGATAATGTAGAAAGGATATCCGTTTGTTTTACTTAATGATGTCATTCGCTCTATATTATCATATGGTACAACTAATTTATATGTAGCCGCAGCAGTATTGCGTATTATCAGATCACTGGTTTTCTGTGATAATATTTTTGACCCGATAAGACTTTCCCGTCCGTTTTTTTTCTTTTTCAGTGCGATTATTTTTAATTCATTGTTTATAATTAGTATTATTCCGTTTTCGCCGGTTTGGAGACTGGAAAGCAGATCATCAAAATAATTTACGTCAAACATACCTATTGCGGTTCCGGCAAATGTTCCGTCAGAATGGTTGATCCGCCTGGCAAGTACGAACAGCCATCTGCCGGATACCTGACCATGTACAAAATTTGAAATTACCATTTCCTCAGCCGGGTTTTCACGAATATATTTGAAATAATCGCGGTCTTTTATATTTACAGATTTGCCGGCAACAATGTCTGTGCCGTACAGCACATCACCTTTTTCATCAGCAACACTTATGTCAAACAGTTCCGGCAGGTTTTTAAGAAGACGGCCTATATAACTGTCAAGTTCTTCTTTGTTGATCTTATGCGCGTACAGCTGTTTTTCTGTTTCGAACTTCAGCGCAAACAGGCCTGTATCTATTCTGTTAAAAATACCGCAAATATTCGACTCAATTACTCTGGCCATATTCCGGGTTGTAATTTCCGCCATTTGATGATAATCCTGACGATCCTTGTATAACCAGAACCCGGTCATTGCGTAAACCAGAATATTGATAATAATAGTGGCTGCTGCAAGTCTTAAGATAAAGCTGTCGGCTTTATTGCTGAATGCAGGGAAATGCTTTTTATAATATCTTGTGAACCTGTTCATTTTTTCCAATATTGGATTTGATCTTAAGGTATTTTTACAAAAATTTTTATTATACATTATACACGATGATTAATCGTTTGGCAAACTAATAATTGTTTAAGTTGTATTCTCAGCATTTCATTTCAGCTCTTTAATTCGAGGCAATGAAAAATATAAATTTTTAGAGTAATTGAATTCATTTCATCATAATGAGAAGATAAAGTCTGCCAGGTTAATCATAAAATACGGAAACGGGTTGACTTCCGGAAAAATTCCAGAAATTCTGTTTATTGTTTTTAATAATAAAGAGGATACAAGATGAGATTAAAATATTATATTATGGTATTTGTTTCGGTTATAACATTTTCAGGTTTTCTTTCGGAAGCCGCAGGAGCTGAAGAGGGTATAATTCCATGGTTCAGGCTCTGGACCTGGAGTGCATACGATTACAGAGACAAAAACTGGGAAGGCGGGAGTAATCCCGGCGGACTTGAGGCAGAGGACAGCAGGGCGGACCGCGATATTTATATGGGACTGGGCTCCAGCGATACTCAGTTCGGGATAAAGTTACAAAGGGGTTCAATAAAAGTAATGGCATCTGTATCTATAGGTGATAATCCTGATATCAGGGGTGTTGAAAAATATTTTACAAGACCGATGTTTGCGGAATTTTCGATTAATGAAAATATAAAACTGCTGGGAGGATTTGACGGATCACCATACGCAAGTTCGGACAGCAATGATGTAGCAGCCGCGGAAAAAAACAAAAAATCGGGAGGTATGGATGATGCTGTTAGTCCGATGATTAAACTAACTTTCTTTGACGGATACGCGTTGATTTCGAGGCCGGTTATTGAAAATAAAACTTATAATAATGATGATCCTTTGAGTGACAGGAATACAGACAGTTTAATTCCAAAATTAGCTGCCGGATATACATTCAGATTAAACTCGTTTTCTATTATGGTTAATGGTGTTTTTCAAACTTATAAAATTGACTCACCTGATGTCTCCGGCACGTATTATCAGGCAGACGGTAAAGCAATTACAGCATATGCAGTAAACACGATTTTTAAAGGACAATTTGAAAAAATAAATTTTTATATGCATGCTTTCTATGGGCAAAATACCGGAGATTTGGCAGTCGGGTCCTTGAGCGGTTCCAGAACAATGGCACAGATATCCGGTGATAAAATTGTAAATACTATGGTGTATGGAGGGAATGCGGGTATCGCTTTTTATATGGACCCGAAATTATTACTTGCGGCAGGGGCATGCGGTGACATAGCAGATAATTCTGATTTTAAGAAAAAAGATATGAACTTGAGTACTTATCTCAGTCTTGCGTATACTCTTACTTCTGATTTCAAAATTGTGCCGGAAGTAAAAATTGTTGATAAAATGAAAAATGAGCAGAATATTAAAGAAGGAAAGCAGTTCAGAGCCGGAATTTCTTTCCGGGTTGATATATAGATTTAAAATAATGCCTGATAACAAAAAATTAATTAATATATTATTATTTTTTTTTCTGTTATTTATGTGTTCCTGCAACTCACCGGATATAACAGACCGGAACATTCTGAAAAAAAGAATTTTCTATTTTCAGAAATTCAGGTTTCTTCAAAGGGGAACTGACAGAGATGCAGTTTTTTTAAAAATGAGAAATTTTCCTGTCGGGAAACTTTTTATAATTCTTTCGCATAAATTTGACATTAATATTGATTCGTCCGGTTTCGGGAATTTTATCCTTTCCGGAGATGCTTCTCAAATACAGGCAAAAGGTCTGATTTTTGATAATGAATTCATTTGGGAGGATAAAACAGAGCATAAAAATATTATATCAATAGAATACAGGGAGATTTTAAATACTGATTCAGCAGCTCCTGATGAAAAAGAATGTAATTTGCTGTTAACAGTAAACGGGAAAAGAGTAGAATGGTTCAGAAGTATATGCGACAGCAAAGAACCGCTGTTGGTAACTATTGCAGGAACTCTTGGATATTCAAGGCTAAATAAAGACAATGATGATTACTATATAAATAATGAAAATAAAAGCATTGTAAACCTGCATACAATATCAACTGATGCAATTTAGCAGTTTTGCCGGCCTTTCTTATCAAGTATCCTGAAATGGTTCGTCCTGAAATCTGATCTGATAAGTGGAATCAGCTTTTACCTTATTTTTCCCTGATTCTTTTCCTGATCTCGAAAATAAACTCTTTTGAAGCAACGTACTTGTCTGCAAAAGTCACGATAAAAGATTCCTTGTATCTCGGTGGAACAGGGGTAAGCGGCCACATGTGTTTTATAATAATATCTCTTTCAATATCATTAAGAGTGAATTCTTTCTCCGCGTTTTTAAGCGCAATACGCGGATGTCTGAGGCCGTGAAGATTTTTTCTTGAAGGATCGGACTCTCTCCAGTTGTAGAGAAAAAAGTCATGAAGCAGGGCTCCGCGTGTCGCGGACTTGTAATCCAGCTTAAAGCTTTTGCTTAAATAATAAACTATATACGAAACGCTGAGAGAATGTTCATATATTGTCGAATTATGATGAGGAAATTCTTTAAGCTTTTGAAATTCCTTATTGCCGAGTATATCGCTTACACAGTTTAAGTATTCTCCGTCAATCTTCGGGTTATCAGCTGTAATTTCCGGGAATACCTGTGCTAAATTTAATTTTAAACTATTCATTTTTTCCTTAATTCTGATGCCAATATTTTTATTGATGTATTTATTAATTTCAGGGAACGCGCGGACAAGCCTGTTGAAAGATTTTACAATTGGATAAACTTCGGAGTTATTGAGGCTGATGTAATTTTCATAAAGATATGCCACTTTCTTCCTTAATGCCTTGATTGACGCTATTGAGAAAAACAGGTCAACAAAAAAATAGATTATAAATAAAAAAGATGAAATTTTAATTATATCGCTGCTGATGAATTTTAAATACCTGTTTGCGGTCGGATGTATAAGGTACAGGAAAACAGCAGCAAGAAATGCCCAGATAGTACTGTAAAGAAGCGATACTCTGCCGTGTATGTTGAATCTGTTATTATTATAGTCCCAGAGCTTTATATTAAACAGTTTTTCCATAAAAAAGCCTGTGAAATATTCAAATACAGATAAAATAATACCCAGCAGGAAAAAGACAAAAACAGGGTGCAGTCCTTTAAAAATAGAACCAAGCATAACAGCTATCATTGCGCCTGTACCGTAAACAGGAAGAAACGGACCGAATAGAAATCCGGCGTTAACATAACGTCGCTGACTGAGCGACCGGTGTATTACTTCAATAATCCAGCCCAAAAAAGTATATGCCATAAACTGAAAAACAATCAATAAAACCGAATCGTAATTCATTTTGTATCAAAGCTCTCTATTCATTAAAATAATCGTTGTCCCAGAAACCGTCTTTAATAATAAGACTGTTTTTTTTCCAGGCAATTATGCCCATTTTTGTAAGTCTTAAAATGAGTCTGGAAAATGTTTCAGGTATTGTGCCTATGGCTGATGCAATTTCCTTTTTGGCCAGTGAAATGTTATAGCGGTATTTTTTACCGTAGGTGCTTATTAAAAATCTGAAGAAACGGTCTTCTACATCATGAGAGCTAAGGTAATGGATCTGGTCAGTAAGAAATCTAAGCTTTCCGAAAACAGCTTCAATAAAGACATAGTTCGAATTCTGATCCCTGATCATTTCAAAAAATGATTTCCGGTGAATCGCAATAACTTCTGATTTTTCTACTGTAACCGCACTTGCAGGATAATTTTTTTTCTGAAACAAGGCCGCTTCCGCGAAAATTTCACCAGGGTGAATAATCTTTATAGTACTTTCTTTGCCGTCATATGATGTCTTGAAAATACGCACAGACCCGGATAGCAGCATATAAAAAAAACTGCCCTCAAATCCTTCAGTAAAAATCATTTCCTTTGCATCAAGCTTTTTGTATACTGCTTTTACAGAGAGATTTTCCAGGGCATTACTGCTCAGCTTGCTGAAAAGGTCGTATTTTTTTAACAGATTGGGTATATTCATTTCATTTTAATATTCCTGACCTCATCTCTTGCCTTGCTGTGAAAGGCACATCCCATAATTAGCATAGAGCACCTCCTTCTTCCTCAGAGAGAAGGTTAGGAGGATGAGATCTTATTTATTCAGTTCATTAAATAATATACCACAATTAAGTGAGAATATTTTCATTTTTTTAACTGGTATTTGAGATTTGTCTGATTGTAAAATAATAAGTCAGCACTATCCGGCAATCTTTTTAAGCTCAATAATATCATCAATAAGAAAATCAGGATTTTCCTTTTCGATCTCCTCTCTTGTGCCTATGCCGTATGTAACACCGCAGGTGAGCACTCCGGCGTTTTTCCCTGCCTGAATATCCACATTCATATCTCCAACCATGAGGCTTTTATGTTTATCAATAATCATATGGGATAATGCTTTTTTGATAGGGCACGCTGAAGGCTTGAAGCATTCATTGCCGTCAGCTCCGATAATATCTTCAAAATATTTTGCAATATCAAGATGCTTTAATGTGTATTCCGCTACTTCTTTTGACCTGTTGGTAAGGATGATTTTTCTTTTTGAAGAGAAGAAGTCCAGTACCTCTAATACATTGGGAAACAGTTCTGAACCCTTTGCAGGGTTCTCCCTGAAGAATTCATCAAAATACTGTAACGCTGTTTTAAGATCAATATTTCCGGTGACTTCAAAGTCATTAAAGACTTTTCTTAAAAATTCAGTACCGTCACCACCCATGTATGATTTGATTCTTTCAGCATTAATATCTTTGGAGGAAATATTGAACCTGGATAAAACATATTGTGCGCCATAGACAAGAGTCATGCCGGAATCTATTAGGGTGCCGTCAAGGTCAAACATTAATAATTCAATATGATTCATTGGAGTATAATTTTATTTTTTTGAATTATTAAAATTTACTCTGTAATTGACTTATGTCAATGAATTATTTATTCGCCTGCCTATACTTATAAAGAAAAGAGATTAAAAAGAAATTAAGGAGAAAAAAATGAGTATGTTCTGTTATCAGTGTCAGGAAACAGCAAAGAACCAGGGGTGTACAGTAAACGGAGTCTGCGGTAAAAGCGAAGAGGTTGCGAACCTGCAGGATCTGCTTATCTATGTTCTGAAAGGAATTTCCATATATGGAACGGGCCTGGCAAAAAACGGTAAACTTGATAAAGAGGCAGGCAGGTTTGTAATGAAGGCATTATTCGCGACAATTACAAATACCAATTTTGATTCAGAAAAAATTACTGCAATGATCAAAGAAGGTCTGGAGCTGCGCGACATTTTAAAAGAAAAAAGCGGGATCAAAGCTGATCATGATGCTGCTTTATGGCCCGGCAAACCGGAAGAATTTGCAGACAAAGCGAAAACTGTCGGTCTGCTTTCCGTGGAAAATGAAGATGTAAGGTCACTCAGAGAACTTTTAATATACGGGCTTAAAGGAATAGCCGCATATGCGGACCATGCGTCTGTGCTCGGTTATGAAGATGATGAACTGTATAATTTTGCTATTGAAGCAATTGAAAGTACTGTAAAGGATCTCTCTGTTGATGAAATGGTGGGTCTTGTTTTGAAAGCCGGGGACATTGCTGTAAAAACAATGGCTTTGCTAGATAAGGCGAATACGGAAAGTTACGGAAATCCGGAAATAACAAAAGTTAATATTGGAGTTAAAGGAAATCCCGGCATTCTGATTTCAGGCCATGACCTGAAAGACATGGAGGAACTCCTGGAGCAGACAAAGGGTACTGGCGTGGATGTTTATACCCACGGTGAAATGCTTCCTGCTAATTATTATCCTTCATTTAAAAAGTATGACAATTTTGTAGGAAATTACGGCGGCTCATGGTGGCATCAGAATAAGGAATTCGAATCATTCAACGGCCCTGTTCTTATGACAACAAACTGCATTATACCTGTTAAGGATTCCTATAGAGACAGATTTTTTACAACAGGCGTTGCAGGCTATCCCGGTACAAAACATATCCCGGACAGAGAAAGCGGAGGTAAAAAGGATTTTTCTGAGATCATTGAACTTGCGAAAAAATGCAGCGCCCCTATGGAAATTGAAACAGGGGAAATAATAGGAGGATTCGCGCATGAGCAGGTGTTTGCGCTCGCTGACAAGGTTGTTGATGCTGTTAAATCAGGAGCGATAAAGCGCTTTATTGTAATGGCTGGCTGTGACGGAAGACAGAAGACAAGGTCATATTTTACTGACGTGGCAGAAAATCTGCCGAATGATGCTGTAATACTTACTGCGGGATGCGCGAAGTACAGGTACAATAAGCTCAATCTCGGAGACATTGGAGGTATCCCGAGAGTGCTTGATGCCGGCCAGTGTAATGACTGTTATTCTCTTGCAGTAATAGCGCTTAAATTAAAGGAAGTTTTTAACGTTGAAGACATTAATGACCTTCCAATATCGTTTGATGTGGCATGGTATGAGCAGAAGGCTGTAGCTGTACTTCTGGCTCTGCTTGCTCTCGGGTTTAAAGGTATTCGTCTTGGACCTACGCTTCCTGCATTTCTTTCACCTAATGTTTTAAATGTGCTCGTTGAGAATTTCAACATAAAACCGACAGGCGAAGTTGAAAGCGACATTAAGGCAATGATGGCAGGAGAGTAGATTTTCCCGTCACCTTGCAGGGCAAAGCTTTTCCCTTCTCCCTCCGGGAGAAGGGACACGGCATGCAAAGCTTTCCGAGGGATGAGGGCATATCAAACTTGATCCTGGTCAATTACGTTTAAAGCCAATAGTAGTATATTTCCAGTATAAGCATTGAGAATTTCACGGAGAAAAAGATGAAAAGGAAAATAATAGAGATTGATGAAAATAAGTGTACAGGCTGCGGACTTTGCGTGCCCGACTGCCCGGAGGGTGCTTTGCAGATAATAGAGGGCAAAGCAAGACTAGTAAGCGATCTTTTCTGCGACGGTCTTGGAGCGTGCATAGGCACCTGCCCTGAAGGTGCAATCACTGTTACAGAGCGTGAAGCTGAACCTTACAGTGAAGCACTGGTAATGTCAAATATCGTAAAGCAGGGACAGCCTGTAATCCAGGCTCATCTGGAACATCTTGCCGATCATGGAGAGGCAGGGCTGTATAATGAGGCGATTGATTATCTTGAGAAGAATAATATTGAAATTCCTGAGCATATAAAGGATAAACCGCTTGAGGAAATAAAGTCATGCAGCTCCGGAATTATGAACTGTCCCGGGTCTGCGGAAAGAATAATTGAAAGTGCAGGCAATGCTGAAAAGACGGGAACAATTGCTTCAGAACTCAGGCAATGGCCTGTTCAGCTTAAGCTGATTAATCCTGCTGCTCCCTATTTTGACAATGCCGATCTCTTAATAGCTGCCGACTGTGTTCCTTTTGCCTACGGAGATTTTCACAGGGATTTTCTGAAAGGCAAAATTGCAATCATGTTCTGTCCAAAGCTTGATCCCTTTATTGAGGAGTATGTGGACAAGCTGGTCTCAATTATTTCAGCACATTACATCAGGTCCATAACAGTTCTCCATATGGAAGTACCGTGCTGCGGCGGGGTCAATTATATACTGGATAAAGCCTTTGAAAAAGCTGGAAAAAATATTCCTGTTAAGGATCATACAATTACAATGAACGGGCAGGTCGCCTGATAAACAGGTTTTAAGCAATATCAGAGCCATTTTTTTCTCTTAAAAAATATCAGCATAATTCCTGCAAGAATCAGCATAAAACCGAGCGAAGCAAAGTAGCCCCATTTCCATTCAAGCTCCGGCATGAATTTAAAATTCATGCCGTAAATGCCGGCAACAAATGTAAGAGGGATAAAGATGGTAGCAATTATAGTAAGCACTTTCATTATTTCGTTCATTTTGTTGCTTATGCTTGAAAGATACATATCATGCATGCCTGTAAGCATTTCCTTTACTGATTCAATAATATCTATAATATGAACAACGTGGTCGTTTACGTCTCTGAAAAAAGGGATGTTGATTTCTTTAATTATTGGCAGGTCTTCATATATTAAGTATCGCATCATGTCCCGTACAGGCCAGATAGATTTTCTCATAATAAGCGAATAGTTTTTTAATTCCTGAATTTTCTTTAATGTTTCATGTGAAGGATTCTCGAGCAGCTCTTTTTCAATATCTTCCATCTGTTCAGCGATTTTGTTAAAGATAAAAAAGTACCTGTCAATGATGGTGTCAATTATCGCATAGGATAGATAATCGCCCCCTCTTTTTCTTATACGGCCTTTGACGTTATCTATTCTGTTTCTGAGAGCGGTAAACAGCTTTTCACCCCCTTCCTGGAAGGATAAAATAATATCGGATTTTAAAACAATGCTCAGCTGCTCTGATGCGATGCCGCCGGATTTTCCGAGGCTTAATGATTTCATGGCAATAAACAAGTATTTATCAAAGTCCTCCACTTTCGGCCTGTGTGCTGTATTCAGAATATCTTCAATGGTAAGGTTGTGAATTTCAAATCTGCTGCCGATTTCATTTATAAATTCCGCATCATGAAGACCTTTAATATTGATCCATAATACCTGTGATTTTTTCCGCTTGTTCTTTACCAGTGAAGAATTATAAATATTGTCTATTGACTGCTTTCTGTTTTTCTCCGTAATGGTAATAATTTTTTCATTGAGAGTTTTATTGTCATACCTGATAATGCTTACTTTTATTTCCTCAACTTTTTTTTCTCCTGTGTGCACCGGCATGCCGGGAGAAGGGTTGACTTTTTTTATGAGAGGATTAAAATTAAACATGATAAATTATCCTTGCGGGATTTTTTCAAAATTTTCTATAAAAAAGAAAGTAACCTGAATTAAAAATAATAAAATATATCCTGGAAATATCTTTGACACCCTTACTTTACTTTAATAAGTAAAGATAACATATACGTCGCGATTCTCAATCATTTTATTTTTATAATCGTACTTAATTATGCTAAAAAGAAAAAAAAAGAAAGTAATCATCGGAATTCACGGCCTTGCAAATAAACCGCCCGCATGGCTCCTTAAGTACTGGTGGAAGAAATCAATACGGGAAGGATTGAAAAGAATAAATAAGGGCAGATGGATGTTCAAATTCAAAATGGTATACTGGGCAGATATAATGTATTCCGAGCCTTTGTCCGTTTTTCCTTTTAATAAAAAAGGCCCTCTGTATAATGATGAACCGTATGCAAAAAGCAGAAATCAGGCGGAAAATAAAAAAATTATGAACCTGAAAATCAAGCTGCTTAATAAATTAGAGGAAATTACGGATAAACTGTTCTTAAAGAACGGCAGGTTTTTGAATTTGGATAAAATATTTGAAGCAGTAATCAAACTGCTTTTCAGGGACCTTGACGAGTATTATAATAAAACACTGGAAAACGGAAAAGCAATAAAGGATGAAGTGCGCGGCAGGCTTGCAGAGAAAATTTCCAGATACAGCGATTATGAAATATTGATCATCGCGCATTCCATGGGCTCCATTATCTCTTATGACACTCTTGGATTTCTTATTCCGGACGCAAAAATCGATACTTTTGTTACAATAGGTTCTCCGCTCGGCATGCAGTTTGTAATGAAGAAAATACTTGCAGAACAGGGGCTGAAATATACTGAAAATATAATGCTGGATACGCCTGAGAATATTAATAATGCGTGGTTTAATTTTGCCGATCCTGATGACAAGGTCGCGGTTATTTACAGGCTAGGGAAGAATTATAAACACAATTCAAGAAAAATCGGGCCGGTGGATACAGTGGTTTATAATGATTATGAATTCAATAATAAACGAAATCCTCATAAGTCCTACGGCTATCTTCGTACACCGGAGCTTTCCGGAATTATAAACGATTTTCTATCCTCCTGATGCAGGCTGTAAAATAGTTGATTATTTCAAGAATCAAATTTATACTTCCTGCATGCGTTCATATCCGTAGTTCAGTAATAAAGTTTGAGCCTGTTATTAATTTCCGGATATTTCAACAACTTAATTAAAGGAGATTATAAATGCAATTCAGTACGGCTTTACGCTCACCTGTCAGGAGGCAGCTTGAACGTCTTGGAGAAGCTGATATTCTGATAGGAATTCCCTGCTTTAATAATCAGGCCACTATAGGACATGTAGTAAAGACCATTGAGCAGGGTCTTCACGTACATTATAAAAATCTGAGATGTGTTGTGCTTGTGTCAGACGGAGGTTCTGTTGATGATACAAGAGAAGAGGCGGAAATTCTGGAAAGCAGCCCGTGGATAGAAAGGATCATTATGATATACAGAGGACTCCCGGGAAAAGGCTCTGCTGTAAGGGCCGTTTTTGAAGCTGCCAACATACTTGACGTTAAAGCTTGCCTGATGTTCGATTCAGACCTCAGGTCAATCACCCCTGAATGGATTGCGAGGCTTGTTGACCCTGTTCTGAATGATTCATTTGATTTTATTGCCCCGTATTACAAACGCTATAAGTATGACGGAACAATTACCAACAATATCGTTTATAACCTCACAAGAACGCTGTACGGTTACAGAGTCAGACAGCCTATTGGCGGGGATTTTGCTTTTTCACTCCCGCTTGTTAAAAAATTTATAGGTGAAGATGTATGGTTTACTGATGTTGCCAGATTCGGTATAGACATCTGGCTTACCATTACTGCTATGGTGAATAAGGCAAAAATAGGCCAGGCGAACCTTGGAGTAAAAATTCATGATGTAAAGGACCCTGCGGAAGCGCTTGGCCCTATGTTCAGGCAGGTAGTCATGACTTTTATGGACCTTATGGTAAAGCATGAAAAGACATGGAAAGTGGTCAGGGAAAGCCAGCCTGTGCCGGTAATTGGTAATGATGTGGATATTGACCCTCAGCCGTTTTCAATAAATATTTCAAAGCTTGTGAATGATTTTAAAACCGGGTTTACCAATTATAGCGAAATATGGAAAAAGATAATTCTTCCAGATAATTTCGAAGTAATAGAAAAACTTTATAAAACAGTGGAGGAAGACTTTCTTTTTCCTACAGAAGTCTGGGCTAAAATGCTCTATGACCTTGCTGCGGCTTATCCGAAATGGACAGGCAACCGCAGCATTCTTGTAAGTCTGATGACTCCGTTATATTTTGCCAGAATCGCTTCCTTTGTAAACAGGACAAAAGATATGTCAAATGAGGAAGCTGAGGCTGTAGTTGAGGAACAGGCGGAAGTATTTGAAAAAATGAAAGATTATCTGATACAGCGCTGGGAAGATAAGGCAGAAATATGTTAAGCGTGCTGTTATAGATTTTCTGCTGTTTTGACAGGGAAATACAATTTAAGAACTGGCCTTTTACGTTAGTATTATTTTCTTTTGGTTATCTGCCTGCTTAATATTTCCGAAAATTTCTTGCCGCCCAGAAATGATGTCTTATGAGACCTTACATCTTCAACAGTAATGATTGCGTGAGGTTCAATTTCATTTACCAGGTTAATAAGCTTCTTCACTTTTCGTCTCTGGGCGACCACGTAAATTATTAAAATGTCACCTTTTGCCCCTTTGCCGTTTACAATGGAAAGTTCAAGTCCTTCGTCTTTTAAAGCCATGGGAAGAGCTGTTACTTTTTCACTGGTTATGATTCTTACTGATTGAAATCCGAGTGACAGTTTGGACTCAAGAAGCATGCCAACATAATTTCCTGTGGCGAATCCTCCGGCATATATCAGATAGCTGTATATACTGCTTAAATTGTTCAGCGCTTTTCCGATTGCGGTCAGCCATATTAAAATTTCAACAAACCCCATTATGGGAGCGATTTTTCTGTATCCCTGGGATACAAGTATTATTCTGATAGTGCCGAGTGAAACGTCAATTACTCTGGCGCAGAAAATAAGGATTAATGCCAAGATCTCATCATTCATAATATGATTCCCTGATAGAGGCTTTAATGAATTGTGAAAATACTGAAACAAATAATGCGGTATATTTATATCGCACTTGTCATATGTTTGTCAAAAATAAAAGAAAAATTTTACGAATAAAATCGGAATAAAAAATGCCCCGGCAGTACTGCCGGGGCATTCCGCTTATGATTTGCTTAATTGCTTGCTATTCTGTTTCCATATCGGGATCACCCTGCATATCTTCAGGCTGGCTTTCATCATAAGATTCGTCGTAATCACCTTCTTCTGTCTCTTCATACACTTCAGTTTCAGAATCGTCTGTACAGATTGCAGGAGCTAAATCCTTGCCTGTTTCATTGCTGATTGTGTTCAGCTGTGATCCGGCAAAGGCAGCAGACAGAAAAAACAGACAAAAGATCAAGAGAGAAAATATTGTAATTTTTTTTGAAGTAAACATTTCATACCTCGTTAAGAAATGTAAAATTAGAAATAACCGGGCATTTGCCGCGGACATTGATTCCGGCTTTCCCTCTTTCTCCAAAGCCCATCTAACATGAAAAATTCTCATTTAGATAATTAGAATTTGGTAGTGCCGTCAGTAGATGATAACAAGTATTATGATAAAAAAGTCAATTTATTTTGCTTAAGCCTGAAAAATTTTATACAATTTTGTACCTGACTCTTTCAGCTGTTTTTTTGCCGGAATGCGGTTTTCAGTGGCGGGAAAAGCAAGTGAGGCAGCCGGAAAATCACTGCTATAGTTTATTTATCATCTTCTTCGTTTTCTCTGTAAACGGTTAATATGTTACCCATCATTGAAATTATTGCGCATCCGGTTTCTTCCGCTATCTCGTTCGCAAGGTCTCTTTTCTCTTCCTTGAAATCCTGGAATTTGATTTTTATCAGCTCATGATCCAGAAGGGCTTTATCTAGAGCAGAGATCAGTGAAGGTGTAATGCCGTTTCTGCCTATCTGAATAACAGGTTTTAAATGATGAGCCCGGGATTTTAAATTTTTTCTGTCTGAAGCAGTAATATTTTTCATAAAAATCTCTTCTTAAAAATCGTTATTTATCATTTGACTTGAGCCTTTGGCTTGTTTGCGTACGTACGGATTCCTGTCATTTTGTGCAAGCTTTTTTAAACAATGCAGGGATTTTTTTGCGTTTCTTCCGGGATCGTCTGATTCCCCTGCGCACCTTGAGCATGGCCGCGTGATGTTGACGGCTCAGCCCTTTAATTTAATGCCGCATGGCTGAAAGAAGGATTTCAGGTGCAGACTCCTGACAGGTTCAGAAGAATAATTGTTTATTTAGTCAGCCTGTTCTTGTGATAATCAGACTTATCACTAGAATAATCCAGACAGCCGTGCTTATTAATGCTATCAATTTCAGACGTACACGGCTGGTCTCAATACGCCGGACAAGCTGTGTATTCTGTTCCGCAAGTTCCTTAATAATTTCCGAGGACGCAAGCATCTGATTGTTTAAATCGGAAACAGCCTTTTCCAGAAAAATAATTTTAGACTGCATTTCGGAGGGTGTCATCTTTTTTACGGCTTCCGTGCCGGATTGCCGGCCGGAAGGAATTTCCTGAATTTCCTTTTTTGCGATTGTGTCCCATAGTTTTTTTGCTTCTGCCGCGACCCTGGGTGCGTTTCTGATAACTATATCCCATGGTACGCTTTTTAATAATGTGAGTAATGCCGGAGTCATCTGGTTTTCCTCCTGTATGTATTTTATTTTTTTATACTTTAACTGCTAAAAGAATATAGCCCGGCTGATAATAATTGTTTTAACTAAAGATACAAAAATTATCCGGGGAATTCGATTTTTTATATTATATAAAGAAAAAATAAGCCGGTAATTTTCGGCATTATTATTTGGCGATATTCAGTTTCATTTATTCTATTCCCTTACTGCATTTATTCAAAAAATAAAAAAATTTGATTTTTTTATTTCTATGTGTTAAAATCAAAGCTACCAAAAATGGAGGAGTAAATTATGAAATTATCAAAATTTAAAAGTCTAAGACTCGTACTTTCGGGTATAGTCATAATAATTATTATTTTACTTGCTGCTGTTATCTCCGTTTCTTCCTACAACTCGGCTTTAACCTCTTTAACCGCACTGTATATTAACGAAATTGACAATGTAAACAATGTCGTAAAATTAGAGGTTGATTCTTTTTATAAACAGCAGTTGGATACAGCCAGAGAGCTCGCGGCTTTGCAGATTGTAAAAGATGTCGTGCTTACAGGTAAAATATCAAAAGAAGCACGTGAACTGGTTACCGCTAAATATAATATAGCCGGAATTTATGAAGAGGTTTTTATATCAAATGCAGAACAAAACCCCAAGATTATTGTAAGCGGGAACGGTAAGCAGGACGGAATGAGATGGGGAGGTATTGGATTTGACGATAATATCAGAGCAAATCTTAGCGGTAAAATTCATATAGGAAAACCCGGAAAATCTCCGGACGGAACAACAATAGTAACACTGGCATCTGTGCCTGTTATGCTGGGAACTAAAGTAATAGGCATTGTGGGTCTGCCATTTGATCTCGGGACTTTCTCACAGAATTTAATTAAAGGGAATCTCTAAAAATTAACCCTACTATACAAATTAATTGACTTAATCCAATAAGAATAATAATTATCCAACAAAAAGCAATA
>JAFGDQ010000017.1 GCA_016932015.1 Spirochaetota bacterium | reverse complement strand
TATTTCTTCTCGCTTCATGTGACATAATATCGGCAATTATAGTTTGACTTATTAGCAAAATGTCTCTTGAATAGCTGAGTAGTTACTTTAAAACAACAAATTTAACAATAGCAATTCTCATATAAATATATAAAAATTTTAATATTTTGCATGCAATACAAAATTATTTTGACTTTTTTTACTTTTTAATATGTCTTTAATATACAGGAATTAAAATCATTTAAAAGGATTAAAATAAAAAATTTATGGACAATGAGGAGCTCTCAAAAAAAATCTACTCACAGATTGAAGAATTACCGCTTGCCATTCCCAGAATTCTGGAGCTTCTCGATAAAACTGAAACAAGCGCGTCTGATATTGTAAAAGTATTAACATATGATCCCACATTAACAGCAAAAATACTGAAAGTCGCTAATTCCGCATATTACGGCTTTTCCACAAAAGTGACAAAACTGGAAACCGCAGTTCCCCTGCTGGGATTTAACATGATCAAGTCTCTTGCATTGTCCATGGGAGTGGTTTCAATACTGCCGAAAGAGGAAATCCACACAGAATATTACAGCAGAAGCGGAATCTGGAAGCACTCGATTGCAGTTGCGACAATTATTCAGGAACTCGGGAAGCGTTACTGTAAACATGATTTAAATGAATCGCTTTTTATTATCGGATTGCTGCATGACATCGGTAAAATCGTACTGTCCCGGTTTTTTCACAAAGACTTCATGGAAATAATTGAATTTGCAAGCACACACAAACTTGTGGACCTTCATGTTGCCGAGCGGGTCGTCATAGGAATGGATCATTGCGAGGTAGCCGGCATGCTGCTGAAACGCTGGAAATTTCCTGAGACTATTATACACCCGATTGAATTTCATCACATAGAAGAACTGCCTGAAGAAGTAAGAGAAAATGATGTACTTTTACTGCGCGTAGCTAACTCTCTTGCCCAGCACAGCGGTTTTCAGATGGAAGGAAATGCCGAACCGAATAAAATAAGCGAAAATGATCTGAACAAGCTGAAAATCAGTGAGTCACAATTCGAATCAATGAAATCTTTTGTTGACGATTCCAATGAAAAAATAAAATCACTTCTTGCCAGCCTGTTATGAATTTACTTTCATCTCGCAGTCAGGCTGCAACCATACTATATCATAAGGCTGCAGTGTGATCCTTAAAATGCTCCCGGATGTCATGTATTCTTCCTCGCTTACAATATCAAACCAGTACTCATCATACTTGCATTTTTCCGGCACATCAATATCTTTAAGATCTATTTGCAAATGGCATGTATTTGCAGTAACATTTATCATTGCAATTATATGCTGATCTTTTTCCGGCGAAATTCTTAACACACTGAATATTTCAGATGCAATATAAAGTACCTTCTGATCTCCGTTTGGATGAAAAGCTCTTAATCTTGTTCTCATCTTTATAAGGCGGCCCAGTTCCCTGTTAATTCTGGAAAACTTTGAAAACGGATCGCTCAGTGCTTCATCAACAGCTTTCTTATCAATAACTGTCCTGTTAATGTCTCTTTTGGATTTTGTTGATATAACAGCATCAATATCATTTTTGGTCCCGATCAGGCTGTGCAGATAAATGCCGGGCACGCCCTGTATTATCATGGCAATCATTCTTGAAGCCGCAAAACGTTTTACCTGAAACGCTACGTCCTCCCTGTCTTCATCAGAATTCAGCGCGCTGAACCATGTAATATTAATTTCGTACGGTTCCTCTGTACCGTCATCGCCGGTTTTATATGATATAAGCCCGCCATGCTCTTCTGCATTCTTAATTAAAAAATCTATTTCCCCTTTCGGCAGGATATTCTTTACACCCATCAGTCCGATCCCGTCATGAGAATCAAGAAAATTGAAGAATGTTGATGTATCTGAAATACGCTCAAGGCCTGACGCCCACTTCGAGAGTTCTGTAGCATCCCCCTTGTAAAAAGTATAAAGCGTTAACGGAGGCAGGGCAAAATTATAAACCATGTGCGCTTCATCACTACCGCTTCCGAAATATGAAATATTTTCTTCATGAGGGACATTAGTTTCCGTAATTAAGGCAACGCCGGGAGCAACCGTGTCCAGCACATCACGGAGAAGTTTTACTATTTCATGAGTCTGTTCAAGATGTATACTGCGTGTTCCCGGCTCCACCCATAAGTAGGTCACAGCATCAAGCCGTATAATATCGGCCCCGTGTCTTACATACAGCAGCAGAATCTCAAGAACCCGGACAAGGACATTCGGATTTTTATAATTAAGGTCAATCTGGTCTCTCGAAAAAGTAGTCCATACATACTTGGCTCCGTTATATGTAAAATATTTATGAAGAACATCTGAAGTTCTGGGCCTGAAAAGTTTTTTCCTGTCCTCAACTTTTAAATCTTCAGGCCTGTTATATACAATAAAAAAGTCACGGTAATATGGTGCGCCGTTCAGAAATTCCTGGAACCATCTGCTTTTTGAAGAAATATGATTTATTACACCGTCAAACATAAGCTGATACCTGTTTTCAAGGTCTTCAATATCCTGCCATGTACCCAGCTTTGGATCAACAGTCGAAAAGTCAGTAATGGAAAATCCCCTGTCGGATGTATACGGGAAAAACGGGAGAATGTGCAGCGTATTGATTGTCCCTTCCAGATACATATCACAAAATCTGGCAAGCGTATCTATAGGGGAACTTTCCTCTCCCCTCAGCAGATCACCGTAAGTGATCAGAATAACGTCCTTTTCAGTGAACCTGTCATAAGCATTAAACTTCTTCTCTCTTTCAATCATTATATCCGGTTTATGCGCGTAATATACCTGCATTACGCGTTCAAACTCGGGTATATATGCTTCAGCCACATCTCTTCCGTAAATTAAAGAAAGCCGGTCCAGGATTTTGTTATATGCAACTTCAGGAATTTTAAATAAAGTTTTTTCAAAATCAGGTTCATGATTATGAATAGTTTTTACATATTCAGATGATATATTATACATCTGTTCTTCATTATGAACTTCGGATTTCTTATTTTTTGCCAAACCTGCTTCTCCTTCTGCTATCAGAATTTAGTTTGCCTGAATATTATATCAGTTATTTACCATATTTTCAATACAAAGAACAAGCATTTTCCGGTAAATTAAAGATTTGCTATTTTACTATAAAGTAATGAGCTAAAGCTGTATCCCTTTTATTGATTAAGCCTGCCGAACGGTGATTATTATTTTATTCATATTATCTTTAAAAAATTATTATTCTCAATATAATAACAATGGAGGTAACACATTTCACAGAAAGTTGTGTTAAATTTCTATACAGTTATATTGCTGATTAATAGAAATAAAAGGTATAGACTATGAAATTTATTAAATTATTTAGCTTATGTATTATTATTTTTATCTCTTCCCCGAACTACAATCTGCATGCGCAGACAAGCGGTTCAGATATTTCCCCAAATGATTTAACTGATTCTTCTTCCAATATCGAAGAAAAAGATTCCGATACAGCTGATTTTACAGTTTCTCCGGAAGAAGAGTCCCGGATAGAAGAAAACACAAAAAACCCTGAAGAAGATACAGACGATATTGTCAAGACTGACAGTAAAGAGGTGGAGCTGAGACCTGTTGTGATCAAAAGAGAAAAGACAAGCAGCTGGAAGAAAAAAGACATTCAAAGTATATCAAGGCAAACACTTTCTGCCGAGGATATGAAAGAAGTCCCGGCCTCTTTCGGTGACTCTGTTAGCGCGCTGACGTCTCTTCCGGGAATAAACCGGATGGGAGCTGGTATATTCGGCCCTCTCATAATCAGAGGCGCGAGTGTAATGTCGAACAATTATTTTATCGATGATATCCCTGTTCATAACCCTCTTCACTTCGGGGGGCTGCATTCGGTAATAAATACAAATCTTATTGACGAAATAGACGTTTATTCATCAGCCTTTCCTGCGGAATTCGGATCTGCTACAGCAGCTGTCATAAATATGTCAACTATTGATGAAGTCAATGAAACAGGAGGATTCCTGGATCTTAGCCTGTTAGGTATAACATCACTGATAAAAATGCCGATTAAAAAGGATACTGCAGGCAATCTGATATTTTCCGGTTCAAATAATCAGCAGGCCGAGAATGCCGGATACGCAGTTGCGTCCGGAAGATATGGTTATCTTGGCCTTGCCATAAAAGCTGCTGAACTCATTACCGGAGATGATATTCCGGTAACTCCTGTATATTATGACTATCAGTTTAAGATGAAATATAATATCAGCAAAGTGCATTCAGCCACTGTTTTATTTTTCGGATACAGAGATTACCTGAAAGTACTAAGCAATGAAGATTTCATGGAAGATGGAGATGATCCTCTTTATCTTAATGCAGAAGAAAAATATGATATAACAGCTCACAACCTCGGTCTGTACTTTGATTCCAGGTTCAGCAGTATATTACAAAACAGAGTTTTATTCTATGCAAGTTATACGGATGTACACTATTACTATAATTTTCCGGCAGAAGGAGCCGCATCCTGGGCAAAGGATCTTGACATGCATTCAAAGCCCTCAATATTCGGATTAAAGGATAAAGCAAGCTACCGCTGGCTTGACAGGCATGCGGAGCTGAAAGCAAGTGCAGAATACACGTTTTACTATTTTACTGCATCCGGAAAGACAATTCTTAACCAGGGATATACTGATGTTTTTGATATAGGAGACGAAGACTCTATGCATGTATACAATCTTGATGAAAAGATATCGAATCATACTTTTGGAGGATACCTCGAAAATAAATTTTTATTCGGCGAATTTGAAGCGACTCCGGGTATTCGCTCCGATTATCTTGTGCGCTCAGGCTATGGAACATTTGACCCGCGTCTGCATACAAGTTATCGTTTTTCCACAGACACAACAATTTCCTGCGCAGGTGGACATTACAGTTACTTCCCTCAGACTAACGGATTCATATTCGAGACCAATGCCGATATAGCCGCAATAGGAGAAGAACTGAAGCCGGAAAAAGCATGGCATTCTTCTGCAGGAGTTGAACAGGAAATAGGATTGTTTACATTAAAAGCAGAAGGCTTTTACAACTATTTTTACGATCAGCCTGAAGCTTATCCGCATTATAAATCCGACGGCTCCTATCTGCAGGGACTCTCTTCAGGAAAAGCAAAAGCATACGGTTTTGAAATAATGCTGCGCAAAGATTCCCGCGAAAATCAGAACGGTCTCTTCGGATGGATGTGCTATACTTATACACGATCAAAATACAAGTCAGGGCTTCCGACAACAGAATACTATGACGGAATAGACCAGGGTTATATAGGTGATGAATATGGAGACAAATGGATAACCTCATCTGATGAACAAAGGCACAATTTCAAACTGGTATCCGGGTACAGGCTTAACAAACATATTTTAAGCGGACGCTTCCAGTATTATTCATCTCTTCCGTATACACCTATTACAGGTTCCTATGAAGATCCTGATAGTCCCGGCAGATACATTCCTACAACAGGTGACAGAAATTCAGCGAATTATCCTGCTTATTATTCGCTTGATCTGCGTTATACCCACAGATCACAATATTCATGGGGACAGGTAAGCTGGTATATCGAAGTAATAAATATTCTGATGAAAAAACAGGTCACAGAAGAGGAATGGAACTGGACAGAAGCATATTCAGAAGGATCCAATCCGACTGAAGGAGAAGGAGAAAGTTTTTCTTTTCTTCCGAATTTCGGAGTTGAAATTAAATTCTGATAATTGTTGGAACCGTGATTTAAGGATTAAAGGATTATCATGATTTATTTTTGGCAAAACAGAATATGCCTGCAATGAATAAATCTGCTTCATAACTGCGATTAAATGATTTTACGAAATGAACCTCTTTCCTGATCCAGGGCGAAGAGGTTTATTTCATTTTTCAATTTTAAATTTATCAGAATATTCTGACATTACAGGTTGCTTTTTCGTAAGCGTCAAATTAACCACATCTTCACAAGAAGTGAAACATGAAATAAACTGCTGGAAAAAGGAGGCAGTTTATGGAAAAATACAT
>JAFGDQ010000016.1 GCA_016932015.1 Spirochaetota bacterium | reverse complement strand
ATTACAATTATAAATCAGGATTACAGTCAGTGAGAACTGCAAAATCCTGCTTTATATATATGGCTGCTTTATTTTTTTTAATCTGTTTCAAAATTTCACCTGTATAAAAATAAAATGAAAGCTGTTACAGGATATTAGTCAAATAATTTTTTTAATATTACAGAAATCACTGATGTCCCGTTATATGGAAGAAGAGCAATTTTATTTTTTAAATATACTATATTTCTATCTTACCTGGTATGCAACTAATCATTAAATAAAATTGTAATGAGCACCTGACGGTAAATTCAATTAAACCTCCTGTAACACTGACTCTCTGAAAAATAAAAAAAACGAGCTTCATATGCAAACTGCTGCGTACGACAGGAAGTATCAGACTGCAATTTATATCAGGCATTTTTGTGATAAACAAATAAAATCAATTATTTACTTTCACATATTTTACATGTTATTCCTCAATGCATTTCTTGCAGCCCTGTCTACAACTGCAAATAATCTGTCAATATAATCTTTACTATCTGAAGATTTATGACCCTGAACTTTGATAAATTTACAATTCAAATTTTCTGTCTTTTCATAGAATTCCATGTATAGCTTGTAATTATTAAGCCTCACATTTTTATTTGAATAATAATCATTTTTTTTAAGATGATCATGTCTTTTTAATAAGCTTATTATGTTTTGTGAATCTGTATATATAGTAACCTCTTTTCCTGAAAAATCAATTTCATCCAAGGCCCACAATAATGTCTGTATTTCAAGTTTACTTGAATTTGTATTCTCGAACCGTTTTATTTTTACATATACTTTATGCGATTCCGGGAAATATTCATTTTCAGACACAGCAAGGTAAGCTCCATATCCGGTTTTTAATCTGGTATTTACACTGCCATCAATAAACAACTTCATATCATTCATCAAAATATTTTATTATTAAATCTGACCCCCTGTTATTTCTAATGAAGGCCTGCTATAATTCTTTTATATCCGTATCCGGCATTATGATTCTGTAACACATATTATCACAACATTCAATTAAATTATAAAAAAAATAAATGTATTGCCAATAAAAGGCTTGTTTATAGTATGGTCGCCGGAGTACTGCACAAACCTTTCCTTCTTATCTTTCTTAATAATTAAGATAACTACTGAAATACTTAAGGCAATTTTCCCAATATAAACACAAAAAGGATGTTATAATGAATAATGGATTTTCAAATCTTAATATCAGCAAAGAGCTGATACAAATACTATCGAAGAACCGGATTAACGAACCGACCCCTGTTCAGCAGCAGGCTATACCTGTTTTGCTGGAAGGTAAAGATACGATTGCCCTGGCCCAGACCGGGACAGGAAAAACTCTCGCTTTTCTTCTGCCGATTATGCAGCAGATTAAGCCCTCTGAAAAATATGTACAGGCCCTTATTATCAGCCCGACCCGGGAGCTGGCACTACAAATAACCAATGTTGCCAGGATGCTTTCTCAGGCAAACGGTATTAATATACTGGCCGCATATGGGGGGCAGGATTTCAACCAGCAGAAAAAAAAGCTGAAAAATTCCGTTCACTTAGTGATCGGGACTCCGGGAAGGCTTCTCGATCATATACAACGCAAGTCGGTAAATTTCACCAGGATAAATACGCTGGTGCTTGATGAAGCAGACCAGATGCTCGACATGGGCTTTCAGCGCGATGTGGAGCAGATTTTTCATAATACTGCGAGGAATAAACAGACTGTACTGTTTTCGGCTACAATGCCGCCCGGAATAGCAGCACTTGCGGAAAAATATCTCAATTCTCCGTCGCGTATCCACGCACCCGGTAAGAAAGTTACTCTCGAAAATATACGGCAGATTGCTGTTGAAACAAACGACAAGAACAAACAGGAAATGCTTTGTTCAATGATTAAAGAGCACAAACCGTTTATGGCAATAATTTTCTGTCGTACAAAGCGGCGTGCGCAGTCACTCAATAAGATGCTGAATATTAAAAATTACAAATCTTCCGAACTTCACGGAAATCTTACACAGGCGCAGCGCGAAAAATCAATGAAAGCATTCAGGGAGACTAAAGTTCAGTTCCTTGTAGCGACAGATATCGCAGCCCGCGGGATTGATGTTGAAGGCATAACGCATATTTTTAATTTTGACATACCTGCCAATACTGAAAATTATATTCACCGGATCGGCCGTACAGGGCGCGCAGGAAACGAAGGCACTGCAATCACATTTTTTACACACTCGGACAGAAAGGAATTGTCTTCCATTGAACGGGGAATAAAATCTGCAATAGAAATTATTCCCGATAAAAATATGAGAATATTTCAACATGCTGTTCCTTCAGGAATAGCTGCAGTTCAGAATACGGCAAAGAAACAATACTCATCAAAATCCGGCGGGTACACCGGCAGCAGCTATAAAAAATCTGCCGGTAAAAGAAAACCTTATCCTGTTAACAATAGCAGCAGACACGATGAACTTACCGGCAGTAAGGAATATTCCTTCGGGGAAAAATCAAGAGAGCCGCGCCCCAATGAGAAAAGATACTCAGGCAAAAATAATTACAAATACAGTGATACATTACCTGAATATGGAAGTAACAGAAAAAAAACGGACACATATAAGCAGTTTTCTGGTGAATCCGGAAATACCGGCAAGAAGGCTGCTGTTTACAAGACTTCTTCAAACAGCAATCCCCGGGTTAAAGACAGAATGAATAAAAATTCAATATTTTCCATTTTAAAAAATGAAAGAAAAAAATTATCATCTGCCGAAAATGATACCGGCAGATAAATATTTTAATAACTGGAATGTTAAGGTCAATTTAATTTGAAAATTCGAAAACTTACACCAGAGCATAACGCAAAGGTTTTATCATTGCTGAAGCAGGCATTCCCGGGCAGTAAATATGAAGTACAGTTATTTGAAAACCTTCATCAAAATGAAAGACTGCTTCATGAATGGACATGTATTCTAAGAGGCCGGGTTGTGGCTTATATCGCGTTTTCAAACGCGTACTACAGGGCTGCAGTATGCGGTCTGCACCTGGCGCTGCTTGCAGTAGCTCCGCAGGATCAGAATTGCGGAATCGGTGCCGAACTGCTTCGTTTTGCCCTCAGGCAGGAAGCAGTCAGGGAAAGCACTGTCTTTGTTCCGGACAAGATCGGCTTTTTCCATAAATTCGGGTTTGAACATTGCGCGATGCCTGCTAATCCATTCGATAAAAATAACGAACATTTTTTAAGTCTGCGCAACAGTATAACCAGTCAATTCACAGTCCAGTACGATCCGGAATTCAGGCAGGCTAAATAGTGTTTCAATCTGCTTCAACAGCATTTGTTCTGCATCCCTGTTTGACTATTTTTAATTATCTATTTTTTTAAAAAGCGCAGCATGTTCAAGTTCAAGCCTGCTGCTCTTTTTTCTGTTGCTTTTTTCCACTATCGTCTCAGCTTCAGCTATATAATATTTGAGAGCTGCAAGAACGTTTGTTAATTCCTTTGAATCACGCTCACCGTTCTTTTGCAGAAATTCCGCTTTTGCGGAAAGAGAAAGCAGCCCGTAGACCGCGACACTTATCATAGTAAGCCTTCTTAAGTAGAACTCCTTAAACGGAAGATTTTTACCGTAATGTATAAGTCCCCGGATAAAAAGACGGCGAAAAATACGGGAATACCGCTTTGCATCTTTTAATGCGCGCCGAGCTTCCGGGATACTGGAAGAAAAATTCCATTTCCCGCGTTTTAAACGCGCTGAAAGCAGGAATACCAGTTTTCCCGGAGCACTTTTACCGCTCAGGTTTTTTGAAAAAATTCTGGCAAGGGCAAGAGGAGGATATATGCTGTGCACTTCTGTAGTGCCTTCAAATATTGTAGTTACGCGGAAATCGCGCATTCTTTTTCCATAGGGATGAGTTTTCAGATACCCGGCCCCTCCGAAGACCTGCAAGGCGTCATACAGGCTTTCCCATGCGAGATTTGTCCCGTAAAATTTAGTGTGAGAACTCTCACCCACTACATATCCGAGCGGTTTCTTTTCGAGAAATCCTGCAGTCATCATGGTAATTGCCTTAACAACTTCCCCGTGAACAAATGCCTTTACGATTTTTTCCTGCACAAGTTCAAATTGCTTTATCTTCCCTCCGAACTGTACCCTGCTATCCGCCCTTTTCATCATTTCGGAATATGAGACAGACAGAAGTCCAGTGGATGCCGCACCAAGGGCAAGCCTTCCGTAACTGAGAATCATCATTGCGATCTTAAAACCATCGCCCGGTTTCCCGAGGAGATTTTCTTTAGGTACGCGTACATCTGTAAATTTTACAGATGCTGTTGAACTGGCTGTCAGGCCCATTTTGCCCATATCAGCGCCTACACTTACCCCTTCATAATTCCTTTCAACAATAAATGCTCCAAGAGTTCCCGGCTTTTCCGGATCCAGCTGCGCGAATACGGTAAATCCTCCTGTATAATTTGCATTGGTTATATAAGTCTTGGTTCCGTTAAGTATATAATAATTGCCGCTTTCGTCGAGTGCTGCTGTTGTTTTGATATTTTGAGCATCAGAACCGATAAGCGGTTCTGTCAAAGCGTAAGAGAAGATCATTTCTCCGGAGGCTGCCAGAGGAAGATAATGCTTCTTTTGTTCTTCATTTCCGTATAGAATAATTCCTTTCATCCCGATTGACTGATGGGCCAGTGCAAGGATTCCAAGCGCCATATCTAACTGTACAATTTTTTCAACCACGGTGAGATACTGGCTTATACTTAAGCCCTGGCCGCCGTATTCTTCCGGAATTATCAGCCCGAAAAAACCGCTTTTTCTTAATTTATCCAACAGCTCATCAGGAACGCGGCCCAGCTTTTCAAGCGTTTCAGGAGGATGATTTTTCGATGCTTCCTCAAACGCGTCAGTCAGTCTCCGCACCGGCGCGTCTTCTTCCGAAGCTTCCGAGTAATTCATTCTTTCAGCGTCAAGATCGCCGAAATATACATTGTCAAGAAACGATTCAAATTTCATAAAGAGGAACCTCTTTTTTTTAAAATATCTTAAATGTATAAATAATAATTATGATTCTTCAAAAAAATGATAAACATAATTCAGATCGTAAATCATTATTTATCCTGAAAAGATAAATTTATAAACAGTTTATCTTTTAGTTTTTTCCTATCATGATTTGGATGACTTGGCAAGAAGGAATTTTCTTTTCTGTATAATTCAGGGAAGGGAGGTGATTTTTGTGAGGATATGGAGCTGGTCGGGGTATAATGATTCAAGCCATTCATCCTCAGCCGGCAAAACTATTTTTTGCTCCTTTAGCAGTTATAGGGATTTGGCGGATTTACCAGCTCCCATTTTTCCGTATAAAAATATTAGCATTTAGTTTATTTTTATTCCTGTATGACACATAACGTCGGTATAAACGGGAATTGCGACAGTAAGGTAAGACAATCAAAAATTAAAATACATCGAAATGCTTAAGTATTTTTAAAATAAATTAACCGGGCAAGTATCTGTCTCAATGCTTTGCAAGGTTTATTTAAATAAACTATAAAATGCAATACCTTTTTATTTAAATGAAATTTTAACAATATAACTTGACATGCTATTTTGTGTTTTATATTTTTTCCCCATTCTCAGGGCGAGGTGTAATTCCTCACCGGTGGTAGCTGTTATCAGGAGCCCACGAGCGATATTATCGCAGATCTGGTTGAAATCCAGAGCCGACGGTCATAGTCCGGATGAAAGAGAATCTTCAATGTATATTCCTCTATTTCATTGTCTTGCCCTGATTCATTTTATTTTATCAATAGGAGTTTATTATATGAATCAGTCCGTTTTACAAAAACAATCCATTGTCAGAATTAATAATGCAATAACTTCTTTAAGGAACGGTCATGGAATTATTATCATGGACGATCAGAATCGTGAAAATGAGGGTGATTTGGTTTTTCCTGCCCAATCTATTAATGTTAAGCAAATGGCATTATTAATAAATAAATGCAGCGGAATTGTATGTTTATGTTTACCGCAACAAAAAGCAAAAGAATTATCACTTTCCTTAATGGTTCAAAATAACACCAGTAAATATAAAACTGCGTTTACTGTATCAATTGAAGCATCGGAAGGAGTAACGACTGGAGTTTCAGCTCAAGATAGACTTAAAACTATAATTGCAGCTATTGCTGATAATGCAAGGATATCTGATCTAAACAGGCCTGGGCACATCTTCCCATTAATTGCAAAAAACAAAGGTGTTCTTGAAAGACAGGGACACACAGAAGCTACTGTTGATATCATGAAAATTGCAGGATTAAAGCCTTACGGTGTTTTATGTGAATTAATGAATAAGGACGGATCAATGGCGAATGTTAAACAAATTAAACGCTTCTCTAATAAAAATAAATTTCCCATCCTTTTGATTGAGGATATTATTAAATATAAAGAAAATAATAGAATTAATTGAGAATTATTTTTTTATTCTTTGTATATCGACCAGTCTATCTCCATCAACTCAACAGGTGCTCCATTTACATCTATCATTGCTACTATAACTCCAGGAGTAGGGCTATTGGGATCTATAATTATTTTTTGATCCTTTAAAGCCGAATTAAGATTTTCCACTTCGAATGCAACATGTGGTACTGTCTTTACTATTTCAGGATATGGTGCGTCAGCCCAATACCGTATCCATTGAATTCCAAATCGATTATTTGTATGCTCACTTACTGTGATTTTTAAATGCGGTATATCGATCTCCCCATCAAATCTATCTTTTGTAGGAATGCCTGTATGATTGTATTTCATTGATATTTGTTCCTTAATAGCTTCTATGGCCCAGCTTAATATTGAACGCCTAAGGCATATACTAATAAACTCCTATATACAGAAGCTTTTCGAAAAAGACTATATATAGTCATTTTTTTCTTACACCTTTCTTTCCATAACATCTCACATGTGATTAATTTCAAGAATAAATTGAAAAATTAAACTAATCACCAATAAATATCATATTTCATAGCATTTTAATTAACATATTACACATAATGTATATATGCATCTCCGCCCTTCCTCATCAGCTCATTCCACACCCCGAAATCTCCGCTTACAATCTGAAATTTCAATGAATCAATCAGCAAATATGTAAGGTATTTTTGTATATATATAGAAGGCTAAAAAATAAATAACAAAACCAAAAGGAGAAATCATCATGGCAACAGCACAAACAGTCCAGCTATTCACATCAATAAGCGGGCGCATAGGAAACGCAGTATTTTACATGAGAGGCACGCGCCAGTGCATCCGCACATACATTGTGCCGGCAAACACAATTACAGAAGCCCGCCGCACAGTAAGGCGCACCTTCGCGCAGGCAGTAAAGTCATGGCAGCAACAAATGCCGGAGCACCTTAAATACGCGTACAAAGGAAAAGCGCGCGGTACGCGCATGAGCGGGTACAATCTGTACATATCGGAATTCATGAGAAATAAAACCGTCATGCAGGATAAACACAGCACAGCCCGTACTAATAATAGCGGAATAGGCATAAACAAAGCCCTAATATTTAACACACACCGGAAAACAGATAAAGAACACAGCCCGATCCACACCGTTTCAAAACCGTTCCTGCCGCAAAAACGGTTTAAGAATTGGCCTGATCAACTGGAACATCTTCCCGAATCGTCAGGAACCGAATATTTACGATACAGCAGGAAAAAACGCCTTTACAGAATACCGGGAATTAAACCATTCGCAATAGAAAGTCAACGGGAATACCGATAAGGAAGAGGTCGCCATTGAAGAAGTCAATGAAGGAATTTCTCCGGAAAAAGCTGATATTCCAAAGTCGATGGCAATGTTGGTAAAGCAGATATTGATATTGCATCAGTATCATAATTCCTGAATACGCTCATCCATGCTGCAATTACATCATAGAAGTCAACAAGCTGTATTTGATCCGGGAAATGCCGTATTCCTGCAGGAATACGGCGAAACAGGACTTAACAAGTAAAGATAATATTACAAGAATGCAATGCTGCAGGTAACCGCATTCTAAAAACAGATAAATCACTTACCCGGTCTGTATACAACCTCCGCCTTATCAATAAGCTTCAAAGCAGTAGTAAGCGTAGACACATCCGGATTTATGCTGCCGTCAGCTCCTGCGATATGTCCGTGCCCGATAATCTTTGCCATGCCTGTGGCAGCACTGCCGGCGGAAGCTTTTTTCCCGACTATAATTTCGCCTTTCCACACAACCGAAGGCTGTCCCCTGTACCAGCTGTAATCATGATGCCCGTTATCATCAAAGCTCTCGTTAACTTCAACATAAAAATAATATTTCCCGGGTTTCAGTTTTTCAGAAGGCTTCCATTCACGAACGAATTTCCCTGCATCAGGGCTGGCGGAAGTAACAGCATCAGGAAGCGGTTTGTTTTTGGGAGGATAATAATTGCCGCCTCCGTAATCTACGCCTCTCCTGTGCGCCCATACAGGAAGCATACTCAAACGCGCACCGCCCATCATATCATCAAGTTCGCCTTTTCTGTTTCCCAGGCCTTTCTGTGCGGTCTTTCTGCTTATGTATACAGTGTCGATAAATTCGCCCTTGTCATTTTCAACCCATACTGCGAGCTGGCATTTCTTTTCGTTCATGTAAATATTAAAAGTAAAATCACCACTGCCTGCAGCCTCCGCGTTCTGAAAAGAAACAAAAGCAGCAAAACCAAAAATAACAAACAGAATGCTCAGGAAAGTCAATTTAATCCTCATCATTTAAGAACTCCTTTTTTAAAGACTAATTGTAAAACCGCATTGTGCGGTATTTTTCACTAAATTCGCTCCCAGCTTTCAACATCGCCTTCAACCACATTAAAGGCAGGATTGGCTTCTATATAATCAACACTTTTTATACGATTAAATGCTACCCCGTCCCTGATTTTCAGTTTATTTTTTAAATGTGAAAACTCATACATAAGCTGTCCTCTGTTTACATTTATCCTCAATCTATATCCTGTTTTATAAATTTTCGTGAAATTAAAATTGTATCCTCTCGCGAGCGACTCTTTATAAACCTCTTCAAGATACGCGCCGATCATTCCCGGAGGATCAGCAGAATTTCTGAAACGGATAAGCTGAGGATGATTTGTATAGCCTTTAGTTTTACCCTGCAATACTTTCTGCGCGAGCAGGGCTTCCCTCCATAAAGCGACTATCCCTTTTGCGTCAAGATACTTAGGATGTATAGACCATAATCTCATAACATAAAATTGAAATCAGATATCTGAATAATATTTTCATTACTTACTTAAATTAACAGCCTTATAATATAAGCCTGATTTTTTTCAGGCAGCACAAAAACAGTATATTGAATTAAATTCTTTTGACAACACTGCAAAGCTCATTTTTCAAAATAGTCATTTATAAATGGAAGATAAACCGACTTTGCTGTTATTTTAACTTATTTTTTTCCTCTCTGCTCATGCCTTCTTTAACGAGTTCATATGAGTCGTCGATCATTTTAAATAATATCTCGTCAGGAACATCTCCCCCTATACGTACAGTATTCCAGTGCCGCTTGTTCATATGATAGGCAGGCTCAACTGACTTAAACATTGATCTCATTATTTCCGCGTCATCAGGATCGCATTTCAGATTCAGATAAGGCTTATCATCCCTGACTGCATATAAAGCGAACATTTTACTGCCCACTTTAAATACGGCAGCATCAGGCTCGAAAGGAAAATCAAGAAAACTGCCGTTTTTTGACAGAAGATATTTTTTAACGGTATTGTCAATTGGGAGTGTCACTTTGTAATGACCTTTGTAAAAATAAAAGATTATCTATGCTCCGGCACTAAGCGGTTTTATTATATACATACTTAATGCCGAAAGCAATTACTGCGAAAATATTATTTAACAGAAATTGTCGTGTGCTCCGGCCCCAGGCTGATCAGGTAAACACCGTATGGTTTTTCAACGCTTTTTACGTTTATTGAACCATGCACTGTCCCGGCCGGAAGTATGACCGAAGTGGGAGTATTAAAAACATGTTTTTCTTTTTCCATGCCCATGTCAATTTCAATTTCAGCACCAAGATACTCAATGTCTTTCGGATCAAGGCCTACAAACATCAGTACTTCATCAACAGGGTGATAATGCAGTCCCTCCCCCTTATCCCAGCTTCCGGGTTTGCTGTAATATCCCCAGGAAAAATTCAGGTCTATACCTTCAAGGTCCCTGCCGAAAAGCCATACAGACTGATCCGGATTACCGGGCCCCGGAGTATTCGAAGGTGATTTCAGCGGCTTTACATACCTCGCGTATTTATTGCCATGTGTTACTGTGTCTTCGGAATATTTTATTCTTTTTTTACCGATACTGGACTTCATCGGTACCTTCATACCGTTTTTCTCCGCAAGCTCCTGCATTTTGTTAAACTCTTCTTCATCGATTCCGTCTCCCATCCATGTTGAGTTAGGCTCTGCTCCGAGAGAAATAATAGAAAAGCTGTAACCTTTCGGGTCAGTAACCTTTTTTGTTATTGCAGGGCAGTGAGGAAGTCCTTTCGGCGCAATAATAACAGTAGGCTTGTCAAATGTATACACCTCGAGTTCCCTTCCGAGACAGTACTGCATTTCCCCGCCTAAATATTCAATATTCGAAGGATCAAGCCCGACATAAATCAGGCATTCCGGGTAAGTATGCATATGAGGATCCATGCCCGGATGCCATTCCCCAAGGCCTGTATAGAATCCCCATGAAAAGTTAACAGCTAACCCCTCCAGATGATCCCTTCCGTTAGGCCAGACTATAACGTCCGCGTTTCCGGGCCCCATGAATTTTTTTGCTTCAGGCGACCTTTCACGCCCGCTTATACCCGCATTACTGAGAGGCTTAATCAAATGTCCGTATTTTTGTGTGCTCACAATAAAATCTCCCTTTTTTTATAATAAATTTAAACTTTCCTGCTTTTAAATCCGGCTATTTATTTCAGAATTACCGGATTTTACGCAACCATGTTCATTATAAAAGATAAGAGAACGATTGCAAATACATTAAATATTCAGCACGCACCGGTTCCGTCAATCCTTTGATCTGCCGTACAAAATACATCTATTCCGCACAGCGGAACTCATACGGCATTTCCCGTCATTTTAATATTCAATTTATTATATTTTTCAAAATCTATTTTTATTCACGTTGACAAAAAAATAAAACAACTTTAGGATTATAAGCACTTTCTTACATATAAGCGCCTATGATTAGTTTTTTAAAAAATAACAATCAATGGGAGGCTGTAAAAAAATGAAGAAAAATCTGTTCACCGTTTGTGTAGCATTTTTTCTGGCTTTAATATTTATTTTTACAGGTTGTAAGAAGTCGGAACAAACCGGGGGAATTTTAAGATGCATAAGAGGAACATTCCCGAATGTACTCGGGTATCCTCCTGAAATGGCTCCCGGTGACTTTATGTTTTCCCTGCCCTATAGTGAAAAACTCTGCGTATGGGATGAGGATGGAAATCAGATACCCGAACTCGCCGAATCCTGGGATGTGGATCCAGAGAAAAAAACAATTACATGGCATCTCAGAAAAGGCGTTAAATTTCATGACGGCACAGACTTTAACGCAGAAGCCGCTAAATGGAATTTTCAGCTGCTCATAGACAACAGAAGGCTTCTTGACCAGGATCTTCTTAAGTCGGTTGAAGCAGTTGATGACTACACACTTCGAATGAACCTCAAAGAACTTACCTGCGTGTCTGTAATGAATTACGGATGGTCAATAATGCTTTCCCCGACCGCGTTTGAAAAGAACGGGGGAAAAGAATGGGCACGGAAAAATGCTGTAGGCACGGGCCCTTATGTCCTTACCGAATTTAAACGCGATACGGTTGTTAGATACGTAAAAAACAATAACTACTGGCGCGAAGGTTATCCGCTGCTTGACGGTATTGAAATGCGCTTTATACCTGATCCGAATACCGCTTCCATGATGATGGAGAAAAAAGACGCTGACATCTGGATGGATACAGCAGATGTAAAATACATCCTCGAACTTGAAAAGAAAGGGCTGAAAGTAGTATGGGGGCCCGGAATGTTCTGGAGCCTGCTTCCGGATTCAAGCGATCCGAAATCACCTTTCGCGAAGAAACAGGTTCGTGAAGCACTTGAATACGCAATAGACCGTCCCGCAATAGCCAAAGCGATCGGACTGGGACAGTTCGAACCGCTAACCCAGATGGCGCCTTTATGTTCGCCAGCATACAATAAGGGCTTTAATCCGAGGCCGTACGACCCGGAAAAAGCAAAAGCATTGCTCGCGGAAGCAGGCTATCCAGACGGCTTCTCGACCAGGATAATGGCTCTTGACCTTAATAAAGATATAGTTACTGCCCTGCAGAATTATCTGGGCAAAGCAGGCATAAAAGTCGAGATGGACATCGCGGACATGGGCAGATACTTCGGTGCAATATTTGCCACCGGCTGGAAAGACCTGATGCTGGCTGCTTCCGGAATAAATCCTGATGCTACAGGAATGTTCGTTCATTACGGATCAAGGCCAATGACTTTCAGGACAGGAACATTCGCCAAAAGCAAGGAATTTCTCGACATATGTGAGAAAGCTTTACACACATATAGAACAGACGATGTCAGGAAAGAATTGAGAAAAGCCGTTAAAAAAGGCTCTGAAGATGCGATGATAATCCCGCTGTACAGATCAGCGCAGGCGAATGTCATGCAGGACTATGTTCACAGCGACTATATGAAAATACACGGCGTAACATGGTACGCGTATAAAGACTGGATGGAGAAACATTAGTAACATTCATTTAACATCAGGACTGTTCTTTTTACTGTGTTTTATCGCAAATTACCAGTTCCAGACAATTCTACTGATATTTTACAGGGCACAATTTCTGCAAAAAAAATAAAATTGCCGCTCCGGACAGGAAACTACTTTCCGGAACGGCAATTTTATCATCTGTAATAGAAGTTTTCTTCTCATGCGCAGGAATTTTCCCGCGCATTATGTATTTTTAATAAATTATGCCATCTGAATAAACTGTTATACATCAATACCCCACATAATTTGTTGAAAAATATTCTCTGAATGTTGTAATTGAATATCTCAATGGTAAAAAAGTAATACGGTCGTGGAAGACATTATGGTTAACCAAAAATCCTGCTACTGAGAAGGAAAAATACGAATTAATAAATCAACTTAATAATCTTTATACTTGTAGCTTAAACTATAATGAACCGGATACTGTAAGAATACGGGGAAAGGTTGAAAATATCATCAGATTAATTCCGGATAAATCAAAATAAAAAACAGTTAACCATTATAATTGAAAGATCCCTGAATAAAAAAAGTAATATTGAAAATACGAAAAAATCCAACAATTAACAATTTCCGGCAATGCGGTTGAGGATAAAGCGTAAAATCAGATCAAAAAATATTACTAAACCGTATCCCAGGAAAAGGAGGGCAATCACAGTGTTCCACCTGCCGGTCATGTTGAATAATCGGAAACCAGCTGTATAAAAATTTGAAAAATTATAATATAATCTGTGAAAGCATCGATACTCGTTTTGCAGCTTCCCAGTTAACGCCTGCAGATTTAGAAACTCTAACCAAAAATAAACGGATCGATTTATCAGAAGGAATATAATCTTTTTCTTCATAGAACACGGATTTCCTGCCGATGAAAGATATTAGATGTAAAATATATATTAATGATATTTCAATAGGTGATTAAATGAAAAAAATAATAATTTTTCTTATGGTTTTTACAAGTATCAATATTTCCTATTCCGGAAATATTTTTTCATTAGAAAATCACAATTTACTTGATGATATAAACGCTGAACCGTTTTTAAATAAACCGCACTATTATATTATTGGTATAAAATTCAGCACAATAGAATCTGTTAAAATACATACAAATATTATTGCTGAATCACGCAGTGAGAAAAAAGAAGACATTATTTTACCAGATGATATATGGACTTATAACAGTGAAAAAAATTTGCTCATCATAAATAGAGACGTTGATGAATCAAAATATATCGTACGCGTTTTCGGCAAATATCAGCTGCCGTTATGCATTGTTCCATTTGAAAAGATAATTCCGGAAAAAATCCGTCTGGTTGTTGAAGACCGTATAGGAATTGAAGGAAAAGACTATATTTATAATGAATTAAAAAACGAAATCCAGCTTTGTTCCTGTAAAACCGGAAAAGAAAAATATTTTTTAAATTACGATTATAATAACGGAGGAGGTTGTATTTCTTCAACAAGCATTTCAACGTTTACCCGTTCTTTATTGATACATCTTAATTGCCCGTATGACGGAAATTCAGCACCGCTTGACAATGAAGGAATTTCTTTTTCCCCACATTCTTCCCAATATAAAAATGTATGGCTGGTTCAGCTTCTTCCTAAAAAAGACGGTTACACAGGGAAAGAGATGCGAGGCGGTTTTCACTGGGACGCATCCCGCAACAAGCTTCTCTTTGATATACCGGTTGATACCAGAAAATTTTCCGTCTTGATTTATGGGGAAGAGATATAACATACTTGCTTAAAAACTTCAATTTTTCCATTGAATAATGATACTAAAGCAATATTCCCGCAAAGGCACAAAGAAAAATTAAAACTTTCACTTTTAACATTTTTATCTTAAATTTTAGTAAAGATAATCAAAGATATTCTTGAACTTTGTCACCTTCACATTCTTAAAATGTGATGCGTCCTGGCGAGAGTATTCCTGATTAAAATCAATAAAGTATTAAACAGGTTAATTCATGCCGCGTAATTGCACTCAATTCTACAGTGTATGTGTCCCGTACGCGAAACTCGATCTTGGAATGTCTGCGGGATATTTAAATCCCTGCTTAATAATACGCGCCATCTGACGCCCGAGCATATCAGCAGCCTGCATGCATTTCTCCATTTCTTTGACCGCGCCCTTGGGCCCGCCGTACGCTGCCACATAATTCGCGGGAATGATCTGTCTTGTTACCATATAAAAATAAATATCCTTAAGGGCATTACCCATTCCAAAGCTTCCTGCTGCCGAGACCGCTCCGCCAACCTTGTTTGCAAGGCTTCTCTCCGGAGTGTTCAGAGAAAAACTCCGATCCATAATTATTTTCAGCTGGGATGTCATATTATAAAAATAAACAGGAACCCCGAAAACAATTCCGTCCGCCTTAAGCATCTTTTCAAATAATTTACTTACATCATCATTTATAGTGCATTTGCCTGTCTCCTGGCAGGTCATACATCCCCGGCACGGCTGCAGATTTTTTCCTGCAACGCTGTAAAGCTCTGTTTCAGCTCCCTCCTCTTCCGCTCCTTTAAAAACTTCCTTAAGCAGAATAACAGTATTTCCGTCTTCACGCGGACTGCCTGAAAGCCCCAGTATTTTCATTACAACCTCCCATGATGTATTTTAATATTTTTAACGCCTTACAGAAAATTTTCTTTATAACATTTAAAAGGTCGATTTTATTTATTTTTTACCTGGTCAATCTCAGATATAACTTTGAAAGCCTTTCCGGAAGTAAAGCAACATCATCAATAATCGTATAATTATACGTGCCGTATAAATGCGGAATGTAGCTGCGCGCTTTTTTGTCTATTGTAATGCAATAGGGCACAACTCCGCGGAAACGGCATTCGGCAACAGCATGCTGCGTGTCCTCAATCGCGTACTGATTGGTATCAGCTGATGATTCTGAACCGTATCCTACGTCAGCAGGTATACCGTCGCTCAGCATAATGATAAGCTTTGTTTTGTTCGGCAGCTCGTCAATTCTTGTGAGCGTATGCCTTATTGCGCATCCGTCACGGTTTCCCGCGTATGCTTTAACAGAGCTGATCCTTCCCTGCGAAGTGCTGTTCCACGGCTCGTCAAAATCCTTCAATATGTTGAACAGCACCTTCTGCCTGCCTGTACTGAAAAAAGTAAATATTCCGAAAGTGTCCCCTATTGATGACAGAACAGAAGCCAGCAGTGACAAAGCCTCTTTTTCAGTATGAATTATTTTCTGCTGATTTACGACTTCATCTGTTGAAGAGCTCGCGTCCAGAAGAATCGCAACTGCAATGTCACGCACATTGCGGACCTTCTGATAATATATTTTCTCGTCCGCTTCAGCGCCTCGTAAAACATCTATAGTAAAATCAACCGCGTCGCCGAGATGTATTTCATCCCCGTCAAACCAGTGCCTTGACATTTCTATTTCCTCAGGCTGCAGATAAAGAAACTTTTTCTTAATGCGTTTATGAAGCCGCTGCCTCTTTTTGAGTATCAATTCATAAAAATCACCGGTTTGACTTTTCAGCTTTGTTTCAAAAAGAGTACAGTGCTTAGGCAGATATGAGCTCATCGCAAAATCAAATTCAGGATACTGAAAAATACGCGCACTGCCTGAGACAAGCGCTTTTCGTATATCGTCCGCTCTTTTGTCTCTGCTTGTGGCAGAGGTAAGGTCAATAGCCTGATCCTTCGTATCTCCAACCGGGTCGTAGTTCGCAGGGCCGCTCCCTGTGCGAAGCAGTTCCGGACTTGATTCAAGAATAACCTCAGGATTGATCTCCGGTTTGTTCAGTTCACTGAAAGATCCGTGCACATCGTTTTTACTGCAGATCGAAACTATCTGAAAATTCTCGAAAAACAGATTGAAAATGTTAAAGCATATCTCGGCGGAATCTTCTACAGTATTATTGACATCAAATATCGTGTTAAATTCAGATATGATATCATGAAGCAGTTCCTGTGTACGCATATCCTCATTCTTATATTTCCACTTCTTGACAAGAGAATATTGGATAAAGCATTCCAGAATAATAAAGAACTCCTCCTCTCTGTCACCTTTGACACTTCTTACTTCAGGCCTTGTTTTAAATAAATACGAATTCAGAACCTCAAAGTCATTCTTCAATCCGTTGTAAAGCTGGGAAAGATGATGCTCTATTCTCGCGTTTTCAATAATATTGAATAAATCCCTGGCAAAATCTGGTGCCGGAAAACTGTAGAAAAACTTTTCATGATCAGTCTCAAGTATGAGCAGTCTTCTTTTACTCGGAAAGGTTACGGCAATCTCTCCTGATGCCATCTCCTTGATTGATGTCGCCTTTGCACCATACTGCCTTTTTACATTAGCCATAATATTCGGAAGCAGTGTACCGTAACGTCTGCGAAGCTCGGTCATAAACCCGATCGCGGTGAAATCAAACCCGTATGTATTGAGTTTAATCGTCGCAGCCTGATGAGCTGCCAGAGCAGTATAAACATTTTCATTTAATTCTGTTTTATTAAAAAAGTTGATCACAGGAGGAAGGAATATGGATTTGCCGTCCGTATAAGTTGCCTTAATGGCAAATCCGGACAATTCTGAACTCAGAATATTCATTGCCCTTCCTGCAAGGCTGCTGCAGTAAATATTCAGGATGTTCTTCATATCTGAAAGAGTGGTATGAAAAATATTCAGAAATCTTCTGCTTTCCTTTGACTGCAGTTTTAAAAAATCAACAGCCTCTTCTTTACGGTTGCTGGTAAAAAGATCAATTCCTCTGATCATCCATTTTTGAATCGTGTCCCACGGATATTTGGCCAGTTTTTCCTTTACTACATCATAAAAATCGACCACAAACCCGGGAGCGAAATGTGCCACCGTATTAAAAACATTTATAAGGAATAAAATATGCTCACTGCTCTCCGCGCAAAGGCAGTAGCTTATAACCCGTCCGCTGTTCCTGATATTACTAAGCGACTTGCCTGAAAGCCTGACAAGACTGTCCGACACAAAAGAAAGCGGACATGTCAGTTTGGGATAAGACGACAGAAATGCCTCACCATGCCAGTAATCCGCAACTGTAAGATGAGACAAAACCTCGGAGAACAATTGTATCTCATTTCTTCTGATCGCATAAACTATAATATGCTGATTGATAAACACATACCTGCTGGCATAAGCCAGCTTCTCTGCGCATCTGACTGCAGTTTCATCAATCTTAATATGCTGACTGAACAGCTGTATAATATTCTGAAAATACGCAGCCATTTTCGGATTGCGGTTATTGAGAGAGGTTAATGTTGTATTGTATAATTCCTGGGATGACATGTTCATCTTATGTAATTAATATCATACAGATTATTTTAATTTGATCTACCGGGCAGGGGCAAACCCTGCCCCTACATGTACACTGCAAAATAACAAATATTATAAATTAAAATCCGAATTATTTATGAATGTAGGGGCAGCCCTTGCGGCTGCCCATTAATCACGTATTCTTTTTTTATCTTGACGTATAGTATCAATATTGATACTATATAAATATTATGTCAAATTTAAAAGATATAATAATAAAAATGAAAAGAAATCCGGGTGACATCCGTTTCGGCGATTTGTGCAAAGTTTGCGAAAGTTATTTCGGGAAACCAAGGTCAACCGGAGGAAGTCACCATATTTACAAAACCCCATGGCAGGGAGATCCAAGAATAAATATTCAAAACAATAAAGGAAAAGCCAAAATATATCAGGTTAAACAGATACTTAAAGCAATTGAACTCATGGAGAAAAATCATGGCACTGAAAAATGATCATTTTACTTATCGCGTTACATGGTCAGAAGATGATAAAGAATATGTCGGTTTATGCACTGAATTTCCAGGCTTAAGCTGGCTTGACCATTCACCAGAGTCCGCTCTGAAGGGCATCCGGGATACAGTGGCCGATGTTATTAACGACATGAAAAAAAATTCTGAACCGATTCCGGAACCCGTAGCATCAAGACAGTATACAGGTAAATTCATTGTTCGCGTCACTCCGGATGTGCATAAAAAACTTGCTATTGAAGCAGCTGAATCCGGTGTAAGCCTGAACCGTATTGTAAGTGCCAAATTAAGCAGATGAAAATAACATTATTGCGAAACTCATAAAAAGCCGGGTAATCTTTTATATATCAAAGAACTTTTAATTTTTTTATAAAAAATAAGTTCCTGCACCTATCATCGGAATATCTTATCAATAATAATCTCAATAGCGGCAATCTCCTCTTTCTCGTCAGTAATAGCCTGCGCAATTGCTATTGAGCATGCCCGCTTCGGTTCAAGCCCGCGCTTTATCAGCTTTGCGGCATATACAAGGCTTCTGGTGCTTATGCCCTCTTCAAGATCAATAGTCGTAATGTTTCTTATATCATTTCCCAGAAGAACAAGCTGCTCAGCTATATTCTTTTCTACTCCACCCTCTTTCTGGAGTATGAGTATTTCCTTTTCAGGCGGAGCATAGGAAAAATCAAGGGCAATGAATCTCTGCTTTGTTGAAGGCTTAAGGTTTTTTCTGATGCTCTGATAGCCCGGATTATATGATATAACGACCATGAATGTTTTGGGAGCACTCAGCTGAGTACCGAGTATCTCGATCGGTAGAATACGCCTGTAGTCTGTAAGAGGATGAAGAACAACAGCAATGTCTTTTCTGGCTTCAACAACTTCGTCAAGATAAAGAATCGCGCCTTCCCTGACTGCGGTTGTTGCAGGCCCGTCCACCCATACTGTTTCACCGCCTTTCATAATATAGCGCCCGGTCAGATCCCTTGCAGTAAGATCTTCATGACAGGACACTGTATAAAGCGAACCAACTCCGCTTTTATAATTTTTAATATCTATATTTAAACTTTCACTGTTCTTTGTGGTACTGACAAGCTTCTGTCCCAGAGTATAGGTCATATACTCAACAAACCTTGTTTTTCCGCAGCCTGTAGGGCCTTTCAGCAACAGAGGAATCTGCTCAGCCCAGGCGCGCTGAAAAACTTCGACTTCATCTTTGATCGGAATATAGAAAGGTTCTTCAGTTATTTTATAGGTATTCGTTTCAGAGGTTGACATATGTCAATTTCCTTTTCAGGAATTTTATCATAGAAAAATTTATCAAATTTTTATTATTAAAAGTCAAATATATTTTTTGATTTTATATAACAATGTGAATAACAGCTATAACGTGAAACAAATAAAAAGCCCACGTATTTAATCGTGGGCTCTGAGTGCATATTTTTATAAATAAATGTTTAATCAGCAGCATAATCCTTCACAGAAAAAAGCTGTCTGAAAGCAGCAAAAGCAAAAACGCATAATACTCCCGCCACAATCAGCGACCAGAAGTAATCGCCTGTTACATCAAGAACAATTCCCGCGAGTGACGGAGAAAGGAATCCCGCAAACGCGTTGCCGATGAATATAAACGGATATACTGTACCGAATGCTTCGACACCCCATATTCTGGATGCAAGCGAAGGATAAAGCACAAGATTAGCGCCGTAGTTAAAACCAACCAAACCTGCGAAAAGAATAAAAGTCCATGATGAATGAAGAAAGAAAGCGCCCGCGATCAGTACTACGGCCTGGCACATAAGCGCTATTTTTAAAGCAAAAGCCTCTGATGTATAATGAGCGACATATCCCCAGGTAATTCTGCCTGCGGCATTGAACAGGGAAATCGAAGAAATACCTATTGCCGCAACAGCAGGCACAATTTCACGCTGTATTCCTATTGACTTGATATTGCCGAAAATCATCAATCCTGCGAATACTCCGGAGAAAAAAGGAATGGTCAATGCCCAGTATAATTTTGAAGTTACAAGCTTGCTGAACTTTATTTTCACGGCCTCTGACGGATTCTCTTTTATTTTCACTTCATCCGATCCGTCTGTTCTAAGACCAAGGGATGCAAAACACCCTATGACTATGATTATAATGCCGTATGTTAAAAATATATTCGAAATGCTCCAGCCCTTTTTATAAAGAGACTCGGTAAACAGGGAAAAGATCACTGCACTAATTGCGAACGCAGCAACAGTTATTCCTGTTACAATTGCTTTTTTGTCTGGAAAATTTTTTTGTGAAGCGTAAATAGGCGCCGCGTATGAAAGCCCCAGTCCTGCTCCTGAAATAACACCTATAGTAAGAATAAGGTTAAGGCTTGTTAAAGGAAGAATTCCGGCAAGAGCAAAACCTCCGCCGAAAAGCAGTGATCCTGCCAAGGCAGATGTTACAGGCCCGAACTTCTGCATGACTCTTCCGCCAAAGAAGAATACTACCGGGAACGTTAGCTGAAATATTGAAAACACGGACTGCCCCTGAGCCATAGTAAAACCGTAATGAGCCTTAAGCTCCTGTGCAAAAACCGACCAGCTGTAATTGATACCAATGCATAAATAAATGCATGCTGACGCGAATAATACAAAATATTTTTTCATAGTTTAACTCGTATAATAATATATAATATCTATAATATTTTTTTCTTTTGAAGTATTCAAGCAGAAATTTAAGCTATAATGCCGGGCTGCAGCAATATGCAGCCCGGCAGAAAAGAAGTCCGGAATAAATCCGCTTTCAGTGAAGATAAGAAGGGTTATTTTAATTTATTTTTCTTTGCCCATTCAGCAACATCAATTGGAGTATTAAGAATTGTAGCTCCCGCTTCTTTCAGCGTTTCCTGCTTGCCCTCAACGGTTCCTGAAGTGCCGCGTACGATTGCACCCGCGTGTCCCATTTTTTTGCCCTGAGGTGAATATTTGCCTGCAATGTATACCGCGACAGGTTTATTCATTCTTCTTGAAATAAACCCGGCAGCTTTTTCCTCCTGCTCACCGCCAACCTCACCTACAATAATTACACCGTCAGTTTCGCCATCATTTTCAAAAAGCTCAAGAATATCGGTAAGATTCCTCAATACAACAGGATCCGCGCCCATTCCCACTACAGTGCTCTGTCCCACATTGTTCTCTGAAAGAATTCCCGCGAATTCATATGAGAGGGTTCCGCTTCTGGAAATAACTCCCACCCTGCCTGGTGCGAACATGGAAGCAGGCATGATCCCCATTTTTCCCATTCCGGGAACAAGAATGCCCGGGGTCGTAGGCCCGAGAGCAAAAACGCCTTTCTCAAGAGCATAACTGCGCATCTTAATAACATCTCTTACCGGAATATGCTCAGGTACTATAACAAGCAGATCTATTCCCGCGTCAATTGTTTCCATAAACGCGTCAAGGACAAAAGCAGCAGGTACAAAGAATACCGAAGCGTTAGCACCTGTCTCTTTTACAGCTTCATCAACGCTGTTAAAAACAGGAAGACCTTCCACTGTGGATCCGCCTTTTCCGGGAGTTACTCCGCCGACAACCTTGGTTCCGTACTCAAGCATCCAGTGAGTCTGCGCGCTTCCTATACGCCCGGTAATACCCTGTACTATTACCCGGGTTGAATCATTCATTAATATGCTCATTATTGACCTCGTTCTACAAGTTCGTATAAGTAATCTATGGCTTTTTCCGTTGCCGCTTCAGTTACAACATGCACGCCTCCGGATTTGAATATCTCCCAGGTTTCCTCCTGGCGGTTGCCCAGAGCTTTCGCGACAACCGGCAGTTTAACATTATGTTCCTGAATATAACGTACAACACCTTTGGCACCCTCATGAATTGGGTTGATGCCTCCGTAAACATTTATAAAAACGGCTCTAAGGCCCGGTTTCATCATTATAAGATCCATGCATTTGTAAAGCAGGTCTGCAGTAATACCGCCTCCTGTTTCAAGAAAGTTGGCGGGTTTCATTTTTTCACCGATTATATCCATTGATGACATACCCAGTCCGGCTCCGGAAGAAATAAGTCCTATATCACCGTCAAGCTCAACATAGGTAACACCAATCTCCCGCCCTCTTCTCTCAATAGGGTTCTCGATTCTGTCAATACGGTCAGGCAAAGGAAGACGGATTCTTGAGAGTGCTGAATCATCCACTTCCAGCACCGCGTCAACTGCGATGAGTCCTCCGTTCGGGAGTACAACAAGAGGATTGATTTCACAGATGAGGCCCTCATACTGCATCATTATATCATAAAGCTGCATTACAACATCAGTCCAGTTTGTAATAAGCTTCTGGTCTATTCCGAGCATTCTCAGCATTGAACGTGCCTGATACGGATAAAACCTGAAAGTCGAATCAATATGAGCAGATGCAATTTTCTCAGGAAATTTTCGTGCCGTTTCTTCTATTAAAACACCGCCTTGTGTGCTTGCAACCACAACCGGTTCTCCCGAATATCCGTCAATTGTAATTCCCAGATAAAGCTCCTGCGAAACTTCCACTTTTTCACAGATTAAAAGCTTAAGAACAGGCAGGCCTTTTATATCGGAACTGAGGAGCTGTTCCGCAGCATCTTTTAATTCCTCTGGTGTTGATGCGGATTTAATACCTCCGGCAAGTCCGCGCCCCCCAACGAGAACCTGCGCTTTAACCATAACAGGATATCCTATTTCGCCGGCAATATGAAGAGCCTCGTGCGTTGTTGAAGCAATGCCCCGGCGCGGAACAGGAATGCCGTTTTTTTCAAAAATATCCAGTGCCTCGTATTCGTGCAATCTCATAACGGTTATTATTCCTTTTATTATTATTTTGTAAAAAAACTATACCCGATCAGCTAGTATAAAGCGATATTACTGCTATAAAATTATTTATGCACAGCTGAGTTGATGTAAAATCAAAGTTCGAAGTGAAATACAAGAATAAATTTCTTCTATATTTATGTCAATGAAAAATAATTGAACATTTAATCAAAAAATGAATATAAAAATCAATTTAATATCTATAATTTACCGGCATAATATAGAGTTTTTGATTAATAATTTAATTGCATATTTAATTAAATTATTTAATCCTGGTACTATGGGGAAAGAGAGGAATAATAATAATAATATTAAACATGAAGACAGCAGTCAGACTGCCTATTATGGTATCAGGCATATGCTGTACAACAAAGAGCTGATACCCGGACAGAGAATATCCTGCAGGGACCTTGCTGAAAAACTTGAACTAAGCTCAACACCAATCATTCAGGCATTGAAATGGCTGGAATTGCAGGGCTTTGTAAATCATGAACCTAACCGCGGATATTCAATGGCTCCGTTCAGCCTGAAAGAGCTTGAAGAACTCTATGAAATCAGAGAGCTGATTGAACCGTCTTTAATACCGGCTTCACTGGAAAATATCGATAAAGACGGTATTGACAGTCTTAAGGTAGCGCTTGAAGCTCATCGCTCAGCAGAAAGAGAGTTCTATTTAAAGGAAAGGCTTTTTAAAAATAAAGAATTTCATATGACTCTTGCCTCGCTATCCGGGAAAAGGACGCAAATACGCATTTTGCGGAATGTATTTGACATGCTGTTTCTGAAATACGGCGGAAATTATTTTCCTGTATCGTCTCTTTCATCTATAGACCAGGCGCATCAGGAAATTTTTGACGCAGTTGCACTGCGCAGCCAGGAAAGAGCGCAATCTGTACTTAAAAATCATTTAACCAACGCCAAAATTCAGATTTTGGACAGCTTTAAGAAAATGCTCGAAGAACAGGAAAAAACCGATTTCTGGATTAAATAAAGTACCTGTCAAATCAGTCCGTTTTTAAAAAAACATAACATTCGGTTCAAGCACAACAATCAAATAATAACAAGGAGGGTTCACCATAAATGGCCATTAAAACACCTGAACAGTATTATCAATCACTGAAGGAATTAAAACCAACTGCCTATATTCTCGGAGAAAAAGTCGAGAATCCAACAGAACACCCATTGATCAGGCATATGACAGCGGCAGTTGCCAAAACCTATGAAATGGAAAATGATCCTGAATCAAAAGCTTTACTTACAACCAGGTCAAATCTTACAGGCGAAGATGTTAGCCGTTTTCTCAGTTTTTACAACAGCCAGCAGGATCTTATAGATAAAGTAAGAATGCTGAAACTGTTATCGCAGAATATAGGCGGATGCTATATGCGCTGCACAGGCATGGACGCGATCAATGCAGTCGGAGTTGAGACATATAACTGCGACAAGAAACACGGCACCGAGTACTGGCCGAAATTCCAGGAATTTGTTAAATTCATGCAGAAGAATGATTACGTTCTGTTCAGCGGAGTAACAGACGTTAAAGGCGACAGAATGTTAAGGCCTTCACAGCAGTCAGATCCCGATATGTATCTTCGTGTAGTTGATAAAAACAAGGACGGAATCGTAGTCCGCGGGGCAAAAATACACCAGACTGGTTCCATGTGTGCTCACTGGGCACTCGTAGTTCCTACAAGAAACATGCAGGAGGACGACAAGGATTACGCCGTCTGCTTTGCCGTACCAAATGACGCTCCCGGAATGACGCACGTATATGGAAGGGGAACGCTGGAAGCCCAGCCTCTTCAGGACTGCGATCTTGGAAACGCCAATTACAGCAAGGCTTCACCAATGGTTCTTTTTAACGATGTATTCGTACCATGGGACAAAGTTTTCCTCTGCGGAGAATATGAGTACGCGGGCCCGATGGTAATCAACTTCGGAAACTACCACCGTCATTCACACGGCGGATGCAAATGCGGAGTCGGCGATGTTTACCTGGGCGCTGCAGCAGTCGCAGCGGAATACAGCGGCCTGTCCAAAGTTTCCCACATCAGAAACAAATACGCTGAAATGCTGAAAATTGTAAAAGCAATTTACGGCTGTTCAATAGCAGCCTCAGTAGAAGCAACTGAAACACCATCCGGTATTTACGCAGTTGATCCTGTTCTTTCAAATACTTCCAAACTGTACGAAGGAAAGGACCTGGCAGAAGTAATAAGAATGATGGTTGAAATCGCAGGCGGAATGACTACAGACCTTCCGTCAGACAAGGATTTTGAAAATCCGGAAATAGGTCCTCTCCTCAAAAAATACCTCAAGGGAATTGACGGCGTGGACACAATGGACAGAATCAAAATTTTCAGGCTGGTAGAAAAACTGGCATTTGAAAGCCGCGATATAGTATCAAATATACACGGTGCGGGTTCTCCCGAGACGCACAGAATGACAATACTCAGAAATTATGATCTTAATTCATCAAAGAAACTGGCAAAAAAACTTGCCGGAATCGACAGTTAATCATGAATTGAATCATTAATTCTGATATATTATAATTTACAGGCCCTGCCGTATAATGCGGGGCTTTTTTACGCCTGAAAATTAACTTCCTCATCCTGACCGGCTTTTTGTATAATACTCTCTGATTTTACCGGGAAGACAGTATAAATATTGTATAAAAAATCAGTCCTGTTAAATAGCTGATCTGATTTTCCGAAAATCTGTTGACTTCTTTATATGTTTAACCATGTCTAATTAAGGGGAAAAAATTGAACAAACATAAAGATACATTCCTGACTTACGACCTTCTTTATTATGAAGAAAAAACAATAAGCAGGCACAGTCAGGACCTTGTCCGTGAAGAACCCCTGTCAATAAAAGTTGAGAACATGCCCCACTCTGTTGTTATGCGCACTCCGGGATATGAAACAGCCCACACTGCCGGTTTCTGCTATTCAGAAGGGCTGATCGAATCCGGATCCGATATTGTATCCATTGATTTCAGCAGCGAAGATAACAACAACAGTGTTACCGTAAAATTGACAGATAAAAGAAAAAAAATCATTTCAAATAAAACTAAAAAAAGATTATTCCTGAGCCAGACTAACTGCGCAAAAAGCGGGCACGAAATGCTTAATGATTTAATTAACAATCTGAATACTGTTGACAAAAAATCTGAAATAACCTACTCGCAGGTCATTGACTGTGTGGTGAAATTTACTGAAGTTCAGGAATTCTATACCCGAACAAGAGGAACACACGCGGTTATGCTGTTTAACGGCAGTCTCGATATAATCGCAAAAGCTGAAGATGTTGGCCGCCATAACGCGATGGATAAAGCCATAGGAACTCTTGTCCTGGACGATAAATTATCCGATATATACCTGGCAGTAATATCCTCAAGAATCAGCTTTGAAATGATGCAGAAAGCCGCGCGTGCCGGAATCCCCATCCTGATCAGCTTTTCGAATCCCACTTCAATGGCTGTAGAGCTCGGTTTAAAACTGAATATGACACTCATCAGTCTTAACAAAAAGAATTCAGGATTCATTGTATCATGCTGCGAACACCGCATTAAAACCTCTGAATAAAATCACACTTGAATATTTGCCTTTAAACGACTAAGCCCATAAAATTTACAAAAATTCCGTTTTTTAAAAAAACGGAATTTTTGTACTCAATAGTACTCATAAAAACACAGAATTCAACCTCCTTTTTACTGCAGCAAAATATCAAAATAAAAATCTTTTTCTTGACGTACAGTTACTATATAGCTATAATGTATTTATATTGTATTGATTTTTTAGCTAATTCTGATACTTTGAAAAAAATAGAGAACTGAACTTACAGGAGAAAAAATAAAAATCTGATATTGAATACAATAATGATGATTATTCAGCTGCTGCAAAAGACCGTATTTCCCTTATATTAAGCTGAAATAATAGAAAACCAATATTAGATACAAATGCGAATATTTAACCGATACCATTAGTTACCCACATAAGCAATCACTGTAAGATCAGACAGGTTTTACCGGATTACAGTTTATTTTTAAAGTAATCTAAAAAGGAATAATATAGGGGAATAAAATGAGATATGCTGAAACAGGGTATAATTTAGAAATTGATCTAACCAGGGGAAATATTGAAAAAGTAGAAACAGATCCGGCAGACACTAAACTTCATCTCGGAGGGCTTGGTACAAATGCCAAAATCCTGTGGGAAAGAGCTCCCGCCGATGTTGATCCCTTTTCTCCGGAAAATCTCCTTATTTTCAGCACCGGACTTTTATGCGGCACACCTGCTCCAGGCGCAAACCGTACGATTGTAACTTCCTACTCACCACAGACACTTTTAACCGGATATTCAATGATGGGGGGCTTCTGGGCTCCTGAACTTAAATATGCCGGATATGACAAGGTTATCCTCAGGGGAAAATCTCCGGATCTTGTATACATCTGGATACATAATGATAAAATTGAAATTCGAGAAGCTAAACACCTTAGCGGCAAAGGAGCTGTAGAGACACAGGAATTAATACGGAAAGAGCTTAGGGAACCGAATGCCCAGGTTGCCGCCATAGGCCTTGCAGGAGAGAATAGAGTATATATGGCTTCCATTGAACAGGGAAGATCAAGCGCAAGCCGACTCGGGCTTGGCGCGGTTATGGGCGATAAAAGAGTAAAAGCCATTGCCGTACGCGGTACAAAGGACCTTAATATTGCCAGGCCAATGGAAATGTTTAATCTCTGCAATGATGTACTTAAATACATAAAATTCAGGAATGAAAATCCTGTATCGAATGTTATGACCATTCTTCAGGGACTGGGCTCTCCGCAGGAAATGCTGCATGTTGATGAGAAATGGCATACTGAAAATTTCATGTGGGGCAATTCCCGGACACGCAGAAAGGAATTCTGGAATGAAGAAATCGAAAAAAAATGGGCAGAAACTCAGCTTAGTGTCCGCAAACGATTAATCAGCTGTTATAACTGCCCGATGAAATGCGGTGCGATTATTTCCGTGCCCGGAATTTCCACATATATGATGAAATGCTTCTCAAAACTGACATATTCAATGGCAGCCTTTGTTGAAGATATTGATTTCGGTTTCAGAATTGCCCAGCGAGCTACAGAGTACGGAGTGGATGGTTTTTCAGTACCACAGACTATGGCCTTTGCAATAGAACTTCTGGAAGCCGACATACTGAAATCAAAAGACTTTGAGGGATGTCCAGCGGACAACGAAGGAAGATTCTACTGGCTGCTCGACAGGATTGTACGCAGAGAAGGAATCGGAAATATTCTTGCCAATGGTACATACTGGGCGGCAAAGGAAATCGGACACGGTGCGGAAGCGTATGCTCATAATAACATTAAAAAACATGAGCAGCTTCCTTTAAAACTCGGCATGCTTAATCCTGTATATTATCTTATGTACTGTACAGGTGAAAAAGCCAATATTACCCAGATCGAAGGGCAATTCCCGCAGGCCCCCTTTGCGACAGTTGAAGAAAAAGAGAATTTTATTAAAGACTGGATTCAGGTTCCTGATGATAAATTCAAAAAGATAGTCATGGAATGGGAATTCAGGGGTGAAAAATCCAACCCGTATTTTCCGACTGTGGATATGGCTGTTGACATTGTAGACTGGCAGGAAATGATGCATTACATTGATGACGCACTTGGTGTATGCGCGGGCCTGTCTTCATTCCCGCTGAAACCTCCGTATCATATACACAATTATCCTGAAATAATATCTGCGGCAACCGGAATGGATATCGACGAAGAAGGACTGAAAGAGATATACAGAAGAAACCGTAATCTTCTCAGATCTCTGAATATCAGAAGAGGTTTAAAAAGAGAGGATGAGCAAATACCGGACGACCATTACAAAAAAAGATTTCCGGAGCTTGAGAAAGAACTGCTGGATGCGTACTACAAGTTTAAAGGATGGAGCGCTGAAGGAGTTCCGACTAAAAGAACTTTATATGACCTTGGTCTGGATTACATTGCTGAGGATTTTATTGAAAGAGGAATCCTGATAGATTATGAGGCCATTCCTGCCAAAGAAGTAATAGTAGAAAAATAATACATACTTAACCGGTGGTAATTATTATGATCGAAAAGAAAAAGAAAATAATTAAAACAATTAAGATCGATCTTGATAAATGTAACGGCTGCAGAGCATGTGAAATGATATGCGCAGCTTATCACGCTGAACCTAAATACAGCAGCATCAATCCCGCAAGAGCCAGAATAAGAATGATTCGTGAGCCGATAAGAGATATCTATGTTCCGGTATATGCAGGCGAAACCGCCAGAGCGGAATGCATGGGCAGAGACAAATATATAATCGACGGCAAGGAATATGATGAGTGCGCATTCTGCAGATCAGCATGCCCTTCAAGAGACGCGTTCAAAGAACCGGATTCCGGACTTCCCTTAAAATGTGACATGTGTGAAGACAATACTCCCGGTGAAGATCCCCTGTGTGTTCAGTGGTGTATAAATGAAGCTTTAATATATGAAGAACGAGAAGAGGAAGAAACAGAGGAAGAAATTGAAAGGCAGGAAGATATTGAGACAGGCCTTGAATCTTTGATCGACCTGCATGGAATAGACTCGGTAATAAATGCCCTTGGCCGCCTTTCACGCAAAGGATCAAACGGTAAGGCAGCCGAAATCGCAAAAGAAGTTATTTCTGAAGCAGTGAAAAATTAGCAAGGAAGAAAGAATTGGAAAAAGAACAGATTGAACAGCTTCGCAGACATCTGGCAGACAGTAATTATGGAGATGTAATGGTTGTTGGCGGAGGAGTCAGCGGTGTTCAGGCGTCCCTTGATCTTGCCAATATGGGATTTAAGGTGTATCTGGTTGATAAAGCACCTGCTATTGGCGGACATATGGCCCAGCTTGACAAGACCTACCCGACCAATGACTGCTCCATTTGAATACTCGGCCCTAAACTGGTCGAGGTCGACCGGCAAATGAATATAGAAGTTCTCACATACACAGAAGTTAAAAGTGTAGATGGGGAGCCCGGCAATTTCAGAGTACGGATGATAAAAAGGCCGCGGTATATTGATGAAAGTAAATGTACAGGCTGTACAACCTGTGTTGAATACTGCCCGGTAAGATACCCTGACAAATTTAACCAGAAAATATCAAGTAATAAAGCTGTTCATATATATTTTTCCCAGGCAGTCCCATTAATAGCATTTATTGATGAAAGCTGCCTTTACCTGAAGGACAGTAAATGCCGTATTTGTGAAGGTGTCTGCAAAAATGACGCCATTGATTTTGCTCAGAAGGAAGAAAGAATTGAAATTAATGTCGGAGCTATAATTCTTGCCCCCGGGTTTGAACCTTTCACGCCGGACATAACAGACCAGTACGGATATGGCAGAAGGCAGAATGTGGTAACCAGTATGGATTTTGAAAGGCTCATGTGCGCCACAGGGCCCTATGAAGGCGAAATACTTCGGGCTTCGGACATGAAACATCCTCATAACGTGGCCTGGATACAATGTATAGGTTCAAGGCAAAGCGGAAAAAGTCCGGAGGCCGGCAACAGTTATTGCTCTGCAGTCTGCTGTGAATACACACAGAAACAGGTAATTTTAACCAAAGACCATGATCCGGATGCCAGGTGCACAGTCTTTCATAACGATATCCGCGCGTACGGCAAGGATTTTGAACGCTTCTACCAGAGAGCGGAAAATCTTTCCGATGTCCGCTTTATCAGGAGCTATGTATCAATAGTTAAAGAGGATCCGGTAACAAAAAATATAACAATACGCTATAATACTGCTGACGAAGGAGTAAAAGAGGAAGAATTTGACATGGTGGTATTATCAATAGGCCTGAATCCGCCTGTTGACCATAAGGAACTGGCAGAAACTTTCGGCATTGAGTTAAATTCTCATGGATTCTGTAAAACAGATCCTTCCAATCCGATGAGAACCACCAGGCCCGGAATATTTGTGAGCGGAACATTTCAGGGCCCTGTTGATATACCTGAGTCGGTTTTTACAGCAAGCGGTGCAGGTTCGCAGTGCGCCGATTTTCTTGAGTATAGGCGCGGCAATCTGAATACGAAAAGAGTATATCCTCCGGAAAGAGATGTATCCGGTGAAGAACCGAGAATAGGAGTTTTTGTCTGCCATTGCGGCGCAAATATAGGCCGTGTAGTCGATGTTCCTTCAGCAGTAGAATACGCGTTAACCCTGCCGAATGTCGTGCATGCGCAGGAACAGCTTTTCTCATGCGCCACTAATTCCGCAAAAGAAATAACCGATATGATACAGGAGAAGAAACTCAACAGAGTAGTACTTGCAGCCTGTTCTCCCAGAACCCTTGACGCTTTATTCCGGGATACTGTCAGAGAGGGAGGCCTTAACCAGTATTATTTTGAGTTTGCAAATATTCGGGAGCATTGTTCCTGGGTGCATTCAAAAGAGAAGGAAGAGGCAACAGAAAAGGCACTGGACTTAATACGCATGTCCGTTGCCCGGGCCGCACTTCTTGAACCTTTGCAGGAATTTGACCTGCCTGTAACCAAAGCAGCTCTTGTAGTCGGCGGTGGCATTGCAGGAATGACCAGTGCTCTGTCAATTGCCGAACAGGGCTACAAAGTTCACCTTCTGGAAAAAGAGAAAGATCTGGGAGGAATGGCACGAAAGATATACTCTACACTTGATAAGCTGGACGTTCAAAAACATTTAAATGATCTTATAAGGAAGGTATATCAAAATCCCGGGATACGCGTATATTCAGAATCTGTCATTACCGACACTTCCGGTTATGTAGGCAATTTTATTACCAGAGTAAAATCGCAAAAAGGCGTCTCAGAGATAAAACATGGTGTAACAATTATCGCTACAGGCGCTGATGTTTATGAACCAACTGAATATCTGTACGGTCAGAATGGCAAAATTATAACCAGCCTTGAACTTGAAAAAATGATTGTTCAGAAGGACATGAAAATAACCGGATCGAAAAAGCTTGTAATGATTCAGTGTGTGGGCTGCAGAAATGAAGACAGAAATTACTGCTCGCGAGTTTGCTGCGGTGAATCAATAAAAAACGCCCTCGAATTAAAAGAGAGACATCCCGGCATGGATATTTATATCCTTTACAGGGACATAAGAGCTTATGGTTATGCGGAGGACTATTACAGAGAGGCAAGAAGTAAAAAAATCAGATTTATCCGTTATGAACCGGACAGCAAACCCGTTGTAAAGATTATAAAGGAAAAAAAGAAAAGCATCATTAATATTACTGTAATGGACCAGACCTTAAAAAAAAAGGTGGCCATAGATGCCGACGCACTTGTTCTTGCAGCTGCTGCCGTCCCATCCGCTAATACCCAGAAAATAGCCCAATTATTCGGGCTTTCCCTGAGCCTTGACGGATTCTTTAAGGAAGCGCATGTCAAGCTGAAGCCCGTTGAGTTTGCTGCAGACGGTATCTACCTCTGCGGAACAGCGCATTATCCGAAACTGATATCGGAAACCATCAGCCAGGCTTATGGAGCAGCCGGAAGGGCATTAACCATACTTTCCCATGACACAATAGTTGCCTCTGGATCAGTCTGTGAACTTGATGAAAATAAATGTATCGGGTGCGGAGCATGTGTCACAGCCTGTACCTATGGAGCTGTTCAGCTCAGACAATCAAAGAAAGGAAACAAAGCGGAAATAATTCCTGTTCTGTGTAAAGGCTGCGGCTTATGCAATGCAAAATGCCCAACCGGGGCCATACAGCTTAAACATTTTACAGACAAGGAGATCATAAGCCAGATTGATTCGGTTTTCGTAAAAAAAAGAGAAGAAGAAAAAAAAGAACGCGTTGAAGCGGCAGTTTAGAATAATAAAAAAAATTAGCAGCTGAGGAGAAAACAAATGAGTACAGGCCTTAAATTCAAGCCGAAAGTACTTGGTTTTGTCTGCCACTGGTGAGCATACGGCGCAGCCGATTTAGCTGGAGTTTCCAGACTACAATATACAACTGAAATGAGACTGATTCGCGTTATGTGCTCCGGCAGAGTTGACCCTGAATTTGTTTTCCGGGCCTTTGCCAATGGTATGGATGGCGTTTTTATTGGCGGATGCATCCTCAATGAATGCAATTATATAACCAACGGCAATTATCATGCACTGAATATGGTACTCCTGTGCAAAAAAATTATGGAACACATGGGCCTGAATCCTGAAAGATTAAGAATAGAATTTATGTCTTCAGGAGAGGGAATGGTTTATGTTGATGTTGTTAACGATTTTGTCAGCCGCATAAAGGAACTTGGGCCGGTCGGCAAGGCTGAAGGAATATCTGAAGACGAACTTTCATTAAAACTTGCTGAAGTCAGGAAACTGATTCCATACATAAAAATTGTTAAAAAAGAAAAACTTCAGGTACGCATTGGAAGCAAAGACGAATACCCCGAATTTTACAGCAATAATGAAATAGACGAGTTATTCAGCGACGTTGTTTCATACTACATTGATCCTGAAAAATGCAGAGCCTGTATGCTGTGCGCCAGAAATTGTCCTGTTGGAGCAATCGAAAGCGCCAAAAACCAGGTTCATGTTATTGATCAGTACAGATGTATAAAATGCAATACCTGCTATGAAGTCTGCCCTGAAAAATTCGGAGCAGTAACTAAGATCATTGCAGCACCGGTTCCTGATCCCATCCCTGTTGAAAACAGGGCAATAACAAAAAAGGAATCTTAAATGAATACAGACGAAGTTATACAGATAAAAGAGAAGAGCTTCAGTTTCACTGATACTGTTGCAGCTGTTGGAGGAATCGATGTCAGTTTCTGCTATCAATGCGGCAAGTGCGCTACAGGCTGCCCCCTTGTCCATGAAATGGATTTAACGCCCACACAGCTTATACATGCAGTTCAACTCGGTTTAAAAGACACAGTTTATAACAGTAAAACAATGTGGCTCTGCGCGTCATGCCTGACATGCAGCACACGCTGCCCTCAAAAAGTTGATATTGCAGAAGTTATGGATACTGTAAAAATTCTGATACAGCGTGAAAAGAAGAAGGCAACTGTGCCCAGTGTGCTCAAGTTCAGTAAAAGTTTTATTGATAATCTGAAACTATTCGGCCGGCTTTATGAGCTGGGTATGATCGCGGAGCTTAAGCTTCGCACACTGAACTTCACTCAGGATTTAGCCATGGGTATAAAAATGCTGAAAAAACACAAATTTAATCTTTTCCCTGGAATAAGCGGTTCCAGGGAAGTACGCAAAATACTCAGTCAAGTCAGAAAACAGGAAAAAGCATGAAATACGCATATTACCCCGGATGTTCTCTCCACTCTACGGGAAAGGAATTTGACAGTTCACTAAAAGCTGTCTGCAATGCGATGGATATTGATTTAGTTGAGATCAATAAATGGGTTTGCTGCGGATCAACCGCAGCACATAATGTTTCCAGACTTATGGCAACAGCACTGCCGATGGCTAATCTGATGCTTCTGCAGGATATGAATCTCAATGAAGTTATAGTCCCATGTGCGGAGTGTTTTTCCAAATTCAAGATAGCTCAGCATAATGTTAAAACCGATAAAAAACTTAAAAGAGAAGTGATAAAAGCCATACATAATGACTGTAATGAAGATGCAAAAATCATTCATCCGTTATCAATATTTTCCGAGGAGCCTCTGCTCTCCACAATTCCAACTCTTGTGAAGCGCGACCTTTCCGGGCTTAAGGTGGCGTGCTACTACGGCTGCCTCTTAACCAGGCCGCCTGAAGTAACGGAATTTGACATCGCAGAATATCCGGTAACAATGGATAACGTATTAAGAGCTGCCGGTATCAGCACAGTAGACTGGTCACATAAAACAATTTGCTGCGGTGCATCCTTTGCCCTTTCAAAACCGGATATTGTAGTGAATTTAAGCCACAACATCATTGAAGACGCCAAATCAGCAGGCGCAGATGCTATCGCAGTAGCATGCCCAATGTGTCATGCTAACCTTGATACACGTCAGGATGATATGGAAAAAAAATTCGGCACTCACCCTCAAATGCCTATATTGTATTTCACTCAGCTCATGGGTTACAGTTTCGACATATCACCGGCTATACTTATGCTTAATAAACATCTGACAGATGCTGAAAGCTTATTTGAACAAATAAGTCAACACGTTTAATATGAAAATTTCAATGGTAAATTTAATTATGTAAAAAAGGAATTCGATTAGTGGGACAGGACAGAATGGATTATTTTATAATCATAACCCGCTTCCAAAAATTAAAAAACCGGAGATGACCATAATCTCCGGTTTTTTTTAATAAGAAAATGTTACTTTATCATTCCTTTCTGAATAAGTTTGGCGCGTATTATATTTATATGCTTTTTATTGTCAATTACCCTTGTTAAATATCTGCCTTTGTCTTCAGCAAGATCAGTATATACCGGGGAATCATAAAACCATACTTTCAGATTTCCCTGTTTTTGAGCGAATTTACAGAATACCATGACTTTAGGCCTCATATAATCATCAAGATTAAAGTCCATTATCATTGCAAGTTCTTTAGTGCTTAAAGCGCAGAAATCACCCTTAGTATAGAACGATTGGGCGTTGTTTAACAATGGGCCGATCTTATTCACAAAATCACTTATCAGATCATAATCAAAATGAATATCGATTGAGTTAACAAGAAATTTCAGGGCATTGGTAGGGCTGACTGAATTTCTATACGGCCGGGGACTCGTAAGCGCATCATAAATATCGCATATTGATACAATCTTTGGCGGCAGAGGCAGCAAATCATACGGAAGTGAATAATATCCTTTATAATTATGCTTCTCATGATGAAAGAGCAGTGTCTGAAGTACAATAGGGTGAATTCCGGGAATATTTTTCAGTATCTCATAACCGAACTGGGGATGCTGCTTCATTTTCTGCATATCAACAGGTGTATATTTATCCTTCTTCAGCAGCAGTTTTTTTTCTATCCTGGTAAGCCCGATATCCAGAAGATATGCGCCAAGTGTCAGAAATTTAATTTCCTCTTTGGAGAATGTCCCTTTTAAACGCGCAAAGATAGCGGCAAGTATTCCGACATTGACAGAATGCTGAAACGAGTATTCCTCATAAAATTTTAAATTCTGAAGAAGATTTATAGCTTCAATCTCAGCTGAATCAAGATCCGTTATAATTGAATCAACTACCTTTTCAGCTTCCCTGTATGTTGCTTTTGTAATTTTCTTTGATTTATTAATTTCCTCAACAATGGTCCTGGAGGTATCTACAGCCATTGTCAGATTCTTTTCCGAAATAATGCCTTTTCTTCTGGTCTCATAGGCAAAAACTATATTCCCGTATTCATTTTTCATAAACTCAATTATCTTAGGCGTTAAAAGAGTATACTCGTTCAGTATTTTTTCACCGCCGATTGAATATAATGAAAATACCAGATTACTGTAGGGCCTGAGATAATTCAGGTTTATGCTTACTTTTTTACCTTCATTCTGCTGCATTTTATATCTTTTAGTTTCTATATTTAGAGTATAAGGAAAAGCTATGTCATTAAAATTCGAAATAAATAACAGATGGAGACAAATAAAACATAATAAAAAATCCAGCCGTATTCAATAACAATTTTTAATATTTGCCTGTCTTTAACTTCTCCTGAATTAAAAACGAACGTTTCTGTTTAAAAATATATTTTTTAAATAAAACTCTTTATATGATTTCTATTTTGTCAATATGAAAATTATATCTATATTTGTCTGCAGGCCGGGAAATGGAATAAATTTACGAAGAGTTCATAAAGACTTAAATCTGATTTCCAGAGTTTAAAACACTTTGCGGAATAAATTTTTAAAAAATGCCCTACAGGAATATGCAGGGCATTTTTTTAAAAAATCACAGATATACTGTTATTATACTATTTTAAAGTAAGTCCTGTATACGGGAATTTTTTATTTGCTTCATCTGCAACTGCCTTTATTTTTTTCCCAAACTCCCCGAATTTTTTGAAATGTTCCTCGTTATACGAAGCAAGGGCTTTTTTCCATTTTTCACGCTCAGCCGGAGGTATTGTATATATATTAACATTTTTCTCCTTCATGCGCTTCAGGTCATCCGCGTCAAGCTCCAGCATTGTATTATGCATCCAGTCAACACTTGCCTGTCCTTCTTCTACCATTGCCTTCTGAATATCCTCCGGCATTTCATTGAAAACATCAAGATTCAACAGCCAGATATTCCATGAATTTACACCGTAGAACAGAGTGCAATGTTTACAAATATCAAAAAGATTAGTCTGTAAAGAACCGTGGGTTCCGTTAACAACACCGTCTATAACTTTCTTCTGCAGAGATTCATAGAACTCCATCCAGTCAATAACTGTAGGAGCGCCTCCAAGACTTTTGGCAAGTATAGAGACACTTGGGCTCAAACTGCCGACCAGCAGCCCTTTCCAGTCCTTCATTGTTTTAACTTCCTTGCTGGAAATAAGCTCTACTCCGGCAAGGCTCATTATTCCAAGTGTCTTGATATTGAATTTTTCCTTCAATATCTCCCCATATAATTTTGAGTACTCTGCTGTTGCATAAGCACCTGCCTGCTGATTGTTTAAAAGAAAAGGCGATTCGATTAAACTTAATCTCGGTTCCATACCGCTGTAAAAGCCGACAGGCCCCAAAGCCATTTCCACAGATCCGGTTCTTACTGCATCAAGATACTCAGGAAGCTTTGCCAGAGCACCTCCGGCATGAACTTCCATCTTATACTCCCCGTCTGCTCTTTCATTAAATCTTTTGGCAAAATCTTCACACAGCCAGGTAAGCGGCCAGTCACCTGCAGGTGAAGGGACAACAAGTCTTAAAACCTTAGTCTTTTTTTCAGACTTGCACATGGTTAATGATGCGACAGTCATAACTGCAAGAATAACAAGTAAAAACTTCTTAAACATACAATCCTCCTGTGTTTTTTATCTTCGTTTTATGAAAAACAGTTAACGAAAAATTTTAAACCCCGATACTGAATAATGCTTAGATCATCCCGCTTAGGTGTATAATAATTAAGTAGGCAATTAATATATCAGGCTAATCTGCGGAAACTTATATATCATATAATAAAAAAATCAATAAAAATTCATTTTTCAATAAATTTATTCTTAACTGCATAAGCATAACGGCAGCTGCCTTATTCCCTAATAAAAAGTCAGTTATATTAAATCAGTAATAACAAATGCCCTGCGGTAATTTGCAGGGCATTTGTGATATTATAAAATAATATTTAAATTGCAGGATTTACTTTTTTAAAGTCAATCCTGTATACGGGTACTTTTTATTTGCTTCTTCAGTTATTGCTTTTATTTTAGCACCGAACTCGCCGAATTTGGCAAACTGTTCCTCGTTGTAAGGCTCGAGAACTTTGACCCATTTTGCGCGTTCAGCAGGAGGAATAGTATAAACATTGATCTTCTGCTCTTTCATACGCTTCATATCATCAGCATCAAGTTCCAGCATGGTTTTATGCATCCACTCCACACTGTTGTCAGCCTCTTCCTGAAGAATTTTCTGGACATCTTCCGGCATATCATTAAATACATCCAGGTTTACCGACCATCCATTCCATGAGTTGGCACCATAGAAAAGAGTCTGATATTTGCATACATCAACAAGATGTATCTGCAGATTACTGTGAGTCCCGTTAATAACACCATCAATAATTTTTTTCTGCAGTGACTCGTAGAATTCCATCCAGTTAATAACAGTAGGAGCTCCGCCGAGTTTTTTAACCAGCATTGAAGTACTCGGGCTTAATGTACCTACGAGAAGTCCTTTCCAGTCCTTCAATGTTTTGACAGGTTTTCTTGAAAGCAGTTCACAGCCTGCAAGGCTCATAAGTCCCAGGCCTTTCATGTTGAATTTTTCCTGCAGAATCGGATCATATAATTTTACCAATCCGGTGGTTGAATATGCACCCGCCTGCTGATTATCCAGAAGGAAAGGTATTTCAATCAGGCTTAATTTCGGTTCCATGAAACTGTAGAATCCCCACGGTGCAAGAGCCATCTCTACCGAACCTGTCCGGATAGCATCAAAATATTCAGGGACTTTTGCGAGAGCACCTCCGGCATGGACTTCAATCTTGTAAGCTCCGTCTACCCTTTCATTAAATCTTTTTGCATAATCTTCACATATCCATGTAAGCGGCCAGTCTCCTGCAGGTGAAGGAACAACAAGCCTTAAAATCTGTGTTTTCTTTTCCGACTTACACATTGATAATGATGCCACAGTCATTACCGCAATAACAAAAAATAAAAACTTCTTAAACATACAAACCTCCTCTCTTTTTAGTTTCCGAAATTACTATATTTAAATTACGGAAGAATAAACAGTACACTATAAAATACTGATTATCGTCTGTAAAGAGCAAGCACAGCAAACACCCCTACTCCAAACAAGACAACTTGGTTATAACTCAGCATATGAGTTATAAAAAAATCAATTAAATTTTAAAATAATAAAATTAATTTTGACACTCATGTAAAATATGAATTATTTTTTTTCAGAAAGGCCATGAAACTACCGGACTTCACCATTCATCAATTTAGTTCCCTATATAAATTTAGTTTGAAAAAAGCATTATTACTTTGAAAAAACAGGAATTTTAGCCGTTTTTGCTTGACAGTAAACGATGAGCATTACTTACTTATTGTTAAGTAAATTATGCGTTCTTTTTGTTTTTAACCTCATTTCAATTGAAACAAAAAAACACGTAGGATATTTAAACGTTATTTTTCATCTGATTTAATGTAATACCGGAAATAAATCCATCTCTAAATTTGCTGTGCCGATGAATAAGACTTAACAGGATTTTTCTACAAAGCATTATAATTCAGATATCAAACCTCAATTTTATTCAGGAGGATTATTGATGGTACGTAAAATAGCAGGTTTTATTAACTCCATCGTAATGAAGGCCGGCACGTTATTCGTGGTATTGGCAGGAATACAGCTGGTACTCATGGTCTTTACTGCAACTTACGGAGTAATAATGCGTTACTTTTTTCGCTCACCTGAACCAATCTCATACGAATTAGGAACTATCTTTTTAGTATGGACTTATGTCTTTGCTATGCCTGAAGTGGAAAAGGATGGTGAACATATTACATCCGATATTTTTACTCAGCTTATGCCTGTAAAGGTACGCAGATTCTTAAAGAAATTAATCAGCCCGATACTGGGTATTGTTTTCTGCTCAGTTCTTACATGGAAAGGCTGGACCGGCGCGATGTATTCATTAAAAATAAAAGAGATAAGCGTATCAGTATGGGCAGAGCCTATTTACCCGGTCAAGATTATGATTCCTGTTTGTTATGGTCTTGTCGTTCTAGTTTTACTCAGTAAATTTTATAAAAATATCATGTCATATGTAACAGGAGAGCATGAAGAGGAAGATCCGGATGAAATAAAGATCAGCCTCGTATAAAAATACTCTATATATCATTTTACGATCGCTGTTATTCTAAATCTAAATCTTAATGTTATTGTTATGACAATCGGATTACAAGTTTTACAATCTTAGGGGGTAGACATTATGGAAGCTTTGATCCCGATGCTGTCATGTATCGGAATAATGCTTGTCATGCTGGCAGTAGGACTGCCTATTGCTTATTCAGTTGGAATCAGTGCAATGGCTGTAGGTTTTTTTACATACGGGCCGGCAGCAATGGAAAAACTCGGCTGGTCAACATTCCAGACATTATACAATCCTTCATGGACAGCCTTGCCTTTATTTACTTTTTTAGGCTACATTATAGCAGAAACAAAAATCGGAGAGGATTTGTTTGTCGCTGCCAGATTATGGCTTAACCGCGTTCCCGGCGGCCTTATAGTTGCCAGTATTATGGCACAGGCTGCTATAGGTGCTCCTTTAGGATCAAGCGGCGCCACAATCCTGTGCATCGGCCCGGTCGCCATGCCTGAACTTGATAAATTCAACTATGACAGAAAGTTGAGTCTCGGGGCTCTTACATGCGGCGGAGTACTTGGTCCGCTAATTCCGCCGAGTACAACTGCTATTATTATTTCAGCTCTTGCCGGTGAATGCATACCTTTAGGTCAGCTTCTCGTTGCAGGCACAATCCCCGGTCTTTTACTTGCTCTTATGCTTGCTTCTGTTCCGATTTTTAAAACCTGGAGAGATCCTTCACTTGCACCATCAATAGGTAAAGTAAATTGGAAAGACAGAATTATTTCTCTTAAAAAAGTCTGGTCTGTAATAGTAATTTTTGCAGCAATTATGGGAAGTATTTTCTTTGGAATAGCAACAGCTACTGAAGCAGGAGGAGTCGGAGCTTTTTTTGTATTAGTAATTGCCGTAGTATTTTATAAATACAGATGGAAAGAATTATACAGATCAATGATAGCTACTGTAAAAGTCAACGCTGCGATTCTTTTTATCATTATCGGGGCAAGTTTTTTCTCATATATAGTAGGTTCGGTATCAATATCCAAGCAGCTGATATCCTGGGTACAGGTATTCGGTACGAATCCCCTTGTTGTTGTAATATGCATGCAGTTCCTTTTATTAATACTCGGAACAATGATAGACGGGATGACAATGATGGCTATTACAATACCGATCTATGTGCCTTTAGTTGTCTCGATGGGCTTAAACCCGATCTGGTTTGCGGTTCTTTATGAAGTAAACATGGAGATAGCGTTGATTACACCGCCAATGGCAATGAACTTCTTCCTTGTCAAAAATGTCTTTAAAATTTCGAGCAGCGACCTGCTTAAAGGATTAATGCCTTATCTGCTAGTGCTTATAGTATTTCTATTCATTATAGTGGCATTTCCGTCATTAAGCACCTGGCTGCCCGAACTTATGGTCGGCCCATAAAATCAAAAAAGTCAGCTTGTTAAGTAATTTAGTTTATTCACTATTAAAAATTTTAACAGAAGACCGCCTGTCTCATTCCGGATAAGCGGTCTTTTATTAATAATAAATTAAAAACAATAATAATCCTCGACATTTCACTATTTTCAGGTTACAATATAAGTAAAATTGGGGTAATTTAACAAAATAAATTTCATATAACTTATATTCGCATATTATATATTTTTTTGTAACTATTCAGCAATTTTCAATCTATGAGGAAAAGCCATTTCTCAGGAAGGAATAATAGATGAATCGTTACTTTTTTTTAACTAAAATAGTGAAAAATTAAATTGACTTTTGGGCAGTTGATTTATTGTTTATAATTAGAGGTACCGCATTATGGAATCATTCATTGAAAAAAAATTAAACACATCAGAATCAGCATTTCCCGAATCAAGTTCAATTGCAGGGCAACTTTACGACAATGCATTAAAACATAAACCGTTTCCTATCGAACCCTATGACAGGGAATGGGGAATTGGAGTATCCGGGGCAGTTGATGAGCCGTCACCTTTTCCTAGAATCAACAAGATCTTAAAATGGATGAAAGAAAGAGATACCTCGGCTGATCATCAGCGAGCAGTTATCTATACTGAAGGTTATTTTAACAAATACGCGTCTTATCCCCAGATTCTGAAAACGGCGCTGTGTTTCCGTGACCTGCTTCAAAATGTAACAATTAACATCTGGCCGGACGAACTGATTGCCGGAGAACTGGCAGCGCCTGCAAAAAGCGCTCCCGTATATCCGGAATTCGCTATTGACTGGCTGTGCGAGGAAATGATCAATGAACCTCTTGACCAGAGACGCAACGACCGCTACGTAATCAGTGAAGAAACAAAAAAAGAGCTTCTTAAGATACAGCCCTGCTGGAAAGGGAACACTCTTGAAGAACATATACTGAGTACTCTTACAGAGGAAGAAAGGAAAGGATCTCATCTTGAGAAAGGAGTTAATTTTTTCGGTTTGTTTGCTTCAGCCGGAATCGGCCATGTCTGCGCCGATTATGAAACACTTTTTGCCATAGGATACGGCGGAATAAGAAAACAGATAGAAGAAAAGCTGGCTGCACTTGATACTTCTAATCCTGAAGATATTATTAAAAAGGAATTTTATGACGCTTCTTTAATAGCAATTGAGGGTGCTTCATCATACATCAAACGCTATGCAAATCTTGCTGCGGAAATGGCTGAAGAAGAAACTGATGAACAGAGAAAAGCCGAGCTTCTTCGCATTTCCTCCAACTGCTCACAGGTCGCGGAAGGACCGGCAAGGGATTTCTGGGAAGCCATTCAGCTTTGGCATATAGCGACAAACATGATTATTATTGAATCGAACGGACATTCAGTTACATACGGCCGTTTTGACCAGCTGTTTTATCCTTATTATAAAAACGATATTGAAAAAGGCACTCTCACAAGGGAGTTTATGCAGGAACTAATTGAAATGGGGTTTCTCAAAATGCATCAGCTTTGTAAAATCCGCGATAAGACTGCAATTGTATTTTCAAGCGGTACAATCATGGGAGGAACCGCTCTCGATGTAGGCGGCGTTGACAAAGACGGAAACGATGCAACCAACGACCTCAGTTACATGGTTCTGGACGCACATGCACACACCCGAATTCCTAACCCGTGGATGGGAGTCCGCCTTCATGCCAATTCTCCGCGTGAATTCAAAATCAAAACCTTTAATGTAATACGAATAGGAACCGGAGAGCCGAAAATATTCAATGACTCCGAAATGATTAAGTCATTGCTGAATTATGACAAGCCGGTTGAAGACGCAAGAAACTATGTCGGAATCGGATGCGTTGAACCATGCGTACCGGGCAAGACTTACGGCTGGCATGATTCAAGCTCTTTCAATATAGCAAAGGTTATGCAGCTCGCGATAAACGGCGGACGCTGCATTGACTGCGGACCGCACTGCATGAGATATGAAAAATGCGCCGGTGCCGGGGGAAGGCTTGGAATAGATACCGGCAGTCTTGAAACATTTAAATCTTTTGAAGATGTAAAGGAATCATTTGACAAACAAATGAAGTACTGGTGTGATATTATGATCTCACAGGTAAACAAAGTGGACTTTGCACATCAGAGACTTAAGCCGCTGCCATATCTTTCCCTTCTGATTCAGGGCTGTATTGACAAAGGCAAAGACGTATCTGTCGGAGGTGCCATATACAATCACAGCGGCCCACAGGGAGTCGGTATAGGCACAACTGCTGACAGTCTTACTGCAATCAGGCAGCTTGTATTTGATGAGAAAAAAACCGACGGCGCAACATTTCTCAAGGCATTGAAAGCCAACTGGGAAGGGTATGAGCCGCTCTACGCAATAGTAAACAGCGACAGAATGCACTGTTACGGCAACGATGACGACTATGCTGATGATGTTGCAAAATTCGTTACAGCGACATACTGCAAACATGTTGAGCACAGGCCTACACCTCACGGCGGTGAATATATGCCCGGCGTCTTTTCTGTTTCACAGAATGTCATGGCAGGCTTTTATACAGCTGCGACACCTGACGGCAGAAAATCATATGAACCGTTATCAGACTGCATAGGGCCTGTCCATACTGAAATGAGCTCACATGACAGAAGAGGCCCGACGGCAATAGCGAAATCCGTGGCAAAACTAGATCACAGCAGAATCGGCAACGGTATTATTCTGAACTGGAAATTTTCTCCGGGCGCAGTGTCAGGAGAAACAGGAAGAGACAATCTTATTTCACTGATGGATACTTACTTTGAGAACAAAGGCATGCAGAGCCAGTTCAATATAATCGGCAAGGAAGTACTTTCAGACGCGCAAAAAAAGCCTGAACAATATAAAGACCTGCTGGTACGTATAGCAGGATACAGTGCTTACTTTGTTGAGCTTAGCGAGGAACTGCAGAGCGATCTTATAAGCAGAACAGAATTATCTTTTGACTGAAATGTCAGATTTATATAAATAAAAAATTCTTCCGCTTATCATATATTTACCATAAAAAAACTGTTCTATGCTGATAATTGGATAAGCGATCAGAAAAAATAATGGGAGAAAAAGAATGGAAGAAAACAAAAAAACTTATAACACATATAAATCGGCAGAAAAAATACTGCCGCAGCCTGTTGAACCATTTGACAGGGAATGGGGAGTCGGTGTCTCAGGAAACACTCCGGAACCTTCACCTTTTCCGAGAATCAACAGAATATTAAGCAAAACCGCAAAAACTACAAACGGATTTGTCCCTCACGAAAGAGCAATGCTCGAGACTGAAGCATTTAAAAAAAATCCTGGAGCCCCTCAGGTTATTAAATGTGCAGAAGCAATGGCTAATATTTTCAGAAATACTCCTGTTTACATTTATGAGGATGAACTTCTGGCAGGAGGGCTCGGATGTGATAAAAAAGGCGCTCCGGTATTTCCGGTATTCGGACTTAACTGGGTTGTGGATGAGATGCGCGACGGTCTGATGGATTACAGTGAAAAGCGTACGCACGATTATTTTTCATTCACTAAGGAGTCGCAGGAACAGCTTGAATCAATACGCGATTTCTGGGCAGGCAATACAATTGAAGATTACGCCAATTCAATGCTTACTGATGACGAACTTAAGGGATCTCACGCAGGCAAGGGCGTTTTCTTTGCAGATGCATATATTTACTGCGGGGCAGGACATCTTGGACTGGCTTATGACAAACTTTTTAAATTAGGCTTTAAGGGAATAAAAGAGCTTATCCTGGAAAACATGAAGAATATTGACATGTCTGACCCGGAAGGACTTAAAAAACATACATTTCTTAAGGCGGAACTGATTGTAAACGAAGGCGCAACAAATCATATAATGCGTTACGCCGATCTTGCAAAGGAAAAGGCTGATTCAGAAAAAGACGAAATCCGCAGAAAAGAGCTTCTTCAGATGCATGAAAATCTAAAATGGATATCAGAGAATCCTCCCCGTACTTTCTGGGAAGCTATTCAGCTTGTACACATTGCCAACTGCATGATACATATGGAATGCAACGGGCATTCTATTTCATACGGACGTTTTGACCAGTACATGTATCCTTTCTACAAGAAGGATACGGAAGACGGCACAGCAACCCGTGAATTTATTCAGGAACTTATTGAAAATTTCTATTTAAAAGTCTGGGATCTAAACAAGCTTAGAAGTCACATACTTATTAAAACATTCGGAAACGGCGGTATTGGCGGGCAGTGTCTGACTCTTGGCGGATTAGACAAAAACGGGAAAGACGCTACCAATGACCTTACATATATGGCTATTGACGCTCATATTCATATCCGCATACCCACTCCGTGGCTGGCAGTAAGAATGCATGCCGGCACGCCATGGGAACTTAAAGTAAAGGTCGCAAACTCAATCAGGGTTGGAACAGGCGAGCCAAAAATTTTTAATGATGATGTGGCAATACCATCCATGCTTTCATCCGGAACAGAGGTTAAGGATGCACGTGATTATCAGGTGGTCGGATGCGTTGAACCGGATGTTACAGGAAAATCATACGGCTGGAAAGACTGCGGCCATATGAATATGGCAAAAGTTCTGGAACTTGCCATGAATGACGGAAGATGCATTGACTGCGGTCCGAAATGCATGAGATGGGAAAAATGCGGAGCTAAAGGAGACAGGCTTGGGCTTGCAACAGGATCTCTCGAAAATTTTAAAACCTTTGATGAAGTCCTTGAAGCATATGACAAACAGATGAAATACTGGTGCGACCGCCAGATCGCAGTTCTTAACGCGGTTGACATGGCACATCAGCAGCTTAAGCCTCTCCCATATCTTTCCAGCATAATGGACGGATGCATAGAGAGTGGTAAAGACATAACATCAGGCGGTTTAAAATATAACTTTACCGGACCTCAGGGTGTTGCAATAGGTACAACCGGTGACGGGCTTGCAACAATCAAACAGCTTGTTTTTGAAGAAAAAAAAGCAACAGGAAAAGAGTTTCTTGAAGCTGTTAAAAACAACTGGGAAGGACATGAACCTTTGTATGCATATGTAAACAGCGAAAAAGTACATCATTACGGCAATGATGACGATTACGCGGATGAACTTACAAAATTCGCAATGGATACATGGTGCAGGCATATTGAAAAACGGCCTAACCCGCGCGGAGGATTCTATCAGCCGGGTGCATATTCAGTTACAGTTAATGTTGCTTTCGGTCTTATGCAGTGGGCTTCATTTGAAGGTCGCAAGGCATATGAGCCCGTATCCGACTGCATGGGAGCAGTTCATACACATTGCGCTTCACATGATGTATCAGGCCCTACAGCAATATGCCGGTCTGTAACAAAGCTGGACCACGCAAGAGCAACCAACGGTACTTTACTTAACTGGAAATTCTCTCCCGGCTCTTTAATGGGACAAACCGGGCGCGACAGCTTTATAGCCTTAATGGATGAGTATGTTCAGCGTAAAGGTATGCACAGTCAGTTTACAGTGGCAAACCAGGAAACCTTAGTGGAAGCCCAGAAAAATCCGGACGACTACAGAGACCTTCTTGTTCGGGTTGCCGGTTACAGCGCGTATTTTGTAGAGCTTTCAAAAGAGCTTCAGGATGACATTATTGGCAGAACAGTACTGTCTTTTGACTGATTGGTTTAATATATATAATGAAACACACAAAAGAAGGCGAGCCCTACGGGCTTGTCACCAATATACAAAAATATACTATTCACGACGGCCCCGGAATCAGAACAGAAATCTTTTTCAAAGGCTGTCCGCTCCGCTGCCTCTGGTGCAGCAATCCGGAAGGACTTTCACACAGCCGTCAGCTTGGTGTTTACCCGTCTAAATGCATAGGATTCAGTAAATGCTCCTTCTGCATTAATGTATGTCCTGAAGGCAAAGACACACCGATTATTTACCGGAATGACATTCTGGTAAATATCAATGAAAACCTCGCCTGCGACGACTGTTTTAAATGCGCGGACGAATGCCCTTCAAGAGCAATCATGATCTGGGGAGACAAAATGACTGTCCCGGACCTCATGAAAATAATTCTTGAGGACAGAAATTTTTATTTAAAGACAGGCGGCGGCGTTACACTTTCAGGCGGTGAAGTTATGCTGCAGTGGGATTTTGTTCTGCTGCTGCTAAAAGCATGCAAAGATGCTGCCATTCACACATGTATTGAATCTTCCCTGTACTGCCCTCCGGATCATCTTGAAAAGGTTTACGAATTTACTGATCTCGTTATTACAGATATCAAGCATATGGATTCCGGAAAACATAAGGAATATACCGGAGTCGGGAATGAGCTTATACTCAGTAACATTAAAAAAACTGTGGAGCTTAATAAACCCCTTGTAATAAGAATTCCGGTAGTGCCGGAACATAATAATAATGAAGAAAACATCAGAGCAACGGCAAAATTTATAATTGATGAACTTGGAAATAATATTGTACGACTTCAGCTTCTGCCTTTCAGAAAAATGGGTACTGAAAAATACGCGACGTTATGTCTGCCTTATCCTATGGAAGAGTTTAATGCTCCTGAAAGAGAAGTATGGGAAAAGGACCTGCTGCATCTTACAGATATACTTAAAGAATACGGCATCCCGGCAGTAGCAGGATCAAGCGGTAAAATGCTATAGCATAAAACACGTTCCGGCCGGAAGCAGAAACCTCGCCGGAACATAATAAAAATTTTCCTTTAAAAACCTTCAAAATCTTCATCTTTCATTGTACCGGAAAATCCGGACCCCGTGATGCCTGTTAAATGGCCGGTATGTAGAGTTTCACTGTCTGCGCGATGAACCGTTCGGCCCTTTTTCGGAAACACGGTATTTCCTGTATTAATATTACTAATATTGAAGCCGGTAACAATAAATTTTTCCATTTTATACATCAGCTCTTCAGCCTGACTGGCCATTTCCTCGCTCGCTGAAGCTGTTTCTTCGACAAGAGCAGCATTCTGCTGAGTCATTGTATCCATTTCAACAACTGCCTTATTGAGCTGCTCCACTCCTATTTTCTGTTCTCTGCTTGCTGCTGCTATTTCAGATATACTACTGCTTACATCCTTCACAGAGGTTGAAATACCTTTCAGAAATTTTCCGCTTTTGTTCACCAGCAGTGTACCGGTTTTTATTTTTTTAACAGAATAGCTAATCAGATCGCTGATCTCTTTTGCGGCCTTTGCCGATCTTTGTGCGAGGCTTCTGACTTCGCCCGCAACAACAGCAAACCCTTTTCCCTGTTCTCCTACCCTGGCAGCCTCTACTGCAGCATTAAGCGCAAGCAGATTGGTCTGAAAAGTTATTTCATTAATCGTTGTGATTATTCTGGCTATTTTTTTACTCAACTGATAAATTTCATTTATAGATACTACCGCCTTATTAACCAGAGATTCTCCATCCTCGGCGTTTTTTGCGGCCTGCTCAGCCAAACCATTTGCTGTTTCGGCATTATTGGCATTCTGTATAATCGTAACGGTTGACTCTTCTATTGTTGAAGCAATCTCTTCCAGAGAAGATGCCTGCTCAGATGTCCTCTGGGATAGATTCTGATTGCCGTTTGATATTTCCTCTACCGCAGTAGCAAGGTTTTGTACAGAACTGATGGTATTAGCCAGCAGTTTATCAAGATCATCAACTGCAGTATTCATTGCTAAGGACAATTCCCCAAGCATCCCCATCTCCTCTTTTCTGCTGACATCCAGTCTTCCGGAAAGATCACCCTGTGCAAACTTTACGGTAAATTCGGTTATCTCAGTAACGACTTTGTCAAGATTATTCGCAGCCATATTGAGAGCAGATGCAAGCTTTCCAAGCTCATCCTCCTGATTCAGGTCAATTCTTTTCCTGAAATTACCTGACGCCAGTTCCCTTGCAAAATCCAGTATTTTACGGACAGGTTTTGAAATTGCGCGGGATACTACGAATAAAACAGCAGCGAGTAATACTGAAATACAGAGAAAAATAATTACCATTTTCGCAGTGATTGCAGCTATCTCTTCGTTTACATCTTCGATGTAAATACCCGTACCAAGTATCCAGTTCCATGACTTAAAATTTTTAACAAATGATATTTTAGGTACAATTTTTGTATTGTCATCTTTCCATTGCCATGAATAATTAACATATCCCTGACCGTACTGTTCACAAACCCTTTTCATTTCAACAAATAACCGCTTCCCTGTAGGATCCGAATATTCGGAAACATCTTTTCCGTCAAGATCCGGTCTGAACGGGTGCATTATCATTGCCGGCTGAAAATTATTAATCCATAAATAATCCTTACCTTCGTCGCCGTATCGCATGTTTTTAATTATTTCCTTCGCTGTTGTTTTTGCCTCTTCTACCGTAATTTTACCCTTTTCCGCATCACTGTTTAATTTATCAAATACAGTTATTCCGGTATCGACAAGATTCTCCAGCATCATTTTTTTATCGACTATAAGACTGTCTTTCATTGTCGGAATAAAATATCCGAAAACCAGTACTATAAAACAGACAATGGTAAATATTACGCAGATGAATATTTTTGACTGGAGAGTGATATTCTTCCATGAGAATCTGTCTCTAAAATTTTCCATTACAAACCTCCATTTTTATGATTAGATCAATTAAAATTAATATATAAATATAATCCCCCTATCATTTTTAATTCTTATTTTCAATGAAATATACAGCCCCGGAATATTCTGAGTATAAAAAATATACGGTTAGATCATTTTCTATAAACTCTTTAAATTTTTACCGGAGATCTTTTTTTGAACCATGCCGAAAGAATAAAATGAAACAAAAAGAAATTATAACTGAATTTATTAAAAAATTCAAATTTTTTATTATTTTTTCTATGGTTATTGCATTTTACGAAATAATTAACACACGTTAAGCTTTCAAATTCGATAAATATAATAATATTCCCGGCAGTTTATTCAAATTTATTAATTGACTTATATAAGATTAATTATTAAATGAAAATCATACTATAATAATATTCCTGTATAATGTTCAGCAGAAAAAAATCCATCATCATTCCCGTATTCTTGATCATACTACTGATTTGTCTGTATTTCTCCTATCATTTTATTGTTGCAGCAACGATGTTTAAATGGCCTTTAAACCTCTCTAAATATCTTACGGCAACTCTTGGTGAAACCAGAGGTTCGTATCTTCATTATGGAATTGACATCAAAACCAACGGCCGTACAGGATATCCGGTGTTTGCATCTTCAACAGGTAAAATAGCAAAAATTATTTCGAGAGAAAACGGCTATGGAAATGCATTATTCATTGATCATGGAAATAACATACAGACTGTTTACGGCCACCTTGAACGTTTTGAACAGAAGAAGTATCAATTAAATGATCTGTCTAAAATAATAAAGATATTATACAATAATAAAAATATTAATTTCAGCTTAAACAAAAGCAGTCTTTATTTTGAAAAGGATGAAATGATTGCTGCCTCAGGCGAATCAGGAGCAGGTTATCCGCATCTGCATTTTGAAATAAGAGATAATGATAAATTTATGAATCCGCTTGATTTTATTCATATTAAAGACAGAAATGCACCTGTTATTGAAGCTCTTTATTTGTGTGTAGAGAAAAAAAATACAACAGTATATGAGAAGAAGATAAACATAAAAAAAGCACTCTGGAAATACAAAGCAGCTGAAGAAGTAAAAGTCGGAAATATTTTTGATGATGAAAGAGTCTTCTTTAAAATATCCTGTTATGACAAGGTTGGAACATATAATAAACTTGCAGTTTACAGAATAAAAGTTCTTGAAAATAATAAAAAAATACTGGAGTTCGCCTTTGACAATCTTGATCCCGGAGATGTTCCCTTAGGCAATTTCATCTACGACAGGTCAAAATCTTCAATAAAAGACGGCACTTCCTATATATATAATCTTTGCAGAAAAGAGGATAATAACTTCAGCGGATATAAAAATTCGGGAGACGGATACATACAGCCGAAGACAAAATCCACAGATATTAAAATTCAGATTTCGGATTTCGCCGGAAATGAAGTAACTTTAAATTTTGAACTACTAAAAGATAATCCGCACGTTAATTATGCCGACGGATTTTATGAAATTAACTGGCGGAAAAGCACTAAAATTAACAGCAAAAATGAAAGAATTAAAATTGTTATTCCAAAAAAAGCTGTAACTACCGAATCACTCATAAAGATGGATGAAACAACTGACTTGGAAGAAATTGAAAGACTTTGTAAAGAATATAATCTTGATAAAAATGATATCCTGACGTACTTTCGTATTTTTCCGGATGATTCATATTATAAAAAACCGTTAAAAATAATTTTAAAATGCAATAAAAAAAATTCAGACATAGATACCTCTCAAATCTCATTTTATCAGTTTTACAAGGGAAAAAAACCCGCACTTTTAAAAACGGAATATTCCTCTTTTTTTAATTCTTTCAGTACGGAGACATACAGAAACGGATGCTTTGTTTTACTAAAAGACAGCACTCCTCCTGAATTCTCAGTACCTGCTACGTTCAATTTTTGTGAAGATGAGGATATTTATAGAAAACTCAGATTGTATATTACTGACAATCTTTCCAGGGTAAACAGCGAATCTATTGAATGTTTCATTGACGGAGAAAATTTTCCGGTTACATTTGATTCAGACAGAGACTGGATGGAAGTAAAACTTGTAAGAAAAATAATAACAGAAAAAATGCATCATATCCTTATAAAAGCGAAAGATAATGCGGATAATCTCACTGTTTACAGGGATTTGATTTTATTTTAAATACTCTGAGGCAACTTCCAAAAAATACAATTTGATACAGTTTATATTTAATGTAGAAATTAAATTAAAAGTTCATCCCTGCAAAACTTTAAATTCAAACCAACAACCAATACAGCTTAAAAATATATATTGATTTAACCCCTTCGGGTTCCATTATATGGAAAACAACCCTGCTTTTCCCGTTTTTTTTTATATTTTTTTAAATTTGTAGTAATAAATTAATTTGACTTAAGCGTAAAAATTTTGAATATTTTTAATTAACTATAATCGAGGGGTACGATAAAATGACAACATGGCATGACTTTTTTAAAGAACAGGGCCGGGCTCCGGACTGGCCTTATGAAATTGCTTATGACAGAGAACAGGAGATTGAAACCGATGTACTGGTCATAGGGGGCGGTATTGCAGGCTGCTGGGCCGCAATAAACGCAGCAAGGCAGGGAGTAAAGGTTGCATTAGTTGAAAAAGGTGACACAGTCAGAAGCGGTGCAGGCGGTCCAGGCTGCGACCACTGGTGCAATGCGCCGGCAAATCCTTTATCAAACGTAGACCCGGATGAATGGGCGGAACATATGGCAGACAGGCCCTTCTGCAACGGCATAGGCATTCAGATACAATGCCGGGAAAACTGGGACACACTTCTCGAGATGGAGCAGATGGGCGGGAAGATCAGGGATACTGAAGACAAATATAAAGGCGCAAAAGGACGTGATGACAAAAGCAAGCTTATGATCTCTCCGCGTTATACCAGAAAGCATACTTACCTTGATATCGGAGAGAACGCTGAAGCTCCTGACGATACGCTTAATAATGTGGTCATCAGGGTTTGGGGAAGTACGTTTAAACCGGCATTAAAAAAAGAATGTAAACGCCTTGGGGTTAAAATTTTTGACCGTGTTATGGCTACCAGCCTCCTGACCGAAAACGGCGAACAGGGAGCCCGTGTTATAGGAGCAACAGGAGTTAACAGCCGTACAGGCGAATTTTTTATATTTAAGTCAAAAGCTACCATCCTTTCAACATCCGGCGCAAGCTCTATCTGGATGATAAGCACTGAGCTTGGAGGCTACTCCAACATGCTTTCGCGTACGATTTCAGGGGACGGAACTGTTATGGCGTGGAACGCCGGAGCTGAGCTGACCAAGATGGAAGGCACCGGTATGGTTCATATTGCTACCGGCTATAAACATAAATGGTATTCAGGCGCCGGAGATGCCAGTTATGAGAACGTTCCGATTGTTGACGCTAACGGCAAGCCGGTACCATATCCGACACAGGGATGGAAAGACGCGGGTGCTATGATTCCAAACATGGAAACTGACAAAGCTATCAGAGAAGGGATAAGAAAAGGCGAATATCAGCTTCCCTTTTACGGCGACTTTCCGGCAATGCCTGATGTTGAAAGGGATGTCACCTGGAAACTTATGCTCGGTGAAGAATCAACTACAAAAATTATCATAGATACATTCAACAAAGCCGGATATGATGAAAGCAGGGACCTGCTCCAAAGCTATAAATACCTTGAAGGTGAAAGCCTTCCGCAATGGTTTGAAGCCGGATACGGCGGAGGAATTCTGGTTGACTGGAATTTAAAAACAACCCTTGACGGGCTTTATGCGGCCGGAACACAAATGTTTTCACCGGAAGACCACAGTTATGCAGCGGCAACAGGACGATATGCAGGACGCAAGGCCGCGGCATACGCTAAAGAAGCGGGAGAAATCAAATTATCCCGCGATCAGATTGAGAAGGAAAAAGCAAGAGTTTACGCTCCTGTAAAACGCAGCCACGGCATTGAATGGAAGGAACTTCATGCAGGAATGGCGCGGGTTATGCAGTATTATGCCAGTGAATTCAGAACAGAGTCTCTTTTCAAAATGGGGCTGCGCGCTCTGGAAAAACTTGAAAAAGAATCAGTGCCTCAGCTTTACGCCCTTGACCCGCATAAACTGATACGTTCACTTGAGGATGTCAGTTTGCTGAACTACGCAAAAATTATTATTCAGGCTTCTCTTGCGCGCAAGGCAAGCAGTGCCCCGCTCCACTTCTTCAGAATAGATTACCCGGATGTTGATCCGCCGGAATGGAACAAATGGCTTACAATAAAACAGGAGAACGGTGAGGTCAAAATTAACTCATTACCAGCAACTTTCTGGGGAAACATGAAAGAACAATATGAAGTTAATAACAAAGACTACTCCGGAGTCTATAAAGAATAATAATAATTCTCAATAAAATTTTACAATGGAGAAAAATATGTCCAAAGACAAAATAGTTGCCATACCCAATATACCAACACCTAATAAACCTGTAATTTTCAATCCTGACATATGCAAAGGCTGCAATATCTGTGTTGAAGTTTGTCAGGTTGATGTTTATATACCGCATCCTGAAAAAGGCAAACCTCCGATTATTCTTCATCCCGAGGAATGCTGGTATTGCGGATGCTGCGTAAACGACTGCCCGCGGCCCGGAGCAATTGAATTCAACTGGCCGCTGCAGCAGCGCGGATACTGGAAAAACAAAACGACAGGAGAAGTACATCAGATATAAAATATCTATACGGAACAAATAATCCGTTAGATATTATTACTGAAAAATAAAAATAATAATTGCTTAAAAATTAAAGGCTGATTACAGGTTTAATCTGTCACATATAAAATTATCTGACAGATTAAACCATTTGAGATAAATATGATTTCACATTACCTGCCGTTTCTGATTATTTTTGTTGTATTATTAGCATTCAGAGAGTTTTTCACTTTCAGAAAAAAACTTTCTCTTAAATATATTTTTACACCACTTATCACTCTGACTATAATTATAACTGCTTTATGTTCTCTTAAAATTTTTAATATCAGTACCTACAGTATTTTTACTGTAACAGGATTGATTCTTGCTCTGGTTGGTGACACTCTGTTAATGATTGAAGAAACAGATCTCTTTCTTTACGGGCTTTTGTTTTTCTTCCTGACTCAGCTGTCATATATAACAGCGTTCTCAACCAATTACAGCTTTGCAATATGGAATATAATACCGGCCGCAGGGTTACTTGCTTTTATCTGTTTTTTTTATATGAGCATAAAAAAAAGATCAAAAAAATGGAAGTCCGGAATACTGGCTTATATGCTGGCAATAGCTGTTATGCTTTATTTCGCGATTGCGGGATTCAATGAAATTTCAGGAAAAAATATTCTGATATTGACCGGAGCTATACTCTTTGTTATATCAGATGTTCTGATTGCTATAAATAAATTCATTAAAAAAATACCGAACAGCACAATAATCGTATGGGCTATCTATGCACCTTCACAATTGCTGATAGGGCTTTCAAATTATTATACTTAATATCCGTTTCCGATACTCTGCCTTCATCACCCCATAGTAATACGATTTCTTCCATTATTCTTACTTTTATATAGTAAATTATCAGCTCTTTTAATGATACTTTTTATATTATCATCAATGTGAACATTAGTTACTCCCATTGAAACAGTTACCTGTAAGATGTTTTCATCCTGTTTAATATATGAACTTTCAATCAGCATTCTTAATCGGTCGGCAAAAATTTTAAGATATTCACCCTCAATGTTCCGCATAATACCAATAAACTCCTCGCCCCCCCAACGGCCTATTACATCAAACGGCCGTGAATTCTTAACCAATGTCTCCGCAACATACTTTAAAACCAGATCACCTACATCATGACCATATGTATCATTAAATTTTTTGAAATGATCAATATCCAGAAAAATAATTCCAAAAGGAACATCATAACGTTTATTCTCCTCAAGCCGTAATGACATTTCTTTTTCTATATAATTTCTGTTAGCCAGTCTTGTAAGATTGTCCATCATAGCCATTTCTTCAAGCTCTTTCATTCTTGTTTCAATATATTTGACATTGCTGATATCTGAAAATAGTTCTATTCCACCGATTACTTCTCCCCCGGAATCAAGCATTGGGCTCACCCGGACAGATACAGGCACCCTATGTCCGTCTTTATGATGAAGATAAACCTCTGATTCACGGGACTCTCCATCAGCCATTGTCATTGCCAAAGGACACATCCCGTGACAGAGACTTGTACCGTTCACATCTACATGCATAAGTATGTTATCCGAGCAGGAATGACCTACTACTTCTTCTGCTTTATAACCGGTTAATCGTTCCGCGGCCTTGTTCCAGTAAGTAATCACTCTGTCTGTATCAACAAAATAAAGGCCGTCATAAAGATTATCAAATATTCTGTTATATGAATCTTTATCATGGACCATGTTATACCTCTATTCAAAACCTGTGCAGATTTTAGGAAGTTCTCTCATCAAATATTCTACATTATATGTTATATCATATTAATAATTATTACAAGAATAAGACCTGCTGAAATTTAAATTTTATATAATGCAGATTTACTTTTTATTGATCCGACATTCATAAAGAATTGACAATTGATATGCATGCCGTATCATTAATAAAATTTTAAACCCGGAAAGGAACATGCCCAAAGAATTAATTTTAACAGGAAAAGTTCAGGGAGTTTTTTGTAGAAAATTCTGTTCGGACAATGCCAAAAAACTTAATTTAAAAGGATCCGCCACCAACCTTGCTGACGGCTCTGTAAAAGTTATAATCGATACTGATGATAAAGAAAAAATACAGGAATTTACTTATGCATTAAAATCGAATCCGTATGGATTCAGATTCTACGGGGAAATTGACAGGATTGATATCTCCGATTACACAGGCCCGATCAGCGGAGATTATGTTTTTTAATTACTTATTATAACAGGCTTCGGAATTTTCATTCTTCTTGCATACACGCTGTATTCTTTCTGCAAGGCCCTGCTGTTCATATCAAGAATATTCATATATTCAGTAGTCGCAAGCTGATCAAAAAAAATTTTTGCTTCGGCTTCGAAATATGAATCGAACTTTTTCTTTGAAGATCCGTGCGCAAGTTTGACTTTCCCCATTCTGCGTATGTCGCCGTTGAATTTCGGGCTGATATGATAAAGTTCATGAAAAATTACTTTAATTTTTTCAAAAGCCCGAAGATTAAAAAACTTCGGCGTATAAAAATACAATACATACTGAAGAGGAAGTCCGTTTTCAATAATACGCGGCATGGCATAATATCTGCCATTAAACTTCAGCATCTCTGCACCGTCTTTAAACTTTAACGGCACAAGCTTGCCGTAAATACCGCCGCCGCGCCCGCCTGTTCTGTTGGAACCTACACAGACCAGAATTCTTTTACTGTCAATATGAGAGAAAGAATCAAAGCGTAATGAAATCTGTTGAATCAGGTCAGAAATAATATCAGATAAATTAAGTTTTACTTTTTTTGTTTTTACTGCTACAGGCATCATTTAACTTCTTTCAGCAAGCGCAACAAGCTCCTCTGCGTGTTTAATGGAAATATCGGTAACCTTCTCTCCGGCAAGCATTCTGGCAATTTCGTTTATCTTTTCCGGTTTGCTCAGATTCCTGACACGCGTAACAACCCTGTCATTTGTTTTTTCCTTGGCGACTGTAAAATGATTGTCCGACATGGATGCTATCTGTGCAAGATGCGTAATTACAAGAACCTGCCTGTCTTTGGCAAGAGACTTAAGTTTGCGGCCTACGATCTCCGCAGTCTTTCCGCCAACACCTGTATCAACTTCATCAAAGATAAGTGTTTCCACTACATCCGCAGACAGTATTGATTTCTTTAAAGCCAGCATGATTCTGGACATTTCACCGCCTGATGCGACTCTTCTTAACTGCCTGAGGTCTTCACCTGCGTTTGCGGAAATAAGAAATTCGATTTTATCAAGCCCGTGAGGATAAAGCATATATGTTTTATTGTCTTTTTCAATTTTACCTTCAGGACTAAATTCCCTCTGTATGGATATTTTAAAAACCGTACCTTCCATGCCGAGATCTTTTAACTCACTCATTACTTTTTTCTCAAGATCTTTTGAAGCCGCAATTCTGCTGTCAGACAGGTCAAAAGCTGCTATTTTTGTTTCTTTGATAGCTGCCTTGTATTCTTCAGTAAGTTTCTCAATTTCCTCATCGCTTGAACTTATTGTCTCAAGCTCATCATCGGTTTTTTTCAGATATTCCAGTATTTCGGGAACAGAATTGCCGTATTTCTTTTTCAGATTTGAGATCAGGGAAAGTCTGGCTTCAACTTCATTTATTCTTTGAGGAGAAAAATCAATATTACTTTCATAGCCGCGTAAAGACTGTGCCACATCTTCAAGAGGATAAAGAGATTCTCTTACCGCATCCAGATATCCGGCAATATCCGGATCATATTCCGATACGGAGACCAGGCTATGTTCAACTTTTTTCAAACTCTGAATAATTCCGCCCTCTCCTTTTAAAAGGCCGGACGCAGTATTTATTTCCTCAAAAAGCTTCTCTGCATTTGAAAGAATCGTTGATTCATTCTCCAGAGTTTCCTCCTCACCAAGCACAAGTTTAGCTGCTTCGATCTCGTTTACGGCAAAATTAAGGTATTCAATTCTTCTTGCCTTTTCTTTTTCATCAATCTTGAATGAATCAATTTTTTCCTGAAGATTGTTTAATCTATTATAAAGTTCATTTATCTTTTTGACCTTATTTTCCAGCTTCCCGAAACTGTCTAACAATTCCCGGTGCCTTGAAATTCTTACTATACTCTGATGTTCATTCTGCCCATGAATATCTACAAGATATTCGGAAATTTCCTTCAGTTTGGTAACCGGAATCTGTGTTGAATTTGCGAAACACCGCCCTTTGCCGCTTGAATAGAGTTCACGCCTGAGTATCAGTGTACCATCGTCACAGTCAATTCCGGACTCATCGAGTATTGCCTTGACCTGAGGTAATGCTGAAATGTCGAACTCACCTTCCAGCGTAGCTCTTTCATTGCCGGTTCGGATCATGTCCGTAGTCATCTTTTCTCCAAGGACGCCTGACAGTGCGTCAATAAGAATGGACTTACCAGCCCCGGTTTCACCTGTAAGGATATTTAAACCCTTATCAAATTTCAGCTTAAGATCATCAATCAATACGAAATTATTTATTTTCAATTCAAAAAGCATTGTATTGCTTACCCCAACTGAACTTCTGTTTTAACACTTCATAAAAATTTTTATCAGGATGCGCTATAAGTCCGGCTTTCTTCCGGCTGGAAGAAAAAAACAGCTCGTCATCACCATGGACAGAAATTGAATCATGACCGTCTACAGTCATAACGGTGTCTGAAAAATCTGATCCCAGCCTGATTTTGAGAATTGAATTACCCGGGATTATAAGCGGCCTCATTGCCAGGGTATGAGGGCATATTGGCATAATTAAAAAAATTCCCTTTATAACAGGATTAATAATAGGGCCGCCTGCGGAAAGAGAATATGCGGTTGAACCCGTTGTAGTTGAAACAATTAAACCGTCACCTGAAAAATAATTCAAAGGTTTACCGTCAATTTCAAGAAACATCGTAATAGGACGCGAATACACACCCCTTGAAACTGCGACATCATTCAGAAACGGGATCCTGGATAATTCATTACTGCCCCTCATATGAGTTATCTCGAGCATATCTCTTTCTTCTATTTTATATTCTTTATTTATAATTTTATCCAGATAATTTAAGGCCTCATCTGGCATGAATTCAGTCAGGAATCCAAGCCTGCCCTTATTTATGCTGAAAACAGGAACCCCGTCCGGAACCAGTCTAACAGTATGAAGAAGAGTTCCGTCACCACCTAATGAAATTACCAGATCCGGTTGAGAACGGAATTGCTCCCAATTTGAGATATATCCTGATAAACCCGCTTCTGCAAGTATTTTGTATTCAGGTAATAGTACTTTTACACCTTTGCGGGAAAGATTTTCAATAATACTTTTAAGAAATTCTATGGATTCCCTGTCTTCAGGCCTGATATTGATTGAACAGATCTTATGCATATTATGTATTAAAATTAAATTTTATATATATTACCCGTGTAAATTTTAATTACTATTTATATTTTTTATTGTTTTTATTAAAATATTTATATATTTTAGATTAATTCTTCCAGAACTAATTAGTATCTTTATTTCGCTTAGTCAATTAAAATAATAAATTGCAATTTAATTTCTAAACGATTCTGCTGTAATATTTTAAAAGGTATATTCGATTATTTTATTGTAAGATACGATCAGACAAGGAGCACAAAGATGAAAGAGAAATCCCAAAAATCAGAAAAGAAACATTCTGCCGCGGGCAGTAATAAAGCAGCAGGAAAAAGAAAAAATTCGGAAAAAGACAGCCTGATTCAAGAACTGAAAATACTGATTAAAGATGTGGACGAAGAAGGGCTCTTATTTCTTATAAAACAGGCTCATGTTCTTATATATAACAAAAAGGCGGAAGAATATAACGCAAAATCAGAAAAAATTGCCAAAAAAACAACTATAAAGAAACCGCCGTTTTCTGATAAACTCTCAATGGAAATCAAAGAAGCGGATGATAACAGCTCATTTATTTTTGTTATAAACAGGGAAAGGAAATTTTTCACTCTGGAAGAAATGAGAAAAATAGTAAGGATATGTCACGGTTCTTCAGATGCCAAAGACGCCTCAAAAAAATTATATGCGTGGTATAAAAACAACAGAGGGGATGTACTGAATGATATCGGAATAGATAATTCCCTTGATCCTTCTTTAGAGACTATGTATAAATATATTATTAAAAGATACACCGTAAAGAAATAGACTGTAAACTGTCAGTAGAGTACATTTTTAAGCTGCTGCGTTTTCACATAAAACCCAGTTTTAACGAAAAAAAAGGGCTTCAATTTCTAATATCTTTTTTTCTAATAAACAGAGAATAATTTTATGGGGCAAGATGTGATACATAAAGCAAGGTAATTACTAACGATATCAATAAAATTATTCTAAAAATATCTGACGATAAAACTCTTAACATTTTAACAATAATTCCTTTTTTTATTATCTGGTGTTATCCGCATTCGGGATAATAAATTGAATTTTGCTGAAATACATATTATAAATTAATAAGCAATATCAATTTAAAACATATAAACAATATATAATATGTAATCAATACAATCTGAAGTGCAACATTCAGCAAAACTGTCAGGCTTTTACATCGATCAGGGTACCCTTATTCTCCTCAGAAGTAATCTGATTTTCAGATTTTGCAGTGTTCTCCTGTCTGACATTTTCACTGGAAATATTTGTTTCAACTGATAACCGCTGAGAAACTACATCAGCTCCGCTTATGTTCTGAACTTCCATAAGCCACCCTCCCTGTTTGCTGATTATATAAATAATATATTGATAAATATTTCAAAATTCAACATAAATTGCAGTGAATTAAAAATTTTCTGAAAAAACGCAACTATTCAGCTATTATTCCTTCTTGAGAAATGGCTTTTGCTCATATATTAATAACTGAATAATTATAAAAAACAAATTAAACTTTATAACTCAGCTTAACTGACTTTTTATTTTAGAATAATATTAATTTCCGTTAAAAATATATAATTTCAACATATCAATTAAAAAAATTCGAGTAAAATCATTCAAGTTGAGTTATAAAGTTGACATCACTCAAAAAAATAATTATATATAACTGATATGGATAACAGAAAATTACCAAAAATGCAATACGCTTCCAATGTTGAACTTATCAATAAAGATATCAGCATAAAGGGGCAAGTACACGACTTAAGCATGTCAGGGATGTATGTCGAGACATCCGGGAAACTTGAGCCGGAAACTGATGTTGATGTTAAGATTTCTCTTGGCGAAAATTCAAATAAATTTCTACTGAAACTGAAAGGAATAATTAAACGGTTAGACAATAAAGGGATGGCTGTAGAATTTACTGATGAAAAAAATATCAGTGAAATTCTTTCACAATTTTTTCAGAAAACAGAATCGCTTCGTTAAAAATATTATTATTGTTTTTTTGTTTTTATCTTTTAAATTAGTTAATATTCAAACTGACTTCAATTGTTAAATTTATATTAAAATAAATAAAGCTTTATTTACCTTTTTCCGTAAATATTATTATATATATGATAATAATTCCGTTTCCCAGAGAGAGGAATAATGCTGATTACATCAGGTATTGAATTATTTATTTTTACTTTCATTGAAATCCTTGCTATTATTATTTTTATTATCTGTTTTAAAATATCAAGAAAAAACGGCGGTGTCTTTGACAGAAGAATTTATGACAGGAGGTCAAAAGTAAGAAGAGAAAACGACTGGATTCCGGAAACCGGATTTTTTCCTGAAAAAAACTTCAGCAGGTTAACAGTAGAACTTTTTGAAGGAAGTGAAGTTTTTGACATTGATATTGACAGGCGCATTTACGGCAGACGTCACGGCGACAGACGCAAGGTATCTTAATAATTTAATTTAAATTTAATAAAACAGCTTTTTTCCTGATTGAGTCCGGTAACGGATAGCTGCCTGTGATGATTACATAATCAACTACTTCAAATCCGGATAAAATTTCGCTTATTTCAGAAGCTTCTTTTTCATCTTTATTTTCAATCCCGGCAATGAGAATATCTCCTTTCTTTTTTGCTTCCCTTAAAAATTTAACCGTCTGCAGATCAATTGAATGATATTCCCCGCTCACAATAACAATCTTCTTCTCTTTCATGCTCAGCTGATCAGCAATCCTGTTAAGTAAATTTATATGGAGCTGTTTAGCTTCATGACCGTCTCTGAATGAATGGGCAAGCTCCTCAATGTCTACGCTCGCTGTACCGAACTTGTTAACAACGATTCCTGCCGCCCGGTTCGCAAGCTTTACGCAGTCAAGCATGTTTAATTTCGCAGATAATCCTGCAGCAAGAGTTGCTACAACCGTATCTCCCGCACCGGAGACGTCGTAAACTTCAGAAGCATCAGTAGGTATATGATATGCTGTATCAGGAGTGATCAGCGACATACCTTTATCAGATCTTGTTACAAGCAAATTTTTTATTGAATAACGATTCATTACCTCAAGGCCGTATTTCTCAATATCATGATCATTATTACTGACTTCTTTTCCGGCAACTTCACCCAGTTCCCTGACATTAGGTGTTATGAATTCCGCGTTTTTATATTTATCCCAGTTATGCCCTTTAGGATCAATAATTACAGGAATATCAAGAGGCCTGTATTTATCAATAATATACCGGCAGACCTTATGTGAGCACAGCCCTTTCCCGTAATCAGATATAATTACTGCATCAATCTTTACATTTATATTCTCAATTCGTTGTACGATTTCTTTAAAGGCATCATCACCCATTAAAAAATGCTCTTCAAAATCCAGCCTGACCACCTGCTGATGCTCTCCGATTACTCTTATTTTTGTTACTGTAGGATTTTCGATTTCAATAAAATTATTCTGCACATTTGCTTTATTCAGAAGCTGATTCAATATTCGGGCGTTTTCATCTTTTCCGGTAAAACTGACATGAAAAGCCCCTGCTCCAAGACTGCTTACATTGTTCACTACATTTCCCGAACCTCCGGGAGACATTTTTTCCCGTGTCACCTTTACAACAGGTACCGGCGCCTCCGGTGAAATTCTGTTAACTTTACCGTAATAATATTTATCGAGAATTACATCACCTATTACAAGCACACGGCAGGCTGAGAAATCAAGACTCAATGAATTCATTTTCAATCATCTCACAAATAATATGTATTATCAAAATATGGCATTCCTGAACACGGGGTGTATTTGAAGAAGGAACAATTACGGACAGATCAGGAATAGAAGCAATAGCTCCACCTTTACTTCCAAGTAAAGCAGCAGTAGTACATCCAATGTCTTTTGCGCATTCAATTCCTTTCAGTACATTCAGGCTGTTACCGGAGGTTGAAATACCTATTACCATGTCCTTTTCAGTTGCCAGAGCCTCTATCTGCCTTGAAAAAATCATATCAAAGGAAAAATCATTCCCTGCTGCTGTTAAGACAGAAGAGTCAGTAGTAAGCGCAATAGCCGGTAAAGCCTTCCTTTGCTTTTTATAACGAACAGCAATTTCTGTCGCCATATGCTGGCTGTCAGCAGCGCTTCCCCCATTTCCCATGATCAGCAGTTTACCGCCGTTTTTCAAAATATCAATTGCCTTCGCTGCTAAATTTTCTATAACATCCCTGATGCCGGATATCATTTTAACAGTACTAATATGATCCTTTAATGTATCTTCAAAAAAAGAACTGGTGTTTTTCATGTTTAATATTTATTTTAATCAAATTAAAAACTATCTATTAAATTTAAAAATTTTCCGGGATATCCTTAAAAATTCCATACAGATACATTCTATTGTATCAATCCGGATTATTCCTGTTAAAAAGATACAGATACGTTTTTTAACAAAAACAATTATACTGAAATCCGATATATAAATATACTATAAAGCTATAGGAATATGCTTACTTATATATTTCAAATCTTTTTTAAAAAGAAGATAAAAACTGCAGCTTAAACCGATAAAAATATGTTGACGTATAAGTAATACGAATAAATTCTCCAAAGTCAACAAATCAAATTTAATTTATATGAATAAATTTTAAAAATTATTAATGTTATCAAATAAAAAATATTTACGAAGCTTTCTTCCCTCACTTGGCGGACTAGTTTTTTTCTTCCTTCTTTTCATTTACGGCCTGGCAAAAAATATGTCAATGTCCTATATGGGCAATACAAGCAGCGAAGCTGAATCATATATTCTGAATAACTTTCTCGGCACTCTTCTTTTTTTCCTTCTCAAAGTATTAATCGTATATCTTATTACAGGCCTGATACTCGGAATAGCCGCACAGATTTTTATTATTTTATTTTCCAGCTTAAGAGAAAGGGAACCCGGATTTTTAAAAAGCACAGTTTTTAACTTCATTATTACTGCATTCTTTTTTGTTATTTTCTTTTTTAAAGATTTAATTAAGTACCCGCAAGTATACATGAACAACTTTTATGTCAGAAATGATATTAATAAGCTTCTTGTAGATTTTCTTGCTGACAATGTAAATCCTGTAATTTTCACCATTATACAAATTTTTGTAATCACGTTCCTTGCCATTCTGCTGATAATAACTCTCTATAAAAAGAAAAATTATATTCTAAAATACTATATCTGTACACTGATTGCGGTTGTTGTTTTTCTGTTTCTGCTGTTCTTAATTCCAACGGGATATCAGGCAAGATTCGGCAATCCGAATGTATTGATCCTTGCAGCTGATGCGCTCAGGCCGGATCATTTAAGCGGAAACGGTTATACCCGCAATACAACACCCAATATTGACAAAATAATGAAAGAAGGTATATCCTTTACAAACACTTATATAGAAGTGCCAAGGACATTCCCTTCATGGGTTTCCATTCTGACGGGACGATATGCGTCATCTCACGGCATAAGGCACATGTTTCCGACATCAAGAGATATTAATAAAAAATTTAACTCAATAACGGAAATCCTGAACAAACAGAATTATGAGACATCAGTTATAGGAGATTTCGCCGCTGATATTTTTACAAGAATTGACCTTGGATTCCGGAAAGTCGACACTCCGTATTTTAACTTTAATTATCTCCTTGAGCAGATTATCCTTGAAGCGCATACCGGAATCTTTCCTTTTATTACAGGAAAAACCGGCCTGGAATTATTCCCGGTTCTAAAGGACTCGGCATATTTCTGTCCTCCGGAATTTATAAAAGATAAAGTGATCAGCACTATAAAGAACTCCGAGAAATCATTCTTTATTACATCATTTTTTTCATCCACACATTTTCCGTACGCATCGCCCTATCCTTATTATAAAATGTACTCTGAAGAAAATTACAGCGGCCCCTATAAATATTATAAACAGAATATAATTTCCCTTGATGAAATTAAAGAAGACAGAATTTCGGATAAAGATATTAAGCAAATACGTGCTCTTTATGACGGAGGGCTTAAAGCATTTGATGATGCTGTCGGTGAAATAATAGAATTTCTCTCTGAAGAGGATATTCTCAGCAATACAATAATTATCATCCTTTCAGACCATGGAGAAAATCTTTACGAAAATGATACGGGCATGGGCCATGGTGAACATTTCAGAGGGAAATATTCCACACGAATCCCGTTTATAATCCGCTTTCCCGACTTAAAGCAAAGCGGGTTAAAGATCGATCATATTGCCAGAGCTGTTGACATTGTTCCCACGATTCTGTCAATTCTTAACAGTCCGGTACCCGGATATATGGAAGGAAAGTCTCTGCTGCCTCTTATTAAAGGTGAAAAGATGGAAGCCCGTTATGCTTTCGGTGAAACAGGCATATGGTTTGACAATACAGTAAGAGACGATCTGTTTTTTCAGAAACTTCGTATTATGTATCCGGATATAACCCGTCTTGGAGTAACAGATTCATATTTTGATAACCAGGTTGTTCTGAAAGATGAGTACAGGGATAAGATTAATCTTGCAAAGCACAGATACATTTTTGACGGCAGATACAAACTGATATATATGCCGCTGCAGGACAAAATTGTCTATGAATTATATGACACATTGAAAGATCCTGATGAGAAGAGAAACATTGTATCAATTGATAAACACAACTTTAACAGATTAAGAAAAAGGCTGTTTGAATGGGCAGCAAGAAATGGAGATGTTTTCATAAGGAATGATTATATTTTTCCAATTATGCGCTACTAAAAATCTGATTACAGAATCTTTACAGAAAAACCTTTTTCATAGTCAGGAAGAAAAATAAAAGATAATGAAGAATCGTATTAAATATACAGTAAAAATAATAATTGCTGCTTTAACTGTACTTATAGCCGCTGTTATACTCAAACTGATACCCGGTACAGAATATTTATTTTCTCCGGTTATGTATTTTATTATCATTATTCAATGTTTCAGATTAATATCATACATATTTAAAAATACCCGAATCCTGAACAAATTCCACAAACCCTTTAGAATTTTAATCAAAACTGCTGTGTTCCTATGTGTATTAGTAATTGTTCTTCTATTCGCTTGGTATAATTACTGCTTTTTCCCGAATGATCAGGATTACATCCAGAAAATATCAGATGCAACCGAATATAAAGGAAACCATTTAGAAGAGAAGGAACTTGACTTAATCACCAATATTCATAAAGCGCAATTCAGCCATCTTCTTTCAAAAAAAGACAGGAACTTCCTGCTGAATCAGGATCTTAAGGAAAAAGATATTTATATCGATGAAAATCCATACAGAAATCATCCGAATAATTTAAAATATGCCAGCGGCAGAATTTTCTACTACACATATCAGAAAAATTCAATAGTACTTAATGCTGAGTCCGATGTAACATACAACATTGGAAAAGCTACCGGTAAAAGATTCCTGGAATTCGACACCATACTTCCCTTATCAGATACGAATGGAACAGTGAACATTTATTATATTTCAGATAAAAAAGAACTGCTTCTGCATGAACTGATTGAGCCTGAAATAAAGCCTGAGATAAAACCTTTCAGATATTCAAACGTTTTTGATTCACTTGTATTCTACTTCCGGCATCCGGGCAGAAGTGTCCTTAAAGATAAGGATGACTGGAAAAAAATACGTGTTGAAATACCTTCATACGCAGGCCGTTTAAAAATAGAATTTAAATCAAAGGACAAAAAAAACAATTATCTCTTTCTCGGTTCTCCTGCTGTTTATTCAACAATAGACAATAAGCGAAATGAACATGTTAATATTGTCTATATCATATTCGATCTTTTTTCCAAGCAGCATGTGGATCTTTACGAATTTTATAATGAGTTCAGCACTATGCCATATGAAGATGCAGTAAAAAAAATCGGCAAAAGAAAAATAATAACTCCGGCAATTGACAGGTATAAAGACGACATCTGCCTTTTTGAAAATATTTTTACGGCTGGTCAGGTTACACGACCTTCCATAACATCACTATGGACTTCACAGATATTCACAAAATGCAGAATGCCCGTTTTCAGAAATATTATTACAGAAGAAAACGAACAGGAATTTTACAACCAGAATTTCACTACACTTTCGAATGAACTTTCCAGACAGAAATATTTTACCAAACAGATCAGCTGTAATGCCGAAGGGCATAGCGTATCTGGAGTCGGTGCTGATCTCGGCTTTGATGAAAACTATGACTACACAATGGAGCCATCGGAACTACCTGAAAATTTCAGAAGAGTTATCGAATTTCTGAATGAGAATCAGAATAGAAAATTTTTCCTTTATTCCCATATCAATGTTCCGCATCCGCCAAAATGGATTCCGGCAAGCTACTATCTTTCTTCTTTACCTGATACGAAATTCAATACCAGTAGCGCAACAGCGCTCGGAAATATCAGATATCTTAATGATTCTCTTGATAAAATACTGCAGACAATAGATAAATTAAAACTCAGGGAAAATACCATTGTGATAATAACTGCGGACCACAGTATGGGAAATGCTCATTATTTTAGAGGCGACATTACTGAAAAACAGAAAAAAATGAGTACAAGAGAATCCCACAGAGTTGCAGATTACTATTACAGGTCAGTGTACACAAGGAAAGGCCGTCAGTTCTTATTGAATGATTATATGAATATTCCATTTATCCTGATAAAACCGGAAAATCTGGACATAGTTCCAGGAAAAATCGATTCATATATCAGCTCACTTGATATAAGCCCAACCCTTCTTGATATTGTAATGAACAAAAAAGAAATAAAATTCTCCGGAAACAGTTTCAAAAATCTGCTGTTTAGCAATCAGGATAGAAAAAAATCATTTAATAACTTCATTCCCATGGTTGGCAGGTTCCAGAATGGTTTTGTAACAGACGGAAGATACAAATACTATATTAATTTGCCCGGCCTGTACAAATACAGAGAAAAAGACGGTATGAGATACATAATGCAGCAGGAATATGTCTATGATTTAAAACAAGACCCTCTTGAGACCAGAAACCTTGCCTATGAGGCTGACGCAGCTCAGCTAACAAAAAGGCTAAGAAATCAATACTTCGAAGAATTTATCGAATATCCTGATAAAAATTTTATTCAGTTATCAGCTTCTGCTTCCGGAAAGACCAGTAATTATTCAATAGAGATTAAATCGCTGAATGGAAAAATTACATACCCTAAAACTTACGGGGATGAAATTGAATATAAACCTCTTTCTGATAAACATATTATTTTTAACTGTAAAGTGAAAGATAAAACGGCAATCATCAGTTTTGAAACAAATCCTCCTGACAGTGCTTTAAGAATATTAATTTATAAAGACGGGAAACCGCTGAATAAAAATAAAATTTTCTCATCAGTTGAGAATATAAATTATTTTAATAATCCGGTAATATTAGAAGATAAGATTGATTTTCACATCGCACGTGAATATTCAAAAACCGGACTTGAGGAAAAGGGGATACCGTCAGGAGCTGTATCCTATTACAGAATACCTGTAATATACTGGATGGAAATGAGTCTTAGCGACAAAGATATTAAATTAAGCCCCGGAATGAAAGAAGTCTTAAGGGGATGGGGATACATTCAATAAACAACTTTTTCATATTCAACTAATAACTTAATAATACTGGATTTTATTATATTTGTTATTCTCCGGATAAGTATGTACTTTTTTTATGCACTTATTTAAGTTTATACTTTTATTAAGCAAAATACACTGAAGTTAAATTAATTAGCGTATTTCTGTTGAAGAAAAATTAAGATATCTTAACAATAGTGATATTCTATACATAAAACAGGAAAAATAACATGAGAATAAAACTCTGGGGAGTAAGAGGGTCAATACCGACACCATTATCAACTGAAATCATAAAAAAGAAATTAAAAAAAGCGTTAACACTCGCATCTCCCGGAGATATTTCTTCCGAAGAATCCATTGACAGGTTCATAAATTCCCTGCCTTATTCAGTTACAGGTTCATACGGGGGCAATACGACATGCTTTGAAGTCAGAACAGACAGTGGAGAATTATTTATAATTGACTGCGGTACAGGCATAAAAGCTCTTGGAATGGAACTCGCTAAAGGAGATTTCGGGAAAGGCCTTGGCAACGGAAATGTACTTCTGACACATACCCACTGGGACCATATTCAGGGAATTCCTTTTTTTCTGCCGTTTTTTATTGAAGGGAACAAATTCAATATATATTCGCCATTTAATGACCTTAAAGAAAGAATTGAGTATCAGCAGGTTTTTACCCATTTCCCGGTTAACCTTGATTATATGCTGGCAACAAAAGAATTTATAACCCTGGAAAAAGAATCTGAATTTTATCTTAACGATATTAAAATTATGAATAAACGCATGCGTCATCCGGGCGGAGCTTTCGGATACAGAATCGAGGAGAATGGTAAAACCTTTATTTACACAAGCGACTGTGAATTTAATGTTGATGAAATGAATGACATTGACACATATAAAAATTTCTTTCAGGACGCCGACGTTGTTGTTTTTGATGCCCAGTATACTTTTAATGAGTTCATTGATAAAATTGACTGGGGGCATTCGCCTGCTTCCATAGCAATTGATATTGCTTCAAGATTTAATGTAAAAAGGCTGATACTTTTTCATCATGACCCTGACTACAGCGATGAAAAACTTGACGAAGTGCTTTCAAACTCAAAGACCTATATGAGCATAAACACCAGAAAAAGCGGATCACTACAGCTTGACATTGCCAGGGAAGGAATGGTTATTGATCTTTAATTTTCCTCAATCCGCTTTTTACTGTTGTCGAAATTAGAAACACAATTCAGTAATCAGACGTTATAATGCTCAACATTTGCTTTCATTTTTTCCGCCATCCCGGAAATTTCTTCCGAGTTGCTCGCCATTTCCTCCGAGCCTGAAGAAATAGTCTGTGTCAGATTATTAATTTCGGAGATTGATTTTACTATTTCCTCAACAGCATTTTTCTGCTCAGAAGTTGCTGTTTTGATTTCATCAGATTTTCCCTTTACAATATCAGCTTCTTCATTTACAGCTTTATTTGTTTCGGTCTGCTTCTGCATAAGCGAAAAGAAATTATTCATCATTTCCCTGATAGCTGATACACTTGTAATAATTGTACTTATTACTTCTACTGTACTATTTACTATAGTATCGCCCTTGCTTATTTCATTGTCATTTTCTTTAATAAGAGAATCAATTTCCTTTAAACTTGCAGCAGTCTGATCTGCCAGTTTGGATATCTCATCTGCAACAACGGCAAATCCTCTTCCTGCATCTCCAGCCCTTGCCGCTTCAATTGCAGCATTTAAAGAAAGCAAATTTATCTTATCAGAAATATCATTTATGATTTTAATGATATTGACCATTTGTGTAGAACTTTGCTTTACTTTTGCCATAGTACTGTTCATTTGATTTAATGATTCTTCACCGTTTTTTGCTTTTAAAGAAATATCTTCAGAGAGGGTTAGCGATTCTTTTGTCCTTTTTTCCATTACCAAAATGGTTTTAGATAACTCTTTTATCATTTCAATAAGCAAATTAATACTGTTGTCCGTTTCACTGGTACTTGAAGATATATTATCCATACCAGCTGAAATTTCTTCCATTGTAGCAGTAATTTCTTCAACAGCGGAAGCTGTATTTTGTGTACTGTCTGCAAAGACCATTGTGGTACTTGACATTTCACTTGAGGCGGATGAAAGCTGGAATGCTGTATCTTTAACAGTATTTATTAAATTATTTAATTTTCCGATAAAGGTGTTGAATTCCTTAGCTAATACACCGATTTCATTGTTAAGTGATGTTTCTACTCTTATACTTAAATCATCTTTTTCGATTATATATTTAATTTTATCAATTATCTCCCTTATTGGTTTTGTTATTGTATTGCTAAGGAAAAATAAAACAACAAATGTCCCAATTCCAATTAAAATAATAATCGAAAACAGGGAATATTGCATTTTACTTATAATTTCATTCACTTCGACAATATATATTCCGGATCCAATTACCCATTTCCATTTTTCGAATAACTGTACATAAGTGACCTTCTCCTCAATACGGTCTTTATCGTCTTTATACTGCCAATAATATCTGACATATCCTGAACTTTCTTCTATAGCAATTCTCATCATCTCTTTATTAAAAAGATATCCTTTAACATCTTTATCATTTGTGCGATCTGTTCCTATCAATTTAGGTGCAAATGGATGCATAAGCATTATACCTGAAGTATTTAAAATAAACAGATAATCTTTATTTTCATTACCGTATCTCATTGCTTTGATTTCATTCATCGCCTGATCTTTGGCTTCTTCTTCTGTTATTTTTCCTTCTTTATATAATCTATATTGATCTTCAATTATTGAAGCTGCTATACTGACAGCCTCTTTCACTATTCTTTTTTGCTGGTCCATCAGATTATTTCTCATTGATGGGATTGTAAATAATGCCTGTACAATGATCATGATTAATATTATAATAATTCCCTGGGAAATTATTTGCTTACGAATTGAAAAATTTTTAAACAGCTTTTTCATCAAAACCCCCGGCTACATTGTATAATTAGAATGAAAGTAATTCAATATTATATATCAGATTAATTATAAAGTCAAAAATAATATTGTTTTTACTCTATTATATAATTTAATTTGTGCTCAGGGAATAGTAAAGAGGAGCGCATACAGATGTTTAATTATTAGACTTGTTGCTTTACTCAAATCCGGCAAGCCTCTGTCAGATACACCTGCCCGCTGTTGTCCTGATCTGCCTAAAAATCAAGAATCCGGGATTAGTTCCGTAT
>JAFGDQ010000001.1 GCA_016932015.1 Spirochaetota bacterium | reverse complement strand
TATTGTCTTTGATTTGTTCTATAATGTGAAACAGGGTTAAATTATTAAAATTTATTTCAAATCTGCGCCTGTACAGCTGGAATTTATTTAATATGTAAAGAATTTATTATTATATCATTAATATAGTAACTGTTCAGCTATTTGGAATTTTTTATGTAAAAACCGCTATGCTATAGCTGAATAATTACTGAATATAAATTAAAAATATGAAATTCAACAGGAACGAAATCAGGGTTATTATATTTATTTTGATACCTGTAATAGTAATATTACTATTTGTTCTGCTAAAATTAGGATACTCCATAGCAAGTACAACGATTGATGTTTATTTAAAAGTCGACAATATTAATTCAATAAAAAACGGGACACAGGTTAAGGTTAAAGGCTATACAATAGGCAGGGTAATTGAAATTCGGCCTGTATATAAACCGGCACTTCATTTCCTTGCGGTAATGAGACTTAGAAGGGATATTGACATATATGAGGATTGTTCAGCAATTATTCAGAATCAGAATATTATCGGAGAGCCGGTAATTGAGATCCGGAATCCCGGTAAAAAAGGGGAACTTATAACAGATGATTCCGTAATAGAAGGCGTTGATTACGTTAATCTGGAATCTCTTTTAAATGAGGCTCATAAACTGCTCGCTAATTTATCGGGAACAGTTGATGTCCTCAGAGGAATGTCTCTGGAAAGCAAAAACAATATCAGGCTTCTTATTGCGAATCTTTCTTCAAGTGCTACGGCTATACATGAAATCCTCAGGGATTCACAGAAGGATCTTGGGACTACACTCCAGTCTTTCAGGCAGACTGCATTGATTCTGAATGAGATATCAAAAGAGCTGAAAAAGCATCCTGTTAAATTTTTATTTAAAGGGAAAGATGAAAAAGAGAACAGGTAATTATGCTTCAGTTTTATTTTTAATGTGATTTTAGCTGAATATTTTTCTGGACAAAGTTTAAAATATTCCAATGCCATTTTTTAGTGTTATTATACCAACCTATAACAGATACAAGAGTGTCAAGGATTCCATTCAATCTGTACTTGATCAGGCCTTCAGGGATTTTGAGCTCATAGTTGTTGATGACGGTTCTACTGATAATACTTCTGATATAGAAGAAATGTTTGGTTCTTCGCTGCTGTATTTGAAACAGTCAAATTCCGGAGTAAGCAGTGCAAGAAATGCAGGGATTAAGAAATCGTCCTCCCCGTATATTGCATTTCTGGATTCGGATGATATCTGGCTTGCCGGTAAACTCCGGAAACAGTATCAGTTTATAAAAGAAAACCCTCATGTTAAAATTCATCAGACAGAGGAAATATGGATAAGAAACGGGCGCAGAGTTAATTCCATGAATAAGCATGCTAAAAAATGCGGAAGATTATTTATGAGATCGCTTAATATGTGCATGATCAGTCCGTCGTCAGTTGTTCTGCATAAAAGTCTTTTTGAGGAATACGGTTTGTTCGATGAAAACCTTCCTGTCTGCGAGGACTATGATTTGTGGCTGAGAATTACCGGTAATGAAAGAGCCGGTTTGATAAGAGAGAACCTGATTAGAAAAACCGGGGGTCATGAGTCACAGCTTTCACGAACTTACTGGGGAATGGACAGATTCAGGGTATATTCAATTATCAAATTACTGAGATCAGGAATGCTGCATGATAAACCGCGTTATCTTAAAAAGGCAAAGGAAACTGCTCTGAGTAAATGTGAAATTTTACTGAACGGTGCTTTAAAAAGAGAAAAGTCTGAATTCGCACATTATATTGAAGAGCTTATTGATTATCTGGAATGCGGAGACTATAGCAGTATAGATTGTGAGATCCTGTTAAAAAAATAGAATTATCGCGTACATCCACATTAATGTAGCTTTCTTCTGTCATTATTTTATGCAGCAGAATTGAACTGTTTTCCTGAAAGATGAAAAAATGCACTCTGTCGTCACTGCCAGTGTAACCTGCCGAATAAATACCCGAATTAAAATCAATCGATGAAAGCCCCGGTCTTTTCGGCGGAATGCCGATGATTCTTTTTATTTCATCACCATGTGCTATTATTAATCTGTCATGGTCGAATACAGTTACACTGCCGTTATTAGTTACATGCATGGCTGCCTTAACCGGATGGGGCTTATTTAACTTTAATATATGAGACTTTTTATTCAGGAGATCGGCTATTTTTACAAAATCCTCATCCGCGTTTCCGTAATGAACAGCATAGTAAATGCCGTTTGAACTGATTGTGATCCCTTTGTTAATCTGATTCCTGTTGAGGCCTTTGTCAATTATCTCTCCCTTTTCATTCAGCAGATAATAATTCCCCCCAAGAAAACAGACAGCTGAAAAATCCGATGTATCAGAGAAAGAGATATCAGTACATAGTCTGCCGTGAATTTCCCCTGCCCCTGTCTGATTCCCGTTCCGGTCAACAATCCTGATTTTACTGTGGTCTCCGTTCATTAAAAGAATAATTTTCCCGTTATAGGAAATATACGGATATTCTCTCGATTTCATGCACCAGAATCTGTCGCCGTTTGTGTTCTTGAGTTCTATACTGGATCCCATTTTTTCATATTGAATATAATATTCACCGTTCCCGCTTACGGAAATCAGTTTGTCCTTAATCCTGACGCTTTTTAACAGTCTGCCGTTCCCGTTAAGAACATGAATAGCGGAGAGGCTTATGACAGGCTGTAAAGTAATTTCAGATAATGTTTTGTTTGCTGAAGTCTGAATATTGGCTGCAGGGCCTGCGGAAATTTCAGGTTCTGAAAATTCAGTATGAGCATACCATTCTGGATGTATCTCAATTGAATTATCCGGAAGAAAAACCGGGGAAAGGCTTATTAATATACCAGCTATTATTCCTGACAAAAAGTAAAGCATGCACTATCTTCCAAAGAAAGTTTTTAACTGCTGAATTCTGGAAGGATGCCGCAGACGGCGAATAGCCTTTTTTTCAATCTGTCTGATTCTTTCTTTCGAAAGATTAAACTTATCACCAATCTGCTGAAGCGACATCGGTTTTTTCCCGTTGAGCCCGAAGCGCATCTTCAGAATATCCCTTTCAGATTCAGTCAATGTATCAAGAACCGAGTTAAGAGCGTCTCTCAGTGATTCATCAAGAACTTTTTTGTCCGGAGATTCAGTGCCATAGTCTTCCATTGTTGACAATACGGACATTTCATCAGAGTCTCCCAGAGATGAGTCAAGGGAAACATATTCCTGGCTTATGCTGCGGAGATAATTCACCTCATCATCATCCATGTCGAGTTCAGCTGAAATTTCCGTTGCAGTCGGTTCTCTTCCCAGTTCGTTTTCGAGTTTTCTGTGTACTTTCTCTATTTTCTGAATATCTACTGTTCTGTTTACCGGAAGACGAATCAATGATGTTTTCTGGGATATCGCAAGTATAATTGCCTGCCTGATCCACCATATTGCGTATGAAATGAAATGGTAGCCTCTGTCAGGGTCAAATTTTTCTGCTGCTTTAATCAGGCCCATGTTACCTTCATTAATAAGGTCAAGAAGGGATATTCCGCTGGTCTGATATTTTTTCGCAATAGTAACAACAAATCTCAGGTTGGCTTTAATCAGTTCTTCTTTTGCTTTTTCATCCCCTGCTTTGGTTGCTCTGGCAAGCCTGTTTTCATCCTCCCTGCTTAAAAGCGGGATCTTGTTTATCTGTTCAAGATACCAAGATATGGAGGAATCTCGGAAAGTGGCTTTGCTTTTTTTATATTGTTTTTTCTTCTGCCCGTCAGTATCGCTTTCATCCGGATCGTCGCTATCTTCATCAAAGTCGCTTTCAAAGTCCAGATCTTCATCAGGTTCGTCATATGCATCTTCGCTGTCGAGTTCCGCTTCGTCTTCAATCGCGTCATCGCCGGGCAAAGATTTCCGGGTTTTTAGCCTGTTTTTTTCTGACGCATTTTTGTCTTTCTTTGCCATTCTTTTTTAGTATGCCTGTTAATAATATATTTTTATGGGATTTTTTTGACGCTACCGCATCAATAGTCCGCATATTTTGCTGTTATAATAATTTAAAAAATGCGTAATGAATTTTAATACATTGAGCATATAAAAATCAAGAATATTGATGTTATTATCAAATAAAGAGGATTCATAAAATAACAACAGGTTTTACTCAATAATCTTGTGTCCTGATAAGTGAATATGATGTGCAATATTGCGGAAAAGAAACATATCAAGATTTTCTTTATGCTCATCATAAATACTGCTGAACATCAGCCCTATGCCGTATTCATTCTTTTTAATTTTATCGGATCGCAGTACCATGGCAAGAGCTTCGACTTCTTTTAAATTATTGTCAATTGCCGAGAAATCTATTTTAACTTTTATAATACTTGAAATTTCTATGAAATTTTTTGATCTGAAATACAAGCCACCCTTGCTGATATTCATTATTGTACCGGCTATATCCAGTGCACTTTGTTCATCTTTTGAAGATTCAATAATTGTATCAATAATTCTTACAGGGATTTCTATATCAAGTCTGTAATGCTTTCTTTTATTTCCGTTTATATCAGTATAATGTTCCTGTATCCATTCATCGAAATTCTCATTGAACCAGCTGTACATCGCATCTTCAATCCTGAGATTATCGTCGCTTTTCTTCCGGTAATTATAATATTTTTCGACTTCTGCTTTTATATTTTTTGATAGATTTTTATATTTTATATTATCTTTCATGGCTCTCTCACAAATGCGTGATGTAAAGTCCAAAAAATATTTTTGTAGTTAATAAAGCGGTTTTTGCCTTTATTTCTTGGAAAAATACAGTGGAAAACGATAAGCAATAACTTGTTCTGCTATTAAAATCTGTATTTCGGGAAAAATACTATAATTACAAAAACATTAAATAAGTAAATACTTTTGTATCCTTTTATGATAAAAATGCAATCTTTTTCTATAAAAGTATCGATATTATTATAAATACTTAAAATTGTTATTAAAGTTTAAAGACATACAATTTTGTTTTTACAATAAATATACCCTGAATTATGCCTGGAATCGATTACTATAATAACAGAAACGTAAAATTAAAAGCAATTGTTTTTTTATTGATAATAATTGCATTTTCAGCCGTAAACCTTCCTCTCCCCCTCTCGTGCTGTTTAAATACTGATGATAATTTATTTGCAGAGGAGAATGTATTATCCGGGAAAAGCCCTGACTATGAGTATAAAGAACAAAGTAATACTATCAAGCTGATTCTTGATAATGAAAAAAATATAGAAGATTTGAAAAAAATTATAAATCTGTTAAAGTATATAGATGATGTATATGTAAATTTATATTCCAGATTAAAAAGAGGGCAGAAAATAATAATATTTTTTGACCCGGCCCACGGAAGGCTTGAAAACGGAAAATGGGAGGGGGAAGTTACCGGAAGAATAAGCTACAGAGGATTGCCGGAGGAGTATTATTCTATTCAGTTCTCCCGGAAATTATACAGGCTCCTCAAGCGGAATAAATTTATTGATGTTAAGTCAACTGAAGATTATTCGCGGGTACTCAGAGATGAAAGCGGTGAATACAGAAATATACCATTTTCAGAAACTGTTAAATTTGCAATGCAGGAAAATGCTTTTATTATTATAAGTGAACATCTGAATAATATTGCCGGCATTAAAAAAGCTGACGGTATTGTCAATCTTTCAGGTATTCACGTAACAGTTGATGATATCGGAAACAGATACCTGAAATATGTAGACGGCGTTTATAAGGGATTTTTAACTTTATATAATAAATATGATGCATCGGGGTTTTCAAAAAGAATCGCAAACAGGACTAAAGAGATACTGGGAGCAAACGGAGTAAATCTTAACAACTGGGACTACGGTGCAGTTGCAGATGACCGGTTCAGTTATTTTGTAGATTTTCCTGTTTCAGTAATATTCGAGAACGGGTTTATCTCCAGTCCTGATGAGGAAAAACTGGTTATGGATCCCGAATATCAGGAGATAATTGTACAGGCTCAGTATAAAGCTTTACTGGAAACTTTTGAAGAAAAATTCCGGGTCGACATATCCGGTTTCTGGCCGCGCCGAACCGGAGATGCTTCCGATAGTATGGACCTTATAAAATTATCCAGAATCGCAATTTACTATCTGCAGAATGATAATCCTGATAAGGCTGTCAGGACTATCGGATTTATTGAGAGCAAATACAAAAAATCACATGCGGAATTAATAAGTCATTTTACCGAAATAAAAAGAAAAATTATTGATGCTGAAAAAAATTACTATGCAGGCATAAAATATCTTAAAAGAAACAGATACAGTATAGCAAAAAAATACATCGGGAAAGCTATACGCTATGTTGATGATGAGCCCGTGTATTCGTCGGTCAAAGCAAGGTTTGCCGGAACTGCTTATAAATATTTTAAAACAAAATTTGAAAAAAAGACTGACAATGAAGTGTCCAGGATAAGGATTCCTGATAGACCTGAAAGATCTCAGCTAACCAGGCCTGTAATACTCGCAATTGAAGAAAACCGCTCACTTGAGCAGTCTGTAATGGACGCGCTTCAGCCTGATCCGGGTACCCTTTCCAGATTGATGGCTTCATTTGAAAATCCGCGCGTATGGGAAAAAGTATTAGCTAAAAAATACTCAAAAGAACAGAAAAGAACGATCAGGTACTGGAAGTGGAAAAGAATTAAAGTTGACTTTAAAGAAGGTATTTATCTTATAAAATTAAACAGCGAAATGAAGGTGGTCAGCGTTAAAAGAACGTCGCAAGTTCTGCTGGATCCGCGAAAATATCAGAATCAGCAATATTTAAAGAATTCATACTTTGCAGTCAGGACAAAAGAAAAAACTTTATAAATGGAACCCGGAAAAGCCGTATTATTTTTTCGGCGATTATTTATGGAGTAAATACGGATGCAGAGTACTGAAACTGCCTGTTGATGCGGGATTTACCTGCCCGAACAGAGATGGAAGTATAAGCAGCAAAGGCTGTATATTCTGCTCGGAAGGTTCAGCTTCCCCCACCGTGTTTATTTCCTCAGACATAAAAGAACAGATGCGGAATGCCAGAAACAGTTTCAGAAGGTCTGATGCCGAAACGAAGTATATTGCCTATTTTCAGGCTTTTACAAATACCTATGCAGAAACGAATGTTCTTGAAGAACTGTACAGCACAGCCGTTTCTGAACAGGATATTACAGGGCTGATGATCGCTACCAGGCCTGACTGCCTGCCTGAAGATGTAGTAAATCTGATCAGCAGCTTTAACAGGGAAAATTTTGAACTGCATCTTGAAATCGGGATGCAGTCAATACACGAGCGAAGCCTTGATTTTCTGAACCGAGGCCATACTTATAAGGATACAAGAGACGCAATTTTAAGAGCCGCAGAAAAAAATATTTCCGTCTGTGTCCATGTCATACTCGGAATTCCGGGAGAATCATGGCGCGATATGATGGATACTGCTGAGGAAATTTCTTCCCTTCCTGTAACCGGAGTCAAGATACATCATCTTCATGTTATAAAAGATACTATTCTTGAAAAGTATTACAACGAAGGAAAAGTTCCTGTCATGGAATTCAGGGAGTACATTTCTATTGTATGTGATTTCCTTGAAAGGCTCAGGCCTGATATTCTGATACACAGACTTATAGGTGATGTAAATATTAAGGCTTTGGTTGCTCCCATGTGGGCCAATCATAAGGGAACTGTGCTGCAGGCAATAGAGGATGAATTTGTGCAGAGATGCACTATACAGGGGTTTCTTGTAAGATAATTTAATCTCCTGTACATCATCGTCATTCCCACAATTTATTGCAGGGCATTTCCAGCAGCTCTGCTGCATGGAGCTTTATTTTAATACCTGTCAGGAGGGGAGCGTAAGCCGAATTCTGTTTATGCAGCTATTCATCTTGCATACATGTTGCCATGCATATCTTTGCGATCTACCCACAGCCTCAAGCGGGCAGCTCTCGGGCGGCTGTATATTTGATCTTGCACCTGATGGGGTTTACATTGCCGCAAACGTTGCCGTTTACGCGGTGAGCTCTTACCTCGCCATTTCACCCTTGCTTTCGCTCTGACAAGCAGAACTTAAGCGGTATATTTTCTGTTGCACTTTCCATCGCCTCGCGGCGCCCGGGTATTACCCGGCATCATGCCCTGCGGTGTTCGGACTTTCCTCACTGTCTGCAAAAGCAGACCTGCGCAGCTGCTTGTTCCCCTCCTGACAGGTATTAAATATATGCATTATTTTTTTAAAGAAGTAAAATCATTTTGTATTTATTTCCAGGCAATAATCCTGAGCTGGGCTCATTGGTTGTCCTGTTTTTTATAAATTGATAAAGCATTCTTTGCGTATTCTTTTGTTGAAATATGCCTGTATGAATCAGGATCAATCTGCAGGAGTGATTTACTTAAATGCTGAATAATGATTTTCCCGTTTTGTTTCAGAATATCATATTTTAACAGTTCGTTCATTATATGATCATATGGTTCAGTATTTTTTCTATCCTTTGGATACGGCGCGTCAATATAAATAAAGTCCATTTTAATGTCTTTCGATTCAAGAAATCTCATACATCTGAAAGCGTGGTAATTTAAAACCAGTGCATTCTCTTTAAGATTCCAGGCAGCGATTAGAGACTTGATAAACTGATATCTTTTATGGTCTATTTCCGAAAAAATAACCGGACTTGCACCCCTGCTTATAGCCTCTACTCCTACCTGGCCTGAGCAGGCGTAAAGATCAAGAAATGATCTTCCGGGGAGTCTTTCTCCGATTATTGAAAACAGCGCTTTTTTTACTTTTTGAGGAGTTGTGTTCGCGTTATCGAATTTTTCGTTTACAAACGGAATCTCTATTCCCCTTAATGATCCTGAAATAATTTTCATTTTTAAAATAAATTCTTATAAATTTTGCGTAAAGGCAGGTATATTATTTTATTAACTGATTTTTCCTGCAAATGATAGCAGAATCAATTTATATGCATACAAAAAATTAAAACAAGGAAATTTTTAATAGAATGAGTAACCGGCAGAATAAAATTAAAGGGGCTTTTCTGGGAGCGGTAATTGGTGATACACTAGGCATTACTCTTGACGGAATGAGCAAAGCTCATATACATTCAGTTTACAAAAATATACTTAATTACACTGATCCATCGGAAGGATTAAAAGGCAAACTTCAAAACTGGAGGAAACCATGTCTTTACTCTTCAGCATCACAGCTGCTGATTTTACTGTCTTTGTATCTGGCCGGTACAAAGCGAATTAACAGTGCCGATTTTTTACAGCTGGTTGCCGATTCTCCCGATACACCGGGCAATGATACAGGCATATTCAGGCATCCTGATATTATGCTGAAGACTTTCATTCTGTCCTCAAAGGCCGGATATGAAGCGGATAATGATTCCATGAAAATACCGGATGCGGCAAACGCTGTTGTTTTAATTGCCCTTGCTTTTCAGGATACGAAATCATTTGAAGAATATGTTTTAAACCTGTTATCTTTTTCAGGAGTATTTACAAAGAATACTGATTCAATAGCCGGTTCATTGGTTTTTAATCTTCTTCTTCGACGGATAATAAAAGAGGAAAATTTTCCTGCTTCGGAATTACTTTCCGCAGCAGTTATTGAAGCCGAATCTCTTATTGAAGCAAATGGTTTATATAATGCGAAAATATTTGAATATGGAATAAATCCGGATTATTTTGTATCTTCCATTGAAAATTTAAGGAACATACTGACACAGATTGAAAAAATAACAGATACTGCTGAAGCCGAAAAAAAAATAATAGATTTTCTCAATACGAAGATTAAAACATCTGTTACAAGGGCTACTGTAAATCATCCTCTTGCGATAATACCTTATGCGGTTTTTCTTTCCAGGTATTATGCTGATATATCTGCGGAGGCTTTATTCCGTACTGCCGAATGCGGAGGATCTGCGGCTCTTCTCTGCGCTATTACTGGTGCCCTGACCGGAGCCGTGCATGGAAGTGAAGGGTTGCCGGAAATTTTACTGGAAGAACTGATTAATAAAAAAAGGGTAATGGCAATTGTTGATGCTGTAATAAAAGGCAAAGCGGCCAATGATTTTATCGGCGATTTTTTTCAAAGTGAGTCATCACTTACTCAGAAGGAAATTCAGGAAAAAAGTTCAAAGCTTAAACACATAAAGGTTAAAGAAAAGAAGAAAAAAACCAGAAAGGATTATGAAAAGGAAATTTCAACTCATGTCGTTGAAAGCTGGACCAAAGCGGATAAAGCCAAATGGAGAAGAAAGATAGAAAAAAGCAGAAGGGAAAACCCGGATTCCTGATAGTTCGGCTTTGCAAAACTGAATTTTTTCTGAAGTTGTTTATAGATATTTAAGAGTTTTATATTTACAATGGTATTGACAAATATTGAATAAAAATATAGAGTTATTTAGCAATAGCATTTTACGGAATAATCAGGGCATCAGCACAATGGATATAAAAAAAACATTTTATGTACTTTTTTAATTGTAAAATGCTGATATTTCGGAGGGTTTTATGAATTATCTGATAATAATCGGAATAATAGGATTTTTAATATTTTTTCATGAGCTTGGACATTTTATTTTTGCAAAGATAGTGGGAATCAATATTGCCTCTTTTTCAATCGGGTACGGCCCGGTACTGTTCAGATGGAAAAGAAAGGAAACTGAATACAGAATTTCTTTAATTCCTCTTGGAGGCTATGTTATGCCTGAGGTAAAAGATGAAAAGGAATTCTTTAATATTCCGGTTTACAAGCGAATGATATTCTCAATCGGGGGCCCTTTCGCTAATATATTTCTTCCCCTGATTGCTCTTGCAGGTCTTGGAATTTTTAATTCAGGTATATCCTTTACCTCTGTATTAATTACTCCTGTAGTTCAGGTGTTCAGCTCAATGCTTGTAATTATTAATGGCCTTTCCCGGATTTTTATAAGCCCTGAACGTCTGTCCGGAGTTATCGGTATTGTTGCGGTCGGCGGAAAGATTGTTGATTCCGGAATACTGAATGCCATTAATCTGCTTATAATGCTCAGTCTTAATCTTGCTGTTTTTAATTTGTTCCCAATTCCTGCTCTTGACGGCGGCAAAATTTTATTGTACATATTAGAGAAGATTCATCCAAAGCTAAAGAAAATTCAGATTCCTGTTACAATCGGCGGATGGCTGATTCTGCTTGTGTTGATCGTATACGCAACATATAATGATATTGCAAAGCTGGTAGCATAAATAATATTAAGGAGGATTGTAAATGAAAAAGTATATATCAATATCCTTCATAGCTGTATTGTTTGTCTTTATCTCGAATTTAACAGTTTTCCCAAAGACCGGTGATTCTAAAATAATCAGGTGCAGAATAATCAACATTAATACTGAAACCATTGAAGTGAAGAAAGGCAGGACTGAACACACCTTTTATCTGACAGAAGATACTAACTATATAGCAAAAGACGGCTCGGAAGCAGACAGAAGCATAATCGAGATTTGTCAGTATGTCAGCGTTTATTATAAGACTGAAGGACAGAAAAAGATACTCAATAAGATAGTTATAATAAAAGAGAGTGACTGTATAAAAAAATAACATGCCAAAAGACAAACTAATTTCCGGATTTTCCACGGTACGCAACGGCATTAAACTCGGATACCCCCTGATTGAATCAATTCACTCAGTTCTTCCTGTTGTTGATGAATTTGTTATAACGGTAGGGAAATCGGAAGACAATACCTTAGAATCAATCAGAAAAATCGGCAGTAAAAAAATCAGGATAATAGAAACTGTCTGGGACCCGCGTTTCACAGTTAAAGGCAGGATTCTTGCTGTTCAGTCCAACATAGCTTTATTTCAATGCACGGGATGGTGGGCTTTTTATATTCAGGCTGATGAAGTTTTTCATGAAAAGGATCAGAACAGGCTCGTCAGCTTATGCGAGAAATTCAGGGATGATGATGACGTTGAGGGGATGCTTTTTGATTATACTCATTTCTTCGGCAATTATGACTGGTACGGCGATTCATATAACTGGTACAGGAAAGAGATTCGCCTTATCAGAAATCACAGAGGAATTTCATCATGGCGTTCGGCCCAGAGCTTTAGGGTTGACGGCCGCAAGATAAACGTCATTGATTCAGGCGCGAGAATTTTTCACTATGGCTGGGTCAGGTCGCCTGAAGTTATGGCTGAAAAGAGAAGGCAGCACGATGAGCTTCATCACGGCAAAGGATTTCTTAAAGATGTTCATGCTTCTGATTACAGCTATCTTAATGAGATGGACACAAAATGCATGAAGCGTTTTACAGGTGAACATCCTGCTGTTATGAAAAAGAAGGTCGCTGAGTTTAAGAACGACTTTAATCCTTCGATGGTGGATTACAAACCTAACACACGTGATATAAGGCGCCGTATTCAGGACAGGATAGGAAAGATCTCCGGATATTATCCAGGTGAATATAGAAACTACAGACTGTTGAAAGACAAAGTTTAAATTAAAATATTTAAAATAAGGCCAACAGCTTTACCTGCTGTTTCCTTTAAATGGATAATTATTTTTTGCCGCTTTACTCAATTTTTTTATTTTTCATGAATAAATTATATGAATATACATATGATCGGCGTTTGCGGGATCGCGATGGGGACTCTCGCTGGAATGCTAAAAGCAATGGGACATAATGTAACGGGCTCTGATGCAAACGTTTACCCGCCCATGAGCGATAAGCTGACAGAGTGGGGGATAAAGATTTATAACGGATATGATGCAGATAATGTCGGAAGTCCTGAACTTGTTATAATTGGAAACGCTGTCAGCAGGGGGAATCCGGAAGCGGAATTTGTTCTTGATTCAGGGCTGCCGTATATTTCTATGGCACAGGCTTTGCGTAACTTTTTTTTAAAAGATAAAGAGACAATAGCGGTATCAGGAACTCACGGGAAAACTACAACTACAGCCCTTCTTTTTCATATTCTCGAAAGTGCAGGGGAGGATCCGTCATGTTTAATAGGCGGAGTTTCAAAAAATCTGAATTCGAACTTCAAGATAGGGAAGGGGAAGTATTTTATTATTGAAGGCGATGAATATGATTCCGCTTTTTTTGAAAAGATACCCAAGTTTATTTTATACAAGCCGCAGCATTTGATTCTGACTTCTCTTGAATTCGATCATGCTGATATATATTCATCTCTGGATGAAATTAAACTCTGGTTTAAACGGCTTGTAAATATTATCCCTTCCAGAGGCCATGTTATTTATTCTTCAGAATACAATAATCTTGAATATGCGGTTAAGGATTCGTTTTCAGTTTGTACGTCCTACGGGCAAATCAGTTCCGGTTATAATTATAAATTTACAGAATATTCCGGTTCATTCTCGTTCTTCCGGATAATCTCTGAAAAATCCGGAACTATTGAATTTAAAACAAAGCTACTGGGTGATTACAACCTGGCAAATATAACCGCAGCTGCTGCAATGGCACTTGAGCTTGGAATTGAAAAAGACCGCATAGTAAAGGCTGTGGAAACATTTGAAGGAGTAAAAAGGAGACAGGAGCTGATATTTGAAAATAAGGGGCTGCGTATTTATGAGGACTTTGCTCATCATCCGACAGCGATTAATTTTTTTCTGAATGAGCTGAGAAGACGATTCCCTGAGTCCATGATCTGGGCAGTATATGAACCAAGGTCTGCTACCAGCAGAAGAAATGTTTTTCAAAACGAGCTGCCTGATGCTTTTAATTCTGCAGACAGGATACTGATAAAGAATCCTTTCAATTTAAATTCAGTACCCCGGGATGAAAGAATTGATATTGAATCTGTTGTTAACAGTATCAGGAAAAAGAATAAAGAAGCGGAAATATACAATGATGTTGATTTAATTATTGATAATATTTTCGATAATCTGACAACTGATAATGACATTATTGCAATTATGTCTAACGGAGGCTTTGACGGAATTTACGCAAAAATTATTTCAAGGGCAGGGAATTAGATTGGGTTCTAATTTTAAAGAGATAAAAGAAATCTATAAAAACATAAAAGCAGATATCGAAAAACAGATTTTGTGTTTTAAAAGGATCTGGAAGAACGGAACTGAAGAGGAGCTGTTTACTGAACTGGCATTCTGCATTCTTACTCCGCAGTCAAAAGCAAGATCGGGCTGGAAGGCGATTTGTAATTTGAAAGAGAAAAACCTGCTTACATGCGGTGAGTACGGAGACATCAACTGTGAACTGAATATCGTAAGATTTAAAAATAAAAAAACAGAGTACCTGATCAATGCAAGGGAGAAGTTTTTAGGAAACGGCGGTCTATCATTAAGGAAGAGCCTTGAAACGCATCCTGATATTATTGAAAAAAGGAACTGGCTCGTAAATGAAATAAAAGGCTACGGGTTTAAGGAGGCCAGCCATTTCCTGAGAAACATTGGCCTTGGTGAAGACATAGCAATCCTTGACAGGCATATACTCAAGAACCTGAAGCTTCTGGGAGTTATTGAAGAAGTGCCTCAGTCCATTACAAGAAAGAAATACCTTGAAATTGAAGACCGGTTCAGGTCATTCAGCAGAAAGATCGGTATCCCGCTGGACCATATGGACTTTATTTTATGGTATAAGGAAGCAGGAGAGGTCTTTAAATAAAAAAGGTTCTCATAATTTCTGTTCAGCTTTCCTGATTTTTATTCTGTTCTTCATTATCTTTTTTTTTCTCTGTTTGTTCTGACTTTTTCAGCTGCTCAATTTCCGATTTATTATCAGCAATTTTTTTTTCAAGTTCATTAATTGTTACAAGAGTATCTGTCAGATTTTTGTCTTTTAGATCAAGTGTCGTATCACCTTTGCGCATATATTCGAAAACAAGCTTTCCGGTTTCTGTTTCCTTTTTGTCTATGTCGCTTTCGTATTTTTTGTTGTCGAGTGAAAGTCTTGCTATTCTTGAGTAGTCTCCGGTTTTATCCACAATTACTTTGCCAGCTCTGAGAAATGAGTGTTTAAGATCGTTTATTAGTGACATATGTCTTCTCCTTTTTTATTGTCTTCCAAGAAATTCGTCTATGGAATTCCAGAAAAGCTGTGAACCTATTCTTCCTCTGATATGGGATTCAATCAGTCTCTGTATTCCTTCCGGAAAATTGACCCAGTATTTTTTTGCCCAGTCTTTGGGGAAATCCTTAAGCTGCTGCTCATTCAGTTCTCCCCTGCCGTAAGCTGTAAACTGGGCAATCATCGTCTTTAATACTTCAGCAGGGATTTTTTTCCAAGAGTTCTGCTTTTTGGGTACCCACTGATTAAGCAGTACATTTATCTGTTCTTCAGGAATATTGGGATCATACTGCAGTATCATCGTACGAACCGTATCCCGCGCTGTTTTTGTAATTATATTATTAGTAAGGCCCATTTGGTTGTAAAGATTTTTAGCGTATTTTGAAGCCATTGCCTTCGGGTTTATTCCGTTTAAAGAGCTGACTTTCCCGCGTTTTTCAAGCAATGCCTGTAGTTCTAATATATCCTCCTGTGATGCATTTTCGAAGAATTCATCCAGTATTTGTCTTATAGCGGCTTTGCTGTCGTTTTTATTCATTTTAATACTTTAATTAGTCCTTAACGGAAATTCCCATGCTATTTTTACAGTTTCATCTTTTTATATGTATTTATCAGCCCGCTGGTTGATGAGTCATGTTCTGAAGATACAGAATCGTCCGCAAGTTCAGGAAGAATTTTTTTTGCCAGTTCTTTGCCTAATTCAACACCCCACTGGTCAAAGCTGAAAATGTTCCAGATAATTCCCTGCGTGAATATTTTATGCTCGTACATTGCAATAAGGCTTCCGAGTGTAGACGGAGTTAGTTTTTTGTAAAGTATTGAGTTTGTAGGTTTGTTGCCGTTGAATATTTTAAAAGGTTTAAGGCTTTCAATTTTTTGCAAGCTCATTCCTGCAGAAGTAAGTTCGTCTTCAACTTCCTTTTCTGTCTTACCGTTCATTAGTGCTTCTGTCTGGGCAAAGAAATTTGACAGAAGAATATTGTGATGGTTCCCAACCGGATTATGGCTGATGCATGGCGCGAGAAAATCGCATGGGATGAGTTTTGTGCCCTGATGGATCAGCTGATAAAAGGCATGCTGTCCGTTTGTGCCCGGTTCGCCCCATATAACAGGCCCTGTCTGATATGCAATTTTTCTCCCGTTTCTGTCCGTGCTTTTGCCGTTACTTTCCATGTCCCCCTGCTGAAAATAAGCGGGAAATCTGTGCAGATACTGGTCGTACGGGAGTATTGCTTCAGTTTCAGCTTCAAAGAAATTATTATACCATATTCCGATAAGTCCGAGGAGAACCGGAATATTTTTTTCAAAAGAAGCTTCCCTGAAGTGCAAATCCATCGCATGAGCTCCTTCAAGCATCTCAATAAAATTATTGTATCCGATTATACAGGCTATTGAAAGGCCGATTGCGGACCATAGCGAATATCGCCCGCCTACCCAGTCCCAGAATTCAAACATATTATCCGGATCAATTCCGAACTCCCGGACAGCTTCAGTGTTTGTGGAAACAGCGACAAAGTGTTTTGCAACATCGGATTCATCTTTTGCTTTTTTAAGAAACCATGACCGGGCGCTGTTTGCATTGGTCATGGTTTCCTGAGTAGTGAATGTTTTGGACGCGATTATAAATAACGCAGTCTCAGGATTCAGATGCTTTAATGTTTCAGTAATATGAGCAGCATCGACATTGGAAACAAAATGAGCATTTATATCCGGATGCTTATAAGGCTTTAATGCTTCCGTAACCATGACCGGGCCCAGGTCAGATCCCCCTATTCCGATATTAACAATGTCTGTTATCGGTTTGCCGGTATATCCTGCCCATTCTTTGTTCAGTATTCTGCCGGAGAATGATGCCATCTGTTTCAGGACTTTATTCACATCCGGCATAACATCTTTGCCCTCAACAAAAATCTGATAATTTGATCTGTTGCGCAGCGCTGTATGAAGTACCGCTCTGTTTTCAGTCTCGTTTATTTTTTTACCGGTAAACATTTTGTCTATGGCATCTCTTAAGCGGACTTCGCCAGCAAGGTCAAGAAGCAGGTTTACAGTTTTTTCAGTCAGTATGTTTTTTGAATAATCCAGGAAGATGTCATTAAACTGAAGAGAAAATTTGTTAAATCTTTCACTGTCTTCTTTGAACAGGTCTTTCATATGTCTGTTCTTCATTTCTGAAAAATGATTATTCAGATTTGACCAGGCTTTTGTTGTTACCGGATTAATTTTTTCGAGCATTATTTTTATAAGCGGTTATTTTAAATTGGCATATTCTTCAACAATGTCAGCAGTAAAAGCTTTCATTCCTTCATATGTTTTGTGATGCTTAAGCATGTCCTTAATCACACCAAACGGAAGGGTCGCGATGTGAGCTCCCGACAGTGCTGCTTCCCTTGTCTGGCGCGTATTTCTAAGTGAAGCTGCAATGATTTCCGATTTATAACCGTACAGTTCAATAATATCAACGCATTTGCACACAAGGTCAATACCGGAAACAATTCCGTTGTCTTCAAGCAGTTTACCGTTTTTTTCACGGCCTTCTGCAGGGTAATAGTCGGATTTCTGAAATTCTTCGCCCGCGTTTTTTCTCAGATCATCATCAACACGTCCTGCGAAGGGGCTGATAAATGTTGCTCCGGCTTTTGCTGCAAGCAGCGCCTGCTCAGGTGAAAATATAAGTGTGCAGTTTACCGGTATACCCTGTTCCGTAAGTTTTTTGATTACTTTAATTCCGTCAAAGTGAGTTGTATCTTCATTCTGAAAAGCCGGGTTTACAGGTATTTTAATATTAACATTGTTGGAAGCCTGGTGAAACATATCATAAATCCTTTCGCCCTGTTCGAGCATGCCTTCAGCTGATGTCTCGGTAACTTCCAGGCTTACAGGTGTTTTGCCTGCAATTTCAAGAATTGACTTCAGATATTCCCTGATATCCAGGTTTTTACCGGCTTTAATCTGCCTGTTTACAGCCGCTTTTAAAAGCGATGGATTGGTAGTTACTCCATCAGCAATGCCCCAGTCAAATGCTAGCTTAATTTCATCAATATCGGCGCTGTCGATGAAAATCTTCATTTAGTAATTCCTCCTTTATATTTATCCGGCTGTGTCGGGTTTTTTACAGAAATCCATAGCTTCTATGGATCTGCCGCAGCATCCCGGTATTTTTCTCCGGATGTTTCAAATTAAATCTGTCTGCCGCATTCTTTACATTCATAATTTTTCTTATCGTTCTTTTATTGTCTCCTGCAATAAGGAAATATCTTTAGAATATATGGAATTATACGAGATATTATTTAATTTCAATAAAATAATATTATCATTTTAAGGACTTGATTGATAAATTATATGAATTGCTGAAAAACAGTTTATTTTACTTTTCCTGATGTAAAATATAAAGCACTTTTTAATTCTTTATTTTTTAACTGGGCAATTGAAAGGTAATATATGTATAATATTCATAAACGAAAGTAAATTTATTGAAGATATGGAGAAATCCGGAAAGGATCAGAAAGATATTATTTAAATACCGGAGCCGCGATTTTTTTTAAAAATTCCTGATGGGATGCCACATATCCCTGCTGATGCGGAATCAAGGCAAGAAAGAAAATAAGGCCTGCTATAAAACCGGCCAGGGAAGGTTTCCATTTTTTTTCAATAATAACTATTATTATAATGTATAAAGCGGCAAGTATCATAAGAATGTGACCTACCTGGGTTATAATATCAAATCCTGTCCACCCGAATTCGAAAAGTCCGTCTATACCAAAGAATAACAGGAATGGAAGAGATGCTGTCATTATTGCGCGCTGTTTGGAAAAAAATCCAGCAAGAAAAATTAAAACTGAGGGAGCGCAGGCATTAAACGCGATCCAGGCAATAAACGGAAATTTTAATTTAAAGAGAAAATATGCTGCTGCATTTATGATAATAATAAGATTCATAAGAGCAATAACCATACCGGTTTTTCGAAGCGGAATTCTGGCCTGGTTCATGGAATCCTCCGGGAAATAAATATGATAAAGAATGCGGACTCCGGGAAGGGTGGAGCCAGGGAAATATTTATTCTTTAATTCTTAATTTTTGCTAAATTTACTGTTAATAAATATCAATTTAAAATAATAAAGGATTACGATTTTACGATATATTTTTTTTGAAATGACGTATTAATTTGATATTCTCCGAAGGATATCCGGAGAATATCAAATTTTAAATATTTTAAGGGTTCCCGGCTTTCCTGAAATTGATCAAAATCAGAACCAGCCGAAAGCTACAATCACTTTTGCGCTGGCACCGCTGAAATCTTTGTCTTTAAAATTTTCATCATCAATGCCGTTTACATATCTGTAGGAGGCGCCTACTCCCAAACGGCAGAATCTGGTAACGTTTATGAATATATTAGCTTCCGGTTCAACAACGAAAAAGGCATCTCCTTCATAATCGTCGTCGTCATCATCATCTTTTTTTGACGAATAATTAAATCCTCCTCCGCCGACAAGAGTTCCTAATGAAACATGGACCAGCTTAGTCGGGAAAAGATAATATTCAAGCATACCGCCGCCATATCCGAAATTTACATATTCTTTATCAGAATCTGTAATATCAATACCATAGTCTTTGGCTTCTCTTGGGTAAACGAGCCCGTATCCGCCGCCGCCAATAACAAAATTATTGATAATCAGTCCTCCTCTGCCGCCCATTAACATTGAATCTTTTCCTTTGATTCTTGTGTAAGATGGAGTGGCAGCAAGGTAGCCGGATATGAAAAGCCCGTCATTGTTAATGTCGCCAAATAATGTACTTATCTTCCTTTCCGGTTTTATCTGTTCTTCAGTGTTTTCAGCTTTTTCTGTACTTTCAGATTCTTCTGCCATAATGTTGACTGTAACCAGCAGACACATCATAAACATAGCAGGTATTAGTTTAAAGATTTTTTTCATATTGTCCTCCAATAATTATTCTTGGGAAACAGGTATAAAATTTTTTGAAAATACTTTTATTGCCCGTTAAGAATTAAACAATTTCAAGTAGAGAAAATGTTACTTTAAAATTTGTTATTTATTAAATTATTATCAGATTCAGGAGGAAGGTTTGATGCCCGGTTACTGAATAAATTTTTTTCCGATAATCAATCTGTTTATCTCGTTAACTCCTTCAATAATGCTGGAAAAGTGTTTTACAACCTGTTTCGCAAGATAGGATGCGTATTGTGATACCTCGCTTATGTCTTTCAGTGAAATTACCAGTTCGTCAACAGCACTTTTCTGCTGGCTTATTGCATTGGTTATCATGCTTGTTCCTGTTTTAACTTTTTCCGATTCTTCATTTACTATATAATTATTTTTAATCTGGAAGTCCATCTTCCCGTATGCATTGTGCATCATTTCCCTGACGGATATTACACCGTCAGTCATTGAAGAAATCATGTTAACCGTTTCATTGACATGTGCCAGTCCGCTGTTTATTTCGGATTCATTTTCAGTGATAAGAGAGTTTATATCTTTTATTGTTATGGATGTTTGTTCAGCCAGTTTGGAAATTTCATCTGCAACTACAGCGAATCCCCGTCCCTGCTCTCCGGCACGGGCTGATTCAATTGCAGCATTTAGTGACAAAAGGTTAATGCTGTCGGAAATATCAGTAATGAGTTTAAGTGACTTTGACATCTTTTCAGAGCTTTCTCCGATTTTTGTCATGCTTTTCTGCATAAGATGGAGGCTTTTATTGCCTGAATTCGCTTTTGCCGATATTTCATCTATTTTTTCAACCTGATTTGTTAATTCATTTGAGATTGACTCTATTATTCCGGTAAAGTCCAGCATTCTTGCTACAAGAAGGCCCAGGCTTACATGCTGGTCTTCAGCTCCCATTATAATATCCTCAGTCATTTCCGAGATATGCTGAATTGATGCTATATCTTTTTCTGCAGCCTTCATATGTTCATCAGATTTAGCTGTCAGGAAAGTCAGAACTTCAGAATTATTTTCAATGGTTGTTTTTAAATTAAGGATAATATCTTCAATTTTCGCAATATAATCAGAATTACCGGTTAAAATTTTTTCAGATTCCTGAATAATATTCTGCATGGTGATTACATGTACCTTTTCCTCAGGATTTCCGGTTGTATTGTTACTCAGCTCGCTGTTTTTTCCAGAATTTAAAACTTTTTCAGCTATTGAAATTAAATATGGTGATATTTTCCGGATATGTGATTTATAAAAAAGAAGGGTAACAAAAATAATAAACAGAATAATTAGTAAATTGCTCAGGATTGAAATATACGGAATTAATTCAATTTTTTCCCTGATACTGTTAATAATGTAAGCTGTAAGCAGATAATTCCCTGCAATAAGCATAATTAAAATTATGCTGCTCATTAGTATCTGCTGCTTTTTTAATATTCTATATATAATTTTTATGCTCATGTGTTAAATTTGATCTGGTACAGGAGTAATTAGAAAAAAATATTCACATTTTATTATCGTTTATATTAAGAAAAAATGCAAGATAAAAGATGCTGCGGCATATCGGGAGAGAATAATTTTTCAGATTTTATGCGAAATGTTCTATGATACGGCATATTTTCAAATCATAAAAAAAGGATTGATAATATTTTCAATTATTTGATGTTTCAATTATGATAAAAATCGGAACAAGAGGAAGCGATCTCGCATTATGGCAGGCTAATCATGTCGCAGGTCTGATCGGCAGGGAAAAAACAGAAATAAAGGTCATTAAAACCAAAGGAGACACTATTCAGAATGTTTCCTTTGACAAGATGGAAGGCAAGGCTTTTTTTACAAAGGAAATCGAGGATGCACTTCTTAACAGGGAGGTTGACCTTGCTGTGCATTCAATGAAAGACCTGCCTACTGACGATACAAAAGGCCTGAGGATAGGTGCAGTTATAAAGAGGGAGGACCCTTCGGATCTTCTTCTCATAAGAGAGGAAGCATATGACAGCAGCAGTATTTTTAATATTAAGGCTGATGCGAAAGTGGGTACAAGTTCTCTCAGGCGGATGGCTCAGATAAAGAATGCCGTAAACAGCCTTGATGTACTTCCTTTGAGGGGTAATGTGCCAACAAGAGTCGGGAAATTACGGGATGGTAATTTTGACGCGATAATTATTGCGAAAGCAGGGATTATCAGGCTTAATATTGATCTTGCTGAATTAAGAAGCGTTACACTGCCTTTTAGTTTTTTTCTTCCTTCTCCGTCACAGGGCGCGCTTGCATTGCAGATAAGGGAGAATGACGGTATTGCAGAAATAGTTGAGTCTTTAAATCATGCGGATACTGAAAAAGCAGTATCTGCCGAAAGAAGTTTTCTTAAGCATTTCGGCGGAGGATGCCATGTGCCTATAGGTGCGTTTGCAAATATAGAAAAAGGTATTATACAACTGACAGGCTCTGTAACATCAACAGACGGGAAAGAAACATTAAGATATGAAGTCAGCGGTGATGACCCTGAAGTTCTGGGGGAGAAGCTGGCTGCTTATTTAAAATCAAGGGGGGCTGATAAACTGTTATGAAATCCGGAATAGTATATCTCGTCGGTGCAGGCCCCGGTGATAACGGGCTTATTAGTGATAAGGCATTGCAGCTTCTGAATAAGGCAGACTGTGTTGTTTATGACTATCTTTCCAGTCACAGCTTTGTGGAAAAACTCAGCTGTGAAAAGATATATGTCGGGAAAAAGGGAAGCGATCATACTCTTCCACAGGAAAAGATAAATGAACTTATAGTAAGAAAGGCAAAGGAAGGCAAAAAGGTAGTCCGGCTCAAAGGCGGAGACCCGTTCATCTTCGGAAGAGGAGGAGAGGAAGCTGAGGAGCTTGTTAAGGCAGGGGTAAAATTCAGTATTGTACCCGGAATATCGTCCTTTTATTCCGCTCCGGCTTATGCGGGAATTCCTCTTACCCACAGGGACTTCGCAAATTCCTTTGAGGTGATTACAGGCCACAGAAGGGAGGATTCGTCTGACGAGGAAATAAATTTACCTGAATATAATGAACATAAGACCTTTGTATTCCTTATGGGAATGAAAAACCTCGGATTTATTGCAAAGAGTCTGGTTACAGAAAAGAATTTTCCTGAAGATATGCCTGTCGGTATAGTTTCGTGGGGTACTACTCCTGAACAGATGGTAGTAACCGGAACATTAAAAAATATCGAAAAGAAAGCTGATGAAAGAGGAATACAATCCCCGGCTATTATTATTATAGGCAGGGTTGTGTCCCTGCGCGAAAAGCTGCGCTGGTTTGACAATCTTCCGCTATTCGGTAAAAAAATCGTTGTTACCAGAACAAGACAGCAGGCCTCAGCACTGTCTTCAGCCTTATACAGTCTGGGAGCTAAGACTGTTGAGCTTCCGACTATTGAAATTAAAAGAAAAGACGATTTGACTGATCTGATTGACGCGGTCAGAAATATTGAAAAATACAGCTGGATAATTTTTACATCACAGAACGCTGTAAATATTTTCTTTGATGTTTTAAAAGAAAATGATAAGGACGCGAGATGCATGCACAGTTTGAAAATAGCTGCGATAGGGCCTGCAACAGCAAAAGAACTCGAACATTATTTTATTAAACCTGATCTTATTCCGTCAAAATATGTTGCAGAGGAAATTGTTGCTGAGATGAGTAAAGAGGACATAAATGGAAAATCAATACTGCTGCCCTGTGCAGCGGAAGCCAGACAAACGCTTAAAGAGGGCCTTCTTGAACTCGGAGCTGAGGTGGACCGGATCCATATTTATGATACGGTTGTTCCTGAAAATATGTCCGAAGAACTTCTGGCAGAGGTCAGCTCTGCGGATATGATTACATTTACCAGCTCGTCTGCTGTTAAGAATTTTTCAAAAATAGCAAATAAGACAGATACACGGATCGCCTGTATCGGCCCGATTACAGCTGACACAGCTTCCGGGCTTGGATATAATCCGGATATAGTCGCATCTGAATACACAATAGACGGCCTTGTGCAGGCGATTACAGAATATTATACCGGGGGATAATTATGAATAATATACACAGGCCAAGACGTCTCAGAAATAATCAGATGATCAGGGACCTTTCAGCTGAAGTGTGTCCTGACAAAACCAGACTGATAATGCCTCATTTTGTTGTTGAGGAGAAAAATGTGCGTCAGGCGATAAAGCCTATGCCCGGTATTTTCAGGGTTTGTACTGATAATCTGCTTAAGGATCTTGAAAGCGATTTAAAGCTGGGAATTGATAAAGTAATTTTGTTCGGGATACCTGCCGAAAAAGATGAAATGGCAAAGGGTGCGTATGATGAGCATGGAGTAATTCAGAAAGCAATTCGCAGAATAAAAAAAGAGCTGCCTGACATATGCGTAATTGCTGATGTATGCTTATGCGAATACATGAGTCACGGACACTGCGGTATTGTTGAGAACGGGAAAATACTTAATGACCCCACGCTTGAGCTTCTCGGGAAAACCGCCGTTTCCTATGCCGCGGCAGGCGCGGATATCGTGGCGCCCTCAGATATGATGGACCATCGTGTAGGCTTCATCCGTGAGGCTCTTGATGTGAATGAGTTTACGGATACGATAATTCTGTCTTATGCGGCCAAATACGCGAGCGCTTTCTACGACCCGTTCCGCGATGCTGCGGGCAGTGCTCCCGGATTCGGAGACAGAAAAACATATCAGATGGATTACCGGAATGCTATGGAAGCAGAGAAAGAAGTAATGATAGACATAGAGGAAGGTGCTGATATGGTAATGGTAAAACCTGCTCTTGCATATATGGATATTATCAGACGCGTAAGGAAGATTGTTGATGTTCCGCTTTGTACCTACAATGTCAGCGGTGAATATGCCATGGTTAAAGCTTCCGTAAACGCGGGAGTAGCAGACGAAAAGAAGATTGTTACAGAAATTATGACTTCTTTGTTCAGGGCAGGCGCTAATATGATAATCTCATATCATACAAGAGATATTTTTCAGAATAACTGGTTTTGATAGACTGGGCAGGGGCAAGCCCTGCGCCTACATGGATATCCGCAGGAATCATAAATTAAATATAATTATATTTGGCTGTCAACGGTAGGGGCAGCCCTTGCGGCTGCCCAATCGATTGGCCTTCAGCACCAGACAAGCCTTTTGATGTCAGTGCCTTCAATCCTTATGCAGTTCAGACTGAACAGCCTGTCCAGTAATTCCTCCGCCCGCGCCTTATCCGCATTTGTTTTATCCTGAATGAACAGCAGAAAATCCTTTTTTACGTCAGAGTCTGAATCCGCATTCGACAGTCCCGGATAATTCTCCAGCCATTCTTTCTGAATCATATCAAGTGAAAACGCGAGCTTGTGCAGATTATCCATGTAGGATCTGTCTTTTGGAGACAGCTCTTCTCCGTTCTTTTCTCTTATCAGAAGATCATCAACATAGTTATTGAAGAGATTATTAAAACTGTCTGCTATTTGGATTATTCTGTCAGGTGATATTGTGCCGTTATCACACACGGGCTGATTAGCGTCATATTTATCCCAGTCGTTTGTAAGTATTCTTATTCCGAATTCCTTCCTTTTATCACGGACTTCCGTGCCCGGGAAGGGCGTAAGTATATGAAAGCCGTAATTCGGGCACAGGTCTCTGGCAAATTTTAAAGATTTCTCTATTGTCTCAGCAGTTTCTCCGGGAAGCCCCATTATATAGGAAGCCATTGGTGATATTCCGGTTTCATTGCACAGGGTAATGGCGCGCTTTATCTTTTCTATGGATATTTTTTTCTTCGCAGTATCAAGTATCTTCTGCTCTCCGCTTTCAATTCCGAAACAGAGTGCTTCACAACCTGCCTGCTTCAGCTTTGTAAGCAGTTCCCGGGAAACTGTATCAACTCTGGAGAACGCATTCCATTTGTGTTTTATTCCCCTTCGCATTATTTCATCACAGATTGCGATACATCTTTTCTGATTTGCAGTAAAAAGGTCATCTACAACATTTATCTGAGTGAAACCCATTTTTGACAGCATTTCAAATTCATCAACAACCCTGTTTACATTGAAATATCTTACCCTGCTTCCAACCATTCTTCTGCCCACGCAGAAAATACAGTTATGCGGACATCCTCTTGAAGTTATCATATTCAGCGGATAACCTATTGCTTTATATTTGCTTAGCTGAACTAAATGACGTGCCGGGAATGGAAGCACGTTAATATCTTCTATGAGCGGTCTGTCAGGATTGTTTATTACAGATCCATTCTGTCTGTAGGATATTCCGGTAATCCCGGTATATGCTTGCGGGTTATCTGATTTTTTAATCAGTTCCGTAAAGGTAACTTCCCCCTCTCTTCGTACAATAAAATCAATATACTGATGTTCTTTCAGAATTGCATCAGCATCAAATGTCGCGTGAGGGCCGCCGAGGACTATAGCAGTATCTTCTTTAATCCTGCTGCATTCTTTCAGAATACTTAAAGACTTGTTGATATTCATTGTGACGCCGGTAGCGCCTATAAAATCAGGCTGATATTCACTTATGACTTTCCTGATTTTGTCTCCCGAATAAGAAGTAATTATATAATCTTCTATTACTACATCTATATCGTTTCCCAGCAGATACGCGGCCAGAGACATTAGTCCAAAAGGAGGGGTCGGGGATTCTTCAAAAGGATAAGGCGGATTAATAAGCAGAACTTTTTTTCTCATATTGTTTTTTTCTGTAGGTATTGTATACTTGTTTGCTTCTTGCTTGTATATGGGCAGATTTTGCTCATTGCTGATTACGGCTGTATGAGTTATTTTTTTGAAAAAAATATGAACAACAGAAAAAATGCGTGCAATATTGATAATTAATGATCATGATAGAAATAATTCTGTCAATAATATTAGAGATTATGCTGAAATATAAAAAAAACTTGACTAACAGGTATAAATATTGACATAAATTCGGCTATCTCTGTAAATGTTCAAAATGCGGGGACATGCCTTAACCGAGGGCTGATACAAACACCTGACCCTGTACTTCATGTTTAGTTATATTATTTCGAGGAGAAATGAGCAATAATGGAAAAAATATTCTGCGCGAATTGCGCTAATTGCATTCTGATCAGACAATACGAATCCGAACCTGAAAGATATGTTTTAAGAGTTAAATGCACAAAAAAACAGTGGGTAAAAAGATCAGGAGAAGAAAAGTTTTATAAATATTTCACAGTCGCGAGAAGAATTATGGATGAGTGTGAATATTATGAAGAAAACGGTGAACTTTTTCCATATATTAAAAACCTCAGAAAAGAATTGCCAATCAAGGATGAGATCTACTCAACAAAAGGATAAAGGAAAAACAATTGTTCCGGAAGGCTTTTAACACTTTTAAGGGAGGAATACATCCTTCTGAGAATAAAGAGATTACCGGTACCAAGGAATTTTCAAACCTGTCAATCCCCCAGGTTTCGTATATTCCTTTACAACAGCACATTGGTAAGCCGGCAATCCCGGTTGTTGAAATCGGCGATATTGTTGAGGAAGGCCAGTTAATTGCAAAGGCGGACGGCTTCATCAGTGCCAATGTGCATTCATCAGTGCCGGGTAAAGTCATTGAAATCGCCGAGTATCCGACGGTATATTCCAAAAAAGGCAAATGCATTGTAATCGAAGCCAATGGGGCATTCTCTTCATCAGGGAAAACCCAGGAAAAAATATTATGGGACTGCCTTGACAGGGAGGCTCTGCTTCAAAGCATAAGCGATGCCGGAATAGTCGGTATGGGCGGAGCCGCGTTTCCCACTTCAGTTAAATTATCACCTCCAAAAGACAAGAAAATAGATACTTTAATAATTAATGGTGCTGAGTGCGAGCCTTATCTGACGGTTGACGATATGCTTATGAAAACTTTTGCTGAAGATATTATTGAAGGTATCAGAATATTATTGAAGGTTCTGAATATTGATAGAGCATATATCGGTATTGAGAAAAATAAACCTTACGCAGCCGGTAATTTAAGGAAATCAATTGAAGATAAGGGATTAACGGATAAAATTACAGTTGTAATCCTGAAAACAAAATATCCGCAGGGTGCAGAGAAACAGCTTATTTACAGTATTCTTAAAAGAGAAGTCCCGTCAGGCGGTCTTCCTATGGAGATCGGAGTTGTTGTACAGAATGTAGGTACAGTCTTTGCTGTCAGGGAGGCAGTAGTATTTGGCAAGCCGTTATTTGAGCGTTTTCTTACTGTAACAGGAAAAATAGTTAACAGGCCCGGAAATTATAAAGTTAAGATTGGCACAAGAATCTCGGATATAATTGAAGAATGCGGAGGACTCAGTGAAGATCCCGCAAAAATCATTATGGGGGGGCCCATGTGCGGGATTACTCTTTTCAGCGATGAAGTCCCTGTTATTAAAGGCACTTCAGGGATAATTTTTCTCTCAGATGATGAAATTCCGGTAGAAAAATACGGCCCGTGTATAAGATGCGGCAGATGTGTGGCAGCCTGTCCCACGAATCTGCTTCCATGCGATCTCGGAACAGCAGTTGAGACAGAAAGATATGATATCGTGGAATTATTGAACCCGTTTGACTGTATTATGTGCAGCGCATGTTCATTTGTGTGTCCTTCCCGCAGGCCTTTAAGCCATTTTATCAAAACAGCCCAGGAAAAACTGCGGAAAAGAAAATCCGCTTAAAAATAGACTTTTGAGAAAAATTATCCATGGCAGATGAAAAAAAATTTTTATCAAATCGTATTTTATCAAATCCGCCGCATATAAAAGACAATCAATCAATTAAGAAGGTAATGTGGTTTGTAATCCTGGCCCTTTTGCCGTCCAATATTTATGCCGTTTATCTGTTCGGTCTAAGTGCTTTCTTTTTACTTCTTGTTTCCGTTATCTGCGCTCTTACTGCTGAAACTTTTTACCAGCTTTTAATGAAGAAACCGCTTACGTATTCCGATGGTTCGGCAGTCATTACAGGTCTTCTAATTGCAATGAATGTTCCTCCAGAGGCTCCTTTGTGGATGGCAGGCATAGGGGCATTCTTTGCAATTATAATTGTAAAACAGCTTTTCGGAGGACTGGGCTTTAATATTTTTAATCCAGCTCTTGCCGCAAGAGCTTTTATGATTGCGTCATGGCCTGTGGAAATGACTACTAAATGGTCTCATTTTACTACGAAAAACGTTCTTGCCTCCGGGCTCACTAATAAAACCGGCCTTCCTGTAAAATTATACGATGCGATTACACAGGCTACACCTCTTTCAGCTTTAAAAGAAATTCCTGACATCTTATCCCGTAACGGAGTTGCTGCGTCCGCCGATAAAGTTTATGATTTGCTGTTTTCCGCTGATATGATACGCTCTCTGTTTCAGGGGAATATCGGCGGGTGCCTGGGAGAAACTTCCGCAGTTTTGTTGCTGCTGGGCGGAATATTCCTTTTGTATAAAAGGATAATAACATGGCATACACCTGCCGCTTTCATAGGCACAGTAGCTGTTATCATGTTTTTATATTATTCTGCAACAGGTTTTGAATATCCTTTAAGAGCTGTTTTATTTCATCTCTTTTCCGCCGGACTGTTTCTGGGGGCTTTCTTTATGGCAACAGATATGGTGACTACGCCTGTAACAGCAAAAGGAATGATAATATTCGGAGTAGGATGCGGTATTATAACTTCTGTTATCCGCCTGTGGGGCGGTTATCCTGAGGGTGTATCATATTCAATACTGCTTATGAATGCAACAGTTCCGCTGATTGATAAATATACGAAACCTAAAGTATTTGGTACATAGGATGTTTTTATAATATAACAACGTAAGTTTACTATTATAAAAGCTTTTGAATAAAATTTATTAAAATGAGGCTTAAATGTCTGGTATTTTAAAATCAACATTGATCATGGCAATGGTCGCATTTATCGCGTCATTTGCGCTGTCGCATATTAATAATATTACGCAGCCGGAAATACTTAAACAGGAGAAGGAAAAACAGAAAGCTGCCTTAAAAGCTGTCCTGCCCGGTTATTCAATTAAGGAAATTAAAACTGCACCTGCAGATGATTCTGATTTTCAGTACTGGATTGCTGAAAAGGCTGAAGACGAAAATATTGTTAACGGGTATGCTTTTATTACAGAAAAGCCCGGCTACAGCGGCACTGTCAAAACAATGGTGGGAATAGATAACAGCGGCCGGATTCTCGGTATATCAATACTGCAGCAAAGTGAGACTCCGGGTCTGGGCGCGCGTTCAGTTGAAATATCAAGCACAGGCACATTTTTCGGAGCGCTGTTCGGCAGTTCCGATAAAACAGAGCGGAAAATAAAAGCCTGGTTTCAGGAACAGTTTGAAGGGCTGGACTCAGGCAAGCCCATTGAAATACTGAAAAAGGGCGACTGGAATGAAAGTATGAAACAGGAGCTGACTGAAAAGAATGCGATATCGGCAATAACCGGAGCAACCATTACTTCACGGACTGTAAAAGACAGTATAGAGGCCGGAATAAAGAAATTAAACAAAATCATACAGGAAGAAAAAACTACTGCGGAGGTTCCGGAATGAACCGTCTCAATGATGTAACAAAAGGAATCTGGGAAAAGAATCCTATTCTGGTATTAGGTATAGGACTCTGCCCCACACTTGCGGTTACCACTTCCGTTTCAAACGCATTATGGATGACCCTGGCCACTTCTTTTGTACTTATAGGGTCAAATATACTTGTTTCACTGATTAAGAATTTCGTTCCTTCACATATAAGAATTGCGATTTTTATAACTATAATTGCTAGTTTTGTTACTATTGTTGAGTTGACACTTAAAGGATTTCAGCCTGAAGTATATAAATCTCTCGGTATTTTTATACCGCTTATAGTCGTAAACTGTATAATACTCGGCCGGGCTGAGGAATTCGCTTCAAAGAATACTGTTTTTCGTTCTATTCTGGATGCAATAGGCATGGGCCTGGGATTCGGGCTTACTCTTACTGTTCTTGCTTTTTTCCGGGAAACTCTGGGAGCCAACAAGCTTTTCGGATATACTCTTATACCGGGCATGAAACCCGCTCTAGCCATGATTTTAGCTCCGGGCGCTTTTTTTACTCTGGGGCTGATGCTCTGGGCCATGAATGCAATCAAGTCCAGAAAAAAGGATAAAGCCAATGGAAATTAAGATACTATTCACGATATTAATCAGTACAATATTTATTAATAATTATGTATTGTCCCGTATCCTCGGGCTTTGTCCGTTTCTCGGCGTTTCACAAAAGCTTGAAACAGCAACAGGTATGGGGTTTGCCGTAATATTCGTTATGACCATGGCGTCTTTTTTCACATATGTTATTTATAAATATGTTCTTTTCCCTCTTGATATTACCTATTTGAGGACTATCTCCTTTATTATTATTATTGCTTCACTTGTTCAGCTTGTTGAAATGGTTATCGAGAAATTTTCACCTGACCTTTATCAGTCTCTTGGAATATTTCTGCCTCTGATTACCACAAACTGCGCTGTACTGGGTGTTGCTGTACTGAATATTGATTCAGGCTTTGTTACTGCTGATTTAGGACTTTTAAAGACACTTGTACAGGGATTCGGTGCAGGTGTAGGCTTTACAATTGCTCTGGTACTGATGGCTGGAATCCGTGAAAGGCTGGAACTGGCCGATATCCCGCCAAACCTTAAGGGCTTTCCTCTTTCTTTCATTATTGCAGGACTTCTTGCACTCGCTTTTCTCGGGTTTTCAGGTATGAAGATTTAATATATCCTTCTATCTTTAAAATTAACTTTCAGAATTTTTTGGTCTTATCTGAAAAAATATTCAAATAATTAATATCTGTATTATGTCTCATTATAATTTCAGAAATAAAAAAAATTTAAATATTTAAAAAAAATTAATCTTTCTCTGAAAAATTATGTTATTATTATTGACAAATAGTATTTTTTATTATTGTAATCCATCGATTTTGACGATCGATTTTTCAGGCCTTTATAAAAGGCTTTTATATTTGACATTGAGGTATATAGCCCATGCAGGATCAAAAAATTTTAATTGCAGAAAGGAGTAATGAATTTTCTCACGAAACCGCAAAAGCAAACTTATGTGAAGAATATTCAGATTCAGATGAACCTCCATCGCTGTCTGCTTTTGCAGAAACATCAGAATTAACGTACTCTCCGTTACTGGATACTTCTTTTGAAATTCTTAAAGAGAAGTGCCCTGCCAGAGCAACATCATCTCCAAAAACAACCATCTTCAGAAAAAATCATTATCCTCATATTTCAAGAGAGACATGGAATGACTGGAAATGGCAGCTTCAAAACAGAATTACAAATGTTGAAGAATTATCACTAATTCTCAGACTGTCTGAAGATGAAGAGACAGTGTTAAGAAAGGCACATCACATTTTTCCTTTTTCCATTACACCATATTATGCCAGTCTGCTTGATATTGATGATCCAGCACATCCGCTTAGACGGACAGTAATACCTTCCGGAGCAGAGTTGGTAAAATCTGAAGGAGAATCCGATGACCCGCTTGATGAGGAAAATGACAGCCCTGTTCCGGGTCTTGTACACAGATATCCGGACAGAGTGCTTTTTCTGACTACGGATTTCTGTTCTAACTACTGCAGATACTGCACAAGGTCTCGTATGGTAGGAAGGTCTTCATGTTCCGCTTTCAGCAAAAAAAACTGGGAAATGTCAATAGCCTATATTGAATCTCATCCGGAGATAAGAGACGTACTCCTTTCCGGCGGGGATCCTTTGACTCTTTCAGACGAATCACTTGAATGGCTTTTGTCGTCTTTAAGAAAAATATCGCATATTGAGATTATCAGAATAGGCTCAAAAGTTCCGGTTGTATTGCCTCAGAGAATAACAAGTAAACTTGTTAAAATTCTTAAACGTTATCACCCTGTCTGGATGAATATACATTTTACTCATCCTGACGAAGTGACTCCTGAAGTCGAAATTGCCTGCAGAAAGCTTTCAAATGCCGGTATTCCGCTTGGCAGCCAGACAGTTCTTCTTAAAGGGATTAATGATGATGTGGAAATTCTGCGTTCTTTGTATCATCAGCTTCTCAAAAACAGGGTAAGGCCGTATTATTTATATCAATGCGACCCTATTTCAGGTTCATCCCATTTCCGTACCAGGGTTGAGAAGGGTATTGAGATAATAAAGGGCCTAAGGGGATTTACCACCGGTTTCGCAGTACCGAATTTTGTCATTGATGCTCCCGGCGGAGGCGGTAAAATACCGCTGCAGCCGCAGTATTTTCAGGGTGTTGAAGGCAATACTGTAATGCTCCGGAATTATGAGGATAAGCTGTTTACTTACCCTGATACCTGTACTGAATAAAGCGGATATAATATATGATAGCCGGTATAACTTATGACCTGAGAGATCATTACAGGGCTCTTGGTTTTAAAGAGGAAGATGTAGCTGAATTCGATTCAGAAACAACAATAGACGCAATTGACAATACACTGAAACAGCTTGGCTTTGAAACAGAGCGTATTGGCGCTGTCACACAGCTTGTAGAGCAGCTGGCGGCCGGGAAAAGATGGGATTTCATCTTCAATATAGCTGAAGGAGTTTACGGAATCGGTCGGGAGGCACAGGTCCCTGCTGTCTGCGATGCCTACAGAATTCCGTACACATTTTCCGATCCCTGCGTTCTGGCCCTTACACTTAACAAGGAACTCACAAAAAGAGTAATAAGAGATCTCGGGCTGGCAACGCCTGACTTTAAGCTGGTGCATAGCGAAAATGATCTTAAAAATATTCATATGGAGTATCCTCTGTTCGCAAAACCTTATGCAGAGGGCACAGGTAAAGGCATCAATGCTCTTTCCGTAATAAAAGACAGGGAAACTCTTGCAAAAGTGTGCTCTGACCTTCTTGAGAAGTATAAACAGCCTGTTCTGATTGAGTCATATCTTTCCGGAAGGGAATTCACTGTAGGAATATTAGGGTCGGGAAAAGATGCCCGTGCTATAGGCGTTTTAGAGGTTTTATTAAAGGAAAATGCGGAAGACGGTGTTTACTCCTATATGAACAAGGAGAATTGCGAGGATTTTGTAATATATAATCTTGCTGATGATGAAACGGCAGATGAGTCTGCGGAACTGGCTCTTGCTGCATGGAGGGGCCTGGGATGCTTTGATGCAGGCAGGGTCGATGTCCGCTGCGACAGTAAAGGCATTCCGAATTTTATTGAAGTGAATCCTCTTGCCGGAATTCATCCCGATCATTCCGATCTTCCCATTCTCTGCAGCAAGTCAGGTGTAGCCTATATCGATCTGATCGGCTACATTGCAAACTCCGCATTAAGGCGCTGCGGGCTTATTGATAAAGCACCTGACAAAGTGAAACAAATTGCCCTGCCTGAAAAGCTTATTCCAGGAAAGAATTATACGGCAGTAAATACTGACAGAGAGAAAATAGTAATTCTTCATCAGTATGTTCCTGCTGACGCTGAGGAAGATGAAAAGGATGTTCTTATCGAAGCAGAGGAAATTTCAGCTTACATCTTGGAACTTGGTTATGAGCCGGTTAAAATTGCAGTAACTCTGGATCTCGACTATTTGAAAAGAAAACTGATGCGGCTGAAGCCATTGATGGTTTTCAATCTTGTTGAATCAGTTGATGGCTCTGACAATCTTGCTGTTTTTTTGCCTGCTTTGCTGGATTCATTAAAGATAAAATATACAGGCTCAAAATCTGACTCAATGACAATGACCGGGAACAAGCTCGTAGCCAAAAGATTGATGATGCACGCAGGTATTCCCACTCCTTCATACTTTTTATTGCCTGCGGATAACGGAGTTAATATTCCGAAAGGTGATTATATTGTTAAATCTGTCGTTGATCATGCATCCATTGGTATTGATGAAGATTCCATTGTAAGGATAACAGGGAAAGATGACACAGGCAAATTGAAAAAAATAGCCGCAAAATACAAAACAGATTCATTCGCGGAACAGTTTATTAATGGGCGCGAGTTTAATGTTTCCATTCTGGAAGGACCTGACGGCCCGGAAGTTATGCCTGTAGCGGAGATTGTTTTTAATAATTATCCTGAAGGGAAACCCAAAATTGTCGGGTATCGTGCGAAATGGGACAGCGGATCATTTGAATACAACAATACACCGCGCAATTATGATTTTGAAAGCAGCGATTCTGTTTTACTCAGATTTATTGAGAGCTGTGCGCGTAAATGCTGGGATATATTTAAACTGAAAGGATACGGACGTGTTGATTTCAGGGTGGACAAGAACGGAACTCCCTGGGTGCTTGAAGTGAATGCTAATCCATGCCTTTCGTCAGATGCCGGATTTATGGCTGCTGCCCGGAGAATGGGATTATCGGGCAGTGAAGTCGTAAAACGTATTATGAGCATAAATCAGGAAAAAAGAAATGAGTATGTTCAGAATCAGAAGAATATTTGACGATTCCCTTGACAGGGATAAAAAGGCAATTGTGCAGGTACAGGCAATTCTTTTCCAGCAGTTCAACGCACTTAATCCGAAAGAGATTGAAAAGCTGCCCCGCATGCTCAAAAATCCGCTTAAATACAGGTTCAGGACAGTACTCTTCGTAGCGGATGACTACAATTCGAATGTAAAAGGATTCGCACTTGTAAATAATGAACCGGTTATGAAATTCGGCTTTCTTGATTTTCTTTCGGTGCATCCGAAAATATCAAGCAGGGGAATCGGAGGAGCGCTTTATGAACGTGTCAGAGAGGAGACAAGGCATCTTGATTATATAGGGCTTTTCTATGAATGTCTTCCTGATGATCCGAATCTGTGTAAAGATCCTGCTATTCTTAAGCAGAACAGTTCAAGACTAAAATTTTATGAGCATTATGGTGCATATCCGGTCATAAATACAAAGTATGAAACCCCCTTTACTCCGGGTGATGACTGTCCTCCGTTTCTTGTCTTTGATCCGCTTGGCAGGGACTGCAGCCTTTCAAGAGACTATGCCCGTGAGATAGTACAGGCTGTACTTGAACGGAAATACGGTAAATCCTGCCCTCCCGGATATGTAAAAATGGTTCTTGAAAGCTTCCAGGATGACCCTGTCAGCATTCGTAAACCCAGATATGTGAAAAAAGAATCTGATTTTTCAGTTAATATTGTTCCCTCCCTTGAGAAAAGAATAGCACTTGTCATTAATGACAGGCATGAGATTCATCATATACGGGAACGTGGATATGTAGAAGCACCTGCTCGCATTCCGAATATTCTTGAAGGCCTGAAAAAACTTGGTATATTTGATATTGTTCCGGTAAAGAACTTTCCGGAAAAATTTATACGGGAAGTACATGAAAATAATTTCGTGAATTATTTAAAGAAAATGTGTGACTTGATTGAACCCGGAAAATCCGTATACCCGTATGTCTTTCCAATAAGAAACGCGGCCAGGCCTCCGATTGAACTTCCGATAAGGGCAGGTTATTACTGTATAGATACCTTTACGCCTCTCAATAAAAATGCGTACATTGCAGCAAAAAGATCGGTCGACTGTGCTCTTACTGCAGCTTATAAAATTCTGGAAGGCTATAATATGGCCTATGCCCTTGTACGGCCGCCCGGGCATCATGCAGAGAGAAAAGTATTCGGCGGATTCTGTTACTTTAATTCGGCGGCAATTGCTGCAAATTATTTGAGCAAACACAGTAAAGTAGCAATAATTGATCTTGACTATCATCACGGTAATGGCACACAGGATATTTTTTACACCAGAAAGGATATACTTACTGTTTCAATACACGGACATCCTAAATTTGCTTATCCCTATTTTTCAGGTTTTAAAGATGAGAAGGGAGAAGGAGAGGGAGTCGGCTATAATATCAATTATCCTTTAAAGGAAAAAATAGACGGCAGTCAGTATCGTCTGGTACTGGAAGATGCCATTCAGAAAATAAAAAAATTCAGACCGGATTTCCTGGTGATCACGCTTGGATATGATACGTCCAAAGGAGATCCGACCGGGACATGGACTCTTCGTCCGGCTGATTTTGAAATGAACGGGAGAATGCTCGGCCAATTAGGACTGCCTGCTCTTGTCGTACAGGAAGGTGGCTATAAAATTCCTAAACTTGCCGATAATGCAGCTTCATTTTTTAAGGGCCTATGGTCCGGTATTGCTGATTCAATGAGATATATTTAGGGAACAAATATGACAGAGCTTAATTTCGGGAAAAATATTCTATCAAAACAGAATCTGAGTATAACATTCAGAAGGTATCCTGTTAAGAACGATTTTGATAATGTTTACAGACTTCTGGAGGATACTGGCTTTTTCTCTAATGAGGAACTGAATACTGCTATCGAACTTATTGACGAAAAGCTGCAGCTTGGAAATAAATCCACCTATAAATTTGTTTTTGCTGAATCAGGAAACAGGCTTGTCGGATACACATGCTATGGCCTGGTTCCTCTTACAAAATCGAGTTATGACCTTTACTGGATCGGTGTAGATACAGCATTTCAGGGAAACGGCATAGGGCATATATTAATGTCGCAGACTGAAATATCTGTTAAAAAATCAGGAGGATCAGCCGTATATGCTGATACTTCTTCGAGGGAGCAGTATAGCCCTACACGAAGGTTCTATTTATCGTGCGGGTTCAGGGAAGCGGCATATTTTAAGGATTTTTACGCGCCCGGGGATGGTAAGATTGTATTTGTAAAGGAATTAGGTTAAACAGAGCAGGATGAGGACAATATTAACTACAATAAGCCTTTTGATTATTTCAAACATTTTTATGACATTTGCCTGGTACGGTCACTTAAAAAGTCTAAGGAATAAGCCTCTTATAATTGCAATCGCCGTCAGCTGGATGATTGCCTTGCTGGAATATACTGTTCAGGTACCTGCAAACAGACTCGGGAATTCAGTCCTCAAAGTAGGGCAGCTAAAAATAATTCAGGAAATAATTACTCTCTCGGTTTTTATTCCGTTTTCGATTCTGTTTCTGAAAGAAAAAATTACTTTGAATTATTTAATCGCATCAGCCCTTATGTGCCTGTCCGCATATTTTGTGTTTAAAAACTGATCATTTATGTAATTCCGCGTTTTTTCTTAATCGAACAGTTTCCTGTATTCTCCATATCCTTCTTTTTCAAGATCCTCTACCGGTATAAAGCGCAGAGCTGCCGAGTTTATGCAGTATCGCGTTCCGGCAGGAGCGGGACCGTCATTAAAAAGATGTCCCAGATGAGAGTCCCCATACCTGCTTCTGACTTCTGTTCTTTTCATATTGTATCTGTTGTCTTCTTTTTGTACAATATATTCTTTATCAATCGGTTTTGTAAAACTCGGCCAACCGGTGCCTGAATCAAATTTATCTGTAGACACAAACAGCGGCTCACCGGAAACAATGTCAACGTATATACCCGGTTTCCTGTTGTCCCAGTATTCATTGCTGAAAGCCATTTCTGTTCCTTCATTCTGTGTTACTTTGTACTGCAGCGGGCTCAGCTTTTTCTTTAATGTTTTATCATCAGGTTTTGAATATTTTTTCATTTTAGTTTCTCCGTTGTTTAAGAATAATTTTTTTGTTTTTTCATTCCATATCAATCCAAGATATGAGTCTCTTCCTGAGTTGTTTCGATATAGCTTGTATCGTAAAGGATCTTTTTTATAAAAGTCCTGATGATACTTTTCAGCCGGATAGAACTCTCCTGCTTTCACAATTTCGGTTTTCACCGGGTCTTTAAACATTCCTGATTCGTTAATTTCATCTTTGGAGTTTTCCGCCAGTATTCTCTGCTTTTCGCTATGATAAAAAATTGCAGTCCGGTACTGACTGCCCCTGTCTACAAACTGGCCGTTTGAATCCGTAGGATTAATCTGCTGCCAGAAAACATCGAGCAGCTCTTTATAGCTAATTTTCGAAGGATCGTATTTTATCTGAATAGCTTCAGCATGGCCGGTACTGCCGGAACAAACTTCCCCATAACTTGGATTTTTGACATGCCCGCCTGTATATCCTGAAATAACCTCTTTCACTCCATCCAGCTTATCAAAAGGAGGTTCCATACACCAGAAACAACCTCCTGCGAAAGTTGCAGTTTGAAGCTTTTCACCCGAAATAATTAATTGAGCAACAGTCAGAATCAGAATAAGCGGTGATAAAAAAATTATTGTTTTTCCTAATATATCCATTGCAGTCATCCTCCTATAAAAATTGTATTATCCAGATATTACAATATAATAAATATTAAGAGAGATGGAAACACTGAGTTTAAATTTTTTGGAATTTACCGGTTTCGAGTGAGAGGAGCGGATAGTGTGTTGTGTATAAAGGTAAAATAGAAAAGTCTGCTGGTTAGGCAGACTTTTCTTATGCATCCCCGAGGGGATTTGAACCCCTGTTGCCGGGATGAAAACCCGGTGTCCTAGACCCCTAGACGACGGGGACAGATGCATTAACACTATGCTTTATGTGTTATTTGAGCCGCCGGGGAATTGAACCCCGGACCCACTGCTTAAAAGGCAGTTGCTCTACCGACTGAGCTAGCGGCTCATTTGTATTTCACACATACAGCACGCTAAAATATTAAATATGGTTTTTCTGTCAAATAAAAAATAAAAAAAAATAAAACTTTATGATAATATTAGCAGATTTTTAAAGGAAATCAAGTTAAAAATATCCCTCACTGGATATTAAAATAATAATCATGTTATAAGATATTATGCTATATTATAATATAATATCTTGACAGTATCATTGTCATTTCCGTACGCGTTCTCAAGATAGTACCATCCGATTTTTAAATAATAGTCATTCAGTTTTATATTGTTCCCGGCAGTAAACAAATATAGATTTTCATAATTTAAAGAAGCTGCTGCATCTATTACTGTTTTTATTAACCGTTTCCCTATCCCGGATTTTCTGTACTCCGGAAGTATGAATAGAGATGTGAGCCATGGATTCAAATCGTTCCTTGACCATAAGTCATTTTCTTTTAATGAAACCATTCCTACAGGCATTGAATTTTTAAGTGCAATCCATGAAACAGGCAGCCTGTCCGTATTAATTCTGTCCTGATAAGCTCTTACAATAATGTTAAAGTCTATTGACCTGTTCCTGTACCATTCTCTGTATGCCCAGAATGCGAGTATTGAAGCGTAGTGAGGGAACTCTTTTAATGGTTTTATTTCCGGCATATCTGAAGTAAAAGAGATGTTATTTTTTCAATCCAAGAGTACCGCCTGGATTTAAAATATCGCCAGGATCAAGGTATTCTTTTACAGACCGCATAATTCCCATTCCTGGAGGCTCAATGAGATTTTCCATCCACGGGGCAAAATCTTTGCCAATGCCGTGATGATGAGATATAGATCCTTTATTCTTAACAATTGTATCAATTATTCCTTTTTGAAATTTTTTATAATCATTAATTTCTTTTCCTTTTTTTACCGGCGATATAAAAGTAAAATAGAGATTGGCGCCGTTTTCATAGGCATGTGATATGTGAGACATGCAGATAGAATCCGGCCTTTTCTTTATATATTCCCTTACAGCGTACCACAAAGCAGGAAGATTCTCCCATGTAACTGCTGTTTCCAGGGTGTCGGTGATTAGCCCGATATCCATTAAGGGATCTCTTAAGTAAGCACTTGAATACCTCTGTTTAAACCATTTCCTGACCGGACCTGCTCCAAGGCCAAGGGATCTGTTTTTGGCTGCTGTTTTTTTTATATTTTTTACTATTGAATTCACATATGATTTATCTCCCTCAACTGTGGCAAGAAAAAGACATCTCCCGGGAGATTTGTAACCAAGCATTTTAAGGAATCTGTCTGCAAGAGTGTTATTCATTCCTTTTAATTTAAAAGATATATCAGTCTCCTCCGGATCAGTAAGCCTGAAGACAAATGGAAATCCGAAACGTCCCTGCATTACTTCTTTCATAGTTTTTAAACCTGATTCAAAGTCTTTGAACAGGAATGATATCATACGCGTGTTTTCCGGCATATTTTTTCTGATCTTGATGCATGCTTCAGTAATGATTCCATATGTTCCTTCTGAACCGATCAGAATCTGATTAAGGTCGGGCCCCATCGCAGCTCTTGGGAATGCTTTTGTCTGAATAATCCCGGACGGAGTTACCATCCTTAAGGACAGAACAATATCCTCTATTTTGCCATACCCGGTAGAAGCCTGTCCCGCACTTCTTGCAGCGATCCAGCCGCCAAGGGTAGAGTATTCGAACGATTGCGGGAAATGCCCGCAGGTATAGCCTTTGCCGTATTCATTCAAGTCTTTTTCAAGAGCAGGTCCGTATATGCCGGGCTGAATTGTTGCTGAGGAATTTGTTTCGTTGACTTCAATGACTTTATTCATATGTCTGGTCAGGTCAAGTGAAATACCGCCTCTGGGAGTTTCAACTCCTCCTGTTACTGAACTATGTCCGCCGAAGGGTGTAACAGCTGTCTTATTTTTCCTGCACAACTGAAGTATTTTGACAATATCGTTTTCATTTCGCGGATAAACAACAGCATCCGGAGGATTGTTGATTATGCCCAGCTTAAGCCTGAGAATGTCATGACAGCTTTTCCCGTAAGCATGAGAAGCTCTTTCAGTATCTTCTATAGCTACATTTTTTTCTCCTGCTATTTTTATCAATGAATTCAGGAAGGAAGCTGATAATCTGCATTTCTTCTTTAACTGAACCGGATCACTACCTGTAAGGTATTTTTCAGATATGTCTTGTTCGCCGAGATTAAGATATTCTTTAAGAAGTTTTATAATATGAGTATCAAGTACTTCGTCATGAGCAGGGTCTCCCCATCTGAAAATATCCCTGTAAGTTTTCATAATAACCCCTTTACAATTTTTTCTTAAAAACGGAAATTATAATTATTAATTCATAATGATTGCATTTTCAGGTCAGGTCTATTTTAGTAATACGTCCGGAAAAATATCAGGCTTATGGTACCATTAATAGTCTTTCTGCCTCTTCAATTTCTTTTCTTGTATGCTCTTTGTTCCAGCCGAGTTCTTTTGCCGCTGTGTCTGCAATTTTTTTCAGTACATCTTTACCGGGATGCCCGAGAGTCCCGAATCCGGTCCTTCTGAAAATAATATCTTCAAGTTTCTTTGCCATTTCGTTCCTTACTGCATAGATAACCTGTGCAGATATTTCTCCGTCATCATTAAGCGGCTCTTTTGTATTTTTGTTACCCTGAGTTATTTTTAAGATATCTGTAATTTCAGTACCATAGTATCTTGAAAGAGTAATAGCTGTATTCCTGTTCAGGTCTTTGTGTGTTTTCAGCATTTGATGAATGAATGCTTGAATATCTTTAATATCGCATCCGTTTAGATAATTCTTATCTGTTATTGATTCTGAAGGTTTTCTGCTGAATTTTTTATCTATGATATTTGCAGTTTTGAAAGCGAGATTTCTGCTTGTTGTGTATTTGCCGCCTTCAACAGTTATGAGGTTCTCGTAACCGTCTTTTGCATTGTCGTATATTTCGTATTTTCTGGAGGTCGTATATGTACCTTCTGTGTCGCTTTCAACCATAGGCCTTAAGCCGCCGTATGCGAATTTGATATCCTTATATTTTATCTTTTCACTTCCGTAAATATAGTTAATATCTTTAATGAAATCTATTATGCTTTCTCGTGTAATACGGTATTCATCTGGATCGCCTTTGTATTCCCTGTCAGTAGTCCCGATTAAAGAATGGCCGCGCCATGGTAACGTAAAAAGATGCCTGCCGTTTTTCGCAGTCTGAAGTAGCGCGTGTCCGTTGCCTATTGTTTCAGTAATAATGTGTATGCCTTCGGAACGTTTAATGTGATTTGTGGATTTTCCCTTCTCTGCAATATTGAGCAGAATATCAGCCCACGGGCCTGTACAGTTGACTGTAAGTTTTCCCCTGATTTCCTTTTCATTTCCTGTTAGTTTATCTTTTACAATAACTCCGGATATTGCCTTTGAATTTGAATAAATAAATTCCGTAACTTCAGCATAATTGGAAACATCTGCTCCGTATTTTACAGCTGATTTAATAAAAGCAAGTGTCAGCCTTTCAGGGAAAAGACTTTGAGAATCCTGGAATAACATTGCGCCTGTAAGATCATGCGGATCTATATCAGGTTCCATATCAAGGGCATTCTGTCTGCTAATAGAAGTATGCCGGGACATTTTTTTCGCAGGGTCCCATGTTCTTTTTTTATCATAAGCAAGCAGGTCATATATTGTCAGGCCAGTCCCAAGAATTAGTCTGCTTCTCTGGAAGTCTCTGTAAGTCGGAATTAGCATTTGCAGCGGGTAAACAAGATTAGGAGCAATATTCATGAGAATTCTTCTTTCTCTTAAGGATTCGCGTATAAGAGAAAGTTCGAAATTTTTAAGGTAGCGAAGCCCGCCGTGAATTAATTTTGATGTTGCTGATGAAGTTTTGCAGCTGAAATCTCCTTTGTCAATAACGGCAACACTGTAGCCTCGCGAAGATACTTCATACGCAAGCGAAGCGCCGGTTATTCCGGCTCCGATTATTATTAAATCGTATTCTTTCGTATTGGATTGTTCTATGAATCTTTTCATTGGGCATGTACAGCATACCGCTGCCGGAATATAAATTTTAACTGGATTGTATAAACAGTGTAATAATTTTTATAATTACTATTCAATAAATATCAGCATAAAGAAAATTTTGCAAAATTCTGACTTTGGTTACCGGGTTTAAATATTTCTAAAACCTGAACGGACGATTTATAAAAAATTAAAAATTATTAAAATAAAAAGATGTGAAAATGATGGAGGGGGTATTTTCCAATACCCCCTGAATTTGAAAACAGCTTATTTATCCATTTCCTTTTCCATTTTTTCTGCCATATCTTCAAGCTTGTCCTGTAATTCCTTCATATCTTTGCTGTCTGACATTTTATCCACATAATTGCTTGTAACAGATGCACACGTAAGAGTGCTTATCAGTATTATCACCGGGATTATAGCGAGGACTATTGATACAACTTTGGCAATGCTTTCTTTGCCTCCAAGTGTGCTTACAAGTGCATTATAAAGCAGGTAAAGGCCGTAAAGACTTACAAGGAGTGCAACAATCGCTCCAAGGGCGAGACTTATTCCTCCCAGGAAGCTGAGTAATGCGTTTACAGGGCTTAATACCATTAAAGATGCACAAACTCTGATATTGGCCTCAAAATCTGTACTTCCGCTTGAAATTGCAGATAGTATCAGCACAATAATTCCGCCGATGAACAGTCCGATAATCGCTGTAATAAGAGAACCGATAATAATCATTATGCCGCCTGCACCTGCACCGAACATGCCCATTCCCATGCCGCCAGCTGCAGAAAGACCTATTAAAGACCAAATAAAACTAATTATTCCTGCTGCAAGTCCGTAAATTAATGCCTTGATAATAGGTTCTCCAAATCCCCCTTCTTTTGCCATGGAAGCAAAATATGACTTGGGATTTGTCAGTGTTGCTTTCGAGTCATCAATAAATTTTTGGAAATTAAAACCGGATTCAGCCATAAGTTCCTCCTGAATTTGATAATTTAAGATTTAATATAAATAAAGATTATACAGAACCTTAACTTTTCGGGGCAAGAATTAAAGCATTTTGATTATGAATGATTAGAGGCTTTTTCTGTTGAAAAGTTAATTAGCGGTTCATAAATAAGAACTATTGATACACTATTTAATTAAGAATGTCAAGAGAATATATTTTATATGAAATATATTAATTATTAATGCAATATTATTTCTTGACTTTAAATTGATTAGTTATACACATAGCATCAATTTTAGTTGCAAAATAATTGCAATTTATAGTAATTTTCAATATTATTGCTGTTCTATACGGCACTTTCATAATATCTTGACAATTATTATATATTGTGTATATATAAGATTTTAATTCAATGATTTCATGAGGAGAATGTTTTGACATTGAAAAAAGATGGAATAGATAAACCAGAAGGAAAACTCGGTATTCTCATACCGGGTCTTGGTGCTGTCAGTACGACATTTATATCCGGTGTATTGCTAATAAGAAAAGGCCTGAGCCTGCCAATCGGATCTTTAACTCAGATGGGTAAGATCAAAGTAGGCAAAGGTGATAAAGCGAAATATGTAAATATTAAAGATTTTGTGCCTCTCGCGAGTCTTGAGGATATTGAATTCGGCGGATGGGATATTTTTGAAGATAATGTTTATGAAGCAGCATCAAAGGCAAGAGTTATAAAAAAAGAGGATATTGAGCCTATAAAAGCTGAGCTGTCCGCTATAAAACCATGGAAAGCTGTTTTTAATAAAGAATACGTTAAAAAACTGGATGGCGTATGGGTAAAAAAAGCTCCTTCATACTGGGATCTCGCACAGATGGTTAAAGATGATATCCTTAAGTTCAAGGAAGAGAAAAAGCTGTCCAGAATGGTAATGGTCTGGTGTGGCAGTACTGAAATATTTCAGCAGGTAATTCCAGGCGTTCATGATACTCTTGAAAATTTTGAAAAGGCATTGAAAGAAAGTCATCCGAAGATTGCTCCAAGTATGATTTATGCTTATGCAGCATTGTCTCTTGGCATTCCTTACGCGAACGGAGCTCCAAACCTCTGTAATGATATTCCGGCACTCTGGGAACTTGCTGATAAAAATAAAGCTCCGATGGGGGGTAAGGATTTTAAAACAGGACAGACCCTGATGAAAACAATACTGTCTCCCGGATTGAAAGCAAGAATGCTTGGAGTTAGTGGCTGGTATTCTACCAATATACTTGGTAACCGTGACGGAGAAGTACTTGATGATCCTGAATCTTTTAAAACAAAGGAAGTAAGTAAATTATCGGTTCTTGACCGTATTTTTCAGCCTGAAATATATCCTGATTTATATAAGGATTATTACCATAAAGTAACTATCAATTATTATCCGCCGAGAGGCGACAATAAGGAAGGTTGGGATAATATAGACATTTTTGGCTGGTTGGGCTACCCGATGCAGATTAAGATAGACTTTTTGTGCAGGGATTCAATTCTGGCTGCTCCGATAGTTCTTGACCTGGCACTTTTTATGGACCTTTCAAAACGCGCATCATTATATGGCAACCAGGAATGGCTGTCTTTTTACTGGAAAAGCCCGATGCATGAACCGGATCGCGATCCGATTCATGATCTTTTTGTTCAGTTAATGAAGCTTAAAAATACGCTGCGCTGGCTGATGGATGAACCGCCGGTTACATTCCTTGGGTCTGAATCTTACGATTAGTAGTAAAATATATTTTATATAGAAGTTGAAGCAGGCGATGTTTTTATTATCCGTACGGGGTGATTAAAAACATCGCTTTTGTTTTTATATGGTGTGGTTTGAATCAGCTTTTTATTTTATTGCTTCCAGACTGTTGTTACTTTCTCTGTACTGGCCTAATTTGACGATTTTAAAATTGTAAAAATCATCGTAGACTGCATCTGCAAGGCTCAGGACAAGATCATCGATTCTGACAGAGTTCTCGTCACCTGTGGGAATTTTTATAATTATCTCTTTTGTTTTATCTGCGGTGCCGGCATGTTTTATCTCATATGAAATTACAGCTTTATCAAAACTGACTGCTTTTTCTTCTTTTTTTGTTTTTTTGACAAAGTCTTTCCCGGCATTCAGGCTGTCTATAAAAGTTTCCCTGAGTTTCGAATTATTTATTTCTACTGAAAATTCAGATGCGCGCGTAATGCTCATTATTGATTCTTTTTTGTCTGCGTAATCTGCTGAAAGGACATTAATTCCTTCAGGCAGTTTCCGGCTAAGAATCAGGGGCAGGCCGTCAATATTCACGGATTCGGAAATGTCAACATCACAAAGCTCGCAGATGCTTTCAATTCCTACCGGGAGGGGGAACCCCATAGATATTTTTTCTCTCTTGTTGAATCCCTGTGTGAAAGAAACAGGAAAGTCTATCAATCTTAACCCTCTGATAATTACTGCCATAAAGTCCAGATGCGAAATATATTTGGCGTTTCCGGTTTTTGAAATTTTCAATCTGATTCTTCCGGCAGTGTCGTATTTTTTCTTGAATCGATTTACGGCTTCTTGAATTGCGGCAGTATCCAGTATGTCATGATAAGGAGTTTCATCTTTTTTCAGGAGAGTCCTGTACATTTTATCTCTTTGTCTTCTGACAACCGATTCAAATCCGGTTGAAATAAAACTCCACGGCAGGTCTTCATTTTCATCTTTCCGGTCCAGATAATTTTTCCAGTTACCTATAGCATTGAGATTCTTTTCCCATATTTCAAATTTAAAATTTTCATTCCATGAATCAAGTCTGCATCCCTGTTTGTAGGAATTATAAATTACTTCATTCAGTCTTGAGTCCCCTCTTGCCATAACGCCTTCAAGAAGGGTGGAATATATATTGTGCTCTTTTATGGAAATGCTTCGGGGAAGACCTCTTTTGATTCTTAAAACTGTCTCCAGCAAATATTCGGAATCCGCCTGTTTTTCCCATTGAAATGGAGTATGCGGTTTTGGTATAAAAGGGGATATCGTTACATTGAGGCGTTTCTTTTTACCTGCTTTGGAATAAATGTTTTTTAGAAGGTTGATAATGGCGCCCGCTTCATCATATTCTTCAAAACCGGGCAGGCCTATCATGAAATACAGTTTCAATGTAGTCCAGCCGTTGTTAAAAATATAGTCTGCGATATTAATAATGTCATCAGTCTGAAGCTTTTTATTTGCTCTTTCTCTTATCTCTTCACAGCCGGATTCAACTGCGAATGTAAGAGAGGATTTTCTGATGTCTGAAATTTCCTGTATAATCGGCAGGGTTTTTTTATTTACTTTAAGAGAAGGAAGGGAAATGGAAATTCCTCTTTCTATGAGTCCAGGTAAAATATAATTCAAAAGTCTGATAAGATAATTATAGTCTGCAATGGACAAAGAGGATAAGGTCAGTTCGCTGTAATGAGCGTTCTTTAACAGTTCAAACAGACGGTCTCTTAATATTTCAGGCTTCCCGTATCTGTACGGCATTTCGTAAAAACCTGAATGGCAGTAATTACACATATTTTTACATCCGCGTGTTACTTCAATAACAAGTCTTTCCTGAACAATGCCCATGCTGGGCATTATAGGTTTAAGCGGATTATTTAATGATACATTCCGGTTTATTCTTTTTTTTACCTGTTTGATATTTAAAGGTGTTTTGTTTTCTGAATTCCTGTCCGGAATATAGACTCCCTCAACATTGTTTAAAAGATTTATTGTTTTTTTTCTGTTTAAAGATTTAAGTTTCGCATTTTTGACTGTGTTCAGTATATCTGTAATGCCTTCTTCCCCGTCACCGATAAAAAATGCGTCAAAGAAATTGTTTAAAGGCATAGGATTAGAGACTGATTCTCCGCCACCGATAATTATAGGGTCTCCGTCTTTTCTTTCTTTGCTTAGAAGCGGGATGCGCCCAAGATCAAGTATTTGCAGTATATTGGTATAAAGCAGCTCATACGCAACATTAAAACCTATTATATCAAGTTCGCATAATGGGGTATATGATTCCAGTGTATATAGCGGAATTTCCATTGACCTGATTTTCTGTTCAAAATCCTCCGGTACCGCAAAAGCACGTTCGCATGCAACGTCTTCAATATTGTTGGCAATGTCATACAGTATCCTGATCCCGTTATTGGACATGCCGATTTCATATAAATCCGGATAGCATATCGCCATTCTGATAAAAGGATCATCTTTCCGTATTATATTCAGTTCCTGCCCGGTGTATCTGGCAGGTTTTCTCAGATTAAATACCAGATTATTTATGATGTTATTGTTTAGTTTTCCCATAATGCGTCATATGAAAAGATTTTGAATATGAATCAAGCAGATAATTGAAAGTAGGTTGACAAACACAAATATTTTTTAAAGTAATTAAGTGTATAGATGCTGGTTTACTTTTGTTTTTATGCTATGGAATTGCGGTATTTTTGAAGTAAACACTCCATCAGTAACTAATGCGGAGCAAACCTATGACAATTACAAAAGCTGAAAGAGTTGCCTATAATAACTATGTAAAAGAGCATCATGAAGGAATTGAGCAGGCAAGAAATGCAATTAAAGACATTACGAATAAGATTAAAACGATGTCTTCCATTAAAGGTTACCTGAACATTGAAGCTATACTGGATTATATTAAAATAATCAGGCTGTACATAAAAATGAATGATATTTCACTGGATATGCTTGATCAGAAAAATGAGACATATTTAAATAATGCCAGAAAAGAAATATATAAAGTACTGCAGCTGGCAGAGGAAATCGTCGGCAGTGATATTGACAGATCACTTAAGGAAAACGAAGAGTATTTGAAAAAAATTGATAAAGTAAATCCTCTACAGATTATCAACTTACTAAATTTAATACAAAATATGATTTTAATGCTTATTAAGAGAATGGGTGAGGGATCCAAATGGAAATGGTCATTTGTTGACATGCAGGGCAGAATTGCCGTAATAATGAAAAATTTTATTAATTTTTCCGATATTCAGAAATACAGGGATCCTAGAACTGAGTTCTTCAGGGAAAGGCAGGATTTACTGAAGTTGTGTAAAAAGAATCTTGGTATTGCGGCACAGCAGTTCAGGACAAGATATGAAGTCTCCACTCAGGTTCCGGCGGATATGCTTAAATCCATTGAATTATTGTCGAGTTTGCGAAAAATCAATGTTTTGACCGGAGAATCTGAAGAAGCAACAAGACTGAAAAATACGATAGATGCTTTAAGGGAAAGGCTGGAGTCAGACGAAAAAAAGAAAGATTCAAAAAAGAAAAAAAAGAAAAAAACATAAAGTTTTATTATTTTTATTATACAAAAATATTTTTTTGACTTGACACAGGCGTTTTTTTTATTTAATTTATTAGCACTCGATATTGATGAGTGCTAATAAAAAAAGTATTTTGTGAAATTAAATATCATGAAAAAAGATAATAATACACAGAATAAACATTTAAGTGAAAGAGAATCATCTGTCTTAAAAGCACTTGTATATGAATATATAGTCTCAGGTAAACCGATAGGTTCGCGGTCTTTTGTAATTAAATATTCTTTTTCAATCTCACCAGCCACGATGAGAAATATTATGTTTGATCTTGAAAAGATGGGCTATTTAACTCAGCCTCATACATCTGCAGGCCGGCTTCCGACTGATAAAGGATACAGGTTCTATGTTGAATCGCTTCTGGATTCATATGAATTCACGATAGACAATAATTCCAATTTAAATGAGGAAACTCTTAGAAGGGAATTGCAGATTGACCAGATGTTTAATTCTCTTACTAAAATGCTTTCTACTGTCTCAAATTATGCCGGTGTTGTATTAACACCTATACCGGACTATTCTATTGTAAAACATATAGAGCTTGTTCCTTTATCTGAGAATACTGTATTATTTATACTTGTTACCCGTATGGGAACAGTGGTTAATCAGAAAATTTCAATTTCATCTTCTTTCAGCCATGATGATCTTCACGCATATTCGAAATACCTCACAAGTGAGCTTTGCGGCTATTCGCTTTTTGATATTAAGAAAGAGGTGTTCGATAGTTTACGTCAAGATAAAATGATGAATTCACGTGATGAGATTGCCCTTGATATAGCTGAACTTGCTTTGTCTAAGAATGAAAATTCTCAACTTTATATTGATGGAATTGAAAATCTCCTTCATATTCCTGATATGATTGAGAAAGACAGAATGGAAACTCTTCTTCATCTGTTAAAGAAAAAAGAAACTCTGAAAATGATCATGGAAAAGAACATAGATACAGATGGAGTGCATACTTTTATAGGAGAAGGTATAGACGGAGAGGATATATACGGATGCAGCATTGTGTCTTCTTCCTATAAAATTGGAAGCGTTAATGTCGGTTCGCTTGGGGTTCTCGGCCCCACAAGAATGGATTATGAAAAGATTGTTCCTCTGGTAGACTATACCGGAAGAATGATTTCCAATCTCTTAACCAGAATGGTGAACTGATAACAGTGTAATATTCATAAATTATGTAATTTTAAATTAAATAAAATCAACTTGCAGATAAATATTAATAGATTAAATCGGGTGAGCTTATGATGAGAGACAAGAAAGAAAATGTAAATGAAGTAAATGAAAATGAGGAATTTACTGAAAATGTTGAAGACAGGGAAGATAATATTGATTCACAACCTGTGGAGGATTCTGATATAAAAAACGCAGTCAATACAGGTGAAGATGTTCAGAACGAACAACCTTCCGGTGGAGATAATACCGAGAGTGAGCTTGAGAAGAAGATCAGGGAAATTGAGATTCTTACTGACACCATGAAAAGGCGACAGGCAGATTTCGAGAATTATAAAAAAAGAATGGTTAAAAATCAGGAAGAGCAGAGAAAGCTGGCTATAAGAGATATGGCACTTGATATAATAAACATCAATGATGATCTTCTGAGAGCAAGAGAAGCCGCATGCAGTGTGGATTCAAATGAAGGGCAGACTGCAAAGGAGGTTTGTGATTCATTTGCAGACGGATTCTCCATGATATCAAAAAGAATAGAGGATATGCTTAAGGATTACGGGATTGAAGAGATTGATTCATTGAATCGGGTTTTTGATCCGAATTTTAATGAAGCAGTTGAAATCGAAGAGACTGATGAGGTTGCAGAAGAAACAATCACAAAAGTTTATCAAAAGGGATTCAGGCTCGATGATTATCTGGTTCGAAGTGCAAAGGTAAAGGTTTCAAAACCGGGAAAAAAATCAGATGAAAATCCGGATTCCGGAAATTCCGGTTCCGGCAGCGAAGGATTACAATAATAAATTATAATAAATATAATGAAATGTTAAATTTTTAATCGAAAACAAAGGAGAAATAAAATGAGTAAGATAATCGGTATAGACCTCGGTACCACAAATTCCTGTGTTGCTGTAATGACAGGAGGGGAGCCAATCGTTATACAGAATGCCGAAGGACAAAGAACTACTCCGTCAATTGTTGCCTTGACTGATAAAGGAGAAAGACTTGTTGGGCAGGTGGCAAAAAACCAGATTATTACAAACCCTGCAAATACAATTCGTTCAGTTAAAAGGTTTATGGGACGGGGTTTCTCAGAGATCAATGAAGAAAAGAAAATGATTCCGTATCAAATAATTGATGACGGGAAGGGCGGTGTTAAAGTTAAAACCGATTATGAAGAATTGTCCCCGCAGGAAGTTTCTGCAAGAATACTTCAAAAGATGAAACAGACAGCTGAAGATTATCTTGGCGAAAAAGTTGATAAAGCTGTAATAACAGTTCCTGCATATTTCAATGATTCCCAGAGACAGGCTACAAAAGACGCAGGAGCGATTGCAGGTTTAAAAGTTGAAAGAATAATTAATGAACCTACTGCTGCGGCTCTCGCTTACGGCCTTGATAAAAAGAAAGCTAATGAAAAAATTGCGGTTTATGACCTTGGCGGAGGTACTTTTGATATCTCCATACTCGAACTCGGTGACGGTGTTTTTGAGGTTAAATCAACAAACGGTAATACACATCTTGGCGGTGACGACTTTGATCAGAAAATAATGGACTGGCTTATTGCTGAATTCAAAAAACAAACCGGGATTGATGTTTCCGGCGATAAGATGGCACTACAGAGGCTGAAGGAAGCCGCTGAAAAAGCAAAGATAGAGCTTTCAAACAAACTTCAGACTGAAATAAATATTCCTTTTCTTACTGCGGATCAAAGCGGGCCTAAACATCTTGTTACAACTTTATCAAGAGCAAATTTTGAACAAATGGTCGGTGATTTAATAAATTCAACCAAAGATCCATGCTTGAAGGCTTTACAGGATTCCGGTTTTTCCGCAGCTGATATTGATGAAGTAATACTTGTCGGCGGATCCACAAGAATACCTGCTGTTCAGGAGCTGGTTAAAGAGATTTTCGGCAAGGAACCTCACAGAGGCGTGAATCCGGATGAGGTTGTTGCGATTGGTGCTTCAATACAGGGTGGTGTGCTTTCGGGCGATGTTCATGACGTACTTCTTCTTGATGTTACACCTCTGTCTCTTGGAATTGAAACTCTGGGCGGCGTTATGACAAAGCTTATTGAGAGAAATACAACAATACCCACTAAAAAGAGCCAGGTTTTTTCAACTGCTGCAGATAATCAGCCGGCTGTGTCGATACATGTTCTTCAGGGCGAAAGAGAGATGGCTACTCAGAACAGGACCCTTGGAAGGTTTGAACTTGTGGGTATTCCTCCTGCTCCAAGAGGTGTTCCGCAGATTGAAGTAGCTTTCGATATTGACGCTAACGGAATTGTCCATGTATCTGCAAAGGATCTCGGTACAGGCAAAGAACAGAAAATCAGAATTGAGTCTTCCAGCGGATTGTCAGATGAAGAAATAAAGAAGATGGTAAGGGAAGCGGAGGAACATGCGGATGAAGACAAGAAAACTAGAGAACTTGTTCAAATCAAGAATGAAGCGGATACTATAATTTATTCTCTTGAAAAAATGATTAAGGATAATGAAAGCAAGATTGAGCCTGCTGAAAAACAGAATATTGAGACGGAAATTAATAATCTGCGCAGTGCTCTGGAATCAAATAATATTGATAATATTAAAAACGCAAAAACGAAGCTGGAACAGGTTTCTCATACCTTTGCGGAGAGAATTTATAAGGAATCATCAGCTCAGACTGGTGCCCAGCCCGGAAAAACAGAAGCGGAGGGTGCAGCACAAAAGGACGAAGGAGGAGACGGTGATTCATCCTCGTCTAATGACGGCGGAAAAGTATATGACGCTGATTATGAAGTCGTTGATGATGACAAGGAGAATTAGAACGAAATTTATGTTTCTTTTCTGTTATTAAAAGAAAACAGTATAAATATTGAATACCGGAATAGTAATATTCCGGTATTCAATAAAATTGATATTTTATATTTATAATTCTTGTATTAGAAATTACATATTATGTTTGTTTCGTAAAAGGGGTTAATATTGGCTACAAAAAGAGATTTTTATGAAATACTGGGTGTCAGCAAGAGTGCAGATGAAAATGCTATTAAACAAGCTTACAGAAAGTTAGCGCTGAAATATCACCCTGACAGAAACAAAGATAATCCGGAAGCTGTAGAAAAATTCAAGGAAGCAACCGAAGCTTATGAAGTTTTAAGGGATCCGCAGAAAAGAGCCATGTATGACAGATACGGTCACGAAGGAGTATCAGGGTTTGAAGGCGGATTCGGAAGGGGTGCCGCTGCAGATTTTTCCGATATTTTTGGAGACTTTGATTTTGATCTTGGTGATATTTTTGAAAGATTTTTTGGTGGAGGCGGCGGCGGATCAAGAGGGCATACAAAGAGGCCCAGAAGAGGAGCTGATCTTCAGTATGAACTTACTATAACACTTGAAGAGGCGGTTAGCGGCAAAGAGGTACAGGTAGATATACCGAGAAATGAATCATGCCCGGCATGTCAGGGATCAGGTGCTGCTCCCGGATCACAGCCGACCGTATGTTCTGTCTGTAACGGGACAGGGCAGGTTCGTCAAACTCAGGGATTCTTCTCTGTTACACAGACATGTTATAAGTGCAAGGGAGAGGGCAAAATTATTTCTTCACCATGCAAAACCTGTAAAGGCGCAGGAATTGTTGCAAAGAAAAGAAAAATTACAGTCAAAATTCCTCCAGGAGTTGAGTCCGGTTCAAGGCTTAAAATAACCGGGGAAGGCGAAGTAGGGCCGAATAACGGGCCGAATGGTGATTTGTATGTCTTCATACATGTGAAAAGGCATAATGTTTTTGAAAGGCACGGGAATGATCTTCTGAACGTGGTTGATATTTCTTTTCCTGTCGCGTGTCTTGGGGGAGAAATTGAAGTTCCCACTATTACCGGAAAAACAGCAAAAATGAAAATACCTTCAGGAACTGAAAACGGTCAGGTCTTTCGCTTAAAAGGCAATGGAATTCCTTATCTGGGTTCTTACGGAAAAGGTGATCAATTGATAAAAATCAATATACACGTGCCTAAAAAACTGACAGCCAAACAGAAAGAGATGCTGAAAGAGTTTGATAAATTAAAAGGCGAAAAAATCGGACTTTAATTTCTTCGGGTTTAATTCCCCGCGACTTGCCGCGGAGCGTTATGTTTTTATAATTTTGGGTACCCCGCTGTTTGCTGTGGGGGTGTTCATTTACTTTTTTTAAGCTGCCAGAAATCAAGAATATAAAAGAACATTCCGAGAACAGTTAACAGAAAGAAAAATATCATGGTATTGCGGGTCAGCCGGGTCCCTGATTCTCTTCTGTCCAGCAGTACCTGCAGATACATCTTATCATTTTTGTCAAATGTCTCATCTTTCTCGATCTTTTCATCATAAACTTTAAGTATTGTTTTTATTGGCGATGCCGTTCGGTCAAAGTTTTCGTATCTGGCAAAGATTTGCGGAGATCTGAGTTTGTTGTATGCCAGCCTGTAGCTGTCGCTTATATTTTCTCCTGACGAGAGCAGTTTGTTAATTTCAGGTTCAACCAGAAAGGCTGAATATGAAAATAATAATCCCAGAATAATTCCGAGAATTAAAGTCGTAATTGAGAAATACAGGTATATCTTGGTATCGTTTATTCTTTTCATTATTTATTCCTTTTTTGTTCTTCCGGCCTGCTGAGAAGTATTCTTCAGCAGTAACATATTACAGCTAAATAATGCAACAAAAATATTTTCAGCAAGCTTATCTTGATTTATGAATGCAGTTTTAATTAATAAAAAAACGGCTTAATTATTTTATTTTTTATGGAAAAACTGCGTCTCTGTAAATTAAATATTTATTTCTTTTTTTTCTGAACTTGCGCGATTTCTCTTCAATATCATCTGACATTTTTTCAAAAGGCATGCTCTTTGTTATAGATTTCCTGAAATTATCACTTCCCGCAAGATAATCGATATTAAATGAATCATGATATGTTTCCCATTCGAATTCTTTATAATTATTACGGATATATGAAATTAATTTATATGACATTTCCAATGGATCAAATTTACCGCCTGTATAGATGATATGTACACCTCCACATTGTTCACTTTGATATTTAGAAAACGAAGGTTTAAAATAAACCGGCCTGAAATTAAAATTTTCTATATTCAAATTTTTTAATCCCCTGCAGAATGACCTGGGTTCTATCCATGGAGCTCCTATGTATTCAAAAGGCTTGGGAGTTCCCCTGCCAAGTGAGATGTTAATCCCCTCCAGGAGAACAACACCTGAATATATTATAGAGCTCATATATGTCGGAAGATTCGGAGAAGGAGGTATCCATGGAAGCATGGTTTCATGGTAAAGCATAGTTCTTGAATACCCCTGCATTGGGATTACTTTGAGATTTATGTTTTTCCGGAATTCACCCTTGTAGTATAATGCTGCTTCACCTATTGTCATGTTGTATAAAAGCGTGACGGGAAATGAACTAATATTTTTTGAATAAAAGCGGTCATCAAGAAAAGGGCCTTTGATATCAAGAAATCCAAGTGGATTGGGCCTGTCAAATACAATAAGATCAATACCGGTTCCGGATAATGTGTCCATTAAAAACTTTAAAGTTGAAACATATGTGTAGCATCTCATTCCCATGTCCTGCATGTCAAAAATTACGAAATCAGCTACTTTCAGCAAATGTTTCAAAGCGTTTAAGTCAAGATGATGAAGATTGTAAATAATAACTTTTAATTCAGGGTCTACTATGTAATTCTCATTGCTGTATTCATTTTCATAGCCATACAAACCGTGTTCAGGAGCAAGGACTATAGGAATCTCAATATTTTTTTCTTTTAATAAAGATACATTTTGCTTCAGATTATAGTCTACTCCGGACTGATTCGTAACAACAGCGGCTTTCTTTCCTTTATATTTGTATGCATAGTCATCAATAAATCTTTCAAGACCGGTGTAAACACGTCTGGAGTTACCGTTATCCAGATTATAGACAGGTGTGCAGGAAATAAATAATACTAAAAATGTAAAAAAAACAGCAGGATTATAGAAATAATTTTTTAATTGTTTTTTAAAAGAATTAATAGAGTTTTTAAAATTAGCCATATATAATTGATTTGAAATCCAGTGATTTGTCAGTCCGGTGAAGCTATAAAACTGTTATTAACAACATTTAATATTTATAATTATATTTGCCGTAATATATAATAGTAATATTCATTTTACAGGGCAAAAATCTACAGGATAATTTATGATGATAATCAAAGCTGCCTTATCAGGTGCTTAAAGATTGATTTAATATGTTTCTTGTTCTGTTTTTATTCTCGTAATATTACTGTATTTGGTCAAGTATAAAGACTCTATTCAGATTATTTTTAAAGTGTAGTGTTGAATGATGCATTCGGAGAATATACACAAATAGTGATTTTAAGGATAAAAAGATGAAAAAGATAATATTTTTTATTATACTTCCGGTTATTTTTATTTTATTCTGTTCGTCACCGGAAAAGAAAGAGGAAGAAAAAATAACAGTAATACCTGAAAATGCAGGGCCGGGTTTTGAAAAATATCTCGTTAATACGGAGCAATATACAACAAAAGGCGAGGTATATCATAGAAAATATTTAAAGTCTCTTCTTGGAATTGCCCGGGTTGTTACAGAAGACAAAGGAATTTCAGTTTATGAAAAAAGTATAGGCTTTTATTATGATAAAAGAGAAGATAGAAAAGATAAATTGTACCTCGGTATTGATATTTCTTCACAGATTGATTCAACGCTATATTATTCAACATATTCCGGAATTGCGCTTGCGCAGTTTCGTAAATATCTGAAAGATATTATTTATATCTTTCATACGGAGAAAAATATTTTTTCGGAAGAAGAGATTATAGGCTATGTTATAACGATCAGATGGGAACGTGACAGTGTAATGGAAATGGTCAGCATCTGGATAAAAGAAGATGATGCTGATGCTTTTGCGCAAAATAAAATCACATTCGATGAACTAATCCAGCGTAATTTTATTACAAATACAGATGGAAAAATAATCAAGCTTCTGTTATAGATGCAAGTTCCTGTATCAATTTTTTAATTTCCATCATTGTTCCTACTGTAATTCTTAGATATTCCGACTGAACCGGACCTTGAAAGTAACGGACGAGGATTTTTCTGTTCTTAAGTTTATTATAAATATTTTCCGCCTGAATTGCAGAATGTTTTACGAAAAGAAAATTTGCTTTTGAAGGAACAATTTCAAAGCCGAGTTCATATAATTGTTCCTCCAGGTATTCCTTATTATTAATAAGCATCTGTATATTATATTTAAAATTTTTAATGTCCTTCAATGCGGCAATTGCACCCGCTTCAGAAATCCTGTTAACATTATATGAATCTTTTAATTTGAAAAAGCCATTAATAATTTCAGGATTCGATACTGCGAGTCCTATTCGGAGGCCTGCAAGAGAATACGACTTGGAGAAGGAACGGGTAATAATAATATTGTCGAATTCTTTTACTAGTGCAATCGCCGTTTCCCCGTAAAAGTCGACGTATGCTTCATCGACAACCAGTAAGCCTTTATATGTCTTCAGGAATTTTCTGATGTCATTTATATCGAAACCTGTGCCTGTCGGATTATTGGGGTTTGATATTATAACAAGGTTATAGTTTTTACCTGAAAATTTTTGCAGGTCAATTGAAAAGTCTTTTTCAGCATTTATCTTATCGAAATTTATTCCATATGCTTCTGACATTGTATAATAGAGCGAATAGGATGGATAAGTAAAAGCAGCCGTGCCGTTATGCTCTATGAACCCGCGGAAGAGCAGTGTAAAAATTTCGTCTGATCCGTTGCCCACAAAGATATTATCAGCATTCAGGCTGTTCTGTTCTGCAAAGAGTTCTCTTAATCTGGTTGATTTGGGGTCCGGATACAGTTTTACTTTGTCATTAGCCGCCTCCTTGATGGCTTCCAGTACCTGTTTTGAAGGAGGGAATGAGTTTTCATTTGTATTTAGCTTTATATATTCATCAATATCCTGAGGCTGTTCGCCGGGGATGTATTCTGTCATTTCCCGGAGTCTGGTGTTCCAGTAGTTCATATTTATGATCCGATTATTTTATAAATTATTAGAAACTATTCGGCTATCGCTTCCTGTAAAGCAATTTTCACGCATAATGCAGATAACAGATGATTAGTTACAATTATTTTTATATTTGTCTGATTACTGATTATGTGCGATTCCTATTATTTTATTAATATCAGAAATGTTTTCAGCTGACATATATTCTTCAAGCTTCCTGACACAGTCCTGTGACACGGAAGGATCAACAAGATTCATTGTGCCTATTGATACCGCACTTGCTCCAGCCATCATGAATTCAAGTATGTCATCTATCTTTTCTATACCGCCGAGCCCGATAACCGGGATTTTGACTTTTTCAAAAATTTCATAAATCAATTTAACAGCGATCGGCCTTATAGCTGGTCCGCTTAAACCTGCGACTTTTCTCTGAAAATGGGGCTTTCCTGTTTTAATGTCAATTTTCATTCCAAGCAGAGTATTTATTGCTGAAACTGCATCAACTCCGATCTCTTCTGCACGAACAGCAAATTTTGAAATATCATCAGTATTGGGAGAAAGCTTTACAATAAGAACGCCATTTGTAAATTTTCTTGCCTTTTCCAGGAGTTTTGTAAATACGTTGAAATCATTGCTGAAAGAAAGCCCTCCATCAGCAACATTCGGGCATGAAACGTTCAGTTCTATTCCGGAGATTCCATCTGTTTCTGATAGTACTTTACAAAGTTCCACATTTTCCATTATTGAATGTCCGGCAACGTTTGGTATAACTGTTGCTTTCTTTTTTTGTAGAAACGGCAGTTTCTCTTTCAGAAATTGTTCCAGGCCTACATTCTGCAGACCAATTGAGTTTAAAATTCCGGAAGGAGTTTCGATAATTCTCGGGCCTTTATTGCCGTCTCTCGGCACAAGAGATAATCCTTTTGTAAAAATCGCTCCTATTTTTGAAAGGTCTATGAAGTTTGCAAGTTCTTCACCATATCCGGCTGTCCCGGATGCAACAGTAACTGGATTTTTTAATATTAAGCTGCCTATTTTTACAGAAGTATTCAATTGCTTTGTTTCCATTAAAAATTATCATTTTAGTCTGATTTGACAGAGTAAATAAATGCTGAACAGTATAGTCAACTATTTTGTAATATTTAGTATATTATTCAACAATATATTTAATAAATAATTTTCTCTTTACAATATTATTTGCTGTATTTGTATTTAACAAAATAAAAATTAAAAAGGATTAACTATGACTTACCTTGCATTTGACCTTGATGGGACAATTTATGACTGCAGAAGTATTATTGTTCAGGCTTTTCAGCAGGGTATAGCTGATTTAATTGAGTCAGGACATAATGATATTGGTGTTCCCGGAAAAGGAAAGATTGTGGCTGTTCTCGGAACACCGCATGATCTGATCTTCGTGAATTTATTCCCTGAACTGAAATCTGCAGAACAAGAGAAAATTAATGATTATTGTACAAAGGCTCTTGTACGGATGGTAAATAGCGGGGGAGGAGAGATTTTTGAGGGTGTGAAATCTACTTTAAAAAAATTATATTCCGAAAATTACAGAATGTTTATAGCTTCAAACGGGCACATTACTTATATTGAAGCAATACTTAACAGCAATGAACTTAGTATTTATTTCTCAAAACCGATTCTAAGTCTGAATAAAGATATTCCGGATAAATCTGCAATTGTAGAATGTTATAAAAATAATTTATGTAACGATGATTTGTTAATAATGATTGGAGACAGGGAGTCCGATAAAACAGCTGCCCGGGATAATGACATCCCGTTTATCGGCTGCTCATTCGGGCATGCAGATTACGCTGAGCTGCAAGGATCAAGATGGATAGTTCATGAATTCAGCGAGATATTCAATTGCGTAAAAGAGATTGAATTGGAGATTAAAAAATGAATAAGAAAAGAATGATTCTTTCCGCGGCGTTTGTAGTAATTTTAATTCTGGGTTTGTTTTGCTATAACAGGCAGAATACATATAAATTTACCAGAATACTGCTCGGTACTGTAGTAAATATTACGATTATTTCAGGTTCAGAAGCAAAAGCTTTAAAGGCATCTGATCAGGCTTTTATGGAAATTGAGCGGATTGAAAATCTGATGAGCCCTTACAGAGACGGAGATATTAAAAATATTAATACAAATGCTTATATAAAAGCTGTAAAAGTTACGGAAGAGACATTGAATTTAATGCTGCATGCACAGGAAATTTCCGGATTGACTAATGGAAGCTTTGATATTACTTTTGCAGCAATATCAAAATTATGGAATTTTAAAGGTAAAAATTTTATTCCGCCTGAAAAGAAACTGCTTAATAAACTGCTGCCCGGATTCAATTATAAAAACATTTCGATAGCTACTACTGCCAAAACAGTAAAATTTAAAAACAGATATACAAAGATTGGACTGGGAGGAATAGCGAAAGGCTATGCTATTAAAAAAGGCGTCCTTGCAATAAAAGACAACGGAATTGATAACGCAATTCTGGAAGCCGGAGGGGATGTACAGGTACTGGGTGATAAGTTCGGTAAATTATGGAAAATCGGACTAAGGCATCCGAGAAATGATGATCTTGTGTTGTCAATATTGTTGAAAGATGAGGATTCAATAGCAAGCAGCGGTGATTATGAGAGATACGTAATCTATAAGGGTAAGAGATATCATCATATACTGGATTCAAATACAGGATTCCCTGCGTATACGTTTGCTTCAGTTTCTGTAATTTCAAAGGACCCTGTTGACGCGGATGCCTATGCTACAGCGCTATTTGTAATGGGTAAGGAAAGCGCCGTTAATTTTCTGAAAGAAAGACAAGACTTAAAGGCTATTTTTATTGATTCTGAAATGCATTTATCCGCATCTTCTGAACTAAAAGAGCAGGTTAACGTATTCGGAAATGAAGAAATTGAATGGTTTTAAAAAAATATTTTTTTAATCGGTTATTATTAAAATAAAAGCCATGGTTAGATTTAACCATGGCTTTTTAATGCCGCGAGAGGGATTTGAACCCTCACAGGCGTACGCCCACCAGACCCTGAACCTGGCGCGTCTACCAATTCCGCCATCGCGGCTAAAATCTTCCAGAAATGTAATCTTCTATAGAAAATTTGTCATAAATATATGACGTTAATAAAACCAGTGTCAAATAATTTCAAGAAAAAATCTGATTAATTTATTTTTTCTACGGAAACTATTTTGAAATTTTTTGTTCCTTCTCCCAGTTTTAATGTTATATGTTCTTCTACTGATTTTCCAAGAAAAACTTTTGCAATGGGCGATCTGTATGATAAAATTCTTTTATCGTAGTCAGCATCCCATGGCCCCAGAATTATATAGTGGTTATTTTCATTGGTGTCTGTATCTGTATAATTTACTTTAGTTCCAATATTGACTTTTTCTGTTGAAACCTGTGCCGGATCTATAATTTCTACTTTTTTAATTTCATCTTCAAGTCTGTTTATTGTGAGTTTCAGGATTGTTTGTCTTTCCATTAGAGCATTATATTCAACATTTTCACGCAGATCTCCTGAAATATCGGATGCCTTAGCCAGCTCTTTTGAAAGATTAACCAATTCATTATTAACCATTCTGTTTAGTTCAGCCTGCATCCTGTCATAACCCTCTTTTGTCACAATAATTTTTTCTGACTCTAGTTCCCATTCTTCATCTGTGATATTGACTTCTGTACTTTTGAAATCCGGATGTTTTGAAATTATAAATGAATGGAGTTTTTCTATTTCGGATTCTTCAATATAGCTGATATTTTTAAAAAGATCATAAATTTTATGAAGCGCTGTTTCACTGCATTGCTCTACAATGTCTTTTATTACTTCGTATTCATTATCAAGAAGAATGTCAATAGCCATATTTTTTAAGCGGTTACCTTTGGTCTCAATCTTTTTCAATTCATTTAATAAACGGAAAAACGTGAGAATAAGTCCTTCATACGAATAGTCAAGCCAGTAATAATCCCATGTGCCGCTTAGAATATTTTTGGCAACCCAGAGAAATATCTCTGGATTCTGTTTCGCACCGGCCAGAGTTTTATCTATAAACAAATTTATAATATTAAACGCATTTGAGCGGATAAGGTTATTGATTATATATTTATGTATTCTTACGGGAGTTTCGAATAAAATATCCGAAACAACCTGCGGCCAGTCTTCCCTTGTCTCTTCAATGAGATTTATCAGGTCCTTTTTGTAGTCATAACTGCTGATGCTCATTGATATAAGAGGAAGCTCATTGCTTGATTTTATAAATTCAACAATTTTACTTCTTATGGAATATAGTTTTAATTTCTGGGTATCAATATATTTATCAAATTCGCTTAATATAAAGAAGGACAGTATTTCTTTCGTTGCGGAAGATTCCTTTACCTGAGTGCTGAAGTAGTCAACAAAATACGGTGCAACTGCGGATCCGTCCTCACTGTCAACATGATTCACAAACTCGATAGCAATATCAAGTTTTTCGCTGAATGAGTCTGAGTTGGTAAAATTATTCAGAAGTTCGTCTGCAAAAGTCAACGGTTTGTCCCTTATTGTTATCAGATCTTTCTTCTGTACTGAAACGCCGAAATGCGGATTCTTTTTAATTTCAGTTCTTGCTCTGCTCCACCATTTTGACCAGTCCTTTTGTGGCACATATTTCGGAATTAATTCTTTTTTAATATCTGCAAGGAGAATGCTTCCGTCATATGATTTAATTAATATTTCAAAAAACTGAAGAAAATTTTCTTTAAATAGTTTTTGAAGTGATTCCGGATCTTCATGCTCTAAAGCATAAAGATGGTCTTTCTGAATTGGCATTAATGACTGGAGTGCCATCTGTATTGTCATTTTATGCCCGCTCTTTTCATTAAAATCTATTATAATTGCTTCGCTGTTGATCTCGGCAATTTTACCGACACCCCATGATCTGTGATAAACATAATTACCTTTATCAAAAACGATATTTTTTTCAAAATCCTGAATTGCATGTTTAATCGGATACTTGTAATTGGTTATTTTTGACAGTTTCAAAAACTGCTCATACTGGGAGTGCTCACCATATTTCAATTGATAAAATTTAATAAGATCTCTTCTTGCATTTGTTTCATCAGGTGTATAGTTGAGTATTTTTTTTAATATCTCAATAGACTGTTCTGGATTTTCTTTGTCCCTGTGTTTATTCAAAAGCGATTTTAAAAGGTTTGCTGCGAGTTCATTCTGTTTTGCTTCAATAAGCATTCTTTCAATTCTGTCAAAAAACAGGGAATCTTCTTCATCTATTGATACTGAAATGAGTTTGTTCCATAGAGCCGGGATTTCGTTATATTCGCCTTTTTTGATAAATCCTTCAATAGAAAGTTTCATGTATTGTACACTTTTTTCAGGATCTTCATCAATAATAGCGAAAGCAAGTTTTTTTGCTACATCCGTATCAAACCTGTCGATTTTTAACAGGCTTTCCCATGCTGCTGTTGCTTCTCTGTTCCTGCCGAGTCGTTCAAGACTGATAGCAAGGGCTTTTAATGCTACTCTGTTTTCACCATATTCGAGTACTTTATCTGCAAGAATTTCGACAATTGCCCATTTATGATGCCTGGTAAACAAGTCTATCAATATTCTTAATTGTCTTGTGTCTTCAATTCTGCTCAGATGATGACCTGTTACACCAACAAGATATGATGCAATTATTGAATCAGGATGTTCATCAAGATGAGCTTTACACTGATTTGATGCTTCTCCCAGCAAATCCGCCCTAACCAGATTATTGAACAGATCATCCAGTATTCTGAATTTAGAAATGCCGATATCCTTTGGATCAATTCTGCCCCATTGTTCTTCTTTGAATAATGAGGTTAATCTTTCTAATATCTTTTCTTTTTCCATTGTTGCATTCATATGTTATTCTCAGAGTTTAGATTTATTATTATTGCTATATTCGTTCATTTCTGTTACCTGAATAGCGGGAAAATCAGAGTAATTAAAAGAATGTAGACTGGTCAAATACCTGTTTTCTGAATAATCCGTATTTTTTATTTTAAACCGGTATAATTTGTCTGTACTGTATTCAAAATGGTTATATGCCGGATGTTGAGAAAATATTTTATTCAGGTAATGCTAATTAAAAATATTTCTAATACTTTCAATTTAGTCAAGGAAGTAAATTTTTTGCATTTTGAAAAATAGAATACCCATCACTTCCAGAGGATGGGTATTCTTATATTAAAATAAAACTGTTATTTTTATATAAAGTTAATACTTATTTCATCATTTTTCTGAAGGTTTTTCTTCAGATGAAGAACCGGATCCGCCTTCCTCAAAGGCTTTATGAAGATCCTGACCGTCAAAGTTAACTTCAAATACATCTGTTAATACCTTTAACTGATCAAAAAACATATAAGTATCTTCAGTTATTGAGTCAGGTGTTGACCTGATTACAAATCTGACGATTTTTAAAAGTTTTGTCTGAGGATACGATTCAATTTCCTGAGGAATGTAGGGCGGAATCTGTGCAACCAGCGGCCTCCAGCCTACAAAGTTCATGGAACCGAATTTTATAATATGTACTTCTCCTTTCCAGTCTTTTACCCAGGCTTCAAGATAGTAATCATTTCCTCTTCCGTGTACCCACATGGAAAGACCTCTTGATTGTCCCGGAAGCTGAATTGCACGTTCCTGAACGTATTTGCCCACTCTGGAATCATAAGTCATAACTTTTTTTGTCTGATCATCCCACTGTACTTCAGGGGGGGGAATTATGTGAACTGAGTTGAATCCAGGGTATTTAAACCTGAAATGTAAGCCCAGTATTTTTTTTGCCTCCATTCCTTTCTTGTCTTGTGTCCATCTTTCAGGGGTAAGATCTGAGGGAGCACCGTCAAGATATTTCAGCTGAAGGGAAGGGACGGGGTCTTTTTTCGGGTCCGGATTTTTTTTGGGTGTTGATTCTACCTGCCAGTCCGCTGTTTTTTCAAAATCTTCAATTACTATTGCCCTGAGTTCCTGGGCACTGATATCTGACGGTACATTTGTAATTATTTTTGAATGCGCCGATTGAATATGCGGATAGCCGAATAAAACAATGGCAGCCACTATAGCAGCCAAAGATAAAACCTTAAATCCTATTTTCATTTATTACCTCCGTAGGGTTCGATTCATAGCTTCGTATTTAAAGATATTTAGAAGTATATTAAACTTTACCATGTATCCTTGATAAATGTGTCGCCTGTAAATTCTGAGAGATCAGTAATAATTCTAAAATTATCAAGATAAAAATAGAATGTTCCAGGTGCTTCAAAGCGGTCACTCTCAACAAAGAAGGATACAAAATGCAGATTTTTGTCCAGCATCGCATAACTGGCTGACTGAGGCATCCATCCAGGTACGATTACTGATAATTCTTTCCAACCCCAGAAATCAAGTCTGCTGACTTTTACTTTATGTAATTTTCCTCTATAATCTCTTAATTTTACATAAAGAGTATGTCTTAATTTTCTGCCAAGGGCCCAAATTTTTATTTCCTTTGCTTTTCCTCTGATAATATATTCATTCGGAGGCAGTACTTCAACTCTGTCATATCCTCTGTCGACAAAATAGGATTTAACCCCAATGACATTTTCATTCTTATGAGTAAGGCCGTTGTCATCAGTCTGTTCATTAGGTATCTCTACAATGTTACCGTCCTTGTCAAGAGGCCTGGGTTTCCCCGGAATCTTGCGTATCTTTGTATCGCCAAGAGGACTGGTCGATTTTGCTCTCCAGTCTTCGCACGCTTCAAAATCACTCATCCAGTCTTCAACGAGACCGGTTTTTTGTTTTTTTGATGTTGACTCGGTTGTAGTTTCTTTTTCGGATTCAGAGGTTTGTTGTGCTTGCAGAGTAACGTCGCCGATTCCAAGAAATAAAATCGCTAATCCGATCATGAAAACAGGCAATAATAATTTGACCTCCCTTTTCATCTTTGGACTCCTTTCTAAATAGTTTATTGGCAACCAAATCCAGCCGCCTTTTCCAGGCAAAAGATCTAAGAATTTATGCCTGATTTAATAAGTAATTATTCTTTGAAAACAAATAAAGTAATAACTATTTTCTATATGAAAGACCTGTATTCTTATGAACAATGATTTTCAATAGAAATAAATTATATTAGACCTTATGTTTATAATCGGAATAATGAGTATAGAAATTAAATATAAAATAACCCAAGATTAAAAAAAATAAAAAAATAATAATTCTGTATCGTATATTACTACCATTTATTGAAAATCATACCTGAATATAGGGAATATATTATAATTAATTCTCCAGCGGGATATTCTCACCAGGAGGAGATTCTGTACAAAATCAGTGAAAAGCTTTATTTAAACATACTTTAAAGTATTTATATTTTACTATTAATATTAGCATTGTCAAGAAATAAAAATAATAATTAAATAACTCCGGTATGAAGTTTTAAATTTTCTTGAATATTTTTCTTGACTAAATACCGGATACATACTAAATTAGTAACAGTAAAGATAATTCCATTTATTATCCTCATGGTTGTAAGCTTTAGAATTCTTTTATAACAAGAGCAGAAACTTCTGAAACAATAATAAGTTAGCACCATCTCTTTAAATAAATCCTGGTTTTTTGGGAAATATTTTTATTCTGCATATTCTATGCCGGGACATTGTATAATTATACAAATATTTTCTAAGAGAAAAAGATTTTTAATCTCATTTGGTTAAATTATTTATGAGACTAAATTTTACAATGCTAATATATTAGTTATAATTTCCTGATTATAAAACACTTAAAGCCGGATTTCTGAATCTTGAATACGATAAAGATAAATAACCTGTCAGGATTATCTATAGACTGCATATTATTGCAATAAAATGAATATTGAAGCTTTGCGTTGTTTAATCATAAGTTAAATTTTTGATTATATTATACATCTTCATAGTATATTATGAAACAATATCTCCATTACTATTATAATATTTTTCTAATCCTGCAAGAGAAAAATAATTAATCTGAAATCCAATTTAATCAAAATATATATATCAGTGATTTTAGAATTTTATGAATTACAGGTTTTGTAAAAACGTGTATTTTTAGTTCAGGTTTTACCGGTTATACAATTTGTCACGTGAAGTTATAAAGACATAAATAATATGTTAACATACAATAATGAAAATAATAAAGTTGAAATACTAATTAATTTAAAGGTGATTTATGGCAAAATCAGAAGCAATTAAAGAGGAAGTGAAAAACAAGAGCGATAACGATCAGGAAAAAAAACCGGCATCTGCATTAAACAAGGGTGAAGGAAGGTCAAAGCCGGATAATCGCAGTGATAAAAAGAAAGCAGCCGGCAATAACGGAAATAAACTGGATCTGGCTGAACTTAAGGATAAAACAATAAGTGAATTAACCGCCCTTTCCCGCGAGATGGGGCTTGAAGGAATATCCGGCTTAAAAAAGCAGGAAATTATATATGAGATATTAAAAGTACAGACTGAACGAAGCGGACTGATATTTTCAAGCGGAGTACTTGAAATTTTAAGTGACGGGTACGGTTTTCTCAGGTCTCCGAATTATAACTATTTGCCAGGCCAGGATGACATCTATGTCTCTCCTTCACAGATCAGACTGTTCGGATTAAGAACCGGAGATAATGTAACAGGCCAGATCAGGCCTCCAAAAGACAATGAGAGATTTTTTGCATTGCTCAGAATTGAAGCGGTAAATGACGAACATCCGGAAAAACTGCAGAAAAGAGTTCTTTTTGATAATTTAACTCCTCTTTATCCTGAGGAAAGGATTGTTCTTGAGACAGATACGCAGAATGTAAGCATGCGGATTGTCAATATATTCACACCTTTGGGAAAAGGACAGCGCGCATTGATTGTCGCTCCGCCGAGAACAGGTAAAACCATTCTTCTCCAGCAGATAGCAAATTCAATTACGACAAATCATCCTGAAGTTTATCTTATAGTACTGCTTATTGATGAAAGGCCTGAAGAGGTTACGGATATGCAGCGTTCTGTCAAAGGTGAGGTTATTTCCTCAACATTTGACGAACCTGCGGGTAGGCACGTTCAGGTTGCTGAAATGGTTATGGAAAAGGCCAAGAGGCTTGTTGAGCATAAAAAGGATGTTGTGATCCTGCTTGATTCAATAACAAGATTAGCCAGGGCATATAACCAGGTTGTTCCTTCAAGCGGTAAAATCCTGTCCGGTGGTGTTGATTCAAACGCCTTGCATAAGCCTAAAAGATTTTTCGGAGCTGCGAGAAATATTGAAGAAGGCGGCAGCCTTACTGTTCTTGCTACAGCACTTATTGATACCGGAAGCCGTATGGATGAGGTTATTTTTGAAGAATTCAAGGGAACCGGTAACTGTGAAATAAATCTTGACAGAAAACTTGTAGATAGAAGAGTATTCCCTGCAATTGATATTAATAAATCTGCCACCAGAAAGGAAGAATTATTACTTGACGAAGAAGAACTTAATAAATTATGGGTTTTACGTAAGGCTATTGCTCCTATGAGTCCTGTGGAAGCAATGGAACTTCTTGTTGAGAAAATGAAGGCTACAAAGAATAATAAAGCGTTCTTTGCTGCTATGAATTCAGGTTGATTTAAAGAAAAATAATATATACGAGAATATATCAGGAGATTGAAATGAAAGAAGGTATACATCCTGCTTACGAAGAGACAGTAATAAAATGCGCATGCGGACAGGAATTCAAGACAAGATCTACAGTGAAAGATCTTCACGTGGAAATCTGTTCAAATTGTCATCCATTTTACACAAAGAAACAGAAAATAGTCGACAGCACAGGACGTGTTGAGAAATTTAAGAAGAAATATAAAATTAAGTAAAGAGTTAATTTTTATTTAAATTTTACCAGGCCGATGAGCTCATCCAGATTTGGAGTGAGTTCATCGTTTACCATCCTGCCTTTTACGGGCTTTGCCCCGTCTTCTATTAACTTTTTGTTGAATTGAGCGCTTGGAGGATAGTCTTTATATTCTGTTGTGAATAAGGGTAATTTCAGTTTTTCAGCTGATTTTACTGCTTCCGCGATTTCTCCTTCCCCGGATGATTCTACTATATAAACAGCATGAGATAAAGCACAGGCTATTCTGTTGCGAATAAAAATGTTGAATTTGTTAAATTCGGTTTTCGGATAAAATGCTGATATAATTAAAAGATTATCATATGAGTTTACATTTTTAAAAAAATCCGCAAATTTGAAATTTAATATGCCATAGGGTAATATTGCTATAATATTGCCGTTATGAGTCAATGCTCCTTTTTGTGTAAAATTAAGTTCATTTGTTAATCCGCTTATTGTTGCAATTTTATGAATTGAAAGCTCTTTAGCAGCAAGAAAAGCTATTTTTTCTCCTTTTTCGCTTGATTCATTCTCTGTAAGAACTGCAACTCCCTTCATCTTTAAAATATTTTTATTCCCGAATGTATACAGGACAGGAGGAATTGCAGTTCCAAGTGTTTTGTGCAGATGCTCAGGGTAGGATGATTCGCAGAAGAGGATTGTTTCTATATGATGGTCAATCAGTTCATGATATATTTTTTCAATTTCAAATACCAGATCCTTTGCTTCTATAATTGCATCTGCGATTTTTTCATGAAAAGAAAATTCTGCTGTAATTTCTTCCTTTGTCAGGCTGAAAAGATCTGTAATTGATAAGCCCGGCCCGGCAAGAGTGTCGTAGATCATTTTAAGATTCGCAGGCCCGATGCCTTTTGCTCTTTCCAGTGCTATCCAGTATATGCTGTCATTCATATGTTTCTCTGAAGGATTTTGCTTTTATAAATTAATAAAATATTCCGGAAAATCATGCGTAATATTAAAACGATTTATCCGATTTTTATAATGTCAACAGAATTCCGTTAATATAATTAAAAAACGGATAAAGAGATAATTATCCATTTTGAATGAATCTTGTTGACATTTGTTAAAATTTTAAAGATGTTTTTGCCTGGGTTAAATGAAAAAATGAAAAAAATATTTGTAATGGCCGGAGAAGCCAGTGGCGATATACATGCGGGCAGGCTTGTGAGTGCATTAAAGAGATTAAGCTCTTCATTGACTTTTTTTGGTGTGGGCGGTGAGCAGCTTAAAAAAGAAGGCGTTGAGCTTATATATGATTATTCCGATTTCGTAAGTATGGGATTTGTTGAGCCTGTTTTAAAATTATTTTTCTATAGAAAAGCTCTAAAAAACATTCCGGTATTTATTACTGAAAATCATATTGATACTGTGATATTGATTGATTTTCCGGGCTTTAATCTGCAGCTTGCGCAACAACTGAAGAAAAAAAATATTAAAGTCATATATTATATTTCCCCTCAAATCTGGGCATGGCATTACTCACGAATTAAAAAAATCAGGAAAAATGTGGATGCCATGATTGTATTCTATCCTTTTGAGGAGGAAATTTACAGAAAAGAAGGTGTCAGGGCATACTTTGCAGGCAACCCTCTTGTTGACAATGTTGCCATAGGTCTGGAGCAGGGTGATGAAATTTTATATGATTCTAATCATCCCCTGATATGCCTTATGCCCGGATCCAGAGTGAGTGAAATACAGCGGCATGTGCCTGCAATGCTTGAGGCAGCCTGCATGCTGAAAAATAAATATAGCTGTTCTTTTCTGATTCCCGTGCTTAATCATGATTCGGTTGAGCGTATAAAAAAATATTCTGAAAATCCTTTATATGCTGATCTGGATATCAGCTTTATTTATAATAATACCTATAAAGCAATGGAAAAGTCGGATTTTCTGATAATGTCTTCTGGAACCGCTACGCTTGAGGGAGCTGTAGTAGGAAAACCGATGGTCGTAATTTATAAGGTTGATATTGTTTCAGAACTGCTCGGCAGAATGCTTATCAGGGTAAAGGATATCTCTCTTGTTAATATTGTTGCAGGCAAAAGAATTTGTCCTGAATTGCTGCAGAGAGATATGAACGGGAAGAATATTTTTAAAGAAGTCTCGGCATATCTGGATAATAATGATAAAATGAGCAAAATAATTTCTGAAATAAATGTTGTCCGGTCAAAACTTGGTGACAGAGGAGCGATAAACAGAATAGCTGATATTGTTTTGTCTTTGATAAATGAATAGCAGAGATTAAGTAAATTATCATAAGACTATTCAGCTGTAAATTTTATGATTGGCAATCGGTAAATTTAGTAAACCTAAGTCATATAAATATCCTTAGTAATAACAATTTGAGGGTTTTATGATTTCAAATAAGAAGTGCATTATCTGTGGTTCAGAGAGACAAAGATTCATATTCGGTAAAGAGTCCGGCAGTGGGGATGTGTTTAATCTTGTTATGTGTTCCGGGTGCGGACTGATGTTTCTTGAAGAAGTACCTGATGAGAAAGAAATAGAAAAATATTATACAGGCATTTATTTCTCGAAAAGAACTGACAGGGGATATAATAATTATTTTTCTGGAGATGTAAGGGATGAAATAGAACGTGTATTTAAACTGAATCTTGAGGATCTTGGATTTTTTGATTTTGAAAAAAGTCTAAATGAAAAAAAACGCAGTCTGGATATTGGTTGTGCTGCGGGCTATTTTGTAAATTATCTGAAAGAAAGAGGGTGGGAATCGAAGGGAATTGATATTTCGCGTGATTGCGTACAGTTTGCTGTTGATAACAGACTGAATGTTGAATTCGGCAATTACCTGGAATTCAATTTTTCGCAAAAATTTGATCTGATTACATTATGGGCAACAATTGAACATTTGCATCATCCTGAACTGGTACTGGAAAAGGCATATGCCGATCTGAAGAAAGGCGGAATGCTGTATATATCAACATGCAGGGTTGGAGGCATAAATTTTATGAACCTGTTCGGAAGTTCCTGGAGATTCTTTAACTTTCCTGAGCATATTTATTTTTTTTCATACAGGACACTGAAAACATTGCTGAATAAGTCCGGATTCACAATATCAGGATACAAAACTTATGGAAGCAATGTAGGTGTCAGCGGATCGTTTTTAAGAAAATTCGCGGATTATTCTGCAAAGAAATTTTATATGGGTGATATGATGATAGTAGCTGCAGAAAAAATTTAGATTTTTTCGCAGTAATAACCGGTTCTCTTTATTATCCGTTAATCTGCTGTTTAAAATGTTTATGAAAACGAATATAACCAATCAGGGATTACTTTAAGAATCCTTTGAGAATGTGATTAACCGCTTCATCATAAGTAAGGCCGAGACTCATAAGTTTCATCAGCTGATCATTAGCGATTTTACCGATTGAGGCCTCGTGTGTCATTTCGGCATCAGGATGTTTTGCTATTAAAGACGGGATTGTCTCATTTGATCCGTTGTCCATAATTATCGCGTCGCATTCTATATGTCCGAAACATTTCGCACGTGCGTCAAGTGTCGCGTAAAAATTCTGTACTGAATTGCCTTTAATGACTGATCTTGATATAATATTCGCTTTACAGTCTTCTCCCTTAAGCAGGATTGTGCTTTTTGAATTTGCTATCTGATCGCCTTCTGTCATGACTCTTTCTGTTATCAGAAGAGTGGCTCCGGGTCCTAACTCAGCTTCATTGATACGGTCGGCATTATCCACTCCGCCAATCTGTGAAAGCTCCATCTCCGCGTAGGAGTTATCTTCCATAAACACTTTTGTTGCAGGATTAAGACTTCTTTTCCCTTTGCCGTCTCCAAGAGCTACGTGTTTTTCCACGTATTTCATTCGCGCATTTTTTTTGATACGAAATTCATGTATTCCTTCATGGCCCTGTTCTTTTGAACTGCCGCAGTGTATTCCGCAGCCGGCAACTATTGTAACATCAGAATCTTCGCCGACAATGAATGTGTTGTACACAACATCGTTAAGCCCTGCCTGGCTTACGATAACAGGAATGTGCACAGATTCGTTAACTGTCCCTGGCTTGATATTTATTATAATTCCATTGCCTTCGGCATTAGTTTCTATATTGATATTCGCGGAAATTTCTCTTCCGAGAAGCTCTCCGTTTTTTCTTATATTATAGGCGCCTTTTGGTATGGTTTCAAGGTCGGCAACAGCTTTTAAAAGATCTTTATCTATAGCATCTAACATCGTATTCTCCTTTAAATGCATCAGAAAAATTACAAAGGCTCAGGTCATTAAGAATGGGTAATGCTCCCTGTAGGTCTCCCTGATATGCGATTTTTCCTTCACGTATAAGCAGCAAAACATCCGCAGCCTCAAGAAAAGCTTTATTGTGACTTACAATAAGTGTTGTGGTACCCTGTTCCTTTTGTTCTCTTTTTAGAAGTTTTACCATTGGATCAATAGTCCACAGGTCTATTCCCGTATCTGGTTCGTCATAAATGGCAAATTTAGGATTCAGGGCTATGGTCGTTGCCAATTCGACTTTTTTTATTTCTCCGCCTGAAAGTTTGGAATCAACCGGTTTGTCAAGAAAGTCAAGTGAACAGAGACCGACGCGGCTTATTATTTCAAATAGTTTCTTTTCATCATCGGTTTTAGCAGCTATCGAGAGAAGATCGCGGAATGTTGTGCCTTTAAAGCGGGCCGGGTTCTGAAAGCTGTATGCAATTCCCGCTTTTGCGCGTTCGGTGATTGAAAGGCCTGTTATATCTTTTCCGTCAAGAGTAATTGTTCCTGAGGCGGTTTTATTTATTCCCATAATAAGTTTGGCAAGTGTGGTCTTTCCGCTTCCATTAGGGCCTGTTATTGCATAAAATTTGCCTTTCTCGAAGGTGAAATTAAATTTATCTATAATTACCTTGACGGCATCGCTTTTTTTTGATTCAGTATCCGGTGCTGAGAATGTTAAATCTTTTAATTCCAGCATTTTTTACCTCTGTTTATTGTGTCATTTATGTTTTTTATGCTAAGTGATCAAAAAAGCCGCATACTATCTGTAAAATCCAGTTAATTGTTGTAAAGTATGTTTTGAGCTTTTTAATTTCGTTTAGTTTGAAAGTTCAGAGTATAAATCTGATAATAATTATTCAAGTAAAATAACTGATTTAAATAGATATAAATTTGTTAATTTTTTTCTAAATAAATAATACGAAACAAAATACTGTATAATTAAAAGATAAAATGATAGAACTTAAAAATGTATCCGTTTCATTTGGAAGAAAGCAGGTTTTGAATGATTTTAACCTGATATTTCCAGTTCAGAAAATAAGTATTTTAATAGGCCCAAGCGGCTGCGGGAAATCAACGATAGTACGTCTGGTAAACGGGTTGCTTACACCGGATTCAGGTAAAGTTATTTTCGATAAAGAAGAGCTTAGCACTGCAAATGTTCGCGACATGAGGTTAAAAATGGGATATGTCATACAGGAGGGAGGCCTGTTTCCCAATTTGACTGCTGAAGAAAACATAACATTGATGGCTTCCAGGCGTTTGAAATGGAGCAAATCCAAAATCAGTTTACGTGTTGAGGAACTGTGTACTTTAACTCATTTTGATGAAGAAAATTTAAACAAGTATCCGGCTCAGCTTTCAGGAGGGCAGAATCAGAGAGTTAGTCTTATGCGGGCTTTAATGCTAAACCCTGATTTTCTGCTGCTTGATGAACCTTTTGCCGCTCTTGATCCTATAATCCGCTCAGGACTGCATGTCAGTCTTCTGGAAATTTTTCAGAAACTACGCAAAACAGTCATTATGGTGACTCACGATCTGCATGAAGCTGCGTATTTAGGTGATAATATTGTGCTGATTAATGATGGATCTATTGTTCAGGCAGGCAGCATAAATGAGTTAATTGATAATCCTTCGGACCCGTTTGTTACCCGATTCATTGAAGCACAGAGAAGCCATCTGCCGGAGGCAAAGAAATGAGGTTTATTTTTACTATTCTGTTGCTCTTATTCGGCTCTGCTTCTGTGGCACAGGGTATCAGAGTCGGCTCAAAGAAATTTACAGAGTCTGTAGTGCTTGGAGAACTGGCCCGCCTTCTGGCTGTTCAAAACGGGTTAAGAGCGGAACATAAAAAAGAACTGGGAGGTACCAGGATATTATGGAAAGCCCTTCACGGCGGAGATATTGACATATATCCTGAATACACAGGTACTATACAGCAGGAAATACTTGCAGGAAAGAAATTCAATAATTTTAGTGAAATAGAAAAATATTTAAACAGCATTGGCCTGTCTGTTATAGTTCCGCTTGGATTTAATAATACATATGCCCTTGGAATGCTGAAGAGTAGAGCAAAAGAATTCGGAATAACGAAGATTTCAGATTTAAGAAAACATTTTGATCTGGTTTTCGGTTTCGGCAATGAATTTATGGACAGGGGAGACGGATGGCCTGCATTGAGAAGAAGATACAGGCTGCCGCAGAAGGACGTCAGAGGGCTGGATCATGATCTTGCATACAGGGGGCTTGTGGGAGGCTCTCTGGATTTAATGGATTTATATGCCACTGACGCCGAGATCGAATATTATGATTTGTTTGTTATTAAAGACAATCTTAATCATTTTCCGGAATACAATGCGTTATACGTTTACAGGACTGAACTTGAAAAAGAGTATCCTGAATTTGTAAAAAGTATTTCCGCATTAAGAGGGAGAATCCCGGATTCGAAAATGATTCGCATGAACAAGCGTGCCAAGATTGACGGAATTCCCGCTGCTCAGATTGCTTCAGATTTTTTAAATGAGGAATTTAAAATCTCGATTCGTGTGAAAACCGACAGCTTCTGGTCGCGTCTGGTAAAAAACACAAATGATCATCTTCTTCTTGTTTTAATTTCTTTGTCGGCTGCTATTTTTATATCAATTCCTCTCGGCATTTTTTCAGTCCGTCACCCGAGGATAGGGCAGATTGTAATTTCCGTGACGGGAATTATTCAGACTATTCCTTCTCTGGCTATTCTTGTATTCATGATTCCTCTTCTGGGTATTGGCGCTGGTCCTGCTTTGATGGCTTTGTTCCTGTACAGCCTTCTTCCTGTTGTGCGGAATACTCACAGCGGCATTATCGATATTCCAAAGCACCTTATAGAATCAGCTGATGCTCTTGGAATGACTGACTTTGAAAAGATGAGATACGTTCAGGTTCCTCTTGCTGCCAGATCCATTTTAAGCGGTATCAAAACTGCTGCCGTAATCAATGTGGGTATAGCAACTCTCGGTGCGCTTATAGGGGCAGGAGGCTACGGACAGCCGATTCTTACGGGAATCCGCCTTGATGATATTGGGCTGATACTTGAAGGCGCAGTGCCTGCAGCATTGCTTGCTTTGCTGGTGCAGGGAGGATTTGATCTCCTTGAGAGAATTGTTCTTCCGCGCGGACTGCGTTTGAAGGATTGACTTCCGGTTAACTTTCTTCACGGTATATTTTGTGAAGCGATATTTGATAAATAATAATTATAGGTTAATTTCCGGGATTCCGGAAGGCCTGATAATCAATAGTATTCCCGGAAATTATTCATATAAGTTATCATCTCAAATTATCTGCCTGCTTAAGCTGATATTTCAACCAGTTCAATATCGAAATTAAGATCTTCACCTGCCATCGGATGATTAGCGTCGATTTTAATGGAACTGTCGTTTATTTCTGATATAACGACAATAAAATTCTGGCCGTCATTATTCTGCATCTGCAGCTGCTGCCCTACCTGAGGATTAATGCCTTCAGGCAAATCTGTCTTCGGGACATCGAACATCAATTCTTCTCTTCTCTCCCCGTAAGCTTCAGCGCAGGATATGTTAAGGGTTTTTTTATCATTGATCTCCATTCCAATTACACCCAGGTCAAAACCCGGTATTACCTGCCCGCTTCCAATAGTAAATTCAAGCGGTTCACGATTTTTGGAAGTATCAAATACTGTTCCGTCATTAAGTGTACCTGTGTAGTGAACTTTGATGGTATCTCCGTTCTCTGCTTTTTTCATATTTTGTCCTTTTTTTATTGATTTTCAACAATATAGGTAATTTGACAGGAGATGTCAAGGGATTCCCTTTTGACGGTGAAAAAAGACGGGTACTGCTTATTCATTGACGGGAATTGAAGCAAGTTGTGCTATATTTCCGGAAAAAACTGCCTGTTTCTGGGAGTCGTTGTATCCTGCATATTTAAGCATTGTGTCTATAAGAGTGATTTCAGGCCTGCAGCTGAACCATGGCCAGTCTGTACCGAATATTATATGCTCGGGGCCGTGCTGTTTCAGCAGTCGAACGAATTCGGAATTCGCGAGTGTATGCGCAGCATTTGAAGTGTCAAGATACAGATTTTCCATCGGTTCCAGGTAATCAGTTATTTCTTTAAATGGCGCATTCAATCCGCCCATATGTGCTGCTATGAATTTTATTTCAGGAAAATTTTTCACAATATTCCCTAGCAGTGCGGGTGTTGTATTGTGGTCAGGATTGGTTCCGAAATAATCGCTGGCATTGTAAAAAGTGTCTAAAATTACAAAAAACTGATGTCCCTCAAGATTTTTATCTTTAATTGTCTCAAACATCGTGATTGTCTCAGGAGCATTCAGCTCAAAACTCTGGGAAAATGAGCATAACTTGATCCCCCTTATACCGGTATCATATAGTCTGTTGAGTTCGTCTTTATTGTTAAGGCAGCCCGGATGAAGAGTTCCTGCTGTAAATATCTTTTCTGAAGATTTTGAAACTTCGATAAAGTAGCTGTTTGTTTTTTCAATACTTGATGCATTTGCTGTGGGCAGTATTATGGAACAATAAATTTCCGATGAATTTATTTCCAGTATAAGAGCATCAATTCCTGCTCTTGAACTTGCCTCTTCTGTCTGCAGTTTAAGTAAATCTGCCATTTCTTTTTTACCTGAAACATTATCAATTACTGCAGAGTTGAAAAGATGTGAGTGTGAATCAATAATGATCATTTTCTATCCGGGATTATTTATAAAGTATTTAGGTGCTTATAAATATTTTAAAAATGATTAAAGTTTGTCGTCAATTATAAAAATCTGAATAGCATGAGATATGTGTTAGCAATTAAGTCATTTATTGAATTACTGCTTATCAGATGTCGTTGTTACTATTGCAAAGCTTTTTAATATATTTATTATTTCTGCAATCTAAGTAATAGATTGATATCAGTCCCGGTATTTCCTATTCTTCTTAAAAAGATTTTTATTTTTATAAATATATTACTGATTATTACTAAAAAATCCAATTATTTACATTTTCTTTCATTAATATGATTATAAAACTTGACAAAACCATAGATAAAACATTTTTGAATGTAAGAAGAATAACTATAATTATTCTGATCAGGTGTCTTGTTAAGTATAATTATGTAAATCTGGGAAGACTCAACTGTTAAAGAAATAATCCGAGTGTTATATAACATTAAAAAAATTAAGGGGAATTAATGTGTCCAGGCCGGAAAAGGATAAATTAAAAAAGTTATCCGATGAGATTAAGCCGGAGTATGTTAAAAACGCGATTTCACGCTGTTATAATATGTTAGATTATATCAGTGATTCGGCAGCGGATATCATTACCGATATTGTTTATAACTCTCCATGTCAAAATGCAAAGCAGTTTTTGCTGCAAAAACCTGAAGATTTAGCTGTAAAAGCTTTTAAAAAGGTGCTGGAAGATTATGAGAATGATCAGTACGGATCGAATATAGTTCATTAAATTATTTATCAAAAAATCCTCCGCAAATCCAGCTTTATTGAAATATAATTATTTACTCATCATTATATTTTTTGATTCGTTAAATATTAAAACATATAAAAAAACACACGAAATTAATTCCGTGTGTTTTTTAGAAAAAATTACTTTTTTTGAAAAAAAAGTCAGGGTTAAAATGATAACTCTGCTTTCAGATAAACTGTCTGCTGCGGATTAGCTTTACCTGCAGCATCATCTGCTTCACTGTCATACTGCTGATACCATACTATTGTTCTTACTTTTTCGTGGAATTCATATCCTATCCCGGCTCCTATAAAGGTTGTTATGCTGTCTTCAAGATTCATATCTTTTCCGAGTCCGAATCTTCCCATGAAAAATACGGGGATTCCTGTGATTTTTTCTGGAGTAACTGTCAGCCATGAATCAATTAAAATCTGGTTTTTTTTATCGCCGTTTGACCATTCCATATTTTCGCCGTCTTCTTTTACGAATGTTTTAAAGCCGTTAACTCCAGCCATTAGTAAATCACTTTTCCATGCCAGGCCTGCTCCCATATAGCCTTCGTTGTCATCGGATTCATTTGCTCCTGTACCTTCAAATCTGAAGAAGCCGCTTATAAATAATCCGTTAAGTGGCGTAATTGTAAGTCTTGCCTGATATGCTTTTCCTTCGTATGTATCATGTTCTTCTTCATTGGTCTTCCTGTAACCTTCTCCGTTGAAAACTCCGAACACGAGATTTATGTTTTTTATAAAATCAATATCAACAGAAGCTCCCATGTCTGCGGAATTATCATAGCTGCTCCCGTCAGGCAGTAAATTTTTAGAATCATCAAGAAGGTTTTTATGTACCCATCTCTGATCTGCCATTTTATCAATAAAACCGATTACAGGAGTATCAATTAATCCAGCTTTGAATTTGATATCCGCAGGGCCTATTTTATTTTTTGCCTGAATGTATGCGTATTTAAGATAAAGATTATATTTATCTGTTTCGCTTCCTTCCATATATACAGTCTCTTCACTGCCGTCACCGTCAACATCAGTTTCGATCGTATCGGCGTTTTCAATTATCCGGTCATGCGATACATCTGCGGTTACTCTTGCGCTGAAAATTTCATTCAGCTTTGTTTTTAAAGTAAGATAAACTCTTTCAATTTCAAACGTTGTAATTTTTTCGCCGGAATCAGTTTCAGTACTGTCTGTAATATTTGAATGAAGATTCAGATACATCGTTCCATTGAGTTCAATCGGGCTGGTTTCCGGCTTCTCTTCAGCAAACACAGTACCTGCTATTAATAGTAATAGATTAATAAATACACCAATTGAAAGTGCATTAAATTTCATGCTTTTAATCCTCCAGTTTAATCTGTATTTGTTTATAAAAATTATAAATTTTAACATGTTGTATACATAGTCTATGAAATAAGATGAAAAAATGTTAAAGAAAATATGAATTTTCGGTTAATTTTTGGTTTTTAAATTATAAGATTTTCCTTAAATTATATTGAATATGCTTCTTTTCCATTTTAAGAATTTCAGATTTATCTTCTGCTTCTGTTGTAACTATTCAGCTGTTATCAATCTATGAGCAAATACCATTTCTCAGGAAGGAATAATAGCTGAATAGTTACCTTCTGTTTATGTATGCAGAGTCTTGATTAAACAGGAGAAGGATGTAAATTGTTTAAAAATATTAAAATAAAACCCTTATCAAGTGATAAGGGTTTGGGATTTTTTTGAGTGTTTTGTTATATTACAAAATCTATTATAATAATTAAAGCGGAATATAACCTGTTTCCTTTACAAAATCCTGTCCTTCAGGGCTGAGGATGAAGTCAATATATGCTTTTGCTTCTTTAGATAGCTTTTTTTCATTTACATACATATATAATTTCCTCGAGATCGGGAATTTTCCTGATTTTCCGTTACTGATTGTACCTTCTATTCCGTTGACTTTCAGAGGCTTAATGCTGTCATTTAAATAACCGTATCCTATATAGCCGATTGCTTTAGGATTCTGTGTAACTGCTGAAACAATAGCACCGTTTGAAGCCTGAAGCAGAGCGCTTCTTGCTACGTCTGTCTTTTTCATTACCTTTTCATACCATACTTCATATGTACCTGAGCTTGTATCTCTTGAAATAACCACTATTTTTTCGTTTTTCCCGCCGAATTGTTCCCAGTTGATAATTGAGCCGTTGTAAATTGCCTTGAGTTGATCCACCGATAAAGAATTAACCGGGTTTGACGGGTGAACAACAGGTACGATCATATCATATGCAACTACAATTTCTTTAACTTCAATGCTGTTTTCTTTTGCTTTTGCAATTTCTTTGTCTTTTATTTCGCGGGATGAGTTGGCAATATCACAGCTTCCGTCTATTAATGCTTTAATCCCGTTGCCGGAACCGCTGCCTTCAATTGAGATTGCCACTTTATTTTTTTTTCTGTATTCTTCCGCTGTTCTTTGTGTTATAGGCAGTACTGTTGTTGATCCCTTTACTACAATTTTTGTCCCTTTATCTCTGCTGCAACCGAAAATTGATGCTCCAAATGTAAATACAGCAATAATAATGAAAATTTTTAAAATATTTTCTGATTTTTTTAACATATTTCCTCCTTTAGAATAGTATGACTTTGAAAATTAATTTCATTTTGATAGATATATGAATGCCGGTTGTTAATTTTTTATAAATATTTTTTAAATAATCTGTCAATTTTTCATCTAATGCAGCTAATAATGCAATACTATATTAAATAATTAAGGGAAAAATGAATAATTAATGTGATACAGCTGTTTAAATTCAGATGCTTGTTATTAGAGGGATATGGATGATTCAACTTTTCCCCAAAGTTATATATTTATATAGTTATATATATAAAAAATGCAAAAATAATTTGACTAATTAACATGGCATGGGAAGTTTTTACCTAATTGTATTTAAGATTGGTTTTAAATTACTGAACTTTTAAAGTCTCATCTCTTTTCAGATGACCTTATTTGTTCATTAATAAATAAGAAACCGTTAACTTAAATAATTTAAAAGTTTAAATTTGATGAGGTGTTCTCTATGATTAAAAAATTAATCAAGTTATCGGCGATTTTTATGACTTTGTCATTAGTTGCTGTAATCTCAATAGGCTGTTCAAAAAAACAGGCAGCTGAAGGAGATGTTTTAAAAATTGGTGTAACAAGTATGCTGGGATTCCCTACAGGTATTGAGATTGAGAATTGGTTCAGGCTTTACGCAAAAATGGTAAATGATGAAGGCGGATGGAAAATAGGAGATAAAGTATATAAACTTGATCTTTTGACAGAAGATCATGGCGGAGATCCATCAAAACACCGCTCGGCGCTTGAAAAACTTATTTTTCAGGAAGAAGTAAAAATTATTCTTGAGTCTATGGGCGCATGGCCGACTACTTCCGCACAGGTAGCGGAACAGAATAAAGTCCTTATAATTGGCCAGGGTTTTGGTGATGAAAGTGCAACGCCAAAGTTTAATTATTTTTTCCGCGGTCAGGGACTGTTCTTTTTACGCGGCTCAAACTATGTAATGTATAATGAATGGAAGAAAAACGGGGCTAAAAATGTTCTTCTTGTTAATCCTGACAGTGAAGGCGGAAAAGCCAATACTGAACAGTTCAGCAAAGTGCTTCCGGTTGTAGGTTTGGAAGCACTTCCTCCTGTTTTCTTCCCTGCAGATGTTACTGATTTTTCAGGAGTCGCTATTAAAGCTAAACAGCTTAATGCAGACTGTATCGATATGGGTGCTGCACTGGACGATCAGGTTGTCAATTTCCTTAAAGCTCTTAAAGAAGTAGGATGGAAAGGCCAATTGTATCCAGGTATGATTAACGCCAATTTGCTTGCTAATCTTAATAAAACAGTAGGTAAGGAATTTATTGAGGGATCTCTTGTTCCTTATACTCTCGCAGAAGGAATGACTTCGGGAGATAAGGAAGTCGCCAGGTATTTTGATGCATATAAAACAGAATATGATGGAAAAATTGGGGAAGACGGTGCATTCTGGACAGCTCCGTGGTTTATCTTTAAAGGTGCTGTTGAAGCTACTCAGAGTACTGACCATGAAGTATTGAAAAAATATCTTGAAAACAAACCTAGGGCTGAAAAAACCCTTTTGGGCTGGGTACAGCTTTTTGCAAGACCGGATCTTGGGAATAACAGAACAATAGACAGTATGGTTGGTCATGGTATCGGTATCATCAAAAACGGAAAAGTTGAATTTTTCAAAAAAGTTGCAATAAAAGACCAGTATTTAGCTACTGTTTTATGCAACAATATGGTGGACACATACCAGAAGTACTGGGACAAATTCGGAAAACCGGAATTTCCTAAAGGTGACGAAAAAATTAGTGTCCTTGACTATAAAGATCTTAAATAATCTATAGCCGAAATTTAATTCATTTTTTTGATAAACCTGATAAACTTGATAAACGCACGGCCGGTACATAGGTGCCGGCCGTTTTTTATTACCCGTACACTACACTTAATAGTAATTTTTCTGATGCTGTTTTTCAGTTATCAGAAAGTAACGGATTCTGCCTGTAGCTTTTAAAATTTTAATAAGTCTGAATTGCATATAACAGAATTTAACCGGAGACATGAAATAACTGACTGAAATGGATGAAGTTATACCCTGTTTTTAGTTTCTTTCCGGATAATAGGGACATTTGTTCCTGATGCACATATCATTATCCGCGTATTGTATACATATATAGCCGGTCTTTCCTGAATTTGAAAAGCATCCGAAATGTTTCACTGCAGTCTCAATAGCTGTTATGGAGTCTCTTTTACAGCAGCGGGGGCCTTTATGGCGGCTGATATCTGTAAGGGCAAGAGCGGTCATTCTGTTTGCATTTCCTCTTTCTTTTTTAGAATATGGTGTTACCTGATGAATAATTGAATAAGCGATTCCGATACCGATACAGGCACCGCACGCTCCATGTGTTCCGCATATACCGCCGAATATCGCTTTTCCGCGATTGATAGCTTCTCTGATTGCGGGACTGTTTTTTTTACTTATACTGTTAAAGTATGCAGTAACCAGTACTGCCGGAACAATACAGTGGTATTCTGGACCGTGCATGTGCAGTTTCGGAAGGTCGAAAATCCTTAAAGCAAGTTCAAGCGGATCCGTAAGATCGCTGTTATTACATTCAAGCTCAACTAATTCAGAAATATCTTTTCTGTGGCATTCATCGCAAACATAATGCCCTTCCAGGCAAAATACATTGGTAATATCTTCCTTCCCGCAGTAAAAACAATTGGCTCTTAAAGTCTTGTCAGGAGTGTAATATAATTCACGGCCGCAGACCATACATCCGGAAATATAGTTAATATTTTCACAGCAGTTTTTATTATTCATTTACTATTTTTATAATATTTAAATTTTACCGGTACAAATTCCATTATAGGATGGATTTTCCTCCGGTAATCAGTTAAGAATAAAATGAAAAGGAACGTATAATAATCATAAATGATTTACTACGATAGTATTATTCAGATAAAAAAGCATAGTTACCATTTTTAAGTTTCTGACTTAAAATGAATTTATACCATTTGCAATATATTTTTTTAAAGAAATATTTTAACAAATTATCATAAAAATTAACTAATTCAGTAAAAAAGTTAGAATAGCTTGACAAAAAATAAAAAAATATATGTGATTTAAATGAGTAATGAGAGTTGAAAGTATTGTTGTATAAATGAAATATTTTTTACAAATACTCTAGGCATTGCCCTTTTTCCTGTCCATACTCTAAGTGACAGGCCATCACAGAATGGTGATGATAAAATTTAAAAAAAGGATAACAGCATGAATTTAACAAGACTGGTATTGATAATAAACGGCGTAGAAAGAGCTGTTGTTTGTAATCCTGAAAAGGATAACCTTGCAGAGGTTCTCCGCAGGATGGGGCTGACTGGTACAAAAATCGGATGCGGGACCGGTGTTTGCGGTGCCTGTTCCATTGTTATGGACGGGAAAGTCGTTCGCTCATGTACAAAAAAAATGAAGAATGTTCCGGAATACAGCACTATAACAACCATTGAAGGTATTGGTACACCGCAGAATATTCATCCGATTCAGCAGGCATGGATTACATACGGCGGTGTTCAGTGCGGGTTCTGTTCTCCCGGTTTTATAATTTCTGCTTATGCTTTACTTCAGCAGAACCTGAGCCCGACACGTGAAGAAGTCCGCGAATGGTTCGGTAAACACAAAAATGTCTGCCGCTGTACAGGATACAAGCCCATAGTTGATGCAGTTATGGAAGCTGCAAGGGTTATGCGCGGTGAAGCCACAATGGATGACATAACATATGACTTTGAAGGAGAGAAGGATATTTACGGGTCAAAACATCCAAGGCCTTCCGCTCTTGCTAAAGTTACAGGTCTTACAGATTACGGTGATGACCTGAAGCTTAAAATGCCTGAAGGCACTGCACATCTCGCAGTTGTAATATCCGAGGTGCCTCATGCGAATATAATCAGCATTGATACCAAAGAAGCTGAAACAATGCCCGGTGTATACAAGATTATGACAGCTAAAGATGTTAAAGGTTCTAATAATCTTGAAGGACCTCCGGTTGTACCGCGTCTTAAAGGACAGGGTGTCACTGATTTTCCTGTAATTGCGGGCAAAAAGATTAAAAAACGCGGTGACTGTGTGGCTCTTGTAGCAGCTGACACTCAGGAACATGCCCGTGCAGCAGCCGCAAAAGTGAAACAGAATCTTGAAATTCTGCCGGCGTACATGTCATTTCCTGAAACTGTTATACCGAATGCTGTTCAGATTCATGATACTTTGCCTAACTTTTATATGGAGCAGCCGGTTTATAAAGGCCGGGATACAGCGGAAATTTTTGAAGAAGCTGAATTTACCGCAGAAGGAAGTTTCCATTCTCAGCATGAGCCTCATCTTCCTATTGAACCTGATGTAGTTCAGGGTTATATGGGAACTGACGGCCTGATTACACTTCAGTGTAAAGCCCAGGCTATTACAGAAGGCATGGAAGCAATAACAATGGCATGCGGCCTTAAGATGGATGAACTCAGGGTTATCATGAATCCTGTAGGAGGATCTTTCGGATATTCCGTTTACGCGAATACTTTTGCGTTAGTAGTTACTGCTGTGCAGAATCTGGGCATACCCTGTACACTTACATTAACTTATGAACAATTCAATCACATGACAGGTAAAAGATCGGCTACTTTTACAAACGGCCGGATTGCAGTTGATAAAGACGGAAAAATACTCGGCGCTGAATATGATATAGGTCTTGACCACGGAGCCTATGGAAACCTGGGAAGCAAAATTTTTAACAACCTTATTACTGTAGGTTTCCATGGATACAATATTCCCAATTTTAAAGCTCTTGCCCGCGGCGCTTCCACCAACAACGCGTTCTGCGCTCCTTACCGCGGATTCGGAGCACCGCAGGTTTACACTACCACTGAAGCTCTGATTGATATGGCAGCTGAAAAAGTTGGCATGGATCCGTGGGAATTTCGCTACAAGAATGCAGCCCGGAAAGGTGACCTGACTATTAACAGCATGCCTTATCATGATTATGTTTATCCCGAACTCCTTGAAAAGGCAAAACCTGCCTATGAAGAGTATAAAAAAGAAGCTGAAGCGGCAAAAAAAGCTGGCAGGAATGTAGGAGTCGGTATGAGTATGGGAGGCTTCCTGATCACGGTAGGCTGTTTTGACCAGGCTGAAGTTGCGCTTGAGCTAAATCCTGACGGGACATTTACCCATTATAATACATGGGAAGATGTCGGACAGGGCGGTGATATCGGAGCTCTCGTTCATGCAGTTAAAGCTCTGGAGCCTATGGGCATAAAAGCGGGTCAGGTTAAGCTTATTATGAATGACAGCAAAACCTGTCCTGATACAGGACTCGCCGCTGCCAGCCGCTGCCATTATATGGCCGGAAATGCGACGATTGATGCGGGCAATAAACTCATGGATGCTATGCGTAAACCGGACGGTTCTTACAGAACTTATGAAGAAATGCAGAAGGAAGGAATTCCGACTAAATACATAGGCCATTATGATCAGTTTGATCTTGGTCTGCCTCCAGGAGTTGATCCTAATGAAGGAAAAGGCGAGAAGAACCCGACTTATATGTATTGTGTAAATGTCGCGCTTGTTGAAGTTGATACAGAGACAGGTAAAACAAAGGTATTAAGATACACATGCGTTTCAGATGTCGGAGTTCTTGGAAACAGACTGTCAGTTGAAGGCCAGGCATACGGCGGGCTGTCACACAGCATTGGTTTTGCTCTCAGTGAAGACTACAATGCTGAAGATAGGCACGGCAATATGGTTGGCTGCGGAATTCCGACGATTGATGTTATTCCTGATGATATCAATCTGATATTTGTTGAAAATCCGCGTCCTAACGGACCTCACGGATCCTGTGGCTGTTCAGAGTGTTATCAATCTTCCGGACACATGGCTGTGATCAACGCAATGAATAATGCGTGCGGTGTCAGAGTTTTTGATCTTCCAGCTACACCTGATAAGGTTAAAGCTGCTCTTGAAGCCAGGAAGGCAGGCAAGGACCTAACTCCGCCAAAATACTTCCTGGGTTCAGAATTCGAGGAAGAGCTTGAGTTTATTAAAGCCAATCCGATCCATATGGGACCTCCGGAGTAGAAATTACCTTTTAGTGCTATTGGAATTTAATGTTTATTAATACAGGGCGCGCTTTTCAGCGCGCTTTGTGTTATATACAAATAATTTGAATTTACAAAAAATTCTTTTGATTAAAATTTGAGATGTTTTTAATTCTCGCAAAGACGCCAATCCTCAAAGCCTCGACAGGGCAAAGGAATACTAAATGGCAGCTGATATAAATAACAACTTAAGAATTTTTTCTTTGCGCCCTGGTGTCTTTGCGAGAGACAAGTGATTATATTTTATACAACAAAGTATTTTTTAAGAATATTTTATAAATACATGGAAAGATAGCTATCATGAAAATGGAAGATGCAACCAGATTTACTGAACGGTGCATTAACGGGGAGCCGGCTTCGTGTTCCTGTGCGTGCCCTTTTCATCTTGATATGCGTTCTTTTCTGAGCAAAACTGCGAAAGGCAGATGGAATGCTGCGTATAAGGAACTCAGAAATGCTGTAATGTTCCCGGTTATTGTTGCTGCTCTTTGTGATGCTCCGTGCAGGGGTCGCTGCCAGCGTACAATAATTGGGGATGAGGCAATTGATTTGCCTGAAATTGAATCTGCTGTTATTAAATACGCAAATAACCGGAAACCCGAATCGTACTTCATTCCCCCGAAAACCAAATCCGTTGCGGTGATTGGAGCAGGGGTGTCAGGATTATCCTGCGCATTGAATCTTTCGCATAAAAAATATTCTGTAACTGTTTTTGAAAAAGAGAATGGTTGGGGCGGTCGCCTTCATGCTGAAACCGGTCGTCTTGGTACCGAAGGCGGTAATTTTTCTACCGAAACTGACAGTTCCGGACGTCACGCTTCCTTTAAGGATTTTGACGACGATATTGCTCTTCAGTTTTCTGTCATTGATAATGTAGAATTCAAGTATAATACGGAAATCAAATCACTGGATGAATTAAATGATTTTGATGCCGTATATATTGCTACCGGAGCAGGGGGGGAATCATTCGGGCTTATTGACAGCTGGGATTCCGAACTTCTTACAACATCCAGTCCGAAAGTATTCATGGGCGGAATGTTGTGCGGTGTTTCTTTAATGGAAGCTATCTCGCACGGGATTGAATTATCCAGGACAATGGAAGTATTTTTACAGACTGGTAAAGCATTTACTGCACACAGTTTTGACCGGATAAACTGCGGAAGATATCTTGACCATTCGGATGCTGTTTCTTCTCCGATTATAAAAGCGTCGCTTGATGACGGTTATACCGAAGAGGAGGCAAAGCAGGAGGCCGGACGGTGTCTTCAATGTGACTGCGAAAAATGCATTGATGCCTGTGAAATGCTGAAACTTTTTAATAAAAAACCCAAAAGGATCGCAAGCGATGTGTTTACAGATGCCGGAAGCTCAACACTGGCAAGCCGGACTCTTACAAGAGAGACATATTCATGCAATATTTGCGGGTACTGTAAATCAATATGTCCTGAAGATGTTGATATTGGTGCACTGCTTCAGTTCTCCCGCGTTAGTCGATTAAATTCAGGGAAATATCCCGCCGCGCTGCATGATTTCTGGTTAAGGGAAATGGATTTTGCAACAACAGAAGGCTTTTTTGCTTCTGCTCCAAAGGGAAAGGAAAAGGCTGCTTATGCATTTTTTCCGGGCTGCCGCCTTGGCGCATCAAATCCTGATCATGTTCTTAAGGCGTATGAATATTTACATAATAAATATGATGCCGGAATAATTCTGGATTGCTGTGGTGTTCCAGCCTACTGGGCCGGCGATGATGACAGGCTGAATGAAAATCTGGAAAAAGTAAGAGATTCCTGGAAAAGTATGGGGGGACCGGTTCTGATTTTTGCCTGTGCCAGTTGTGAACATGTTTTCAGGATGTTCCTTCCTGAAGTAAAATTTGTTTCGCTTTATGAACTTCTATCGGACGAAGAAGGAATTGTTTCTTTGAAAATATATCCTGAGGCTGCGGTGTTTGATCCATGTGCGGCCAGGTATGATGATGGCATGCAGTCCGGTGTCAGAAAAATTGCCGTAAGGTCAGGCATTGAAATTGAAGAACTTAAGGAAAAAAACCGGTGCTGCGGATTCGGAGGACATATGCAGGTTGCGAATCCTTCATTGTATAATGAGATAATACAGAACAGGATTGGAGCGAGTGAAAAACCCTATATAGTATACTGTACCAACTGCAGGGAAGTTTTTGTTTCAAAGAATAAACAATGCGTTCATATACTGGATATAGCTTTCGGTCTTAACTTGGAGCAAAAGGTTCCGAGCCTTCAGAAGAAGAGAAACAACAGCCTTGAGGTTAAAAAAATACTGATGAAAGAATACCATAATACAGACTTTAATCCGGAGACCTATGAATGGGAAGAATTAAAATTGATTATTAGTGAGGAAATTCAGGAAAGTATGGAAAAGAAGCTTATATCTGAAGCTGATCTGAAGGAGGCAATATTTCTTGCAGAAAGCTTCGGCGACAAGTTTATTGATGAAAGCGGGAGAATGAATCTTTGCAGCCTTGTGAAACCTGTAGTTACTTACTGGGTACAGTATAAAACTGTCTCCCCTGAAGTTTATGAAATTTTCAGCGTATATTATCATCGTATGCGCTTTCATAAGGACAGGTGATAAAATTGAGTACTGATGAAAAAAAATGGAAATGCGGGAAATGCATGAAAGAGCTGGTACTTAAAAAAACGGTTTTTTCATATCAGGGACATTCTTTTTCACACGATGTATACACATGCCCGCAGTGCGGGAAGGTATTGATTCCAAAAGAACTTGCTGAAGGCAGAATTGCTAAAGTTGAGGAGCAGCTGGAGGATAAGTAACTGAAGTTGACAATAGGGGCCGTATCAGAATAGTAAATTTTTTATAATACATAAAAAGAATGAGTAACATAGTTCGAAATACTTACAGCGTTTGTCCTGAATGCCTTAAGAAAATTCCGGCAGTAATCGTTAAAAAACAGAATAATTATTTCCTTGAGAAAACATGCAGCGAACACGGAAGTTTTTCCGCTGTTGTGTGGAGAGGCGGTCATATTCCGATGGAGGAATGGGGTAGTTACCGGCCACCTGAGAATGAAAAAGAGATGCCGGATTGTCCTCATGCATGCGGATTATGCTCAGGACATCTTCAAAGCACATGCTGCGTACTGTTAGAAATAACCGGACGGTGCAATCTAAGCTGTCCTTTCTGTTTTGCTGAAAGCGGTTTTGAGTGTGATGATCCTTCCGTTGAAGAGCTTAAAACATATTTTAAGCATCTTGTTGAAAAGGGGAATACATTTGTTCACTTGTCAGGAGGTGAACCTACTGTCAGGGATGACCTGCCTGATGTTGTCGCAGCAGCCAGAGACGCAGGCTGCGAAAATATACAGCTTAATTCAAACGGTATCAGGCTGGGCCGGGACAGATCATATACAAAAGAACTTGCTGACGCAGGACTTTCTTTTGTGTTTATGCAGTTTGACGGTACAGAAGACGCGATTTATGAAAAGCTGCGGGGAAAGCCGCTTTTTGCAGAAAAGAAATCAGCAATTGAAGCATGCTCTCAGGAACTTCTTGGTGTGACACTTGTTCCTACAGTGGTACCGGGTGTTAATGATCATAATATTGGTGAAATAGTGAAATTCGGGCTGGACAATTCTCCTGCGGTCAGAGGCATTCATTTTCAGCCGGTCAGTTATTTCGGACGATATCCTGACCCGCCTGCAGATGAAGACAGAATAACACTGCCTGAAGTTCTGTACGCGATTGAAGAGCAGACTGATGCCAGATTGAAGATCTCTGATTTTCTGCCTTCTCGATGTGATCATCCGGGATGCGGTTTTCACGGAGATTTTGTTGTGCTGCCTGAAGGCCTGATAAAACTTACGCGTAAAAGCAGCAGTGCTGATAATTCATGCTGTTTTTCTGACAATTCTGCCGAACACATTAAAAACCGTAATTTTGTATCAAGAAGATGGAAACGCATTCCTTCCCTGACAATAAAGAAGGACAATCCCGGCAATGATTTCAGCGACATGGACACTTTCCTTGAGCGTGTAAAAACTCACGGCTTTACAATTACGGCAATGGCTTTTCAGGATGCCTATACTCTTGATATTGAACGCCTGAGAAGATGCAGCCTTCATGTTTATAAAGACGGTAAAACAATTCCGTTTTGTTCAAGGTATCTTACGAGGTGTTGAAGATATTTTATCTGATATATTCGTAGGGGCAATTCATGAATTGCCCCTACAGAAGTCATTTTTTATCTAATCTATCATCTTAAGAAGAATATTGGCGATTTCATCCGGGGAAAGGTCAGAAGCAGTAAATTATACAAATTCTGTGAATGCGGAATGTTTATTTTAAGTCTTTAAAATGGAGAATAAATCAATTTGAGTAATCCGTTTTCCTGCCGTTTATATGAAACTGCTGCAATGAAATCTGTTACTGGGGAAACTCTGAGGCCCGGGGGATTGCAGCTTACAAAAAGGGCTGCCGAACTGCTTGCAGTTTTTCCGGGAACAAGAATTCTTGATTCCGGATGCGGGATGGGTTCAACTATGGAGTTTCTTAACAGAGAGTATCGGGCAGATGTTACAGGAATAGATCCTTCACCTTTGATGGTGGAAGCTGCCCTGAAGAAAGGGAAAAGTATAAAGACCGTATCAGGTTTATCCGAGAATGTTCCATTTGAAGACGAATCTTTTGATATTGTGTTTTCAGAGTGCTGCCTGTCTCATTCGGAAAGCATAAGCGCTTCACTGAAGGAATTTTACAGAGTACTTTTAAGAAAAGGATCTTTTGTCCTATGTGATCTGTATATAAAGAATCAAAATAAAAAGGAGTTAATTGGCAAAAAGCATGCAGATTCCGGCATTCTGACCGAAGAGGAGATTAAAAGTCTTATAGCCGAAGCAGGCTTTAAAATAATTTTATTTGAAGATCATACATGGTATCTTGGCCAGCTTGCAGGTGAGATTATTTTTAAATACGGATCAATGAAAGATTTTCTGGATTCAGCAGCAGCTGAAGGCTGCGATTGTATGTATCAGAAACCGGAGGATATCAGTCTTGGATATTATTTGCTGATCGCTGAAAGGAAAAATTAAAAATATAGCAGAGGTGATTTATGGATATTTATGAAAAAGTCCGGGAATTATCATTGGAAAGATTGTGCTGTGCACAGATCATTATGAAAATCGGCCTGGAATTTCTGAATAAGGAAAATCCGGATTTGATTACTGCGATGAAGGGTTTGTGCCTCGGAACTCATACGCAGAAACAATGCGGCGCGTTTTCCGCGGCAGCATGCATGCTTTCGCTTTTTGCCGGAGATCAGTCTCCTTTATTGATTACCGAGCTGGCTGAGTGGTTTGAAAATAAATATCAGACAGCCACCTGCAGTGATATTATAAATGCTGACGGATATGAAATATCGATATGTTCCTGTCTGACGGCAGAAACCTGCCAATACTCTTTTGAACTTCTCGAGAAACACGGCCTCATGCCGGAGCCTGAACTTGATTAGGATATCCCTGAAAAGCCGGTTATGAAAAAATGAATCCTGAAAAAACTCCTCTTGAAGCATGGATAAAGCTGCGTTTCGGATTGGCCCCGGAAGATCCTTTTACAAGAGAGATACTGGAAAAGCATCAGTTAGCCTGTTTTAAAATGATACTTGGAAGGGTTAAAAAACAGAGCAGGTTTTATAAGAAGAAGCTCACTGATTTTTCCGCAGATGATTTCAGTCATGTTTCAGATCTGGCAAAACTTCCTCTTACCGATTTTAAAGATATTGCAAATGACCCTTATGCTTTCAGCTGTGTATCTCAGAGTGAGATATCAAGAGTAATGACTGTCTCAACTTCGGGTACAACGGGAAATCCAAAGAAAATATTCTATACTAAGGATGATCAGGAGGCTACTATAGATTTTTTTCATCATGGAATGTCCTGCGTTACGGAGCCAGGAAGCCATGTATTGATAATGCTGCCCGGAGAACTGCCCGGAAGCGTGGGCGACCTTTTACAAAAAGGGCTTGTCAGACTTGGCGCTAAAGGAATACATCACGGGTTTTTTGAAGATCCTTTGAAAACTCTTGAAGTAATCAGTCAGAATAATATTGACTGCATTGTCGGGTTTCCGGTGCAGATTCTGAATCTTGCTGCGCATCCGCAGTCTCTTGATTACACAAAGGACGGAATCAGAAGCGTGCTTCTGGTTTCAGATTATGTACCTGATTCTCTTATGAATCGCGTAAAAGAATTATGGAATTGTGAAACATATTGTCATTATGGTATGACTGAAACCGGGCTTGGCGGAGGAGTACAATGTAAAGCTCATCAGGGTTATCACATGCGTGAAGCGGACTTATTATATGAGATTATTGATCCCGAAACGCGGAGTCCGGTTAAGGATGGTGAATACGGTGAGGTTGTTTTTACCAGCCTTACTGCACAGGGTACACCCCTTATCCGGTACAGAACAGGAGATATTAGCTGCTTTCTGCCTGAACCGTGTACATGCGGTACAATCCTGAAATCGATGGCAAAGATCAGGGGGAGGATCATGGGCGGTATAATGACCGGAGTCGGCCGGATTGAATTGCGTGAGCTTGATGAAGTTCTTTTTAGACTGAAAGAGATTCTGGATTTTCGTGTCGAGTTCAGAAACTGGCACGGAAAAGATATTTTTGAACTTGATATCTATGCGCCGCATACAAAAACTGATATTAATGAATTTGTTGAGAAGGCTGTCACGGAAATACCTGTTTTAAGAAACTGTCTGGAGGCCCGAAGACTGGAAGTGAGGATTGCTGTTTCAAAACAATGGATAAATACGGGTGCGGCTAAAAGAACAATGCGGGATTTGCGTAAGTGAAATTATTCAATATCAGTTGTTCTTGATTTGTTTGCAGTAAGTTCAGTTCAAATATAACAGAGTTATAGAATAAAATGATGTTAAATGTTTTTTTAGTTAAAAACTGCCCTGAATTTAAAGATTATAACAAAATCTTCATAGTCAAGAATGATTTTAACCTCATACGGCAGTTATTGAAAAAATATTAACAAAATCTTTACATTTACATTATATATTCTTAATTATTTTTCCTGACATTGCTATTGAAAATATAATAATATATCCGGGGTTGCTAAATAATAAAGATTATGCAGGATAAAGTTGAAATAAAGAATCTGACTTTTTATTATGCTGAAAAATCTGCTGTAAAGAATATATCGTTTACTGTCAAAAGTAATTCTGTACTTGCATTGATAGGACCGTCCGGATGCGGTAAATCCACACTTCTGAGGTGTATAAACCGTATGAATGACATTATTCCGAATACACGTGTAGAAGGCGACATACTTCTTGAAGGAGAATCGATATATCATCCTAAATTTGATGTTACTAATCTGAGAAGACGTGTAGGAATGGTTTTTCAGAAGTCCAATCCGTTCCCGAAATCAATTTTTGATAATATTGCATACGGACTGAAAATAAACAATATTACCAACAGGTATGATATTGAATCAATTGTTGAGAAGTCTTTAAAAAGCACGGCTTTATGGGATGAGGTGAAGGACAGGCTTCATGATTCCGCTCTCGGACTTTCTGGCGGACAGCAGCAAAGATTATGCATAGCAAGGACTATTGCGGTTCAGCCTGATATTATTTTAATGGACGAGCCTGCGTCAGCTCTTGATCCTATTTCAACACAAAAAATTGAAGAACTTATACAGGATCTTAAGGAAAAGTATACTATAATAATAGTTACTCATAATATGCAGCAGGCTGCAAGGGTAAGCGATTACACGGCGTTTCTGTACATGGGCGATCTTATAGAAATGAGTGACACTGAAACTATTTTTACAAAACCTGAACTGGAAATGACAGAAAATTACATTACCGGTAAATTCGGTTAGACATTTAACCGGTTATTTTTTAATTAATAGATTTGGAATCATTTTATAAATAATATTCGGAAATTCAGATAATATTTGGGAAAAAATAATGACTACACATCTTGAAATTGATCTTGATAATTTAAAATCCATTATATTTAAAATGGCTGACCTTGCTATTGAGGCAATATCCGGATCAATTGAGTCATTGAAAAAGGCGGATACAAAGCTCGCCAGGCAGGTTGTTGATAAAGATGCTGAACTGGACAGGCTTGAGGTTCTTACAGATAATGAATGTGTGAAAGTTCTTGTTACGAAACAGCCTGCGGCAATTCATTTACGTCTTGTTCTTGCATTGATTAAAATAAATACTGATCTTGAAAGAATCGGTGACTTAGCCTCCAACATAGCAAAAGAGACGTTAAGACTGGACGGGAAACCTGTTTTAAAACCGCTAATCGATATTCCGAGAATGGCTGATATTACCATTGATATGATAAGAAACGCACTTGACTCTATAACAGAGAAAAATACAGAGAAGGCTGAATCTGTAATTGAAAAAGATAATGAAATAGATGATCTTAATCTTCAAATATACAGGGAATTGTTCTCATACATGGCGGAAAATCCCAGGACTATTTCCGAAGCTCTTGGATTGATTATGGTTGTTAAGGCGATTGAAAGAATTGGAGACCATGCTACTAATATTGCAGAAAGAGCGATTTATTATATAAGCGGTACTGATATTCGCCATACTGAAGAATAATTATTATGGTGTACTAATGAAAAAACTGATTTATGCAATTGATGATGAAGCGGATATTCAGGAGATAATCCGGATAAACCTGAAAAGTGAAGGTTATGAGGTTAGGACTTTTTCGTCAGCAGAAAAAGCTCTCCCGGAAATAGAAAAGGCTGAACCTGATCTGATAATTCTGGATATAATGATGGACGGAATGGACGGATATGAATTCTGCAGGAAACTCCGCAGTGATGACAGGTGGAAAAATATTCCAATTATCTTCCTTTCGGCAAAATCTGAAGAGTTTGACAAGGTTCTGGGCCTGGAACTGGGAGGGGATGATTATGTAACAAAACCTTTCAGTGTAAGGGAGCTTATTTCCAGAACAAAAGCAGTTCTTCGCAGATCAGGCGCTCCCGATGCAGTTGAGGATCATGAAAGAAAAATCTATAAGTACTTGGGCGTTGACCTTGATCCAGAGAAATTTTCGCTGAAGGTTGACGGAGATGATGTTAAACTGACGAAAACGGAATTTGAACTTCTCCACTTGTTTATGAAATATCCAGGGAAGATATTTACCAGAGATAATATTATAGACAGCATCAAGGGCGAAGATATATACGTTATTGACAGGACCATTGATGTGCATATCATGAATTTGAGAAAAAAGCTGGGGAAATATAAATCAATGGTATCCACTTTTTCCGGTGTCGGATACGGTATAAAAGAATAAATTTTTTACTACTCTTTATACAAACATTTCTTATTATGAACCCGTTATTTCAATGACAAGAATACGCAATAAAATAGTTTTTGCTACAATAGCATTAATCATTCTTCTGATAACCACCCTTCTTATTTTATTTAATAATCTGTATAAAGAAACTCATTTAAATATAATTAAACGTGAGATGAATGAAAAAATACGCTATGTTGCGCTTTGTCTTGAGCAGAGCAATGCGATTAATACTTTCGTTCCGGGCAATAGTCTTGACAAGGCGGTAAAGCGTCTTTCCGGAATAATAGATTTAAGGATCACTCTTATTGACTTTAAGGGCAATGTAATTGCGGATTCGGAAATAGGTAAAACTGATGAAATGGACAACCACAGATACAGGCCGGAAATTGACTATGCGATAGACGGTGAATCTGGTGAGAGTATTCGGTACAGTAATACATTGAAAATTGATATGCTATATATTGCCGCAAAGACTGAAAAATTCATCATTCGTCTTGCAAAGCCTCTTCATGAAATAAAAGAAACCCTGTCAAAACTGAGGATTATTATATTTCTTGCCGGAACTATATTAACCGTAATTGCAGTGATTATTGTAGTTCTATTCTCCAATAAAATCACAAATCCGATTACAGAAACGCGTAATTTTGCAGAGGAGTTTTCAAAAGGAAATTATTCAAAAAGAATTTTGAATTACAGTGATGATGAAATCGGGGTCTTACAGAAAGCGCTGAACAGGATGGCAGGCAGCATAGTTGATAAGATGAATTCTCTGATTAATGAGCAGAATAAACTTGCTGTAACCATTGATAATATCAGTGACGGAATTGCCGTAATTGATCATGATAAAAGAGTTCAGATTGCCAACAGGGCGTTTAACCGCATTCTCGATATTAAGACAGAAACAAAAAATAAAATATACTATGAAGTAATCAGGGGAAGTTCTTTAAATTCCAGAATAGAGAAGGCAATAAAAAACGGTCAGAGTGCGAATTTCCAGGAGGAAATGATTACAGGAAAGTACTGTGAGGTATATCTTATTCCTATTCAGGAGCAGAAAGCTATTCAGGGAATACTCGCAGTAATACGGGATATAACAGAGAAGAGGCTTATCGATCAGCTGAAAACAGACCTTGTCGGCAACATCTCTCACGAATTGAAAACTCCTATAGCTATTCAGAAAGGATATCTTGAAACTATTCTCGATCATCTGGAAGATAAGGAAATGATCAGGGATTTTATTAAAAAAGCATTATCCAATGTAAACCGCCAGAATGCGCTAATCAATGATATGCTGAAGCTGAATATGCTGGAAACCATGAGGTCTTTTCCTGAAGAGGAAACAAATCTCAGGGATGTGGTAAGCAACTGCATGGAAATTCTTTCCCTTAAGGCAAGTGACAAGCATATTAGCCTGGAAGCGGATATTGATGACCTTGACCTGAAGATAGTGATTAACAGGTTTTTATCTGAAGAGATATTTTTTAATATAATAGATAATGCAATTAATTATACTGATTCAGGCGGCAAGGTATTCGTTAAATCTGTCAGGAATAAAAATCATGTGAAAGTTGAAATTTCCGATACGGGAATTGGAATTCCTTCGGAATCGATTTCGAGAATTTTTGAAAGGTTTTACAGAGTTGACAAAAGCAGATCGCGTGCTACAGGCGGAACAGGGCTTGGCCTTTCCATTGTGAAGCATTCCGTTGAAATTCTCGGATGGGATATTGATGTGGATTCTTCAGGAGATGGAACAACCTTCTCAATTAAGATCAATGCATAACAGAATCGGATTTTTTTCCTGTTTTTTTAATATTTATATAAAATTAAAACATCATTTCTCTGTATACTGTCGCTGTTTACATTTACTCCTTAAACTTTGCCCGGGATAAATCACTGAAAACACGGGAATATATAAGAAAAATATTATGCGGGAATATCGAAACATTAAAACGTTCTCCAGTATTCTATGCTGGTCTGTCTTTATTTTATCCTTTCAGCTTTTTGCGGTATCTGTACCTGGCTATTAGTCCTGTCATATTCAGAAATAATACAAGAGTAATAAGCACTATTGCAGTACCGTACTGAAGATGACGTGTTTCCTGAATATGTGTTCCGGCTGTTGCCATTACATAAATATGATACGGAAGCGCCATAACTTCGTTAAAAACCGAAGTAGGCAGATCAGGAGTAAAGAACGCGGCTGCAGTAAACATGATAGGAGCGGTCTCTCCGGCAGCTCTGCCCAGTGAAAGCATAACTCCTGTTAAAATTCCGGGAAGTGCGCTTGGAAGTACAATTTTATAAATGGTCTGCCACCTGGTTGCTCCCAGGGAAAGTGATGCCTCCCTGTATGTTTCAGGTACTACTTTCAGGGCTTCCTCTGTTGACCGGATAATTACAGGAAGATTTAGAACTCCAAGCGTAAGCGATCCGGCAAGTATGGAAGTTCCGAAGTCGAGAAAGATAACAAAAAGACTGAGGCCGAAAAGGCCGTAAACAACTGACGGAATTCCCGCAAGATTGTTAATGCCGAGTCTTATTATCTTTATTATCCCTGGACTGTTTGCATATTCGGAAAGATAAACAGCAGTAATAACACCTATTGGGATTGATATAATAGACGAACCGAGAATGAGATACAATGTGCCTACGAGTGCAGGCATTATGCCTCCCTGTGTCATCTCATTTTTCGGTGCTTCGGTCAGGAATTCCCAGGAAATTGCGGAAATTCCCATTTTAAAAATATATCCGAGCATGAATATCAGAAATATTATAACTGCGTAGGACATAACACGAAGCAGAACGAACATTATATTTTCAGTTATTTTTGCATTTATTCTCATAATATTTTTTTATAAAATTATATATTGATAATAAGAGTCTAATTTGTTTTAAACTTGTATTTATTGAAAAAATAGTCAGCAATCAGGTTGAATCCCAGTGTAATTAAAAATAAAATAATTCCTATTGCAAATAACGCGTGATAATGACTTCCTCCAACCGGGGCTTCCGCCATTTCTGCCGCAATATTTGATGTCAGCGGCCTTACAGGGTCAAATATTGATAAAGGTATAATGCCGGCCCCTCCTGCGACCATAAGCACTACCATTGTCTCGCCTATCACCCGTGAAATGCCGAGAATTATAGCTGTCAATATACCGGATAAAGCGGCCGGTATGGTAATCTTTGAAATTGTCTGCCATTTATTGGCGCCAAGAGCATAGGATGCCTCTTTTAGAGTAACCGGGACCGATGATATCGCGTCTTCACAGATACTTGCTATTGTGGGTATAGCCATAAATGCCAGCATCAGAGCCGCGTTAAAAAGGTTAAGGCCTGTATCTATATCAAAGTTTCTCTGTAAAAAGGGAGCGAGAACAACCATCCCGAAAAAGCCGATTATGACTGAAGGTATAGATGCGATTATTTCAACAAGAGGTTTGAGTATTTCTCGGATTTTTGTATTTGCCAGTTCCGATAGGTATACTGCTATAGCTATGCTTAGCGGAACTGCAATAAGTGAAGCTAATAGAGTTACTGCTACAGATGCTATAATCAGAGGGGCTATGCCGAACCTGGGTTCCTCGCTTGTGGGGTACCAGCTGGTGCCGAAAATAAAGTCGAAGATACTGATTTCTGTAAATATAGGCAGGCCTTCCTTGAACAGAAAAATGATAATAAGGAACAGAATTACTATACATAGTAAACCTGTCAGCGTGAAAATTTTTTCAACTATTGCATCGTAGAGCATATTTTTTTTCAGGTGTCTGGCTGCCATATCTTTTTCTGGAAATAACGTATATTTAAAAGAAATTTCAATTTATTTAATAAAGAAGAAAAACTTCAGATGTAAAGAAATTATAAAGATTTTGTTTGTAAATAATGAGTTTGATGATAATATATTAAGTAAAATAAAAGAATTTTA